>NZ_PNCO02000002.1:0-600000 GCF_005886105.2 Pseudoalteromonas galatheae
ATGCGGAGGCTAGCACCGTGTGGGAGTCATTATGTCTATGTTTTTATTGAGAGTAGTGCATGATTCAAAAAGAAGTTGCATTAGTTTCCTACCTAGCAATGAAAGGTGAAATACCTTTTAAGGATTTCATTAATTGGGTTGGCAACCACTATAATGAATCAACTGTTTTTCAGACAGTAATGCATGAAAGCACATGCGTATCAGATGGTATGGCTGTGTTATTAGAAAATTACGACACTTTTGATTTTCCTGAAGAGTTTTGGTTATCCAAAATAGCTGAAGAATCTATATCAAATAAAATTTCACTTTTAGATTCGGTTAAAAGAGCATACGAATTATTAAACCTTGAAGGCTCTGGCAACCATGAGCTTTCGGGTTTATTGTATCGATTAGTTGATGACTTTAGCGAAGAGAGTAAAAGTCAGTTTGTTCAACGTATTAAAGAAAGTAACTTTGAAATTAAATTACAAGCTTACAATCTAGGTCAGTGGGCAGAACTAAACATGCAAGTCTTTAATAAAAAACATAACAAAGTTGTAAACGTGGACAAATAACAGTTGGCTTTGTTCGTGCCTCACAAATTTTAGCCAACTATTATTTGCCGGTTACAACGGCGTTATAAGTACTCAGAGGTATCAGTGAAATTTTTTAAGTACATCGGTTTCGGGTTGCTAAGTATATTCTTATTTTTTATTGGAATAGCGGTAATTAATACTGCCAATCAGGCTAAGCCTAGTGAGACTTTCATCCCTTTTATTGAGCAAAACATGCCAGAAATAGCTAAGTGGGATAAGGCTGTTTTTGAACGTTTAATGAGCGAAGATGCGTTCAAGTCAATCCCCCCCGAGCAGTGGGAGCTTTACTTATGGAAACAATACAGACACCCACTGTTATCTATTCACCATAGTTACGGCAGTTTCGACTGAGAATTACAAACAAGTGTTCATCACTCATATCAAAAGTGTTTCTAAAATAAGCGAGTTTTTGGCGTTTACGTATTTCTCGACGTCAAAATCAGCTTATCGCGCACGGCATGGGGAGGCTACGGTTAGCGCAGCTTGAGGCATTATTGCTAAAGCCTTTATTTGGTCTAGCCAGCAAAAAAAACAGTGACACCCACCACTATTGATATTCAAGCTGGGGGAGTGAAATAAAAAAGTATGTAAACACTCCAATCATTTTGGTCAATAACGTTTTTCGATAAGTTATTTCTTAGCACTTAAGCGTATCTCTATATTAAAACAGGGTTATCGCACACGACAAAGCGCTGTAAATACAACAGTAAGAAATTCTAGCGTTGAGAGTGTGAGTTTTGCTAAGCCAACAAGCGCTCGCAGTTTGTTAGGTTTGTACGTCGTCGTTTTTGCAGTGTTTCACAGTAGGCGGTTATTGTTCGCTCTCTTCCAACTGCACCGTGGAATACCCGAGAAAATTGCGTAGTGAGTTTTATCCAATTCTCAGGCTCTATATTGAGTCGAGTGAGAATAGGCTGAGACTCAAAGATATAGCCTCGCTTGTCGGCGCGAATACATTGGCCTGTTAGCTCAACCAATTCAATATAGGATTTGAGCTCAAAAGGCAGGCCTTTGGGCATGTGTTTTCGTGGGCTGCCAGCGAAGCGTAATAGGCTTTTTGGTTGTTTGCCCAGCTTTGCGTGGTCAACGCGCTTTTTGATGCTGGTGTAGTCTGAGGTTTCAGGCGTTGCGGCAATGTTGGCTCTAATTGGGTTTAGGTCTACGTAAGCGAGACAAGCAGTCAATGCAGCCTCGTCTAGTAATGCTTGGGATTTGAATCGTCCTTCCCAAAACCGGCCTGTACAATTATCTTCTTTATTTGCTCGGCGGGCGATGTCTTCGTTAAGCACTCGCATAAACCAGCTAATATCTGCGAGTCTTTCTCTATATCCATCAACCAGCTCGTCGAATATCAATGGTTCCGATTCGCTGAGTGGTTCACCTTCAGTAAACTTTTGGCTTATCCAATTGCCTTTAAATAACTTGTGCCATCGTATCACAATCGCTTTATCCGACAGACGCTTAGCCTTTTTATCATCAACATATAAAACAATGTGGGTGTGATTACTCATCACGGCATAAGCACAGACATCAATACAAAACACGGAGCCCAGCATCAGGAGCTTTTCTTCAACCCAATCCCGGCGGTGCTCGTATGATTTTCCAGAAAATTTATCTTCACCGCACAGAAACGCGCGCCTTACGCAGCGGGAGATACAGTGGTAGTATCTGGTGTCGGTTAAACTGATTTGCTTTTTACGGGCAGTAGCCATAGTTTGGTTTCCTCAATCCTTTGAGTGTAGATTCAAAGTTTAGGCAGTATCTTTGGAAGGTGCAAATTAGTGGTGGGTGTCAGCGATTTAAGCGGTGGTGGGTGTCAGCGATTTATTATGCCTCACCAGTATTAATCGGTTATGCGAGACGTTATGTAGATGGATAAATATGAAGAAGAAATTGCTACTCGTTGCTGTGCTCCTAAGCCCATTATTTTTTTGGTACGGATACAAACCTATCCGAATATTGGCTCCTGAGCTTAACGGTTTGGACTGTGTTAGTGCTACCATCTGTATTGATGACTCTTCTAAACTTGATGAAGCATCAAAGCTGTATTCATCAGCATATTTTTTCACAGAAAAAAAGGTGGCTTCATTCGAGAAAAGCCCTAGAGTAATTTTTTGCTCTACCTCTGCCTGCTTTAACTCATTCGGTCTTGAGGAAATGAGAGCTATAACAATTAGTACAATTGGTATAGTCGTAGGTCCTAGAGGTTGGAACTCGACTTTTCTTTCTCATGAATTTGTTCATCATTTACAGCATGAAAAACTCGGTGACTTTGAGGTATGGCTAGATACTCCGCAATGGTTTATGGAAGGTATGGCTTACTCTCTCACTGATACACGTGAAGTCTTAGATGAACCATGGGAAAGTCACCGTGCTAAGTTTGAGCTTTGGAACAAGAACTTAGACACTAATAATTTCTGGCAAAGGGCGCGATCACTGTAAATTCACATAACAACGCGCTTAAAAGGACGGACACAAAAGGCTGGCTTGCGCTCATTATTTGCTCAGCTTATTCTGCTATTTTACTGATTTTATCATGGCATTATATTCTTTAGATAGCTCAGTTATTTTAAAATGAATTTAAGTAATACATTAAAGAAGTAAAAAGTGTTTATCATCCAATTAAAATTTTCAGACAATAAGTCTTAAGCGAGAGATTTTATGGAAGGCCATAAAGAATGGCTTCAAGCGGGATTTGATAAGGGTATATTTTTGTTATCCGGCAGTCTGCAACCAAATGCAGGCGGTGGTATTGTTGCGGTAAAAGTGTCCAAAGAGGAAATTGAAGAAATTGTCGCTGAAGATCCTTTTGTAATTGAAAATGTGGTTAAACCAGAAATTATCGAGTTAACTCCATCTAAAGCTGATGATCGTCTGTTATTTTTAATCGATTAGTCGATAGTTTAAAGTAATATGCACATAATACGGGCAGGTAGCGGATCTCCGGCAATTGTCACTTTTTTGCTTTCGCAAAAATAGCGCCTCTTGCCGCGACTGCCGATGTTTAGGAGAGTCACCTGAAAACTTGGAAGTTCGCTTTTATCGTTTCAATTTTGTTCTTGATAGGTAGCAACACATATTGGTTTTTTGTTTTTGCCGACCAAGCTCTTACCGAAAAATATCAGTCTATGAATTTGCATCATCAAGACCAGTTAATTGCCGATATGGGTAACTTAATTGTCAAAGGAATTGAAGGTAAAAGCAAAAAAGATGTTTTATTTCTATTAAGGCAAGCCAAGCCTGAAGCATTTCTTGTTGATGAAGGTGATGTTGTGACCTTTGAAAATATCGCGTTTAAATTCGAACAAGATAAATTGGTTGCAGTGGGGAAGTAAACACATAATGAATCAATTATAGGTGGGACGTGCTAAGCCTGGCTGGCGTTTACGTATTTCTCGACGTCAAAATCAGCTTATCGCGCACGGCATAGGGGAGGCTACGGCTAGCGCAGCTTGAGGCGTTATTGCTAAAGCCTTTATTTGGTCCAGCCAGCAAACGTTCACAATTTGCTAGGTTTGTGCGCCGTCGTTTTTTGAGTGTTTTACAATAAGTGGTCAGTACTCGCTCTCGGCCATTCCTCAATGAACTTCTAAGTTATCCAGTTGCTTTTAAACAGCTTGTGCCAGCGTATCACAATGGCTTTATCAGATACGCACTTAGCCTTTTTATCATCAACATGCAAAAACCAACTTGAGAGATAAACAGGCTCTTGTGCTAAATAACCTCAAGCTAAGTAAATTTTACGCAAATTATACGGCAACGAAATTTCGACAAGGATAGAATAAAGACATAGCGCAAGTTGGAGTCACTATGTTTTCTGAGAATGGGTTTATTGCCAAGAACGAGTATCTCGTTAGTTTACTGGTTTTGCTATTAACCAGTGCTTTTGCTGTTATCTTAGACTCGCTGTTACATTCGGCGATCAGTGTACTGTTGGTATTGCAGTTGGGGGTTGTCGTTGTTTCTCTCATCGCAAAACGTTGGATGGCACTGGGAGTGGCGATTGCTAGCAGTCTAGTGTTCAACTTTTTCATCACAGAACCCAGATACACGCTTCATATGAACAATACCGAAGATGTGGTCAATTTAGTGGTATTTATCGCTGTGGCATTAGCTACTAGCTATTTATCGAGTTATATCAAAGAGCAAAAGCAGCTACTTTTAGTCGCAAACGTAAGATCGAATATTTTGTTGTCAGTCTCTCATGATTTACGTACTCCACTTGCGGCGGTGATGGGCGCGCTCGAAACGCTAGAAACCTACCGCGATAAGTTAGACCAAGATGAGCAAAACGAGTTGTTGGGATCGGCACGCTCTGAAAGCCACCGTTTGTTTCGCTATATCGAAAATATCTTGCAAGCCACCAAGTTACAGCATCAGGGAGATGAGCTTTCGCTTTTTAAGCAACCAACATCAATTGATGTATTGATCGATAACGTCATTTTGCGGCTAGGTGCGCCATGCGTCTCGAGAATGCCTCAGAATGTGAGTCCAATTCTCACGATACAAGCTGCACTCATTGAGCAAGCTCTGTTTAACTTAATCGAAAACGCAGTCACTTTTAGTCCCGATGGAGAGCGGGTTGAGATTTCCTTTGGAGAAACGCAGCAAGCGTTGTTGATATTTATTCAGGATAATGGTCCCGGGATCCCCGTCGCTCGACAAAAAGAAGTCTTTAGCGCCTTTAGCTCGTTTCGACAAAGCGTCAGTAAAGACGGTGGCAGTGGCTTAGGGCTGAGTGTGGCGAGAGGTATTATTCGTGCGCACGGCGGTGATATTCGCATTTTGCCGACGACGCAAGGCTGCACAATGGAAGTTAGTTTGCCAAAAGAGGAGGCGCATTGATGACCCACACCATTCTATTGATTGACGATGAAGAAGAGATCCGTCGTTTTATCCGCTTAGCATTAAAAGCTGAAGGGCTTAATTATGTGGAAGCCAGCACCGGGAAGGAAGCCATGTTGGTGCTAAAAGGTGAGCTGCCAGACTTGGTGATCTTAGATCTTGGGCTACCTGATTTTGATGGGTATAGCATTTTGAAGAAGATCCGAGAAACCAGCAAGCTACCTGTATTGATCTTAACTGCACGAGATCAAGAGGCCGAGAAGATTAAACTGCTGGAGGGCGGCGCAAACGACTACCTGACGAAGCCTTTTAGCATCAAAGAGCTGTTGGTACGCGTCAAAGTGCTATTACGAGATTTAGTACCGAACAAACGCTTGCTTGCCATTGACTACGGCAAGTTGATGATAGATTTACAAAAGCATCAAGTCATTATGGATAACGCACCATTAGCACTGTCGAAAAAGGAATTTGCACTACTTAGTATGCTTGCACAAAGAGCACAAGAGTTAGTCAGTCAGCAAACCTTATTAAAGCAAATTTGGGGCGAAAGCCATGTCGAAGATAGTCATTATTTACGGATTGTGGTCAGCCAGTTACGTAAGAAACTCAGTGACGATGCTGCTACACCAAAAATCATAGAAACTGAGCCTGGGGTTGGTTATCGGTTTTTACTTTTACCACTCAATAAGCATTTCTCGTAACGAAGTATATAGAGGTTGTTATGGCACAATTTGTAGTTATTGGTTTAGGTCGATTTGGTTTTGCGGCTTGTTTGGAATTAAAACGACTTGGTAATAAAGTGATAGGGGTAGATAGTCGCGAACGTGTGGTGAACCAAGTTGTTGAGCATATTGATTATGCCACCTCTTTGGATGCGACCGATGAAACGGCATTACGCCAGCTAGATATTACGAGAAGCAAAGCGGTACTGGTCGCCATTGGTGAAAACCTAGAAGCTAGCATTTTATGTGTGCTTTCGTTAAAGAACTTAGGCGTTGAGCAAATTTGGGTTAAGGCCAGCTCAGAAGCGCATCATACAATTTTATCTCGTTTAGGCGTAACACGTGTGATCCACCCTGAAGAAGAAATGGGGATCAAGGTTGCACAAGCACTGAATTACCCTATGGTCAATCAATATATGCAGTTGGGACATGGCTTTTATATGGTGGAAGTCATCGTGAATAAATTAAGCTGCGGGCAGTCTTTGGCAACCCTATTAAAGCGTGCAAAAGGCGAAATCAAGGCTGTGTTAGTGCAGCGCGGTAAAACGTGTTATACCAATCCGGCAGAGACATTTTTGATCAACGAAGATGATAAAGTGATCCTCAACGGTCAGTTAAAAGCGTTAAATTCTATCGCGCTAAAACTGGAGGCGTAATGAAAACATGGAGCCCCCATTATTTCCCCTATTCAAATAGTAAGCTCAAAGCCCGCAAAAAGCCGCTGAGGCTAAGTCCCCCTGCAGTTCTGTTTATAGGGTTTTGTGGGCTGATAGCTTTAGGTACTATGTTGCTGCTACTACCGATAGCACACACCCAAGACATCAAAGTGATGCAAGCGCTATTTACTGCAACTTCCGCGGTAACGGTAACAGGGCTTGCCGTATTGAGTACGCCAAATGATTTTACTACCTTTGGTCATCTCGTAATTGCCTGTCTTATTCAAATCGGTGGACTTGGTTTTATGACCATTACGGTTGTAGTGCTGCGGGGGATGGGGCAGCAAATGGACATTAGTAAACAACTGATCGCAAAAGAAAGTTTTGGCGTTGATCGGTTTGACCAGTTGGTTGATACAGCCAAATGCGTGTTAGTTTATGCACTGATCATCGAATCGATTGGGTTTACCATTTTACTTGCTCATTGGTATCAAACGCTACCGCTGGGTGATGCGATAATGCAAAGCTTCTTCTACACCATTTCGGCTTTTAACAATGCGGGATTTGCACTGCATGATGACAGCCTAACCAGTTTTCGTGGTGATTGGGTCGTTAATCTTGTGATATCGGGGTTATTTGTGATTGGCGGACTTGGATTTGTGGTGCTGATGGATATAGTGAAAAGACGCCGTTGGAGCCGGTTTGGATCTGCCACTAAGTTAGTGTTGATAGCAACTGCGGTGTTAAATGTGCTGGCATTTAGCTTATTTTGGCTTTTTGAAGCAAATAACCCAGAGACCCTTGGAAATTTACCATTGTCTGAGCAAGTGATCACTGCATGGATGCAAGCCGTGACGCCACGTACAGCGGGCTTTAATAGTGTTGACTTTGCGTTGGTAAATGATGAAAGTACCGTGCTGACCATTTGGTTAATGATAATAGGCGGCGGCTCTATGAGTACGGCCAGTGGTCTTAAAATAACCACGGTTGTGGTGCTATTAATGGCAACTTACGCTTATCTTAGACGCCGGGGACAAGTTGCTATCGGACACAGACAAATTTCGCCTGAAACGGTATTTAAGGCGCTTAGCCTCACCGTGGTGTACTTTTTTACTGTGATGCTCGCAACCCTTATTTTGACGATCACCGAGCAGGCAAATTTAACGGATATCACGTTTGAAGCGGTGTCGGCGTTAGGCACGGTTGGCTTGTCTCGAGGGATCACCGGCTCATTGTCCGAACCCGGTGAAGCGGTAATCATCTTTTTAATGCTGATTGGGCGCTTGGGGCCGTTAACCTTTTTATACTTAATCGCTCGCCCGAAACGAGAGAATTTAAAGTATGCAAAAGCGGAAATTCAGGTAGGATAAGCAAAAAATAACGGAAATCATGATGAAGTATCCCAAACCGTTGAAAGCGGGCAGTAAAATTGCGATCACGGCATTCTCAGCGGGCGTACCTGCTGCTATGCACGCGAGATTAGACAACGCTTTGGATTATCTCGCGCAACAAGGTTTTGAACTCGTGGTTGGTGAATGCCTGCGAGATAACCACAACTACGTTAGCGCAGATGTCAAAACCCGTGCTAATGAGCTTATGGGATATTTACTCGATGACACAATAGACGCGATTATGCCGCCATGGGGCGGTGCAATTGCAATGGATTTACTGACATTACTTGATTGGGAAAAGTTGGCGCATGCTCCGCCAAAATGGCTCATTGGTTTCTCTGATGTCAGCACTTTGCTGAGCGCAGTGACTTGCAAACTAGGCTGGGCAAGTGTGCATGCAACTAACCTTATGCAATTAAATGTCCATCAACAAGACGCGTTAACGGTTGGACTTTTTAACCATTTGAGGCGTGCGCCTAATGACTCTTTTACGCAGTTTCCCTCGACACATTTTGAAGCTGAGCCACTCAATTTTGTTGATTTTCCCGATGCTGGATTTAACTTGTCCGCGACCACTCAATGGCGTATTTTGGCCAATGGAAATCATCGGCAGCAGTTTGCTGGTCGATTATTAGGCGGCTGTTTGGATATTCACATGTTATTGGCTGGTACGGAATATTTTGATCTGGACGCTTTTTCACAGACGCATCCTGATGAGTCGATTATCTTATATTTTGAAAATGGCGAAATGCCGCCAGCGGCATACTATCGTGCGCTGCAAAGTATTAAATTACGAGGTTGGTTTTCGAAAGTCGCTGGAGTTTTGATTGGTCGAAATCCAGAGCCACTAGCAAAAGATAGCGACTGGACGCACCTAGATGCATTGCAAAACGTCTTTACTGGTTTTGATTTCCCAGTGCTATACGATGTAGATATTGGCCATCAAGCGCCGAATTTAACGCTGATTAACGGCGCTTATGCCGAAGTGACAGTTGGCGATACCTTTTCAATTACACAGACATTAATATGAATCTAGAATATAAAGTCGGCTCGATAGATGACCTCCTCGCAATAGAAATCCAAATTCCTGAATTTGCTACGCCAAGAGAGCGTGAGGAAGTCGTAGATAAACTGCGAGATAAACAGCACTTGTTGCTGGTGGCGTACGCTCAAGGCAAGCCTGTAGGGTATAAGCTAGGTCACGAATTACCAAATAACGAGTTTTATAGCTGGTTAGGCGCGGTCATCCCCGAATATCGCGGCAAAGGTATTGCCAAGCAGCTGTTGGTGATGCAAGAAACTTGGTGCAAAGCGCAAGGCTATAGCGCCATTAGAGTAAAGTCGAGAAACCTATTCAAAAACATGCTATTGATGCTAATAAGCCGCGATTACCAGATTGTAAAATGTGAACAAATCAACGGCTCATCGGATTGCAAAATTCACTTTTATAAGCAATTACAATAAAGCCTAACCTTTGATATTAGGCTTTATTGTTATCAGATGAGCTGGTGGCGCTTCTTCGCCATATTCCTGCTAATATCGAGCCGCTTACATTATGCCAAATAGAAAATAGGGTGCCTGCTACGGCCGCTGCAGGAGTAAAGAACTTCATAGCAAGCGCAACAGCAAGCCCCGAGTTTTGCATACCCACCTCAAAGGCCATGGTGCGACATACCTTCTCGTCAAAACCGAGCTGTTTTGGAATGAAATAACCCAAAAGTAGCCCTGTAGTATTGTGCAGGATCACGGCAACCAGCATAACGAGCCCAATGCTTTGAAGTTTAGGTTGATTAAGAGCAACGATCACCGCAATGATAAAAACGATTGAAAGCATTGAAAGTAAAGGCAGTATCGGAGTTGTTTTGATAACAGAGTGCGTTAGTGGTTTGGCAAACAAGGTATTGAAAGCAACGCCCACAGTCACCGGAAGTAGTACAATTTTTAGCAGGCTGATCAACATATCAGAAAACTGAATATCAACCACTTGGCCAATCATCAATGTGGTAATTAGTGGTGTTAAGAACACGCCGAGTAAAGTACTAATCGCGGTCATAGAAATCGATAACGCAACATCTCCTTTGGCGAGATAACACAAAACGTTACTAGCTGTGCCGCCAGCAACCGTGCCCACTAAAATCATACCAATTAATAAGTCAGTTTCTAGGCTCATTGTGGTGGCAATCAAGTAGGCAACACTTGGCATCACTGTAAATTGAAGCAGCACGCTGACGAAAATGGCTTTTTTGTTGTCGAGTACGCGTAAAAAGTCTTTTGTAGTGAGGGTTAAACCCATTGTCAGCATGATCAACATTAATAACGGAATAATGCCGCTTTTAAATGCGCTAAATAGAGTTGGGAAAAGATACGCTATTACTGAGCAAATAATGGCCCAAAGAGGGAATAGTTGTACGATTTTTGTCATAGCCTGCTTAGCTCTCTTTTTTACTATAGATAAGCGCCGCAAAAATAATGGCACTGCCAATACCCAGGCGAACTAGGTCTGCTTCTCGGTTCCAAATCAGCAAATTGACAATAATCCCAGCTGGGATCAGCACATTGTTCATTACTGCGAGTTCACCCACCGAGACGCGGGTCAGTCCTAAGTTCCAGACGTAATACCCTACGCCTGAAGCAATCAAGCCTAAATAAATCAGTATTCCCCATTGTAGATTATCACTTGGGAGTTGCTGAGGATTGCCGAATAGCATAAATCCAATGGTGAGCACTAAAGAGGCGCCAATAAAGAAAAAACCGAAGCTTTGATGGTGTACCAGCTGGTAATGGTTACTTAAGCGTTTGTAACTTACTTGGCCGATTGCAAAGCAAAGATTTGCACCTTGAACTAATAGCAAGCCAAAAAGGTAGTCGCTAGTAAGCTCAGTAAATCTAATGGTGATTGCACCAACAATAGCAATGAGTGCAGACAGCAAGAAAGTGGCGTTGAACGAGCGGTTTAGTAAGTCATTGAGTGCAGTAATATAGATGGGTGTCATCACAGTGAATAGCAACACTTCAGGTACGCTTAGGTATAAAAAGGAATGATAGTAAAAGCCATACATCAGACCAATCTGTACTGCACCTATTGCCATCAGCTTGATTATCAACTCTTTATTCACTGAACTCAATTTCAAAAATGGAATAAACACAATCGCTGCAAGTAAGGTTCTGGACAAAGCGCTAAACCAAGCATCGACCTGACCTGCCAGATAGACACCAATCAACGAAAACGAGAACGCCCAAAGTAAAGTAACAACCCAAAGTAATGGCATAGTTAATTAGTTGTAATTTTTAATCCAGCAATTGTATCACGAGTGTCGTAGAAAATTGAGTGTTCGAAAAAAGCGATGATATTGATCTTTATAATGTGATTTTAATTTATAATAAGTCACATACAATGGTCGTGTATTCACAGTACATCCCTACATTGTTTTACCCATGATGTGTTTGGCCGCCGCTGCGGCCTTTTTTCTTAAGCCGATAATTTCTTATGTAGCCTATGCCTTGCTTAAATCAAGCAATGAACCTGATCTAATTGCTATTTTTTATTTTCTTTGTAAATTTTTAGTTTGCCTTGGTTAAAAAATTGAAATTTTTATTTTTATTGTGTAGTTTATTTTTAACCAAGGTGTCTTGGTTGTTATTACAAATAGATTAAAGGAAATAATAATGAAAACAACATTAATAGCTTCAGCACTAGTTTTACTCGGTACATTGTCACTTGATTCTCAGGCAGCTGATTTACGATGCTCTTTGAATGTTAAATCAGGCGGAAACGTATGGGGAAATGGAAGTAATCACTGCTCTGGACTAGACTTTTCTTTTGGTAACTCGACTAGCGGTAAATTTTACATTGCTAACGCATCAAAACCGATCAGTAAAGTGATTTGGAACGGTGATGCGAGCTGTTCTGGCGGCACAACATGTTATATGACTATTCGCGCTTATCGCCAATATAATGCTACGGCAACTATTCTATACACTGACGGTACTTACGAGACAACAAACTCTGCTCATATTGATTATGAGACAGGTCATTAATTAACCGTCATGCAGCGAGAGACCTTCTCTCGCTGCAAGCGTTTAATCTTTGCTCCTATACTTCATCTTCCCACCTTAACCAGAGAGCAAGCAGTTAATGCTTCAGTAATTTCTCTATTTTCCCAGCCTCAGGAAAAGCTCCTTTCATCGCTTTTAGCAGCCAGCTATTGGTGCGTAAATCGCCTTGCCGAATGGAGGTAGGTACCTTAGCCAGAGCAGCACGTGGAAGCGATGTTGCCCCGCAACTCTTTGGTTAGATGAGAAAATTACTTAAAGTGATGTTAAAGCAATGAGTTAGATCTTTACTTATCCTGAACTCAAGTTAAATAGAAAGTGTTGGTTTCTCTAATCGAAAATGAAGGAAGATTGGTTTGACACAACGCAATAATTGCATAACAATACTGTTATATAATAAACTTATTATGTTTGGATGATGCAGCTTTCACCTCTTCAATTTTATAAATCTTTAGCAGATGAGATCCGCTTAAAAACGCTTGCCATGCTAATGCTAGAAGGTGAGTTATGTGTTTGCGAGCTAATGGTCGCGCTTGAACAAGATAGCCAACCCAAAGTTTCACGACATTTGGCTCAGCTTAAGAAAGCAGAGATCGTGTGTGATCGTAAGCAAAAGCAATGGGTATTTTATTCCATAAACCCAAGGCTGCAGCCATGGATGAAAGCGGTGATAGAAGCAACCGTGGTTAATCAACCAGAATACATTGAGGTAGAGTTGGGAAGACTCAACATGATGGGTGAGCGCCCAACACGTATGGTGGCTTGCTGTAACTAATAATTTGATATTGGAGGGTTTATGACGATTAAAGTAGGGATCAATGGATTTGGTAGAATGGGACGTTTGGCGCTTCGCGCGAGCTTTGACTGGCCTGAAATCGAGTTTGTACAAATTAACGATCCTGCGGGCAACGCCGAGACACTTGCCCATTTATTGGAGTTTGACTCGGTGCATGGCAAGTGGGCACACGCAGTTTCTCATCAAGATGACCATATCATAATAGCTGGTCATCAGTTATCGGTAACCCAAAATAAAGACATTGCTGATACTGACTGGTCACAATGCGATGTAGTTATAGAAGCCTCTGGTAAAATGAAAACCAAAGCTCTACTACAACAATATTTAGATCAGGGTGTTAAAAGGGTTGTCGTTACTGCACCAGTCAAAGAAGACGGCGTGCTAAATATAGTGATGGGTGTGAATGAGCATATTTATGATGAACAGCCACATGAAATAGTGACTGCAGCATCTTGTACTACAAACTGTTTAGCACCTGTTGTTAAAGTACTACAAGACAAAATAGGTATTAAGCATGGCTCAATGACCACAATCCATGATATCACCAATACGCAAACCATTTTGGATGCGCCACATAAGGATTTACGCCGCGCGAGAGCCTGTGGCATGAGTTTAATTCCGACAACAACTGGTTCAGCGACTGCAATCACCCATATTTTTCCAGAATTAAAAGGTAAGTTAAATGGCCACGCTGTTCGTATCCCATTGGCGAATGCATCCTTAACAGACTGTGTGTTCGAGGTCGAACGGCCAACCACAGTAGAAGAGATTAATCACTGGATGGAGCAAGCTGCTGCTACTGAGCTTAAAGGAATTTTAGGATATGAATCACGGCCTTTAGTTTCTATCGATTATAAAACAGATCCGCGCTCTAGCATCGTGGATGCTTTGTCGACCATGGTGGTTAATGGTACTCAGGTTAAATTATACGTGTGGTATGACAACGAGTGGGGTTATGCAAATCGTACCGCGGAATTAGTACGCAAAGTTGGTTTATCGTTAGGCGAATAAAACATTATGCAGCTGAGCACCTTACCTCAAGATATCAAGCAATACCTTATTGTGACAGGTAACTATTGGGCGTTCACCTTGACTGATGGTGCGCTCAGAATGTTGGTGGTACTTTACTTTCATCAATTGGGTTATAACCCGCTTGAAATCGCCATGCTATTTCTCTTTTATGAAATTTTTGGTGTTGTCACCAATTTAATTGGAGGCTGGCTTGGTGCACGTATTGGCTTAAACCGCACTATGAATATTGGCTTAGGCTTACAAATAGCTGCATTATTGATGTTAGTTGTACCAACGCACTGGCTAAGCGTACCTTACGTTATGACCGTGCAGGCGCTTTCTGGTATCGCGAAAGATCTTAATAAAATGAGTGCCAAAAGTGCGATAAAGGCCATTGTAAAATCGGGTGAAGAAGGCACGCTATTTAAGTGGGTTGCAATACTTACCGGCTCTAAAAATGCACTAAAAGGCGTCGGATTTTTTCTTGGGGGGTTGTTGCTTACCTTACTTGGATTTACCGGCGCGATGTGGTTGATGGCAATCATGTTGCTATTAGTTTGGCTATTTAGCCTGATCAGCTTAAAAAGCGATTTAGGTAAGGCTAAAAGTAAACCCAAATTTAGTGATGTATTTTCAAAAAGCCGAGCAATTAATATTTTGTCTGCTGCGCGATTGTTTTTATTTGCCGCGCGGGATGTTTGGTTTGTGGTTGCGCTTCCGGTCTTTTTATCACAGCAGTTCGGTTGGGATCATTGGTGGGTTGGTGGTTTTATGGCTACTTGGGTTATCGGTTATGGCATCGTGCAATCAACAACACCTAGATTTATTAGTCGTGATAAGTTTGCATCAACACCAAGTAAAGTCAGTGGATGGGCGTTATATTTAGCGGCTATTCCGCTGTTGATTGCTATCTCACTTCAAGCACAGCTCTGGACAAGCTTAGCGGTAGTCGTTGGACTTTTGCTCTTTGGCATTGTGTTTGCTATCAATTCATCCCTTCATAGTTACCTTATTGTAAGTTTGGCTGATAGTGATGGAGTGTCACTTGATGTTGGCTTTTATTATATGGCGAACGCTATTGGGCGACTAATTGGTACAGTACTATCAGGTTGGATCTTTTTGGAGTATGGCTTGGCGGCTTGTTTGGTAGTATCAAGCATACTGTTGTTGTTGGCAGGAATAATTTCTCGACGATTACCGAGTTAGTTATAAATGAAGTCTTAGCCGTACTACCCACTTTATTAAAGTAACATTGGCCATACCTTAATTGAGCTTTATTAAAAGTTCGGCCGCTTCTATGTCATTTTGAGGTTATGTCTATGCTGATATTGAGGTGCGCAGGCACCTTCATTCGGCGTGTAATAATAGTTTATTATCTCAATCTGGTTTAAAGAAAATAGCTGATGGGGTATGATGCGCCATACTTTTATTGCAAATTGTTCTCATAATCAATGACATTAGATAAACTTTCCAAAAATAGCGCAGCAACCATCACTTCTCTTACCCATCCAGATACTGCGTTATTAAGTCGAATAATGGCACTTGGAATTATTCCCGGTGAGCAAATAAAAGTCATTAACGTCGCACCACTTGGATGCCCGATACAAGTGAAAATTGGCGATACCTTTGTGAGCGTGCGTAAGGCCGACGCACAGTTCGTTGAAATTGAAGTTTTATAGTTATAAAGGGCTCACGTATGAAAATTGCGTTAGTGGGCAACCCGAACTGCGGGAAAACCACATTATTTAATCGCCTGACCGGCTCTAAACAAAAAGTAGGGAATTGGCCAGGGGTAACTGTCGAGAAAAAATTCGGCTATTTTGCTTTAGAAAACACAAACGTAGAATTGGTAGATTTACCCGGTCTCTATAGCATGGAGCAAATTGAGCCAAGCCAAGATGAGCAAATCGCGTGTGACTTCCTAAAGCAAAATGAAGCTGATGTCATCATTAACATCGTGGATGCCGCTAACTTACAGCGAAATCTAGTATTAACTTCCCAACTGAAAGAGTTAGGTAAACCAATTCTCGTTGTTGCAAATATGGTTGATGTTGCAACTCAGCGCGGGAGAACGCTAGATTTAAAAAGACTCTCTGAACAGTTAGGATTACCTGTAGTGCCTTTCCACGGCGCTAAAGGTACAGGACAAGAAGCGTTGTTGGAACAACTCGCGCAGATCACTCGTTTTCCTAAAACTCCTGTGGCTGCAAATGTCGAAAGCACCAGCAGTGATCCCCTCGAAAAAGCGGTCGCCCGTCACCAAGCAGTAAAAAAATTGGCTGATGGCGTAAGTATCATTACGCCAAAACGTGCAGATACGACAGAAACACTTGATAAAATCGTGCTCAATCGTTGGCTTGGTGTGCCTATTTTCTTAGCCATGATGTATTTAATGTTTACTATTGCGGTTAATGTTGGTGCTGTATTTATCGACTTTTTTGACATCGCCGTGGGTGCCTTACTCATCGATGGTGTAAAGATCCTGCTGGCAGATATTGGCGCACCTCAATGGCTGGGTGTGTTATTGGCTGATGGTTTTGGCGCAGGTATTCAATTGGTGGCGACCTTCATCCCTGTTATTGCTGTGCTGTATCTGTGTTTATCCATTTTGGAAGACAGTGGATATCTTTCTCGGGCCGCGTTTGTGATTGACCGTTTGATGTCATCTATTGGTCTACCTGGCAATGCTTTTGTTCCTTTGATTGTTGGATTCGGCTGTAATGTGCCTGCGGTTATGGCGTCAAGAACGATGGGCCGAGAGTCAGATAGATTACTGACAATTATTATGGCGCCATTTATGTCTTGCGGCGCGCGTTTGACGGTATATGCGTTATTTGCTGCGGCTTTCTTTCCAACGAACGGAGCTAATGTTGTTTTTGGCCTGTATTTGCTTGGCATAGTGGTTGCGGTAGGCTCTGGCTTTTTATTTAGAAAGCAAGTATTCAAAACGCAAAAATTACCCTCGTTTACCGAGATGCCCGCGTATCATATGCCAATTTGGCGCAATATTTTCATCACTACTTGGCAGCGCCTGAGCGGCTTTATCAAACGTGCTGGCAAAACAATTGTCATGGTGGTTATTTTACTCAGTGCATTAAACTCGATTGGTACCGACGGTTCGTTTGGCAATGAGAATACAGATAAATCACTTTTGGCTAAGGCTGCACAAGTGGTCACTCCAATCTTTGAGCCGATTGGGTTAAAAGAGGAAAACTGGCCTGCTACAGTTGGTGTTGTGACTGGTATGTTCGCCAAAGAAGCTATCGTTGGCACTTTAGATGCGCTTTACACCGGTGCTGCAGATGAAGGGGGAGAGTTTTCATTGTTGGCTGCGTTAAAAGAAGCGCTGATGACGATAGTGGACAATAGTAAAGATCTTATTGCAAACCTTGGTGATCCGTTGGGACTTAACGAATTAGAGTCTGGCGCAGAAAGTGGTACTGCGCTACTCACCGCAATGGCCGCGAAATTTAATGGTCAAATCGGTGCATTTAGTTATCTTGTCTTTATCTTGCTCTATACTCCTTGTGTAGCGGTATTAGGTGCAATTAAACGTGAATCAGGCGGTAAGTGGATGTGGCTTGTTATTGGCTGGACGACCTCAATTGCTTATATCATGGCGACTTTAGTCTACCAAGCTAGCCAGTTAAGCACCTCGCCAACGAGTGCTTCGCTTTGGATTGTAGCGATGTTGTTGTTTGGATTTGCGTGGTGGAAAGGGTTGTCTCGACTTGGTAATAGACTCAATCAACCGCCAACCTATCAAATAAACTTAGGTTAGTTATTAAAAGCTTGGTTCCCGGCGCTTAGAGCGCCGTTTTTTATGTTTGGTATCAAGCAAAAAAAAGCAGTGTCAACTGAGTCAACACTGCCAACAACTCTAAATCAATCAAGGGGAGTCTTCACAGAGCAGACTACGCTGTGTTATTGACGGAAGGGTGACGCAATAATGAAAGATTTATGACTGTGAAAATTTCACTTTGCTTCTCGCTAAAAATCGCTTAATTTTTAGTTCTATTTTGCTGTTAACAGGGACAATAATGATAACCAATGATACTTCTCTTATTTTGCGCCACCTTGATACTATTCATGCGCTACTCTCAAATTCATATTGGGCAAAACAGATGCCTAAAGCTTTGCTAGAAAAAGCCATTCAAAATAGCCTGAGTTTCATTTATTTGGATGACAAAGGCGAGTTTCAAGGCTTTTGTCGCGTGATAACTGACTATGCCACCTTTGCCTATCTTGCCGACGTGATAGTTGATGAAAGTGCTAGAGGTAAAGGGGTAGGCAAAGCGATTGTTCAAGCTGTGGTTGAACATCCAGAGCTACAAGGTCTGAGACGCTTTATGTTGGCGACTCTTGATGCGCATACTTTATATGAAAAATTTGGCTTTGTAGCGGTGCCAGATCCAAGTATTTTGATGCAGATCTGCCATCCCACTATATATTCGGATTTACAAGATTAATTTCAGGTTTTTTACTCATTTATATTTTGTTTTTTAGAACGAATACTGGATAAATTCATTTACCCTGAACATAATAAAGACGATAACAACAACAGGTGTTTTTTATTATGTTACTGCTCGCGACTATCTATTTGGCTGCTGCGATATTTGCGGTGCCAATCGCTAAACGGCTAGGGCTTGGCTCTGTGCTTGGATATTTATTGGCAGGGATCTTAATTGGTCCTCACCTTCTTCATCTTGTGGGGGAGCAAACCGACGTCATGCACTTTGCCGAGTTTGGTGTAGTGATGATGCTATTCTTAGTTGGACTGGAGTTACAACCGAAAAGGCTATGGACGATGCGTCGCTCTATAGTTGGTCTAGGTGGTTTACAAGTGGTTATAACAACGGCTGTACTCTATTTCGCGATTGATTTAGCGCTTGGCTTTTTGTGGCAGCAATCATTAGCCATTGCATTAATGTTGGCACTGTCTTCTACCGCCATTGCACTGCAAACCTTAAATGAAAAAGGCTTGATTAAACAATCTGGCGGTCAAAATGCGTTTTCGGTGTTGTTATTTCAAGATATAGCCGTGATCCCCATTCTCGCGATTATGCCGTTGTTAGCATTTAGTGATTTGGCTGTGAGTGATGGTCACGGAAATTTATTACACGCTTTTCCGACTTACCTTCAAGTGGCTATTTCTGTTTTTGTCATTTTAGCTATTATCGCTGCTGGGCACTATGTCGCTGCACCGTTATTTAGATATATCGCCAGCACTCGAATGCGCGAATTATTTACCGTGGTGGCGCTATTTATCGTTATCGCAACTGCGTTATTGATGCAAAGTATTGGTTTATCTCCTGCGCTTGGAACATTTCTCGCGGGTGTCGTCCTCGCGGAAAGTGAATTTCGCCATGAATTAGAAGCCGATATCGAGCCGTTTAAAGGGCTGTTACTTGGGCTATTTTTCATCACAGTCGGCGCATCAATTGACTTTGCTTTATTAGCTGAAAAGTGGTCATTTATTTTGGCTTCAGTGCTGCTGTTAATGGGGTTAAAGGCAGTGATTTTATATTTGTTGGCGATGGCGTTTTCACTGCACCAGCGAGCGACATGGTTATTTACTGCTGCCCTGTGTCAAGGCGGAGAGTTCGCGTTTGTACTACTTTCGGTTACTGGCAGTTTAGCAATCTTAACTCCAGATCAAGCCGCGTTAGTTACGTTGGTTGTTGCGGTATCTATGCTCGGATCGCCCCTCATTTTTATTCTTTATGACAAAATCGTTGAACGTCAGACCAATACTACTCATGAAGAAGATAGCTTAGAGACGATGGAAGCAACACAAAACGTCATAGTGATCGGCTATGGGCGTTTTGGTCAAGTGATAGGACGTTTGCTCCACGCGCAGGGCTATCATTTGTCGATTTTGGATCACAGTCCAAGTCAAATTGAGCTACTACGTCGCTTTGGCAATCAAGTGTTTTATGGCGATGGTGCACGATTAGATTTGCTTGAAGCCGCAGGGGCTCACGAGGCGCAAATGCTGGTTGTGGCGATTGATGAACCAGATAAAACCCTCGAAATCGTCAGGTTGGCGCAACAACACTTCCCTCATCTAAAACTCGTGGTTCGTGCGACTGACCGTCGTCATGCCTACCAATTGATAAAGTTGGGTGTCACAGCGTTTGAGCGAGAGACCTTTGTCTCTGCTGTGAAGTTAGGTGAACAGGCGCTCAAGTTATTGGGTCATAGTGAAGAAGATGTTGCACGAGCGGGCCACCTCTTTACCAAACACGATGTTGAATCTATGCATATGCTCGCTGATGTGTGGGGAGACGATGAAAGTTATGGTATTGCGATTCGTCAGCGTATGGCAGACCTCAAACAAGTGCTGCAGGCGGACGAAAAAGCACAAGAAGATCTTAATACCTGCCATGGTGAAAATTGTGAAGATAAACCATCAGCTATTGAACGATAGCGTATAAATATTGGGTTAGATCAGTATGTTGAGAGTGACATTAGAGCAATGGCGCATGTTTAGAGCCGTTGTCGAATATGGTGGTTTTAATCAAGCTGCCAAAGAAGTACATAAAAGCCAGTCAAGTATCCACACTGCGGTCCATAAAATTGAAGAGGGCCTTGGTGTTAAGCTTTTTAGAGTCGAAGGGCGAAAGACCTTGTTGACCGAAGCGGGCGAAATGATGCTGCGCCGTGCCAATTATCTATTGGAAGAAGCGGCAAAAGTGGAAGCGGTTGGTCAGACGCTGGGCGAGGGAGTCGAGAGTCAACTGCGCATAGCGGTCGATGAAATTTTTCCACAGCAGGTGCTCTATAAAGTGCTAGAAAATACATCTGCACAATATCCCTTGCTGCGTGTCGAGTTAGTTGAGTCTGTATTAACGGGTGCATCTGAACTTTTGCAAAATACTGACGTAGACATCGCCATTTCTCCTGTGACTTTGCAAGACGGGTTCAGTGAAGAGTTGTGCCAAATCGAGTTTATTGCAGTGGCAAATCCCAATCACGCATTACACCAATTTGGTCGCGCGCTTACATTCGAGGACTTAAAGTCCCATCGTCAAATCGTAGTAAGAGACTCTGCAATCTCGCGTAAAAAAGATGAAGGTTGGTTGGGGGCGCATCAACGTTGGACGGTGAGCCATATGACAACCTCGATAGATATGATAGCGCAAGGCTTAGGATTTGCTTGGTTGCCCATTCCGGCTATCAAAACGCAACTAGACTCTGGCGTTTTGAAACCGCTACCACTATCACAACATAGTCAGCGTAAAGCACAGCTTCATCTCATTTTTAAAGATGGTGACAGGCTTGGGCCCGCCGCGCGCGCATTTATTGGTGAATTAAGATATCAGTGCATGCAGCTGGAAGATTCTATTGAGTAGAATGGTTGATGTTAAATTATCAAATTTTATCCGTTTCAAACAGGCAATAGACTGAGATCATCAACATGCGTTTGGAGCGAAACATGCGATATATTCGAAAAGCACAAGATAGAGGTAAAGCAGATTTTGGTTGGTTACAAAGCCAACATAGTTTCTCATTTGGTCGATATTATGATCCCGCCCACATGGGATTTGGTAATCTTAGGGTGATCAATGATGATACCGTACTTGGTGGTCATGGCTTTGATACTCATGGTCACCGAGATATGGAAATTATTTCCTATGTCATTGACGGTGAATTAGCACATCAAGATAGTATGGGCAATCAGTTTACTGTGGCGGCAGGTGAAGTTCAGAGAATGAGCGCAGGTAGTGGCATTCTTCATTCAGAATATAATGCTTCAAAGACAGCGCCTGCCCATTTTTTACAAATTTGGATAGAGCCAAAGCTTAAAGGCATAACGCCGAGTTATGAACAAATTCAAATTAAACAGAGTAGTGCACTTACGCCAATTGTTACGCCTACAGGCGTGGGGGGCACTCTGAGTATCAATGCTGAAGCTGAAATACACCGTTTGCAGCTACATCAAGGTCAACAGATTCAACTGAATGCGCACACGCAAAAAGCCTATTTGCACATTGTTGGCGGCGAAGTGACGCTCGATAGTGAGGCATTTCAGCAAGGAGACGGTATCGGCCTGAATGCCGGTGACAACATGCAGGTTGCTGCAGTAACAGATGTTGAAGCGCTGTGGTTTTTATTACTTAATTAATAAATTCAGCGCCTCAAATTAAAGGAATTGAAGAATGACAGAACCAATTCAACTTGCAGTAATTGCCCTTGTCGTTCTGCTAAGTGGTATTTCAAAGTCTGGCTTTGCAGGCGCATTAGGGGCGTTTTCTGTTCCAATTTTGATGATGGTGTTGAATCCTAGGGACGCCATTGCGTTGATGCTTCCGCTACTTATCGTGGCGGATGTTTTTAGTCTGAAGAGTTACTGGCGGTTATGGAACATGACGGAACTAAAGCGGTTATTGCCAGGTACGCTAGTCGGGATAGCTTTAGCAACGCTTTTTCTTCAGGGCGTCAGTGAATTTTGGCTGACGGTTGTGATTGCAGCGATGAGCATAATATTTGCGCTTAAAAGCCTACTTATTAAAAATACACCTGAAAGTGTTGGGCACTTAAGGTTACTGGCCGCGAGCACCTCTACAGCAGCTGGTATCTCCACCACCTTAATTCATGCTGGCGGCCCACCACTTATGGTGTATTTTAACGCTCGAAAATTGGAGCCAACGGCTTATATCGCAACGGTTGCGGTACTATTTGCACTGATGAATGTGATTAAGTTGGCGACCTTCTCTGCAACTGGGTTGTTACAGTGGCAACATGTGCTGCTTGCTATTTGTTTTACACCTTTAGCATTGCTCGGTAATAGACTCGGCGTGTACCTTGCGAAACGCTTGCCTAAAAAGCAATTTTTGCTGGTGATGAACGGACTACTGCTCATGCTTGGAGTGGTATTAATTGGTAAATTGCTGTGATGGTATCGGTTACCAAAATCTAGCAAAGTAAATGCCCACAACATGTTGTGGGCATAGAAAGCTATAGCTGCTCTTCCATCTCTTTTTGATACTCATCTGCAAGCTGCGACTTTTCACTTTTATCAAGTACCTTACCTGCACGTTGGAAAAATGCTTGCTCTTCGTCAGCTAAGTGATGCTCAACTTTGTCTTTGAGTTTTTTCAATTTAGTTAGCCAACTAGGATCGGAAAACTCCGTCTTATCCAGTGCTTCAATTAACTCATCAATCTCATGATGCTCGGCGATACCGTGGCGAGAGTCTTCGATCGTCATGTCGCTTTCCATTAACGGGGCGTAAAAGTACCTTTCTTCTGCGATGGCATGCGCTTCTAGCGCGTCTTTCAACTCTTTATAGTACTTTTCACGGACTTTTGAATCACCAGAAGTGTCAGCCAACATATTCAAAAGGGCGCGTTGATGATCATGATCTTGCTTTATTGCATTAAAAATTTCCATGTAGGTTACCTCTTGTTTTAGTTTAAAACGTCTGCTTTGGTAGTGTTTTTGAAAAACGATATGAGCTTGCTCCGGTGCGCTTCATTATTCGTTTTGATGATGAGCAGCCATTTGCCCTCTGCGATTTTATTCATTACTGCTTGATTAAATGCATCTTTATCTGGACGCAAAGAAATAAGGCCTGAAGCAAATAGCCCTATAAATAAGCCGGGGCTTAGTAAAGCGATAAACGTCAAATAAGGATTCGCTTGTGTAAAAGCGGGGCCGTAGCTCACTAACAGTCCGGCGATGAGAAAGCCTAATATCACCCCCATACTGCCAAGGTACAAATGCCAATTGAGCATATTTTTGGCAAGACGACTTTCGCTTTTAGATTCAAGCTTTTTGTCAGCATTCTTATCATTCGGATTGACCAATTCTAGATGCTCATGCTGAACAAGGTGACTATTTAGCAATTCATTTTGCAATTTTTCTGCGGCTACTCTCCCTGTTAGAACAGCCCCAACTCTATGATCTGCATAGGATAATATTTCAAGATTACCCATTACTCCTCCTAAATTCGTTGCAGCTTGTAATTATTCAAACTGCAAGTGTTATACCGACAGAAAGAGCTTTTTAATCTATTGAATTTTATGGATAATTCCGATTTCCGTGGATTCTAAGATTGAATAAATGAAGCACTAGCCAGAAAGAATTACCGAGTAGTTACTACATGTTTTGATACAACATAATGATTTTAAAGATAGGTTAGGGATTAAATTGGCATATTTACTCATATCGTATCAAAAAATTTACAAATATATGTTTTGTTACTTAATTCAAGATATTAAGTTTGGGTCTGTTTTTTAAACAAATGCATGAAAGCATTGCATAAATATTTAAAGTAAATTAAATATTATTAAAATGTTAACTTTGGGGTTTATTTATTCGAATTGCTGCCTAGTCTAATAAGGCATGGCGAGTGCCAATGGGCCTGCCATGTCTTCTGCAGTTGAAGGAGAAAACAGTCATATTTCATCCAATGCTTCTTGTAAAGCGATGATGAAAAGGACAATAAAACAACAATACTAGGAGTGTAATTCGTGAAATTATCTACAGTAACTATGGCTACGGCATGTGCGATTGCGTTTACTTCGCTCAGTGCTCAGGCTGCGACAAAACAATATTTAAATCAGCAAGCTGACATTAATACTATGCTTAAATCGGCTTCTCAGACTGTGTTAAGTACACAGCCAGAGGTACTGATTGGCTTAGAAAGTGCGAGCCAGCTAAAAGAGCTTAAAAGCTTTAATAGTAAAAAAGGTGAAGTAACTAAGCGTTTCCAACAAATGTATCAAGGATTACCGGTGATCGGCGATTCGGTCATTTTAACCTTTGACGATGCCGGTACGCTTAAGAAGGCTCACGGCGCAGCAGTTTATAACATCGCGGCTGACATCGGTTCGGTAAAACCTAAGCTAAATGCCAAAATGGCATTGAGTCAGTTTGAAAAGCAATCACTTAGTGCAGGCAAAAAGCTTAAAAAGCATAATGAGAAATCTCGTCTTGCGATCTGGCTTGATAGTAATTCAACGGCGCGTTTAGTGTATGAAGTCACTTTTGTTACTTATGGTGATGAGCCTAAGCGCCCATATTTGATCATTGATGCAAATACAGGTGAAGTGTTAGAAAGTTTCAACAACTTGCAGCATGCCAATGCGACGGGTCCAGGCGGTAACCAAAAGACGGGTCGCTATCAGTATGGTACTGATTATGATCATTTAGACGTGGCGCAGTCAGGCAACACTTGTACCATGACTAATGCGAATGTTAAGACAATCAACCTAAATCACGGTAGCAGTGGTTCGACTGCACATAGCTTTACGTGCCCAGAAAATACAGTTAAAGAAATTAATGGTGCGTACTCACCGCTAAACGATGCCCATTATTTTGGCAATGTAGTATTTAACATGTACAACGATTGGCTAGGTACTGCACCATTGTCGTTCCAGCTTAAAATGCGTGTACACTATAGTAGCAATTATGAAAACGCGTTCTGGGATGGCAGCGCGATGACATTTGGTGATGGTGCAAATACATTCTATCCGTTGGTAAGTCTTGATGTATCTGCTCACGAAGTGAGTCACGGTTTCACAGAGCAAAACTCAGGCTTAGTATACCGTTATAAGTCAGGTGGCTTGAACGAAGCGTTTTCTGATATGGCTGGTGAAGCCGCTGAATTTTATATGAAAGGCAGCAATGATTGGTTAGTTGGTCAAGATATCTTTAAAGGTAGCGGGGCACTGCGTTATATGAATGACCCAACGCAAGACGGTCGCTCAATCGATCACCAATCTAATTATACGTCCAGCATGGATGTTCATCACACCTCAGGGGTGTTCAACAAAGCTTTTTACAACCTAGCAACTACGGCAGGTTGGGATACGAAAAAAGCCTTTATCGTAATGGCAAAAGCTAACCAAATGTATTGGACCGCGAATACTGACTGGGACTTAGCTGGTAACGGCGTAATGGACGCAGCATGTGACCTAGGATATGAGCCCGGTGATGTGCAAGCCGCGCTAGCTGCGGTTGGCGTTAACTCCAACTTAAGCTCTGGCAGTAGCTGTGATACAAATCCACCACCACCTCCCGGTGGCGACGAAGAGTTGACGAATGGTCAACCTCGTACTGGGATCAGTGGCGCGGCAAAAGAGCAAATGTTTTTTACCCTTGATGTGCCAGCTGATGCGACTAGCCTAAACTTCACCACTTCTGGTGGCAGCGGTGATGCTGACCTTTATGTGAAATTTGGTTCTCGTCCGACGCTAAACACCTATGATTGCAATAGCACAACGTCTACAAGCAACGAAAGCTGCGACATTAGCAACATTCAAGCTGGTAAGTACTACGTGATGGTTGAAGCGTGGAATCAGATTTCGGGTGTAACGTTGACTGGTACATATAGCTCAACGGGTGGAACTCAACCAATTGACCGCACTGAGTCAAATATCAGCGTGGCGTCTGGCGGTTGGACACGTTTCACGCAAGATCTAAATGCTAGCTACAACAACCTTGAAGTGAGTATTTCAGGTGGTTCAGGTGATGCGGATCTATACGTAAACTTTGGCTCTCAATCAACAACGTCGAGCTATCAGTGTCGCCCTTATAAAAACGGTAACAACGAGACTTGTACGATTGCAAACCCACAACAAGGTACTTGGTATATTGATTTACGTGGCTATAACGCAGCAAGCGGTGTAACACTGAATATCAAAGCGAACTAAGTAACAGCTTATAGGGAGCGCAAGCTCCCTTGTTGTTAGGGCCTAAATAAAGTCAGAAATTTATCTCATTTGAATAATCCTCTTATTTTGCTCAGTGCTTAAATCATGTTGTTATTCAAATGAGTTGAGGATACAACAATGAAATTAACTACATCTATGCTACTGAGCATTGCCTGTTTGAGTGGCTTTTCTGAAGCGTCTGAAGAGGTTTGGGTGACGATGGATGCGAAGTCTAGCCAGCATTTCCAAGTTCATAATTCTATTCGTGGTACTCACTTCGAGCAGCTTTCTTTACCAAACAGCGAAGTCAAAGCGTTAAAAGTACCCGCAAACTTACATGCACACCTGAGTGCATTTATGCACGAAGAATATCACCGCTGCGGTGGTTTTGTCGCCCATGACTCCTTAGAGCAGGCGCAAAGCTATCTTGCACAGTTAGAAAGCGTAAATCCAAGTGCGACACTGGTTAATTACAGCATCGATAATCCTACACGGGTTAACAGCTTAATTTCAAAAGTCAGTACAGTGAGCTTAGACAGCAGTGTCAACTCGCTAACTAGTTTTTATAACCGCTATTATACCTCGCAAACAGGCATTGATGCCGCTGCATGGGTCAAGCAAACATGGAGTGATATTGCAGCAAGTCGCTCAGATATTAGTGTTGAATATTTTAGCCACTCTTGGGCTCAGCCCTCGGTGATTGTCACTATTCCAGGCAGCGAACTGAGTGATGAAATCGTTATCATCGGCGGGCATCTTGATTCAATTAACCAATCTAACTCAAATGGGCTTGCGCCGGGGGCGGATGATAATGCCTCAGGGATAGCTGTGCTGACCGAAGCGCTAAGCGCTATTGTTGAAGATGGGTACCAGCCTCAGCGGACAATCCAAATCATGGGTTTTGCGGCAGAAGAAGTTGGGCTTCGAGGTTCTAAAGCTATCGCGCAGTCGTACAGTTCTCAGGGAAAAAACGTAGTCGGTATGACACAGTTTGATATGACTGGACGCAATGGTAGTAGTGCGGATATTGTGATGATGACAGACTATACAAACAGCGCACAGAATCAGTTCTTAGGCCAATTAATTGAAACTTATTTGCCAAACCTAAGCTATGCCTATGACCAATGCGGCTATGGTTGCTCTGATCATGCATCTTGGTATCAGCAAGGGTTCCCAGCTTCAATGCCATTTGAATCAAGAATGTCTGAGATCAACAGAAAAATTCATACCACCAACGATACTGAATTTGATTCAACACATGCACAAAAATTTGCAAAACTCGCGCTGGCATTTGTTGCTGAGCTTGGTAAAAACGCGGGGGATACACCTCCGCCACCGCCAAACAATGAGCTTGAAAATGGTGTGGCTAAAACTGGCATTTCCGGTGCATCTAAAAGCCAACAGTTTTTCACCATGGAGGTTCCACAAGGTGCAACTAATTTAACTTTTACCACGTCAGGTGGTACTGGTGATGCCGATCTCTATGTTCGCTATGGCTCCAAACCTACTTTGGATACTCATGACTGCAAGAGCACTAACTCGTCTAGTAACGAGCAATGCAATATTTCCGCTGTGCAAACTGGTACGTATTATGTGATGGTTGAGGCATGGAATGCGATTTCGGGAGTTAGTTTGGTAGGGCAGTACGATACCTCGAGTGGCAATACGCCTATTGACGAAACCATTGGTAGTATTTCTGTTGCCAGCGGACAGTGGCAGTATTTTAGTCAAGCACTTGCTGCGGGATACCAAACCCTGACAATTACAACGTCGGGAGGCACGGGAGATGCGGATCTTTATGTTAATTTTGGCGCACAACCTAATACTAACACCTACCAATGTCGACCATACAAAAATGGCAATAATGAGGTATGTACGATCTCCAATCCTCAGGCTGGTACTTGGTATATCGGTCTACAAGGCTATCAAGCCGCAAGCAATGTAACGCTAAATATTAGCGCGAATTAAAACACGTTTAAAATCAAGATCGGAGATAAAACCTTGTTTATCTTCGGTCTTGGTGCTTAGTGATACATTGATTTAGAGAGATTTGATTTAATTGATATTCTGCTTCTGGTAGACTCGATGAGTTATATTAGGAGTTGCGTGTGCCACATAAGTTCTCAGTTAAGATATTAATTCATCTCTTATTATTATTTTGCGGATTGTGGGCAAGCTACTTGTTCAATGTGGCACAGGACGAAGAAAGTGTCCTTGTACAAACTAAAACTAACCTAGAAAAGCTCAATAGCTATATTCAGGCTGAGTTTACTCGCTATCAAGCCATCCAAACTCAATTGAGTCTAAGTACGTTGGTGCAATCAGGCTTACAGCAAGCAAGTACGAAAGACACCAATGAACTGGACAGGTACCTTCAGGACATCCAAATATCCAGTGGTGCGTCAGACGTTTACCTGTTAGACCTCAGTGGAACTGTGATTGCGAGCAGCAACTGGTATTTGCCGCATAGCTACAAAGGCAGTAATTTTGCCTTTCGCCCCTATTTTTACGAAACAATCGAGGGCAACGAGCATGTTTCTTTCGCGCTCGGTTTACGTTCCAAAACTCGCGGGTTTTATTTTGCTAAGTCTGTCTACAAAGACGGAGCACTTGTGGGCGTTGTGGTGATGAAGGTTAACGCCAGTAAATTTGAGTCTGATAAAGCCCAGCTTGATACAGGAACTGATAGTCATTTCTTAATCGTGGACGGCAATAATATTGTGCTGGCATCTGATGTTGAGCAGTGGCGGTTAGCCTCGTTAGGGGAATTGTCCCCTACAAAGCGCAAAGAAATTGAATCCTCAAGGCAGTTTGAAAATGAATCTCTGTTTCCGATTGATTGGCGCGTACTTTCACCAACCAGAGTTAAAACTTCATCTCATGGCAGCGACGCGCTGATGCAAAAGAGGCCGTTTAACAAGCAATATACACTTTATTTGCTGCATGATACTGCGCCCATCAAAGCAGCGCAATGGCCGCGGCTTGGGGTAACCGCACTGATATTAATCATACTCTTCGTTGTTGTTGAGTACACTTTGAGTAAACTGACAGGATATAGGCAGCTGCTTTTCAGCCAACGCAGTCTAGAGGCTGAGGTTGCCAGCCGCAAGCAAGCGCTCGAGCAGGCCCAAGATGCACTTATTCGTGCTGCTAAGTTGGCGACTATAGGGCAGCTCAGCGCCAGTATTAACCATGAAATCAATCAACCACTTAGTGCCATGAGTGCATATGTTGCCAGCGCTAAACGGTTGGCTCAAAAGGGAGATGTGAGCAAAGTAGTCGAAAACATGGTACTGATCCAATCTTTAATCACTCGGGTGCATAAAATCGTGGCGCAGCTAAAGTCTTTTAGCCAGCATCATGATAATAAAATGCTGGTGGCCAACCTTAAACACTCAGTAGATAACGCCTTGGTTATAGTTGGACCTGAACTCAAACGCTACGGTGTAGCAATCCAAAGTGAGGGGCTTGCGTGCAATATCTGGGTTGACCCATTTAAGTTTGAGCAAGTTTTGGTGAATATTTTGAGTAACGCGTGCCAAGCCATTGTTGAGCAAGATAACAAGTGTATTTATATTCGCGCCGTGGAGCATGAAGGCAAGATCCAGTTGTCTATTATTGACTCAGGCGAAGGGATTAAGCAACATGCATTATCCAACATATTTGAACCGTTCTACACCACTAAATCAGGTAATGGCTTGGGCTTAGGGCTATCCATTTCAAAGCAGATCATTGAATCATTTCATGGCAAACTCAGTGCCCATAATCATCCTCAAGGTGGTGCCGAGTTTTTAATTAGTTTACACACAAAGAATCCGCAAAATGACTGAAGAGAAAACACTGTTAATCATCGATGATGAACAAAGTATACGAGATGCACTAAAGCAACTATTCGAAATAGAAGGGTACTCAGTGCAATGTTTTTCCAGTGCGGCGCCTGCACTAAAAAAGCTAACTCGTCAGTTTCAAGGTGTTGTGCTTTGTGACATCAACATGCCCGAGATCAATGGTATTCAATTTTTAGAGCAGGTAATGCAGTTTGATTCTGAGTTACCTGTGGTATTTCTAACCGGCTTTGCGGATGTTGAAGTGGCGGTAAAAGCCATTCAAAAAGGGGCTTACGATTTTTTTGAAAAGCCTGTGTCAGAGCCGCTACTTGATTGCATAGAAAGGGCGCTTGATAAACGCCGGTTGGTGATGGAAAACCGACAACTCAAAGCGCAGGTCAAGAAAAAGTCTGCGCCGGGCGTGCGGATCTTAGGTGAGACAAAACAAATGCAGCAAATGCTACATTTGCTTGATGCCGTAATTGATACCCCAGCTGACGTACTGATTGAAGGTGAGACCGGTACTGGAAAGGAGTTGGTGGCGCGATACTTACATGACCATAGCGAGCGCTCAAATCATAACTTCGTTGCCATCAATTGCGGTGCCATACCAGAAGAACTGATTGAAAGTGAATTATTTGGTGCCAAAAGTGGTGCATTTACAGGGGCTAAAGAGTCTCGCGAGGGGAAGTTTTCTTTTGCCCAAGGCGGCACGGTTTTTTTGGATGAAATCGAAGCCATGTCTGCGGCTTTACAAGTGAAGCTGCTGCGCGTTTTAGAAGAAAGAAGCGTTACGCCTGTTGGCAGCAACACCGCGATAGCACTGGACATCAGGGTGGTTGCAGCGACAAAAGTGGATTTACAAACTTTAGTCGCGCAAGGTAAATTCCGCTCGGATTTATTTTATCGTCTTAACCTCGTCAAAGTAATGATCCCATCACTTCGTTCCAGAAAAGCTGATATTCCGCTGCTATATAAACACTTTAGCTCCATTGCCGCCACTCGCTTTCATAAACCTATGCAGCCTGTTAGCCCTGAATTAGAGGCGCAGCTACTGGCACAAGATTGGCCTGGAAACGTGCGAGAGCTGAGAAACCACGCCGAGCGCCATATTTTACTCGGTGGTGCGATGACTGCGAATAACAACATACAGAGCAATTTGTCTGATGAAACGTTGAGTTTGGCTGAGAAGGTGAGCTACTACGAGCAATCGTTAATTGAAGAAGCATTGGCGCAAAGCCAAGGCAGTATTAAAGATGCGATGAATTTGCTAAAAGTACCGAGAAAAACCTTGTACGATAAGATGAGCAAGTATGGATTAAATCGCACTATGTTCACCAATGATGATGGGTGAGTTTAGTGACACTATATAGATTTAAGTGTGTGGAAAGCCGCACAATTTAGCTGGTGTTAATCTTTTGTTTTAATTTATATATCTGATTTATATCAAAAAATAAACTCTGGTCTCAGAATTGCGTTGTCTTTAGCGACAATAATCAAAAAATGAGACAAGTTATGACAGCAAGTAAATCTTTAGTGGCGGTGGCAGTTGCCAGTGCAACGTTATCAGCCTCTGCGCTAGCCGCAGACTACAGCATTTATGGTAAAGCAGAAGTTCAAATTGCCAACACCGACAAAGGGGTGATGCGCTATACCAAAGAGGGCACACAAATTGACGCGCCATTTTCAAGAATTGGTGTAAAAGGTACTCACGGCTTATCAAGCGATCTAAAACTCGTCTACAAATATGAAGTACAAGTTAAAGGTTTTGAACACGACGATACCACCGAGCCATTTTCAGCAAGGAATACCTATGTTGGCCTTGAAGGTAAATTTGGTACAGTTTTAGTGGGCAGGAACGACACGCGTTTTAAGTTCAGTGAAGGTAAAATCGATCAATTCAACGAAACCCAAAGTGATATTGCCCAAGTGCTAGCTGGCCAAGACAGAGTTGGTGATTCAATTACCTATTCTTCACCTAAATGGAACGACTTTTCTTTTTCTCTGAGCTACACACCTAAAGACGACGCGAGCAACGATGAAACCGGATTTGCAGCAACCGCAATTTATGGTGACCGAGCATTAAAAAGTAAAGATTACTATGTTGCCTTAAGCCATACAGACAGTATTGGTAATTTAGTTGCTACACGTATCGCAGTGGCTTATAAGTGGCAAAAGCTACAACTTGGAGCCATTATCCAAGATAGCGAAAATCTAGCGAAAGACAAATCAGGAAATGGTTATGTACTAAGTGCAAGTTATCAACTCGACGATAATTGGCGTCCGAAACTACAGTTTGCCAAGGACTCAAGCGGATTACGTCACAGCGAAGATGCAACTCAGTGGACGCTAGGTACAGACTATATTTTTGATAAACAAACTAACTTATATGTGATGGCAACGCAGCTCGACCTTGAAACGCAAGACGATACTAGCATCGCAGTTGGCTTAAAATACAAGTTTTAAAGGCTCAAGACAATGACAGAAGAGAATAAAAAAACGATAAAAACGCAGCTGTTTCTGTGGCTTGGTCCCTTAGTTATGTTAGTGATCTGTTCGGTTGAGCCACCATCTGGCATGTCGGTTGAGGCATGGAGAACCGCTGGCTTAGCGTTTTGGCTAGCCTCTTGGTGGATAACGGAAGCAGTACCTATTCCAGCGGCCTCTTTATTACCCTTGGTTATTTCGCCTTTGGTTGGCATTGCTTCTATTAAAGCGGTCGCCGCGCCCTTTGCGCACCCTTTGATTTATCTATTCCTTGGTGGATTTTTGCTCTCGATTGCCATGGAAAGGTGGGGGCTGCATAAACGTATTGCGCTGAATACGATGTTGTTCGCAGGAACTAAACCAAGCATACAGATCTTGGCGATGATGGGCGTGACAGCATTTTTGTCCATGTGGATGTCGAATACGGCAACGGCGGTCATGATGTTACCTATTGCGCTCTCGGTTATTCACTTGGTGAAAGAGCAGGGGGGAGATAGCCAGAGCTTTGCCAAAGCGCTATTACTTTCTATCGCTTATGGTGCAAGCATTGGCGGCATTGCAACCTTAATCGGTACGCCACCAAATGCGTTAATGGCAGCGTATTTATCAGACAGTTATCAAATTGAGATTGGTTTTGCCACTTGGATGATGATTGGTGTGCCTCTGTCTTTGGTGATGCTGGCATTTGCTTGGTTTTGGTTGACCAAAGTGACTTACAAGGTCGATAAAGAAGAAATTAATGTTGATACTAAGTCGTTATTTACTTCCCAATTAAAAGCACTAGGAGAAATGTCTCGTGCGGAGAAAGGGGTTTTTGCGGTATTTATTTTAGCGGCAGTATGCTGGATCTTTAGGCCGCTAATTGGTGATGTTACGGGTCTTAAATTGTCAGATACTGGCATTGCAATTGCGGCTGCACTGTTACTCTTTGTTCTTCCAGCCAAGTCGGGAAGTGACGAACGTATTTTAGATTGGGAAAGCGCGGCTAAGGTGCCTTGGGGTATCTTGCTATTATTTGGCGGTGGTTTATCACTAGCAGCACAGATCAAATCTTCAGGACTTGCCGATTACATCGCTAACTTACTTGCGGGCGCGGATGCCATGGGCTTAGTACTTGGCGTGCTTGTTGTTGCCGCACTTATTACATTCTTAACGGAAATTACCAGTAATACCGCAACGGCAGCAGGCTTTTTGCCTTTACTTGGTCCGGTGGCTGAATCAATCACAGGTTCACCTTTAGCTTGGGTTATCCCAGCTGCAATCGCGGCCAGTTGTGCCTTTATGATGCCCGTTGCAACACCACCAAATGCCATCGTATTTGGCTCGGGTGAGATTAAAATTAAAGACATGATAAGAGCTGGATTTGTTTTAAACTTGGTCGCGATAGGGCTAATTACAATTGTTACCTTGACTTTGGCAAGGAGCATACTAGGGTTTTAAAGTTGCCATTCTCCACAGGCTGTGTCCATCGAAGGGCAACTCGGTCATACGCAGCCTGTCTCTATAGTAATACCTAGCTTTTTGAAGATAGACCCGTTGTTTTTTCCTTGCTATATTCGAATTAGACATTAGCAGGACCTGATAATGATTGAAGATAATACCAGCACCCTAATCGCTACATTTACTCAGTTAAAAAGTCGCTTTAACCAAGAACCTTATCCCGCGCTTGAAAAGCGTTTACGCCTATTAACCGAAATAAAATCACGCATGTTGCAGCGGCAAGATCAATTAGTCGAGGCGGCAGATCAGGATTTTGGTACTCGGAGTCGATTCGATACCGTGATTGCAGACATCATGCCTTGCATCAATTCGATTGATTATATCGCGAAGCACCTGCGCAAATGGAGCAAAGTGCAGCATCGTTCACCCGGTGCGCAGTGGCTACCATCTAAGGCAAAAATTGAGATTGTGCCAAAAGGAGTCGTGGGCGTGATAGCCCCGTGGAATTATCCAATTCAGTTGGCGATTGTTCCCGTGATTACCGCCCTCGCCGCTGGTAACAAAGTTATGCTTAAGTTAAGCGAGTTCACTCCCAAGGTGAATACGGTGATAAGAGCCATTTTTAAAGGATTGGACAATGAAGTGTGCGTCATTGAAGGCGGGCCTGATATTGCATCAACGTTTACTGAACAGCCATTCGATCACTTGCTATTTACAGGCTCAACAGCAGTTGGCAAAAAGGTGATGGCGGCTGCGGCTAAAAATCTCACGCCGGTCACCTTAGAGTTAGGGGGGAAATCACCTGTTATAGTGCTTGATGACGCCGATATCAGCGGCGCTGCGATGAGCGTGTTAATGGGTAAGCTCTCAAATTCAGGTCAAATCTGTGTTGCACCAGATTATGTATTAGTGCACGAAGAAAAATACGACGTATTTATTACTGAGCTAAAACAGCACTACGAAAAAACATATAAATCGAAAGTAGGTGTAAAAAACCAAACTTCAATTATTAACGACAGACAATTTCAGCGCTTAAATGACATTATTACTGATGCCAGAAGTAAAGGCGCGAATGTGTGGCAAGCTGAGACCGCACGCGACAATCGTCAGCTCCCTCTGCATATCATTACCCAGGTCAACAGAAGTATGAGGGTGATGCAAGAGGAGCTATTCGGAACGATTTTGCCCATTCTAAAAATATCCAACTTAAATGATGCAATGAGCCACATTAGAGACGACACCACACCACTTGCGAGCTATTTGTTTACGCAATCTCAGGGCGCCATAAATAAAGTGTCAAAGGAGCTCGCAACGGGTACTTTAGCTATCAACGAAACCATAGTGCAGGTGGCAGTTGAGTCTTTACCCTTTGGTGGCCTAGGTCACTCTGGTATGGGTCAATATCATGGCGAAGAAGGCTTTTATACCTTTAGCCATAAAAAGCCTATACTCCAGTCTAATAACACTAAATGGCGCAACAAGATGCTGCTTAGCCATTCAAAGCTGCTTACAAAGCCATTGGAGTGGCTCTTTTTGAGGAAAAAGTAGTATCGAGCTATTTAGATGCTGCTATATTATTGCTTTAGTTAGGTTTAAAGCTAACATGGCTCTAAAGTTAGGTTCGTGATTAGCTGCATCCCTTGAACTTCCGGTGTACAACTAATTTACAGATTTAAAAAGAAAACTTTTAATGAGGAATTGTAGGCTGAGCTGACACAAAACTGGGGCTATTAATGCTCGTTGTCTTCGCTATCTAATTTCTCACTTTCTTGCTGGGCTGCGATTTTCTCACGCTCTGCTTTTGAGATGTAGCGCGGTTTGTTGCTTTTGTGGAGCTTAGCATTAGCACGCTTGTCTTTTTTCTTTAGGGTTTCGTAAATTTTCTTTTTGCGGTTCATTTTCAAAGACCATTATGAATGAAGTGCTAGTTTACCTTAGTGTTAGCAGATTCAACAATGATAAAAAGATAGGCTTTTTTAATACAAATATCGAAGGAAATAAAAAATGGAATATACGTTAGTGAAAACCGCGACCTATAAAGGGTTAATCAAGGAGGTTAATGAACTAATCAAACAAGGCTGGATCCCTCAAGGAGGAGTCATGGAAGATCAAAATGGTAGATGTTTACAGGCAATGATTAATACCAATTGAATTAATTCTCTAATCAATTTGAAGGGTGAAATAGCATAAAGGCCTCTTATGAGGCCTTAGTTAATCAACTTTTTTCTTAATCTAAACTTAGACTATTTAGTGCGTGTTTCTGCCACGTATTTGCCGGCTTGAATCCGCTCGTAAATACTATTAGCGAGTTCTTTTGCTTGTTCGATTTGTGAAGGGGAAAGCTGTTTTTCGTCGAGCACTCGGCTCTTTGTGGCTTCAGCATAACCATTAAACTCGGCTAATGTGTTCCATACGTACGAGCGTTCAATACTTTTCTCGACTCCCAAGCCCTGAAAATACATGAGTGCTAAATTAAACATGGCTAGGGTGTAGTTGTTCGCGGCGGCTTTTTCATACCAGTTAAGTGCGTGGCGGTAACTTTGCGGTACACCGTCACCGTTTGCATACATCAGCGCTACGTTAAATTGCGCGGCTGGCATGTTTTTGTTTGCCGCTCTAGTCATTAATTCAACGTATTTAGAACGGTCTTTTTTAACACCGCGACCTTCGTCATACATGACTGCGAGCGCAAACATCGCATCGGCTTCACCAAGTTTAACTGCTTGTTGAAATAACTCTGCCGCTTTACGTGGATTTTTGATGACACCGTAGCCGCCTTCGTACATCACACCGAGTTGATATATGCCTGGGGCGTAATTCATTTCAGCTAAATAATTGAATTCTTGTAGTGCTTCTTCGAACCTGCCAGCATTGAGTGCATCTATGCCTTCTTCCAATCCAGCTGTTGCCAACGGTGCTTGGCTTAACAGAGCAATGGCGATACATGCTTTTGAAATCCTGCCTAACATCATAGACCTCCTTAAGGTAGCTATGCTAACTATGTTGTTAGTTATTCTAATGCCAGAAACACAGATTTACAAAATACAAATCTAAAATCGCAGATACTGCGTTAATATAAGGTAATAAAAACAAAAATTGAGGCAATGGGATGAAGAAATTAATAGCACTGGCGCTATGTTTACTGTGTTTGGCTGGATGTAGTCAAAGATTGGCCTATAACAACTTAGGATGGTTAGCGAGTTATTATATTTCCGATTATGTTGAGCTGACGGATGAGCAAGAGGAAAAGCTGGAGGCTGATGTAGAATCTTTGGTTGCGTGGCATCGACAGTCAGAGCTACCAAAATACAAATTTCATATCCAATCACTATTGAAGCGCTGGCAAACCATGACGGAGAGTGATTTGGTAGATATGGTGTATACCACAAGAAACTATTGGTATTCCGTCGTTGAAGCCGTATATCCCAAGTTAGAAACACACCTAAATTCGCTTAACCGTGAACAGCGAGAAATGCTGATAGCCAACATAGAAAAAGAAATGTTGGATGATGACTGGGAGGAAGGAGACCAATTTAACCGTTATGAGCGTTGGCTTGGTGATTTGAGTAATAAACAAAAGGAGCTTATTAACGAATATTATGAACAAGGCGAGTTTGCGCGTCAGGTTTGGCGTGCACATGAACAGAGGCGCTTTAGCCAGTTTAAACAAGCCATGTTATTGAGCGGCACTGAGCAGGTTTCACCTAAACTGTTGCAGCAAGCAATAGTCACTACACCCGCAGCGCTGCCCGAGCGCATCATAGATATTCAAGCAAGGCGAATAAATGAGTATGCAAATCTCGCTGTTAAACTCAAAGACACCATGAGCGACAAGCAAAAGAAGCACTTCAAAGAAGAGCTTGAAGAATTGCTTGAGCTCTTAGAGTCATTGTAAAAAATTAGCCGAGCAGCTTAATTCTGGTTGGCTTATTTGGTTTTGCATACTCTAAGCGATTAATACGCTTGGTACTGTGATACCCGTCTAAACTTGAAATCGCAACACAGTCGAGCGCCTCGATATCAATATAACCGTCTTCGAGTAACGCTTTTTCTTCAACGTGAAGCGATTCAATTTCGCCTATTACTAACTCTGTGTCATTAAGTTTAATGGTTTGATGATCTTTGAGTGCAAGTCCGTATTTTAATCTACTTTCTTTAACGAAAGGAGCAGGGAAATCATTTAAGTACTCTGCGGTTAATCCTGTTTGCTCAAATTCAGATTGACTCTTTTCATATCTGGCAGAGGTTTGATGAGCCGCCATATAAATTTGAATGTTAACTTGATTAATCGTGTATTTTTGCGTCGCTAATATGTTCTCTAGCGTGTGCCTTGGTACGCTATGGGGCCTAAAAATCACGCCAACGAGCGCCGGACTGGCGCCAAGGTGGAACACTGAACTAACAATAGACAAGTTTTCCTGACCTGTCCCATCAACTGTTCCGATTAAGTTAGCGCTTTTGAAACCCGATAATGAATTTATCATCAGTGCGCGGTAACGTTCGTCTAGGGTTTTAATATCGTCACTGGAGAAGTGTTTCATGAAGTGATCACCATTCAATTGATTTATTTTGCCAGTCAACATAGCTCACCGTGCCATCCGGGTGGCTCTTTGCTATGATGCTGCTGAGTTGATCTGCCACAAATTCTGGCGTAAAGAGTTTTTCATCTGGGACATTGGCTTGAAAGGGCTTTGAAAGTGGCGTATCGGTAGTGCCTGGATGGAACAAAATGAGCTTAATATTTTTTGCCCGACGCGCAAGCTCGACAGCCGCGGATTTAAACATCATATTAAGTGCTGCCTTTGAACTGCGATAGCTGTACCAGCCTCCCATCCGGTTGTCACTGATACTTCCAACACGGGCAGAGAGTGCAGTAACTACACATGACTGTTTCCCTTTAATGGTCGGCAATAAAGCTTGTAACCAAAGCATGGGGATCATGGTATTGATGTTGAAAAGTGCCATGCTGTAGCCGAGATCAACATCCTCAAGCTTTTTCTCTGGGAATTTATCAAACTCGTCATGGAGTAGCCCATTAAAAATGGTGACACTTTTAACCGTGCAGTCAAGCTCAAATATTTGTCTCCCAACTTTCTGGATCTGTGCCTCGGAGTAATCGCACTGAAAGTGCAGGGCACTCGCTTTTGAAGCCGCTTTAGCTTGCCGAGACACGGTGATTACTCTTACGTCGGAATTCTGCTCGACTTGCGTTTTTACAAAGGCTCGCGCGATCGCAGAGCTTGCGCCAATGACTATAATTGCGGGGTTAGTCACGATTGCAATCTCCACTATTTTGCATGCTGCATTGACTTGGGGACAAAAGTTTAGAAATTTTCATTCTATGTTTTGCAAAAAACAAATAAAGCCAGTCTGCAATCTTGCGAATTATTGGTAGCCTAAGTAATTTAATCCAGCGATGTTTACCGACTTGACCCCAAGCCGCTGCGGTAACATCCAGCCCGATAATAAGCTTGCCTTGGCTATCGTAACCATGGAGCTTTGCCATTGCTGCTTCACGCGATATCTCAGGAAACTCAGTATCGAATCGGGTATCGTGAATGTTCACCAAATCAATGCTATTGTGTTTATCAAAACGTTTAAGTTCATTCATTTCCCTCATACACAGCGGACAGTTACCATCGTAAAATACAATCATTCGCTCACTCGAATAATACTTATCTTTGTCATGTTGTTACGTTAACGTCTTGAAAATAGATCGTTCGCAAATCAATTTATTCTCGGTATAGTGGAGTTCGAGTATCTTTTCATCAAGGAGATTGTATGACTGAGCAATACGCAAGCCTACGTAGTAATGTGAGCCTTTTGGGGCAGATGTTAGGACACATTATTCAACAAGCGCAGGGTCAAGAGACGCTAGACAAAGTTGAAGAAATTAGGCACCTAGCAAAATCCTCTAGAAGTGGTAATGATTCAGATAGGCAAGCGCTGATTGACACATTACGTAGCCTAAGCGATGAAGCGCTACTTCCCGTTGCTCGCTCATTTAATCATTTTTTAAACTTAGCGAATGTCGCAGAACAATTTCACACCATTTCAAAATCGGGCTCTCCTGACGGCGTGATGATCGAAGTCGATAAGGCGCTTGATGAGTTGCAAAGTAAAGTTGATTCTGGCGCACTGGCACTTAACGAAGTTGCAGATGTAATAAGCAAACTAAAAATCGATTTGGTGCTAACCGCTCATCCGACGGAAGTAACACGCAGAACTATCATCAACAAACACGTCGAGCTGAGCGAATGTTTAAAAGTGCTTGAGGTGACCTCTGGTGAGGATCCTGTTTACGATGAGGTTATTGACCGCATTGAGCAGTTGATTTCACAGGCGTGGCACACCAGCGATATAAGAGAAAAGCGACCTACGCCACTGGATGAAGCAAAGTGGGGGTTTGCGGTTATTGAAAATAGTCTTTGGGAAGCCGTGCCAAAGTTTGTTCGATATTTCAACGCCCAAGTGAAAACGCGATTAAATTTACAACTACCCGCCAATTTTAGTCCTATTCAGCTCACTTCTTGGATGGGGGGCGATAGAGACGGCAACCCGTTTGTTACTTCTCATGTGACGCAATCTGTGCTTGATCATGGCCGCTGGATGGCGCTTGATTTATATCGTCGCGATCTAGAAATTTTGGGCGCAGAACTCTCTATGAGTAATGCGTCCGAAAGCTTTATAGCGCGAGCGGACGGCAGTAATGAACCTTATCGTCATGTGCTAAAGCAACTACGCGCTGAGGTCGAAGAAACCATTGCAGCATTGGAATATAAAATCAAAGGCACACCTTCTCAATATCAGGACAAGATTAAGCAGGTCTCACAGATAAGAGAGCCACTAGAGGCATGTTATCGCTCACTAGTTGATTGTCGTATGGCTAATATTGCTGATGGTTTGTTGTTGGATGTATTAAGACGAATTGACTGTTTTGGCGTGTCTTTATGTAAGTTAGATATTCGCCAAGATTCCGCCAGACATACCGAAGTGTTTTCTGAATTAACGCGCTATTTGGGTCTTGGCGATTATGCTCAGTGGCAAGAAGCAGACAAGCAAGCCTTCTTATTAACCGAGCTAAGCTCAAGACGACCGTTACTGCCGCGTCATTGGCAACCTTCTTCCAATGTTCAAGAGGTGCTAGAAACATTTGCAACGATTGCGGATCAAGACCAAAACGCACTTGGCATTTACATAATCTCAATGGCGCAAAGTGCCTCAGATATTCTCGCCGTGCATTTATTACTCCAAGAAAGCGGGTGTAAATTCAACTTACCGGTAGCGCCGTTATTTGAAACGCTGGATGACTTAAATAATGCACAATCAGTGATCAGCGGATTATTTGAGAACACTTGGTATAAAGGCACGATTGGTGCCAAGCAATATGTGATGATCGGCTATTCTGACTCTGCAAAAGACGCAGGAATGATGGCGGCAGGGTGGGCACAGTATGATGCAATGGAAAAGTTGGTTAATCTTGCTGATGCCAAGGGCGTTGAGCTGGTGCTTTTCCATGGCCGTGGGGGGACGATTGGCCGTGGAGGTGCGCCTGCTGCACAAGCGCTGAGATCTCAACCGCCTGGTTCGCTAAAAAGTGGTTTGCGAGTAACCGAGCAAGGCGAAATGATCCGCTTTAAATTTGGTTTGCCTAAAGTCGCGATGCAAAGTCTATCCATTTATACCAGTGCGATTTTACAAAGTAATTTGTTGCCACCTCCTCGACCTGAACCTAAATGGGTAGAGGTAATGGAGACGATAAGTGAAGCTTCCTGTAAAAAGTATCGCAGTATTGTTCGAGAAAACCCTGATTTTGTTCCTTACTTTAGAATGGCAACACCAGAACAAGAGCTGTCTAAGTTACCACTAGGCTCACGGCCTTCTAAACGTAATCCAAACGGCGGAGTAGAGAGTTTGAGGGCGATTCCATGGATTTTTGCATGGAGTCAAAATCGCTTGATGTTACCTGCTTGGCTGGGGGCGAAAGAAGGTCTTGAAGCCGCCGTAGAAACGTTTGGTAAAGACATGCTGCAAGAAATGAGTGCAAAGTGGCCATTTTTTAGAACCCGTCTAGAAATGCTCGAAATGGTATTCTGTAAAGCCGACCTTTGGCTCAGCGAGATGTATGATGCAAGTTTAGTCAGTGATGAGTATAAAGGTTTAGGTGGTGAGTTGAGAGACAACTTGCAACAAGCCATCGAGCTTATTCGCGGCCTTGCGCCAGAGTCATCGCTGTTATCACAGCAACCTTGGATCAAAGAGTCAATCGGGTTGAGAAACCCTTATACTGATCCACTTAACTTGTTACAAATTGAACTGTTAAAGCGGGTGCGTGAAGAAACCAATCATGATTTGGAACTGGCACTTATGATCACGATGACAGGTATAGCGGCCGGTATGCGCAACACGGGTTAGTGCAACAATTTGAATAATCTATTTTTGTAAAATTTTACATTTATAAGCATAGTAGCTACAAAACCAATCCTAATGGATTGGTTTTTTTAGTTTGATTGGTTTTTTATTAGTATATTTATTGACAGTAATTCTCATTGATTTAAAATGCGCGGCTGGTTTAACCAGTCGTTTTATTTGTTTTATTCAAGAATTGTCGGTTGATAGGTCTACGATACATGCACAAAATTTCTACTAGTGTCACATTTGATGAGTGTAACGATCTGATTATGATGAAGGTCAGAGGTGTTGCGAGTGCAAACGATGTGGTCTCAGCATACGAGAAAGCAAATCTATATGCTAAAAAGCATAATAGTAGTAAAGTACTAGTGGATGTCAGTGAACTTGAGCATCGCTTTGCTGCGATCGATATTGTCAACATAATGCCAAAAGTTGCACACAACATTGGCAACATGCATATTGCAAGGGTTGTTGGCTTTGAAGGTTATATGCATGATCTTTTTCTTCAGAAAATTAAACGTTTTAATATCAGCGCAGAAAACTTTGAGTGTTTTAAATCTGCAAGAGAATGGTTGAGTCGGTTGTAACTCTTGCGTAAACTATCCTGCCATAGATAAACATGACAACAATATGGCAAAGATAGAACCATCAATAAAAAGTGCGTTAACGCAATACGCCACTGCACATCGTGGGATAATTAGTTATTCCCAGTTAACACAATACCAAAATCGCTTTAATTTATCTGATCTCGAGCTTGAAGCTGCTCTGCTTGAAGTTGCTGCTGAGTTTGCTACACCTCCTATTTCGCAATTTTATGTTGGTGCCATCGCGTGGGATGATAAATCTCATCAAGCGTTTTTGGGGGCGAATTTAGAGTTCTCACACCAAGCACTTTCTTTAGTTGTTCATGCTGAGCAAGCGGCAATTAACAATGCATGGTTAAATGGTGCAATTGAAATCTCTAAAATGACGATCAACGCCGCGCCTTGCGGGTTTTGTCGCCAATTTATGAATGAACTAAACACCGCAAAGAAACTTGAGATTTTATTGCCGACAGGCAAAACCTCGCTCTGTGATTTGCTGCCGACTTCCTTTGGTCCGGACGATCTGGGTAACAGTGAAAAACTTTTTTCTCAAACACATCATTTAGCTGAGGATAAAGCTTTGCCTGAATTAATTAGTGCTGCGCTTTATCATCATTATCTTAGTGCTTATTGTCCCTACACACATAATCAAAGTGCCGTGGAAATTAAACTAGACAGTGGCGAGTGTTTTTATGGACGTTATGCTGAAAATGCGGCTTATAATCCAAGCTTGTCACCATTACAAAGTGCACTAAGCCAACTAGCGATGTCGGGTAAAGTATTATCTGAGGTAAATGTGGCAGGGATCACTTTGCTAGAAAAGCAAGGCTTTGCAAATCAGTTGCAAGTAAGTCTAGCGGTGTTACAGGCATACAATGCTGAGCATTTACTAACACATATAGAGATTGAGTAATCACTCAATCTCTATATCTTCAGCGATTATTTCGAAAGTAAGATTTCAGCTGCTTTTAGCACAGCTGTGACGGCTTTCTTTTCAACAGCTTGATGGTCAACGTTGGGGATCTCTTGGCGTGTTCTGTTTACCAATACACCTGCAAGACATGCGGACTTCAATCCAAGTGCTGCACACATGGTAAACAATGTCGCAGATTCCATCTCATAATTCATCACGTTAAGCTTTTGCCATTCTGCACATAAACCCTGATACGCCTTTCTAACGTAGCCTGAGTATGTGTCATAACGTTCTTGCCCTGGGTAGAAAGTATCACTAGACGCCGTAATACCGACATGATGGGTAATACCTAATGATTCACAGGCTTGTACCATAGCGGCTGTAGTGTGGAAATCAGAAACCGCAGGAAACTCAATTGGCGCAAAATGCTGGCTAGCGCCATCTAAACGCACTGATGCCGTACTCACCAATATATCACCTTCATTGATATGTGGTTGAATTGCGCCAGTTGTACCTATGCGTAAAAAAGTAGTGATGCCAAGCTGCGCTAACTCTTCTACTGCAATTGACGTAGATGGGCCGCCTATACCAGTTGAGCAAATTACCACAGGACTTTCATTTAAAAAGCCAAGGTAAATATGAAATTCGCGCGTTTGTGCTAAGCAGACAGGAGAATCGAGATATTCAGAGATGCGTTTTGAGCGCTCGGGATCACCCGGAACAATTGCCAGTGAAGCGCCTTGTAGGTCGGCTTTCGTAAGACCTAAGTGAAATACCTTTTCCATAGTAAACCTTAGTTATAATTAAAGCGTAATGTTTATAGTTAACGGCTATCAAGTACAGGACAGATGTCCTATTTAAGCGTGAGGTGTTTAAATTATACCAATCGTATTAAGTAAATGAGCGATTTTGAAGTGGGGAAATAGTGTTTAGTAGCATGCTCTTGCGTCCTGCCACTGACAAGCTATCTACATCCGTATAAGCAAAGAAAAGTTTTTCTAATCATTTGTTTTAATTAAAAAACTTAAAACACGCTTATCTGATAATTTACCCTTCAAATTGGTTGGAGAATTAAAGCGGTTAGTATTATAACTCACAATAGCTTGCGGGATTGTCGATGTTCCACTAAACCTTAACATGAGAGCAACAATGAGGAATGGTTATGCCTGCTACACATTCTATAAATAAAGACAACGAATTTGCACGTTGCTTTGAGTGCAACAAAGTCCCGGTCATGGCACCGTTTCACTGGCTCGCATTAGCCTTTAAAGATATTGCGAATGCGCCATTACTTAGCCTAGTGTATGGACTTATTTTTACCTTGATCCCCGCCTTTATCATGTGGTTAGTATATCAATCAGGAACTCACCTGGTTATTTTGCCTGCTGCGGTTGCCTTCGCACTTATTGGACCTGCTTTCGCAGCAGGTTTGTATGATGTCGCGTGGGAGTTAGAAAAGGGTCATAAACCAACGTTAACACATAGCCTTAAATCTATGTTTCGCAATCCCGCTGGTGAATGGGGGTTTGCGGTGCTACTAATGGTCATTATGATTGTTTGGATGCGCTTGGCAGCACTCATTCATGCGCTATATCCTAATGTTCCTAACCCAACGTTTGAACAGCTTTCGGCGTTTTTAGCCCTCGGCTCAATTGTGGGGGGCATTTTATTGGTTTGCGTATTTGCAATCTCAGCATTTACCCCACAAATAATGATGGAGCGTCGAGTCGATATCATGACTGCGGTCATCAGTTCAATGCATGCGGTAAAAGAGAATGTCGGCGCTATGGTGGTATGGTGCGGTATATTAGTGTTTTTGGTGATGCTAGGATTTGCAACTGGGACTGCTGGTTTTATCGTTATTATGCCGTTACTAGCGTACGCAAGTTGGCATGGCTATATCGCTGTAATTAAAACAAAAGTTCCACGCCACTACGAATAACTAAACGCCCTCTATGAATAAACAACCGCAGCGCCAACGAGCATTGTTGGTACTGTGGTTGACTTCCTATTTGAACCTGTTATATGTGCTGCAACAACGACCTAACGAACAGGTAAAGCCTTCCAAAAACTAAGTTTGAAACCAATGAAACCCTATGAATTATAAGGTTTTTTATTTTAAATTTATGGTTTTTACGCATTTTAAATCGACCGTATTTTGAATGTGACGCACACTATAATGCGTAATGGGCAAGGTTTTTCTGGATCGCATGATTATGCACTTAAGAGGGGATAGCGATGTCTGAGAGCAAAAAACAATTCCATAAAAAACTTGAGCACTGTTTATGCCCACCGGGAGATGGTGTGTTTACAGTAAACACAGCGAAAGAAAGAAAAGATGCGCTAAGACAAAAGCTATACGGGCAAACAGAAGGTATTGATGCTCTTTGGAAAACATCGCTAGAACAGCTGGGCGAAAGTGAGCATAAAGCGGTAATTCTTGGGATTAGTTCAGATTGTGGTGGTGGAATTTTACGCGGTGCCAACTGGGGTCCGTTATTTTTGCGCTCGACATTAATTGAGCAGCAGCCGCAAACGAATGCGTTTGACCTTGGAGATGTGCGTGTTATTCCACATTTACTTCATGATAAATACTTGAATGAAAGCACGATCAGCAACTGTCAAAAAGCACTTTATGCGGATCCTGAGAGTGAATATTACGTGTCACCTTTATCTATTACAGAAGATGTTTGTGATGGTTTTTACGAAAATTATCCAGATAAAGGTGTGTTTGGTATTGGTGGCGACCACTCAATCAGCTACCCATTAACAAAAGCGTATCTTAAAGCAAAGCGTGCTCGCGGTGTAAAAACAGCAATTATTCATTTTGACGCCCATACGGATTTACTTGTCGAACGCTTAGGTATCGATTTATGTTTTGGCTCTTGGTGTACGCATATCCTAGAGTTCCTGCCTGCACCACACCACTTAGTGCAATTTGGGATCCGCTCTAGTGGCAAACCTAAATCTCATTGGGAGTCAACGTTTGGTGTTAAGCAGCATTGGGCTCATGAAATTAGGGAGCGTGGTGCACAAACGATTGTTGAAGAAGTTATTACACAGTTAAAGGCTGATGGCGTTGAAGAACTTTATGTCAGCTTCGATATTGATGCACTAGATGAAGAATTTGCTTCTGCAACAGGTACTCCTGAGGCGGGTGGTATGACTCCAGACGAAGCGATGCTAATTCTACAAGCGCTGCGAGGCGAGTTTAAAATCACAGGTGCAGACATGATGGAAATTGCACCATTTACCGATAGCTCCCTCGTTGGTCAAACAAGCTCAGAAACGACGCTCAAAGAAGGCGCCAAGTTGAGTGCATTTTTAATTGATGCTATCAACAATAGCTAACGCAATTAAGTAACTAAACAGCTCTGTGATAGGCGTGGGGATCCATGTCTATCACTCATTCACTTCAATAAATTACCCATAATACGCTTTTTAAAAAACCATTCAGCCTTTTTAAAAATTGCTCAACCTTTAAGTTAAGACTATATTATTCAAGTAGCTATGGGGAGAGTTTCAGATGGGTGTATACTCAATTGGTCTTTGTATTTTACTGATGAGTTTCAGTGCGCTTGCCTATACGCTAAATATTGTCACTGAGAACTTTCCTGATTTCCAATACCTTAATGAAAAAGGAGAGTTGATTGGTCGCTCTGCGGATAAAGTTAGGGCCGTGCTTGATGGCGCTGGCGTGGATTACACCATCAACGTACTTTCATGGCCTGCAGCCTATAATGCCGCATTGAGAAAAGAAGATACCTGCGTATTTTCAACAGCCAGAAATACCATTCGCGAAAATGAGTTTAACTGGGTATTTCCAATTGATACTTTTTCTACATCTTTTTATGCGCTACGTGAAAGCAAAATCAAGTTGAATAAATTAGAGGACGCGCAAGTTTATCGAACTGCAGTGATCCGGGATAATTTTAGCCACCAGTTTTTAATGGAACATGGTTTTCAAGAGGGAAGGCAGCTGATCCTGATTAACTCCTTTGACAAGGTTTTTGAACTACTCAAAGCGCGAAAAGACTTTGTTGACTTGGTGATACTAAGTGATGCTCAGTTTCGATTTCGAAGTGCAAAAGAGCAAACGGCTCAATTACTTGAGCCGGTATATACCTTAGATAAGTTTAATACGTCACTTTACTTAGCTTGTAATAAAAATGTTCCCAAACACATCCTTGAGAAACTTCAGGAAACCTACAACGCGCTTTATTCAGCCAAATAAGCTTGAGGAAAACGGATTATTTTTTTATCTCTGGCCACTGAAAGCCGTGAAATGTATCTAGATACAGTTGCTCCACTTTGGTTCTTGCCCAAGGTGTGCGGCGCAAAAACTTGAGACTAGATTTAACGCTTGGATTATCTTTGAAGCAGTTGATATCTACGGCGGCTGCCATTTCTTTCCAGCCTAGCTGCTGTTCAAGTTTTACAATAATTTCTTCTAACTTGATACCGTGAAGGGGGTTATTTGCTTGGGTTGTCATCTTCTACTTCTATATAACTTGAGATATTACACCTAGTTTACCCTAATTTTATTTGAAATTTCAGGTCTAATTGGCGTACCAGATGCGTCAGCTTTTACCCACATAAGTTTACTGTTATCTTCGTTGTATTTTTTTGTGGCACAGACAAACAGCATATCAAACTGTAACAACAGTGCGCCTTCGCTATATGATTTACCTTCATACCAGCACACTTCCTTTGGTATTTCTGTATACAACCTTAAATCAGCGGGCGTTGCAGCCAAAATCGGCAGTGAGATCAAATTAACAGCGATTAAACAAATTAAAAACTTCATCAAATTTAGTTTTTTGAACTAGAGTGTTAAATGACTATAGAAGAATAAGGAAAAATGACAATGGCTTTAGACCAAAAATTATTGGATGAATTGACCTTACTAGCTAGATTTCCAAGACATAGTTTGCATCAGGGAATAAAAATTCATAGCAGTGCGCCAGAAGGTGTGCAAGGTGCGGCGGTGCGGCTATTTGAAAAAGGGGTCATTGACAGTCCTGACGGGGGATATTTGACTGATCTGGGTCATGACCTTATTGGTCACTTTGACCATGTCTATAGCGCACTGAAATAACAAACATTCGTTTAATTGAAAGAATGATATGCTCAGCATATCACTCTTTTTAATAGCCTTATTGTGCGTCTAATTGATTTTCAGGCGCAGCATCAGAAAACGCGCTTAGCGTATTGCAATATTCATATACTCGGGCGATCTTAGGAAATGCAGTCATATCCACTTTAAAACGCAGCGCATTAAATACTTGTGGCACCAAACAAACGTCGGCTAGTGTAGGCTCTGTACCAAAGCAAAATTGACCGTCGCCTATCATAGGCTCTAGCTTTTTAAAGCCCTCGATAACCCAGTGACGATACCATTCGTTTTTCTGGTCGTCAGATGCGCCTAGCTCGTTTGATAAGTATTTAAGTACACGTAAATTATCAATAGGGTGGATATCACAAGCGATGGCATAGCAAAAATTTCTTACCTGCGCTTTTTGCCATGGGTCTTGTGGTAACAAAGCTTGGCCGCTTTGCGTTTCTTCCAACCACTCCAGTATTGCTAAAGACTGTGCAAGAACGCCATGCTCAGTTTCTAGTGCTGGAAGCAACCCTTGACCATTTTTACTTAAATATGCCTCGCCGTTTTGCTCCGATTTAAGCAAGTTTACAGGGACTAACTCGTGGTCTAATCCTTTAAGATTTAAAGCAATACGCACTCGATAGGCCGCAGATGAGCGAAAATAAGTATAGAGTTTCAACATAATCTTTATGCTCCTTTAAAGTACTTTTTAATGCCTTTCCAGCAATCAGCATAGTTAGGCTGACGCGCTTTGCCTTCTAAAGCATACTTAGTTGGAGAGATAATGTAACGTGACTCAAACATAAACGCGAGCGTGTTTTCATAACGCTGCGGTGCAAGTTCTGCATTGCTTGCTTTTTCAAAGACATCCGCTTCTGGTCCATGTGGAGACATACAGTTATGCAGGCTCATGCCACCAGGTACAAAGCCATGCTCTTTGGCGTCGTAGACTCCTTCGATCAACCCCATAAACTCACTCATGATATTCCGGTGATAATAAGGAGGGCGGAAGGTATTTTCTGCCACCATCCAGCGCGGTGGGAAGATCACAAAGTCTACATTGGCAACACCTGGTGTGCCTGATGGAGAAGTAAGCACAGTAAAGATTGACGGATCTGGGTGATCAAAGCTTACGGTGTTCATTACGTTAAATCGTGCTAAATCATATTTGTATGGGGCGCTATTACCTGTCCACGCTACTACATCAAGAGGTGAGTGGCCAATGTCACAGCGGAATAAATTACCGTTGAACTTAGCAACCAGTTCAAAGTCGCCTTCTATGTCTTCAAAGGCAGCCACTGGGTATTGGAAATCACGCTCGTTTGTATAACCATTTGCGCCAACGGGGCCTCGTTCCGGCAGGATGTAGGGATTGCCATAGTTTTCACAAATATAACCGCGCACTGCATCGCTGAGTAACTCAACTCTAAACTTGATCCCACGAGGGATAACGGCAATCTCACCTGGTTTAATCGCGAGTTTTCCGCACTCTGTATGTAAAATGAGTTCACCTTGCTGTGGGACGAATAATAATTCACCATCCGCATTATAAAAGTAACGTCCCTCCATTGATGCGTTAGCAACGTAAACATGAATGCCTATCCCGCTTTGTCCGTTGGCACTGCCGTTAGCAGCCATCGTTACTAAGCCATTGATAAAGTCTGTTTTTTCTTGTGGTACCTCGATAGGGTTCCAGCGCAACATAGAAGGGGGGGTAATGGCTTCAGTTATTGGTGCTGTACGCAGTAAACCATTATCAATGGCCTCGTATTCCCCTTGTAAAACAGAAGGGCGAATACGGTAAAACCAATTTCTACGATTATCAGCACGAGGTGCTGTAAATGCTGTAGTGTTATATTGCTCTGCATAAAGGTCGTATTTTACTTTTTGCGGTGAAAATTGACCTATAGGTAAAGCGCCCGGCAATGCTTCACTTTCAAACTCATTACCAAACCCAGTTAAATATTGAAGTTCTTGGCTCATGTGTCTCGACTCCTTAATGTTTTATAGTAAGATACTCTCATGTGAGAGTATTTTCAATGTTTGTCAGCTAGTCGCCCTGTAAAGCTATAGTGACAGTTGGGAGTGTGGAATAATGTCTAAAAATGATGAAAAGCTTCTGAATATAAACGAATTTTTGCCGTATCAGCTCGTTTCACTGTCAACAAAAGTGAGCAGTGACTTTGCGCACGTCTATGAACAAAAGGGAGAATTAACTCAGCCACAATGGCGGGTGTTATCTCACGCAATACAGAAGGAGGGGAGCACCGCTAAGCACATTTGTGAACTGGCAAATATGGACAAATCGACAGTTTCGAGAGCGATCAAACAGTTACAAGACAGAAAGTTGATAGAGATGTTAGTAAGTTCAAGTGATAAACGTGCAAAAACTATTGCGGTGACAGAGCAAGGAAGAGTGCTTTATCAAACGTTAACGCCGTTTGCATTGGCTTGGGAAGCTGAGCTACTTAGTTGTTTTAGCGATGAGCAGAAAGAGAAATTTATTGAACTGTTAGCGGTGCTTCAAAATAGACTAGTAAACAGTCATACAAGTAATGCTGATTAACGAAAAAAGGCCAACAATCGTTGGCCTTTGGGAGATTATCTAATTACGTGTTAGATATTAGAATGTGTAACGAATACCAATTTTAGCTTGCCATGCTGACGCGCCTTTATCGATAGTCGAGTAGTTACGAACATCTGCACCGTTGTAGCGTGGCTCGATGATTAGCTTGCCATCGTCATCTAGGCCACCGAAGTCATAAACAGCTTGGTCAGAGTAACTTAATTTCTTCTCTACACCCCAGTCACTATTTAGTAGGTTAGCGAAGTTTTCGATCATAAAGTAAAGTTCACCTTTATGGTCTTTATAGAAACCTGGGATTTCTTGTTTAAAGCTAACATCCATGGTGGTAACCCAAGGCTGAGTTCCCGTATTGCGGTCTAGTAGTTGTCCACGCTCAGTAATGCCAGCACGATTAAGTAAGGCTTCTAGCTGGTTCCATGATAAATCTGACTGTTCCCAGTTTACATTGGCATCATCAGGACCAGACGGAATGTACGCTAGGTATGCTGATGTACGTGCGAAGTCACGAGTATCGCCAAAATCGTAGTCGTTGTATGAGCCCATAGTGTAGCTAAATGGACGGCCAGATCGACGTTCAAAGAACACATTAAACTTAGACGCATAACCGTCAAAGAATTCAGTAGTGTAGCGCAAGTTAATCTTGAAGCTATGTTCTACTTCGTAGTGACCACGACCTACTAAGTCAACATTACGGCTGTGCGTAGTTGCGTGTTTGTAGTTACCATCTGCTTGAGAAGCGCTACCAGGTGATACATCTTCAACATCTTGATTCGTGTAACTTGCAGAAACGTAAAGGCCGTTATCCCACTCTTTAGCAATTGCGGTGCTTAAAATAATAGAACGTGCGTCTTCATCTGCATTGGTCATCATAATGTCATAGTTATCTCTAAGCTCACCAGAGTACTTGTTGTCATAGATGATTCGACCAGTTGCAGAGCGCACGATATTACCGTTTTCATCAAGCTTTGGCGTGATAGAAGTGTTATGCCATACCGCTTCGTCTTGCTTGTTGTGGTAAGCAAGTTCAGCAGTCCACTTGAAGCCATCACCTAATAGTTCAGAATCAAAATCATATTCAAAACCAACCTGTGCACGAATGCTCGATGGTAGCTCGAAGTTAGGATCCGTATAAGCTGTGCTGCCAGCACCTTGTTGTAGAGAATCTTGAATTGGCTGTGGTACACGAGTGAAGTCAACTTGTTCAACACCAGCGAAATAATCGTTGATAGCGTCCTGGTTTGCGCTAACCTGCGTTAACCCGTCTTTTTGGAATGGGTTGTTAAACCAAACATTTGGGATACCGCCATGGAAACGACCAACACCACCATTAATGGTAAGTGATTCAGTTGCATAATACTTGAAGCCGATACGTGGTAAAATGATATCAGCACCATCCAAGTTTTCCTGGTTCGTATAACCATAAGTTTCTTGGAATGCGGTATTTAACGTTGGCTTATCGCTTGAAGATAAGCGTTCGTAACGAACACCCGCTGTCATTTCAAGATCATCAGTCACATAGAACTTATCTTCAATATAAAGCGCAAGTTGCTCACGCGTGGCATCATAAGCTAAGTCATTGACATCGTTAGTATAAGCATTGGTATAAGAGAATTTGTAGTCATCATACTTGTTTAGGAATAGCTTTTTGTTTTCAAAATCTTGTATGCTACCAAACGTCCAGCTACCTCTTGAGTCTTCACCGAACAAGTTGTAAAGACGCTTGCTCTCGTATTGACCACCAAAATTAATCTCATGGTCGCCCATTAAGTAAGTTGCATCAAGTGTAAACGCAAAAGTTTCAGTTTCAGATTCATTGACATGGCGGTATACATCGCGACCGAATTGGAAGCCTGCGCCACGGTCGCCATTCAAGTACACCTTAATGGTGCCTAAATCTGAGTTTGTTACGCTGTCATTAGTTACATTTTTGTAGGCAAGACCAATTTCTGTCGAGAAATCATCAGACCAATCTGAATACAATTTAGCGGCAAAATTATCGAACTTGGTTGTGTAGGTATAACGACTTGACGCCATTGATACTGTTTCGCCACCTGTTGCGAAGCCTCTTGCATCTTCTTCATCTTGCCATTGGTAAGTAAAGTCTGCACGGTGAAGATCTGAAATGTTCCAGCTAAGCTTAATTAACACGCTATCGCTGGTGTCTTCTGGATTACCACCAAATCCATCTTCGATACCATATACGCTGTTTAATGTAGTAATGAATTTATTGTAGTCATTTTCACTCACATCAAATTCATGCGCTGTACCCGAACCATCAAAACCGTAGTCCATGTCCATCTCTTGTTTCCAAGAGTTGTAGTTAACAAAGTAAAATAACTTGTCTTTGATAATCGCGCCACCGGTGCTAAAGCCCAAACGCTTTTCGGTAACGATAGGATCTGTGCTTGCCACCTCGAAAGTCTTATGACCATCTTGATCAAGAATATTTGAACCCGCACGGTGAATTACTTTACCGTCAGCATCTTTTACATCTTCTTTGTATTTAGCTTCAGAAATGTTATCAAGCTTACCTGCTAGACTTGGTGTGCTGGTTTCGTAGAAGCCAGTGAAAGTATATTCATTAGAGCCAGACTTAGTAACAGCATTGATTGTGCCACCACCAAAGTTACCTTTTTTAGCAGAAAAAGGTGAGGTATCAACTGAGATCTGTTCAATTGCATCAAGTGCTACAGGTGGTTGCGCCGTTGGGTAACCACCAAAGTTTAGACCAAAATCATCATTTTGACCGATACCGTCAACGGTTAAACCGTTGGTTCTTGGGTTATTACCCGCAATCGTTAGTTCGCCATTACCATTGATACTGGCTAGTGGGTTTAAGCGTGCAATATCTTTGATATCATTATTGAAGCTAGGCACGTTTTCAATGGTATCTGCACCAAATACACTGCTTGAGCCACCAGCTTGTTGCACTAGCTTATATCCAGTGACTTCGATTTTTTCTATTTGTTGTAATGGCTGAAGCTGGTTATTTAGGCGGTGAGTATCACCAAGCTCTAGATAAATATTGTCAAGTTGTGTATCTGAATACTTGTTGGAATCCAAGATTACGCGATAAGGACCACCTACACGGAGGCCTTTTGCGATAAACGTACCTGACTCGTTGGTTAGAAAAGTACTTGTTGTTCCAGTTGGTTCGTGAATAACTGTAACTTTAACGTTTGCAGCGGCTTCACCTGTTGGCGTTGTAATTTTACCACGCATTGCAGATGACGTGTCAGCAGCATAAGCACTCGCTGATACGCCAAGTGCAAGAGCTAGTGCGCCAGCTACTTTAGTTAAGCGAACGTTTTTCATTGTTTCATTTCCCGTGTAAGTAGATTATGAGAGTTAGATTTTTAGATGTGATTAAACGACACCTAATACTACAATTCTCTAACTATGTTGATTAATTTATAAAGCAAAACCATCTGCTGGTTTACGACGTAGTACGGCTAGCTTCTAAAGAAGGTAGCCGTGTCGTAAAAGTGATAAATTCAATCTGAACTTATCATTTAGAAGTTATATTTAACACCAAAACGGATTTCATATAACGATGGCTTAATTTCAAAGTCAGTGCCTGAAGGGTTATTGAACTTCTCAAACACATATTGACCATTGTCATTGATAGATGCTGTCACTGCGTTTTGCATTGACGTACCACGTTCTAATGTGCCCCAGTCATCGTTAAGTAGATTGCCAACATTCTTTATTACGAAGAATGCAGAACCTTTATGTCCATCAGCAAAGCCGCCAAACTCTTGTTCAACTTTTAAGTCGAAAGTAACAAACCATTCGCCGTCTTGAGAGTTTCGGTCTTGAATTTGACCTCGTGATAGACCTTCACGACCAATCCATGAGTCAAATGCAGCTTTATCAAACTCTTCACCATAGACTACACGCTGGTCGCCTTCAGAAGGTACGTATAGCAAATCGCGCTTTTCATCAGCATAACCGAACATACCTGTGTTATTAAACGTGTACGAGTAAGGGTTTGTCATACTTGCTTGACCGAATAGGCTAAAGCGAGTTTCTAAGCCATCAAATAGCTCAGTTTTATACGATAGAGACATTGTTGCACGATGTGGTACTTCGTAATCTGAAGTCGCGACTTCTGGGTTTTGCGGATCCGCAGTTGCTATTCTGTGATAGTTCGAAAACGCGACAGAGCTACCCATTGGATGCACATCTTTTGCAACTGTGTATGCGTAAGAAAGCGCTAAATCTATACCGTTATCAAATGATTTGTTCATGCCGAAAGATAGAACATGACTATAACCATCATCACCCGACACATTGGTTAGCATTAAGTCTGATTCGCGAGAATGAAGTTTATCATTGTAAATTGGGCGGCCATCGGGTGCAGTTTCATCAGATGCTAATGTGATATTCTTGATAACCGCTGAATCTTGTTTATCTGTGTATAAGTAGTCAACACTGAATACATAATCAGATTCAGTAACATAAGTTGCACCCAGTGAAAGCTTCCATTCAGAAGGAATTTCAAAATCAGGGTCAGTTACGTTAGTGCTATCGTCAGCTCCACCCGCAGAGACAGTATCGTATAATTCCTTAGGAATATCGAAACCAGCTTTACCGTCGCCAACGAACGCAACTGCATTTGGGCCTAGCAACTGAAGGTTTTTCTTGTCTGTTTGGATGTTACGAATACCATCGTTTGAGTAGCTGTTTGAGATCCATACATTTGGGTTACCACCAGAGTAAAGGCCTATACCGCCACGCAATTCTAGCTGGTCATTGTAAGTCCAATTAACACCTAAACGCGGTTGTAATAGGTCAACGCCATCCAGATTCTGTTGGTTTGAAAAGCCAAAACGCTGTTCAAAATTAGGATTATATGCTGGCACGTCATCGCTTGTATACCAGTCGTAACGAACGCCTGCCGTGATGGTCATATCGTAATCGATAAAGTCGAACTTATCTTGGAAGTACAACGTATTTAGTGCGTACTTAAATTCACCAGCTGCATCTTCAGGGTTATGTGATGAAGCATTGCCATAGTAAACGCGCGCAATACCATTACTGAGATCTTCAATGCTGCTAAAGCGATATTCACCTTCGTTGTGTTGCACGAACATATTGAATACATCGAGTTCTTCACGCTCATATCCGAAATAAAGCTCATGCTCATCAAGGTAATAGGTACCTGCAAGTTTCAGAGAAAGGTTATCGTACTTTAATTTGTTTGCTTGACGAGAATCATCCGGACCTAAGTAAACAGTGACATCATCGACATTTACTTGAAACTCACCAAAACCAGATGCTTTATCTAGCGATAATTGACGGTTATCAAGCTCTGAATAACCAATACGGACTTCGGTCGAAAACACATCGCTCCAATCTGAATAGATTGAAGTAACAAAGGAGTTGAGCTCTGCGCCACGTTCATAGAAATGGTTTGATAAAGATAGCCTATCAGAACCAGAATCAGATTGAGACAAAGAAAAGCCATCGTTATAGTTATATACGAAGCTTGCACGATGATCGTCGTTGATGTTCCAGTCTAGTTTTACCAGTAGCTTTTCATCTTCTACAGGCAAACTTGGGATCATACCGCCGGCATCATAACCGTATTTTTCTTGCGTTATAGCGGTGATACGGTCGATGCTGGCCTGACTGATTTTTCCATTTGCGAACGGTGTATATTCGAAGATCTCTGATCCTTCTAACTTTTCATAGCTTGTAAATAGGAACAGTGAGTCTTTAATCAGCGGTAGGCCGACGTTAAAACCGTAACGTTTCTCGTCATAATCGCCAATATTTTGTTTTTGGCCATCAATTTTATCACCAGATAGCGAATCACTGGTATAGTCAAAAAATAGACCACCCGTTAATGTGTTCGTACCTGACTTTGTTACGGCATTGATGTTACACGAAGTAAAGCCTCCGTATTGAACATCGAATGGCGCAAGTTCTACAGCGACTTGATCAATAGAATCAAAAGAAAAAGGCATACGCTCAGTTGGGTAACCATTGCTATTCAAGCCAAAGTTATCGTTCATTCGCATACCATCAACAGTTAAACTGTTGAACCTAGGATTACCTCCTGCACATAAAATAGCGCCTGAACTGCTCTCATCTACGTAGATTCTAGGGTCAGTACGTACAATATCTTTCAAATCACGATTAATCGCAGGCTTATTTTGTAATTCAGCCAGAGAAAAGTGAGATGCGGGACCTGTTCCGCCAGATTGTGCAGTTAAAGGACGTCCAGTCACCACTATTTGCTCAATGTCTTGTAGTGATTGCAGTTGAACTGAAACAGGGTAGGTTTTACCTAAAGATAGATAAACATCATCAACTCTAGTATCTTCAAATTTATCAGAGTCAATAATAATTTGATAAGGACCACCAACGCGAAGGCCTTTTGCAGAGAATACACCGCTTTCATTTACTGTGGCTGTTTTTACGGAGCCCGAAGGGGTATGAATAATTGTTATTTTTGTACCAGTAGCTGGATTACCCATAGGGCCTACGACTTGACCTTTTAAGCTAGAAGCTGTGTCGTTTGCGTGAGCAAAGCCGCTTGCAGCTAAACTTGCTGCAATAGCAAGAGACAGTGCTGTTTTGCGTAAAAGAGTATTCATTATGTTGTTTCCCGTATATTTCAGAACTTACTAAAGTTATTTTATAATCGCAGTGTTAGAAGTCTTTTTTAATGCTTCTTTTAATGGCTGCGATTCCTTATCAAAAATTTGATTTAATAAACCAGCTAATCTAATTCCGCCTTGTTGCAGTCTAAATTTAACTGTTGGCATATATTTATAAATGTAACCGTAACTTATTTCAGTTTCATTGCTGTTATAAACTTTTTCGGCAATATTATTTGACTCAAGCAACCAGTCGGCTGGTGAGCTGTCTAAGTATTCAGCAATTATTTCATTATTTTTGATTTGAATAAAACGTGTAAATTCTGTAAATGAAAGATTTTCATTTTCGATTAATTTGGTGTCCCAGGTACTGTGTAGGTTTGAGTCACTACCAAAAAACTTTACTTTAATCATGTTTCCGCCGCGATCCTTGCCTCTGCCGGCATGGAAAGGTTGGTGACTATCGCCGACAAGGTGGACAAGGAAGCGCAATGCAAAACGTTTTTCGTCTATGGATTTGGAGTCGGATTGGAGAGTGTTAATAGAGTAATAAATGCCATCTAGAATATTTTTTACTTTTTCTTTATCGTCTAGATTTGAATGGACATGTTGGTGCATGTTTTTAGGGTCTTCGATATTGATGTAATGCCATTTCGAAGATTGTTTGCGCCAAAACGTGCTTGGATCCGACCGCATTTCATCTGCCCAAGTAGATATCTCCGCTAGTGAGTCACCTTCTAATAAGGGTTGAATAGCAACACGCGTCTGCTCGGTTAAGTGTGCTTCAGCTAGCTCACCGATAATTCTGTGGCCATTTTGGCCCCATGCGTACGCATTTGACGCAGTGAACGTCATTCCTACCGCAAAAAGTAATGACAAGCTTTTACGTAACATTTGTATCTCTTGTAGAAAAGGGAACAATCTTCCCAACCAAAAAGTGAGGCCAATTGTCCGCATTTTTCAACAAAATAAAAGGACTCAATAAGATTCATAATTTCCTGTCAATAAAGTAATAAATTCAATTATTTATAGGTTATTAGTAAAATTACCTATTGCAATGAGTAAAGAAAATTGATCTAATAGAAGTCAAGAAAGGGTAGGTTATTCCAATTAGTGATACATAGTAACATTTTGACTGGTAAATCAACAATTGTATCTTTGTTGTTTATAAGCGCATTATTGTGCTGGGTTTTAGGGGCTCGATTAATATCGGCAAAGCCCCTCATTCTTGATCCTGTTGTTCAGTACTCAAATACCTGCAAAACACGTTCAGTGTCTAATATCAATACTTTGAAAATACATGTTCCGATTAAGAGTCTTGCGTTAGATGTATTAGTTCGAGCCTGTGAGGATGAGGTTGTGACCAGACAGTATGGACAAGTGAAAGTGTATTGGGGAGGGAGCTTAGCTGAACAAATTGAATTCTTAGCAAAGGGGATAGCCGATCTTATTTTAACGAAAGATAATATCATGTCGGCTCTGATGGCTGAATCAACGCATAGTTATAAGCCTGTCATAGGGTATCCGGCCTATTCTGCCTTTTTCATTTCAAACACAGAAAAACCCCGACTATCTAAATCTTATTTCTTAGATAAAAAAATAGGTTTGCTTGACTATCCTACAAGCCGCTCTGGTCATATATTGCCCAAAAGTGCGTTTAAAGAATTAGATATAGATATTAATGCGCTCGATATTACCTATTTGAGCTCGCATCAAGCACTCCGCGATCGTTTAGCGGCTGGCGAAGTCGATATTATTGCATCTTACTGGTCCGAAGAAGATGATAAACGTTTCTCTAAGAATTACATAACGCCAATTGCAAATAATGTCAGTGGAAGTAAATGGTATTTAAAAATGAGCAACAATAACACTGATTTGGCTTGTGCAATGCAAGGAGTTATTAACCAAGTAGCGCAATTAAGAACATCTAGTTACTTTGATAAGGTAGATAGATACTGGCAATGTGAAGCCTTACCTTATGGCTTTGTTGGAGAAGAAGATGGACATTAGCCAGCGTAATATATCCATTTTTATTGCTTTGGCATTATTGTTTAGCGGCATTTTTTACATTTCTCAAAGCATAGAAACTAAGCGTGTTTTGAAGCAACAAAAAGAAGCGGTTGCACTTCGTGTTGCTATTGATATGAATCGTTTACCTGTTGCGGATCCTTTTTTACATTATGCCGGCAATGAAACAGAGTTAAGAGAATATATAAACTCTCTAAATCTTGCTTTGGAAGCACAAGGTGCCCGTTTAACTGTTCTCGACATTAATACGTCCGGAGCAGGGCAGGGAGAAAAAAGCGAGTTACTCACTTTATCTGCACCACATAGAAACTTCTATGTGGCGGTTGTAGTAGATGACACCAAACCAAAATCTACCTATATTTTTCCTCTGATTATGGCACTTATCGGCGTCGCGGTATTTAACTGGGTGAGTAGAAAGGCTACTGAATCGAGAGTAAATTTAAACACTACACTAGAAAATTTACCTGAATTTAAGCTCGTTATTGATTTGTATTCAAAAACAGTGACGACGAATAGAGATAAACTAGTAAGCGTCCAGCTTGCTAATAAGCCATTATGCTTCTATTTGGCACTTGTTGAATTTTGTGATGCAAATCCCGATACTGTTCTCAATCAAAATAAAGAAATGCCAAATGAATTATTGGAACTCGCTGATAAATACTTTTACCGTTTGGTTGAGCTTGGTCATACTATTAGAAAAAGACCTAATTTTACCAATAGCCTCGAGAAAACACTAAGTGAAATCAGAGCTGCGCTTGATGAGGTACTAGAAGCATTTCCAGAGAAAAAGGTGCTTTTCTACCCCCCTAAAGCACACGGAGAGGGCTCACGTTCTAAGCTGCATAGTTATGGACTGAGTGGAGTGAAAAAATCAGATATTGAGATTATTGGTAAATAAGATAGATTGCTGTAGGCGGTGCGTTACACCGCTCTACAGGGTTGCCTTTTTATAAATCTACAGCCTTTATTGGGCTGTTCTTTTGGAAGTAATCTTTTAAGACCTGTGCATCAGTAAGGTCTGTCGCAGTGTATTCTGGAAGGTGATTAATCTTTGGATAACCGTCACCACCAGATGCGTTATAGCTATTCACACTCATACGATAGGTTTTACTGTCAGTCAATGGTTTGCCCGCTATGCGCACATTGGTTACTTTATTGTTCTTAATGTCAAACGTGATATGGTGGAACTGTAAGTAAGCACCAGAGTCAGGTGGGAACTTAGCGACAATATCTAAATAGTCAATAAGGTCGCTGGCCTTCCAATCTATGTACGTAATACGATTTTTAAAAGGGTGAACTTTCAGTACATCTTTGTAACTCACATCACCTTGCTCAATACTATCTCGGATCCCGCCACCGCTAATAATGCCAAAATCTGCTTCAACAGCTGCCATTTGCGCGTTAATGATTAAATCAGCTAGATTGCTTTGCTTAAATCTAACTGTACTGCGACGCCCATCTAAGAAACTATCAACGTATCCCACAGCGCCAGCAATTTGTGCTTGTCCTTTTTCTTGAAACGGCTTTAAGAAAGCAAGCATTTGCGGATCTTCTTGAATAGTTGCGCCAATAACTGCTCCGGATTTGTCTTTTAAGTTTACTGGGATCAAGTTGTAGCTGATCAAGGTTTTGGTATCACCATCAAGCCTAAAAACGGCTTTGCCTACATACTTACCCCACTCATGTGCTTGCATAATCCAAACACCATTTTGCTTATCCGGCTTACATGTTTTACCAGGAGCAAATGCAATATCCGCGTTACCATTGTCATCTACACAGACCGGCTCTTGAGAGTGTCCACCGACTATCAAATCAAGCATACCAGTCGGAAGTTGGCGTGCGAGCGTTACATCACCAGGTGCATTGATCCCATGATTAGCACCGTGATAGTGACCCATGTGTGTCACAGCTATCATCACATCTGGCTGATATTTGGCTTTGATTTTAGGGACCCAGTTTTCTGTGGCTGCTAAAGGTTCAATAAAAGTCAAACCATGAACATGTTTTGGATTGGCAATTTTGACGGTATCAGTTGTGGTAAGTCCAAGTACGGCAATGGTCAATCCTGCACGTTCAATAATCGTGTAAGGCTCGTATGCAGGCATTTGATTTGTATTATCAAGAATATTTGCTGATAGTACAGGGAAGCTTGCCCACTCAATTTGTTTGGCTAGTACATCTCGTGTGTTGTCAAATTCATGGTTACCAATCGCCATGGCATCATAACCCAGCCTGCTCATTCCTCTAAAATCAGGTTCAGCAAATAGTAAATCAGATTCTGGTACACCCGTGTTTATATCGCCTCCAGAAAGCAATATGACGGCATGACCTGCTCTCTCGGCATCGCTTTTTAATTGGTCAATTAAGGTTTTTCTGGCAGCCATGCCATATTCACCTTTTTCATTTTGCCAAAAACGACCATGATTATCGTTAGTGTGTAATACGGTTAAGTATTCTGCTTGTTGCGACTGCTTTGGGGAGGAAAAATGGCACGCCGATAATAGCACAGCCGTGGAAAGAATAAGTAAGTTGCGCATAATTTAGAAGCTATTTGATAAATTATGCGCGTATTCTAGAACATTAGAATTATTTTAATAGTGCTAACACTCAAAATTACTATATTTTTTGGCGTTTTGTGCAACTGCAGATACCCTTCTGTCTAGTTCAAACTTTGCAAACTCACATTTTGCATGACCTGTTTCTATCATCCAGTTTAAAAAGCTCGCTGGCAGAGTTGAGTATGGTTCTCCTGCATGAAGTCCAAAATCGCAGATATCATTATCCTGTTTCATCTATGTGCCCCTGTTGTTCTTTTAACCATCGCCATGCTAACAAACTGAGTCAAGTAGAAAAGAACAATTAGATAAAACAAATGGTGTTTTTATAGTTTTTAGTTATATAAGTGTTAAAATTAATGTGATCCACTGAAGAATAATAAAGATACAACCCACAAGGTAGAGGCGAAAACGTGTTCTGAGGTGATTGCTACCGATATGAACATAAGTATGTGCAATACGGCTAATTACAAACAGTAGAGCGAAAGTACTGAACCACAAGGTAACGAGTTTCATCGCGAGTGCGGTAAGAGAAACAACAAAAAACAATACGGGAATTTCGAATTGATTAGTAAAGTTTCTGGATGCCAATATGACTTCTTCTGGCCCATTGTCCAGCGCCATGGTTTTGAATTGGTCAAACTGGATCTGTTTTTCTCGCACTGCTTTAAAGCGGCGTTTACCCATAATCACCATGATGGTTAAGGTTAACAGAGTTTGTAAAAATAACGCGGCAAGTAATAGATAAATAGATATTTGCATGATCCCTCCAATTTACGATGTGTTACAAAACAAAAAATTTCTATATTGCAAAAGCTTAGTTGAATGACGATGATAGTCTGGTCTTAAAAAGTAATTATCACAAGAATGGATTGTTTTATGAAAAAGCTATTCGCGATCAGTACGCTTACCTTAGCAGTTTTGACTGGATGTAGCACAACATCATCGCTTAATAATTCTGGCAGCGTTCAGAGCCTCCTTTCAGAGCAGCTTGTCGTGAGTCCAAATGATGATAGACAATATCAAACGCTAACTTTGGAAAATGGTATTGATGTTATCTTGGTATCAGATCCGTCGGTATCAAAGTCTGCGGCAGCGCTGAGCGTTGGCGTAGGTCTACTTCATGACCCGATGTCCCAACAAGGAATGGCACACTATCTTGAACATATGCTATTCCTTGGTACAGAAAAATATCCAGACAGTAAAGGTTATTCTGAGTTTATGACCAAAAACGGTGGGGCGCATAATGCATACACTTGGCTGGATATTACTAACTATATGTTCAAAGTGAACAACGATGCCTATGACGAGGCGTTAGACAGATTCTCCGACTTTTTTAAATCTCCAAAGCTTTACCCTGAATACACAGAAAAAGAAAAAAACGCAGTCAACGCAGAGTGGTCCATGCGTCGTGAAATGGACTTTTTTGGTCAATTTAAGCTCGCACGAAACATGATGGGTGACCATCCCGCTAATCGTTTTCTTATCGGCAACCTAGAAACGTTAGGAGATAAAGAAGACAGTAAACTGCATCAAGAGACCGTTGCTTTTTATGATAAGTACTACTCTGCGAATATCATGAAGTTAGCCATGATTTCTAACGAGCCGATTGAGCAGATGGAGGCCAAAGCGAAAAAGCACTTCACGACAATTAAGAATAAAAACATCGAGAAGCCAGAGGTTAAACAATCGCTTAACTTCGATAACGTTGGACAAAAGCTGGTCCATTATAAACCGAATGAAGATGTTAAGACCTTACAGCTTGATTTTACTATCAAAAACAACGCAAGTGCGTTTGCGGTTAAGCCAAATTATTTCATTACTTATCTTCTAAGTAATGAAATGGCCGGAAGCCCAGCTCAAGTACTAAAAGATAAAGGTTTAATTTCATCGTTAAGTGCCTTCGCGACACCAAACAGCTACGGTAACTACGGCACATTACAGATTGATATTCAGTTAACCGATGAAGGCTTAAAGCAACGTGAGTTAATTACAGGTACGGTACTGGATTATATCGATATGATCCGTGATAAAGGAGTCGACAGCCGTTACTTTAAGGAAATTCAAACATCGCTAAATAATCAATTTAGGTTTTTAGAAAAGGGCGATGAGTTTGGTTACGTCAGTAACCTTGCAGGTAGCATGCAGCAGTACCCAATGAACCATGCTATTAATGCGAGCTACTACTATGCACAGTTTGATGCTAACGCTGTCAAGGCAGTCTTGGAACAACTAACACCCGAGCAAATGCGAGTATGGTATATCAGTAAAGATGAACCTACTAATGCAAAACTACACTTCTATGATGGTGAATATCAGATTGTAGATTTAAAGCGTAGTGATTTTGATAAATGGAAAGAAGAGGCAAATTTCGATTTGGCACTTCCTAGTGTAAATACCTTGCTACCTGAAAACTTCGCACTAAAAACATCGGCAGACGATGCGAAAAAGGGCGTTCAGAAGGTGATTGACGCTGATGGCGTAACAGTTTGGCATGCTGCGAGTGAGCGTTTCTATCAACAGCCTAAGGGTAGTCTGAAAATTTACGTCAATAATCCAAGTGCATTGAAAGACATCAAAACCGAGGTTGCGCTGTCGGTTTGGGCAGACTTATACCGTTTGGATAAAGCAAAGCTAATGACGGAAGCCAGCATTGCGGGTATGCATCTTGGACTGACTCCCGCAAATGGGGTTATGCTAGATATTTCAGGCTTTACTGATAAGCAAGCTTTATTGTTAAAGGATGCACTCTCAGGTATTCGTGTAGAAACGAATAAACGAGCATTTGACCAAGCCATTGATCGTTACGTACGTGGCATTAAAAATCAAGAGAAAGAATTCCCATTCAGACAAGCTTTCGGTGTTTATCAAAAACTTATCCGTTCAGGAAGTTATGATGATTCTGCGTTGATATCAGCAGCTAAGTCTTTGACTCTTGCTGATCTAGATAAAGTGCAAAATCAAACTCTAACGAATAATCAAATTCGTGTTTTTGCTTATGGCAACTACGATAAAGCGGATTTACAAACGGTAAAAGAGACGCTTGATAATGCACTGCCCAAACGCCAAAAAGTGACTGAGTATGCACGTGCTAAATATTGGCAACCAGAGCAAAATCAGACACTCGTATGGCAGCAAGACATTGATGTTGCAGATGTCGCTGTAATCGATTTTGCAGTGCACCCAATTAAAGGCTATGCGCAAAAGGCGGCGGCGATGGTGCTTCAAGGGCACTTAAGAACGGCGGCATTTGAACGTCTGAGAACTGAAGAGCAGCTGGCGTATGCAGTTGGTGCAACGAGCGTCGCTATTGACGAGTATTCAGCGCTAGGCTTTTATATTCAGACACCGGTAAAAGATGCTAAGAGTATGCAAGCTCGCTTTGACGCGTATAAAGATGAATACGCTAAAGATTTAGCAGCGCTAGATAAGACGACTTTCGAGCAGTTAAAAAATGCAGTGCTAGTCTCATTAACTGAAGAGCCAAAAAATCTTTCTGAAGAGCTACAACCGTTAATGGGCGATTGGTTCAAAGAAAATATGGCATTTGACTCTGAAGCTAAGCTAGTTGCTGCAGTTGAAGCGGTCACATTAGAAGATATTAAAGCGTACTATCAGCAAACTGTAATGAACCCCGATGCTGCTAGACTCAATATTCAATTACGTGGCGCTAAGTTCCAAGCCGAGCCATTTGCAGATTTACCGAAGCAAACTAAGCTAAACTCAGTTGAACAAATGTACAAAAACGTCAAATACCAACAGTAGCCTGTTGATATTTCAATAGTAATCAAAAGCTGGGCTAATTCGTTTCCCAGCTTTTTTATTCGCTTGTGTAAATGCTAAAGTAACAATGGAAGTTTATTTAGATATTTTCGGAGACTAGATGAAGATTGCGACAGGAGAAAGGGTATTTTTAAGAAAGGCAAATTTAAATGATGCGGGATTTTTACTTAGGCTTTTGAATCAAAAAAGCTTTATCGATAATATCAGGGATAAAGGTATAAAAACGCAACAACAAGCTGAGGAGCATATCGAGCAAGCTTATCTTATTCCCTATCAAATTGGCACACCTGCAGCTTACATCGTGGTAGAAGCAAGCAGCAATACGAGTATTGGCGTGTGTGGCCTGTATCAAAGACCCTTTTTTAATATTCCGGACCTAGGTTATGCGTTTTTAGATGATTTTACTGGCAAGGGTTATGCTTCCGAGGCCGCCAGATTGCTAATGGAATATGTTAGATCAGAAGAGAGCCACCCGAAGCTGAGCGCTATCACATTAGAGAGTAATACAGCTAGCATGAATCTGCTCAGTAAGGCAGGATTTAGGCCTGTTGGCAAAATAATAATTGATGACGATTTTACACCCGTAGTCGTATTTAGGTGCCAATTATAATTGCTGACTTATTTGTGTCGTTAGTTGAGAAAAATTTCTCTGATGTGCCGCCACCAGTGCGCTAAAGCCATCCTGCTCAAGAGCTGTTGCAAATTGGAATGGCTGCACTTGAGTTAGCTGATAGCTCCCTTCTTTGTACTGATAAAGATACCAAGTCCCACTCATTACAGCGCCTTTTTCAAAGTGTCCCGCAAACTCATTAATTTCTACAACTAGGCGTTGATGCTCTTGCGTATTACGATAAAACTTATCGCTTTTCATTACAGTGGTCTTGTTGGTGGCATTTAATGAATTGACTAAGTTCCATGTCAACATATCGGAAGGTGGCTGAGCCCAAAAGTGAAAGTTAGCGATATTTACTTTGTTCTCTGGTTGATATTGCACTAATGCTTGTTGATCGAACAATTCAATTAACTGAACTTTATCAATCAAAAGTATCTGATTAAGCTCAGCGTTTTGTTTGTTTTCTATACTTTGAGCTTCTAACTGATAATAGTTGACGGGCTGCGAAGGGTTGGTAATACAGCCCGTTAAAAATAATAGCACCAGAAAAGTCACTAACCCCGATTTCATTTATTCTTCCTCGGTAGCGGATCCGCGCCACTTTCTTTATTAAAAATAAGCATATTCGGTTGTTCATTCAGCCCTTTGGAAATAGGTTTTAAGCGATTGGACAGACTTTCAAGTTCTTCGAGGGTATTACTGAGCTGATCCATAACACCCGAGCCTTTTTGGTACTGTGTCATGGTTTGCTCAAACTGCTTTAGGCTTGAGGTGAGCTGGCTAAGCGTATCTTTTAAGCTTGTTAAATTACTGCCAACTTTGTCTGTTAATTTATTATTATTGATAGACTCTACGAGTTGATTCATTTCCATTGCTAGTAACCTGTGTTGCTGAAGGGCACCCTCTAACTCCTTAACAGTTGTTTCAAGAGGTAACCCATTTAACTTGTTCAATAAGCTCGTGACTTGTTCAGAAAGTGCCGTAATACCGCTTGGAACACTCGGTAATACGGGATAAATAGTTGCTTTGTCTGAACTAACTACTTCCGCATTTGGATAGAAGTCTAATTCTATATATACAGCACCTGTTAACAAATTGCCACTTTTTAGTGATGCTCTAAGGCCACTGCTAATCCATTTGTCTATATTTTCTGACCAATATGCTTGTGCAAGCTGTGCGTCCTCATAGATGCGGCCATACTCAATTTTAACCAATACAGGTACGGAGGTGTTGTTTTGCTGAAAGTATAAGGGCCGATCGTCACTAACACCGGTTGCTGGTACTTGTTCTATGGTGCCAATACGCATACCTCGGTACTCAACTGGTGCACCAGCTCGAAGACCCCGAATTGATTGCTCAAACTCAATAAGGTAATAATCAAAATGGTCAAATCGCTGTTCTAAAGCCATCGAAAAGTTTTTGTGTAGAGCGTAGGTTTTATTTTCGAGCGCTACTGTGCCGCTCGGCATAGTTGGTGGATAGTCAACAGAAATCCCACCCTTGATCATTTTTGCCAGTGATCCTGTCGAAACTTCAACGCCCTCTGTTGATAGCTTAAAATCAATACCGGAACTCACCCAGAAAATAGCATTATCTGTGATGAGCGTATCGTACGGCGAATAGATAAAAATACCGTACTCCATTTTCAAGCTTTCAACACTAAAATGCGCTGACTCAACTTGACCCACTTTATAATTGCGGAAAAAAATACTGGATCCAACGTCTAAAACTTCAGCATCAGAAGCCACAAGTTGATAACGTTTTCCGTGTACCTCTGAGCCAATTAATGCAGGCTCATCCATTAAGGTGAAGATGCTCGAGCGTGTTTTTGCTTCACCAGGAGAAAGCTCTATATATACGCCAGAGAGTAACGTATTCATGCCTGAGATGCCGGATTCGTCAATTCGAGGTTTTACTACCCAAAACGAAGAGTCTTCAGCCAATAAATCACGATAGGGCTGCAAAATCCTAACTTTTGCAACCACAGCGTTTTGTGTTAATTCAAGCTTTAACGACTCCACTAACCCGACTTTAACGCTTTTTACTCTCACTTCAGTTTTGCCGGCAATAATGCCATCTGCATCAGTCATTTTTATAAAAATAGTGTGGCCTTTATTTGCCTGATGTTGATATAACATCCAGCCTGTGATGAGCAACGCGATAATTGGAATAATCCATATCACTGAAAACTTTGGTTTGTCTTCTATATCAGCTTGAGTAGTCATTGATTATTTTTATCCCACAATAATCTTGGATCAAAACTATTAACGGCAGCGATTTGGCAAAGCACCATCAAAGTAAAAAACACGATACCAATTTCTGGTTCTACATTTAGCACCGTACCAAGTTGCACCAGAGACACTAAAATAATCACTACAAACACATCAATCATGGACCAGCGGCCAATGAATTCGAGTAAGCGGTACACTTTTGTTGCTGTGATTGGGTCTTTGGGTTTTTTAACTCTTACTAGTAAGTAACTCAATAGTAACGCTTTTGCGATAGGAATACATATACTTGCGAGAAAAATAAGTGTTGCGACGGGGTAAGAACCGGCTTCCCAAAGCACTTGAACGCCTGAGAAAATAGTCGCAGGCGTATGAAGCCCAAGACTAATGGTATCCATGATGGGTAGAAAATTAGCTGGCACAAGTAGCACGACGCTGGTGAGCATCCAAGCTAAGCTTTTTTGCGTAGATTGAGACTTTCGGTATTTTAGTTTGGCGTAGCAGCGCTGACACTTTTCACCTTCACCCAAAAAGCCACAAACCTTGCAACGTTTTAGCGTGGAAGATAAATTGTTCGGTTCCACTAAGTGACGATTACATTGAGTCTGATTACGCCACATATACTCGTGATCAAAAAGTGAGAGGGCTTCAATAAAACACAAAACGAATAAAATATAAGCCCAAAATCCAAGGCCCATCTCCAATTCAGCGAAAGACATTAATTTAAAAGCGCTCACGAGCACGGCTACTAAAAATATATCGGTGAGATTAAGCGGTTTTAGTGCTGAGAGTAATTTTGCTAAATGCCTAGCATTGTGCGCATTGATGATTTGCCAATACTCGGTGTGTGCAAGTAGTAGCAACGAGCATACGGCAACAGGCATAACTAAAATAGTGAAGGCAAATAATCCAGCGAGAAAATAGCTGTAATGTTCAGCTAACAATATGAGCGCTTGCCAGAGGCTCACAACTTGAGTGATACCGTGTTGCGTGTAGGAAATAAAGTCTGGAAATAAGCTTGCGAATAAGAATAATAACGCAGAAAAGCTGAAGGCTTGTACTAATTGGTTTTGGCGTCCTTGTACATGGCATAAGACGCATCGACAGTTTGGGCACACCGCACGCTTTTGGGACTCGATAGAGTCTATTTCAACAAGCGTATCGCATTCAGGGCAAGCTGTAATCACACAAAAATCCGTTGATTTCCTTTTATGCTAGTTTGCTTGATGCGCCCAAATTTATCAATGTTAATCAAATACTGCGACGGTTTGGCGACTTAGGGCGAGCAGCTTTCCATCTTGCGACCAAATTTTTGCATCTTCAATACCATAACCATTTTGGCTATGGTGAGTAACGGCTTCAAAGCCCAGCCAAGACTCTGAGTCGAGTGAAATATCACACAAAAACTCTATGTACCAAGACATACTGCTGGCGGGGCTTGGCGCTTTACACATCTGAAGTAATGTTGGCGGCCATGAATCAGCAAGAGCCAGTGTATGTAGTTCATTTACCGATGTAGTTTGTGCTTTAAATCGCATCCAGCCACCTAGGTTTGAAGATGGTGCACCGGAAAATGGCAAAGCGCCTTGCTGAGCATTGAGCGAGACATGCTGGAAAAATGCAGGCATCACACCTTCTTGGTATGGAAGAACTGCCTTTGGATTAACAGCTGAAAGAGTAGGGTTATCGACATTTGTAACTTGGATAGCGGATTCTCTATCCTTGCCAAAACAACCGATAGCAATAAGACAAACTTTGCCTGACTGGATCAGCTGCGTCTGCATTTGCGTGGCATTTTTTCCGCTACGCAGAATGGTAGTTGCAACTGTAAATGGTGTGCCTTCTAGCAGCGGCCCTACAAAGTTTACACTCACAGAGAGCAATCTACGAGGCTCTGTCAGTTGATGCTTCATGCTTTGCACCGCGATTGCAGCAGACAGTCCGCCAAACGCAGTACGGCCTTGACACCAACTTGCAGGAAACGTCATTTGTGTTTGCGCTTGCTGTAAATGCTCCGACTGAATAATTTCATCAAACGTCATGTTGTCATTTCTCATTCTTTATTATGTTGCACTTAGCATAACTGGTCTAACCAGGTAATCAAGCGTCAAATACATCGTATTTTCTTCTTCACTTGTTTCAAAATAAGCAATTAAGGGTGCTTTTTTGACCGAAACGTTCGAAAAGCAAAAAAATTTCAATTTTTTTCATTTTTTTTTAGTTGTGACGCTTGAATTACAAATCGGTGACCTTATTTATCAAATCAACTAACTGAACAACGAATTTTGAAGTCGGAGATGATTCATGGGTAAAATTATTGGAATCGATTTAGGTACTACTAACTCTTGTGTAGCGGTACTTGATGGTGATAAGCCGCGCGTTATTGAAAATGCTGAGGGCGACCGCACAACTCCTTCTGTTATCGCATTTACAGATGATGGTGAAACACTTGTAGGTCAGCCAGCGAAACGCCAGGCGGTAACTAACCCTAAAAACACACTTTATGCTATCAAGCGTCTAATTGGTCGTCGTTTTGAAGATGAGGAAGTACAGCGTGACCTTAGCATCATGCCTTTCAACATCGTAAAAGCGGACAACGGCGACGCTTGGGTTGAGGTACGTGGTGAGAAAAGAGCTGCACCTCAGATCTCAGCTGAAGTTCTTAAGAAAATGAAGAAAACAGCTGAAGATTTCCTTGGTGAGGCAGTAACAGAAGCCGTTATCACTGTTCCTGCATATTTCAACGATTCACAGCGTCAAGCAACTAAAGATGCTGGTCGTATTGCAGGTCTTGAAGTTAAGCGTATCATCAATGAGCCAACAGCCGCAGCACTTGCTTACGGCATGGATAAGAAACAAGGTGACAACGTTGTTGCAGTATACGACTTAGGTGGTGGTACATTCGATATCTCAATCATCGAGATTGATGAAGTTGAAGGCGAGCACACGTTTGAAGTTCTAGCAACTAACGGTGACACTCACTTAGGTGGTGAAGACTTTGATAACCGCGTTATCAACTACCTAGTTGCAGAATTTAAGAAAGACCAAGGCATCGACCTAAAAACTGATCCGCTAGCGATGCAGCGTGTTAAGGAAGCAGCAGAAAAAGCGAAGATCGAGCTGTCTTCTGCACAGCAAACTGAGGTAAATCTACCTTATGTTACTGCTGATGCAACAGGTCCTAAGCACATGAACGTTAAGCTAACTCGTGCAAAACTTGAGTCACTAGTTGAAGACTTAGTTGCGCAATCAATCGAGCCGCTAAAACGTGCACTAGCAGATGCTGATCTTTCTGTAAGCGACATCAATGATATCATCCTAGTTGGTGGTCAAACACGTATGCCACTTGTACAGAAGAAAGTTGCAGAGTTCTTCGGTAAAGAGCCTCGTAAAGACGTAAACCCTGATGAAGCGGTAGCGGTTGGTGCTGCTGTTCAAGGTGGTGTACTTGCGGGTGACGTGAAAGACGTACTACTACTTGACGTTTGTCCTCTATCTCTAGGTATTGAGACTATGGGTCAAGTAATGACTGCGCTAATCGAGAAAAACACGACTATTCCTACTAAAAAGTCGCAAACTTTCTCAACAGCAGAAGACAATCAGTCAGCAGTAACAATTCACGTACTACAAGGTGAGCGTAAACGTTCAAGCGATAATAAATCTCTAGGTCAATTCAACCTAGAAGGTATTCGCCCGGCGCAACGTGGTGTGCCACAAATCGAAGTTACTTTTGATGTGGATGCAGATGGTATCTTACACGTATCTGCGAAAGACAAAGATACAGGTAAAGAGCAGAAGATCACAATCCAAGCTTCTTCAGGTCTAAGTGACGATGAAGTAGAGAAAATGGTACGTGATGCAGAAGCAAATGCTGAAGAAGACAAAAAGTTTGAAGAGCTAGTTGGCGCTCGTAACCAAGCTGATGCGCTTGTTCATGCTACACGCAAACAAGTTGAAGAAGCGGGTGACGACCTTCCAGCTGATGACAAGACAGCAATTGAAGCTGCACTTGGCGAGCTAGAAACGGCAATCAAGGGCGACAGCAAAGAAGAAATCGATGCTAAGACACAAGCACTAGCAGAGAAATCTCAGAAGCTTATGGAAATCGCTCAAGCAAAAGCGCAGGCTCAACAAGCTGGCGGTGATGCAGGTGCCCAACAAGGTTCAGCGAAAAAAGACGACGACGTAGTTGACGCTGAATTTGAAGAAGTTAAAGACGACAAGTAATTGTAGGTCTTGAAGGAGGGCGCGCTGGCTGTATGGCTTGTCGCGCCCTACGTGTTTATAAATTAGACTGTTGTCTGGCATTAATTTGCAAGCGACAGGGCTCGGCAGAGTTTGCAACGATGTAAGTTGCCAAGAAAGAGTAGTGTGATAAAAATGTCTAAACCTGACTATTATGAAGTATTAGGTGTTGCGAGAGACGCCAGTGAACGTGACATTAAAAAGGCGTATAAACGCCTTGCAATGAAATATCACCCTGATCGTACTGCTGGTAACGCTGAACTCGAAGCGAAATTCAAAGAAGTAAAAGAAGCTTACGAGATATTGACTGATAGTCAAAAACGCCAGATGTATGATCAATACGGCCATGCAGCTTTCGAACAAGGTGGTGGTGCTGGTCATGGTGGATTTGGCGGCGCTGGCGACTTCGGCGATATTTTTGGGGACGTATTCGGTGATATCTTTGGTGGCGGCGGTGGTCGTCGTCAATCAAGACAACAGCGTGGTGCGGATTTAAGATATAACCTAGAGTTAAGTCTTGAAGAAGCGGTACGTGGGAAAGAAGTTGATATCCAAGTGCCAACTTGGGTGAGCTGTAAACCATGTGATGGTAGTGGTGCGAAAGCCGGTTCTAAGCCTAAAACTTGTACAACCTGTCATGGTGCAGGTCAAGTACAAATGCGTCAAGGCTTCTTTGCGGTACAACAAACTTGTCCAACCTGTCAGGGTACAGGTCAGATCATTTCAGACCCGTGTAACAGTTGCCACGGACAGGGCCGTGTAGAGAAAACGAAGACACTTAATGTTAAGATCCCAGCCGGGGTTGATACGGGTGACAGAGTTCGCTTATCTGGAGAAGGCGAAGCGGGTGCACATGGTGCGCCAGCTGGTGACCTATATGTACAAGTGAGTGTGAAAGAGCACCCAATTTTTGTACGCGATGGCAATAACTTATATTGTGAAGTGCCAATTAGCTTCACAACGGCGGCACTAGGTGGTGAGATTGAAGTACCGACCTTAGATGGCCGTGCGAAACTGAAAATTCCATCAGAAAGTCAAACAGGCAAAATGTTCCGTATGCGTGGTAAAGGCGTTAAGTCTGTGCGCAGTGGTGCGGTAGGTGACTTAATTTGTAAAGTTGTCCTAGAAACGCCAGTAAACTTGAACGAGCGCCAAAAAGTGCTTCTTCAAGAGTTTGAAGAGTCTATGGGTGAAAACAACGGTAAGAATCGTCCTAAAGCTCAAGGCTTTTTCGACGGCGTTAAGAAGTTCTTTGATGACTTGACCAAGTAACCCGAACTTGTTTGAAAATGCCCGCTGCGATAGCGGGCATTTTTGTTTTGGCGATTGGTGCGCCTTATCGCAAGGCGATAGCATGAATCTTTATTTCTTGATATAACTGATGCCTGCTAAACGGAGTTTGTAATGACACCTGCAATAAATCTACTTAAGAAGGCGAAAGTGGCGTTCCAAGTGCTGCAATTTGAGCACGATCCTAACGATCATGACTTTGCTAATGAAGCTGCGAAAAAGCTCAATCTAGACCGAGAAAAAGTGTTCAAAACACTGTTGATTGACGTTGATGGTGAATTGCATGTAGCCGTTTCTCCTGCCACGCAACAAGTTGATTTAAAAGCTTTTGCCAAAGTATGTAAAGGGAAGAAAGCACAGCTTGCTGATCATCAGATCGCGCAAAAGGTTACTGGCTATTTAATTGGTGGAATAAGCCCGTTTGCACAGAAAAAACAGCTGCCAACTTTACTTCACGAGAGTGCTTTAGCATTCGAGCAAATTTATGTTAGTGCAGGCAAGCGGGGAGTCGAAGTGGTTATTGCGCCCTCAGATATAAAAGCGATTTGTAAAGCGAAAGTCGCAAATTTTTAATTCTTCATTTCATAAAAGCACAGCTTCAACAATTTGCTTATTAACCTGAGGTTTGGATAAAAAAATATTTCAACTCATTGTTTCTAAAGAATAAATTAGTTTTTCCTTGTCTAGCCAGAGAGTTTTAGGGAAAACACCGCTTCCGCGTCGTGCTCTCGCTAAGGTACCTACATCCTGTAGGCAAGGAGAATTTACGCACCAATATCTGGCTATTGGAAGTGAATTCAACGCAGTCAGCGCTAAAACGGGCTGCTAGAAAGGCATTAATTATCCGCAGCTCAGGTTTATTAGTCAGTAAATTTTCCCATAACTCAAAACTGCCACTATCGCTTTAGACAAAAAACAGGGATCGGATTATTAGCTGATTGAATCGATATGCTAGAAAGCAAGTGCGAAGGTAATATCGTTGATACTGGAAAAATAGTTTCCATGATCCAACCTGTTTTGGTTTAATAAAAACTGGGTGTCGAGATATCAGTGAGGATACATGGATCAAATACTAATTATAATTGGAGTATCGATATTCGGTGCTTTGGGTTCAATTCATTTGGTGTATACGTTTTTCACTGAAAAATTTAATCCTCATGATGCTGCTGTAGTTGCCGCCATGAAAAATACGTCACCATTAATCACCAAAGAAACTACAATGTGGCGTGCTTGGATAGGCTTTAATGCTAGCCACAGCTTGGGTGCGATGTTGTTGGCTGCTATTTATATTCCATTGGCCGTTAACAACTTTGAGGTTATCAAAGGCTCTCTTTGGTTTTCACTGCTACCAATTGTTGTTGGCATATCATACTTAATCTTGGCCAGAAATTATTGGTTTAAAATCCCATTTGTTGGTGTACTTACTTCCTTGATATGTTTTCTGATCGCGGCATGGCTGATCAACACATGACAAGAGGCACTATTCGGCTCATTAGATGCGCACTTACTACACTCGCCTGTGTGGCGGGCATTAATGTTTTTAGATGAAACTTCTAAATTTAAGAAGCTGGGATAGTGCGCCACCTAAGAGCTCACTCACCTCGAACTTATTAATCCATATTGTTATCTTGGCTATTTCACCTTAGCTAAATAACTTTGAGTTATTGCAGACATTGTCTTTATGAGATGCTACGGATAGTCATTCTATATGTTATAGGTAATAGATAGATGCATAAACTGTGTGGTGCTGAGTAATCTGCGCTTGAGCAATAACTAACAAGTCCGCCATCCTTCCTTACGAAATATAGGGAATGTTTTGTCATGCTTACAAGTGATTTTGTCATGATAATAGGCAAAATCTCAATTTCAACTTACAGATGTAAGCCATTAATTTCGCAGTCATTTATATTAATCACTCGATAATTCGGTAAAAAAGGCGTTAAAAAGTTAGATAGAGTAATTGATCTAAACGAATTTTTATGCCGTAATGTAAGTATATCTATCTGGTCGGATGAGTTAATTATGAGCCTAAGAACGAATTTAAGAAAGATCCTCCCAAGCATTTCAATCACAGAACAAGAAGCATTAGATGCCGGTGATGTTTGGTTAGAAGGGTCAATTTATCAAGGTAAGCCTGACTTTTCAGCGCTGCGTGCTGTACCTGAAGCTAAGTTAAGCGCAGAAGAGCAAGCCTTTTTAGAAGGTCCAGTTAAAGAATTAATGGGTATGATCGATGACTCGGAAATTCAAAATGGCAAACACCTGCCAGAGCATGTGCTTGAATTTTTGAAAAAAGAGAGATTTTTCTCTTTGATCATTCCAAAAGAATACGGCGGTCTAGAGTTTAGCCCTTATGCAAACTCAACGATTGTAGGTACAATTGCGACTAAATCCTCTGCGGTAGCGGTAACGGTGATGGTTCCTAATTCACTAGGTCCGGGTGAGTTATTGTTACATTACGGTACTAAAGAGCAGCAAGCGCACTATCTTCCTCGCTTAGCAAACGGTCGTGATATTCCATGTTTCGCGTTAACAAGCCCTGAAGCCGGTTCAGATGCGGGTGGCATTCCGGACCAAGGTATTGTTAAAAAGGGCATGCACAACGGCGAAGAAGTACTTGGTCTTGAAATAACATGGGACAAACGCTACATCACACTTGCGCCGATTGCGACAGTACTCGGTTTAGCATTTAAAGTATTGGATCCTGAGGGATTACTAGGCGGTAAGAAAGAACTAGGGATCACCTGTGCGTTAATTCCACATGACCATCCGGGTGTGCAACTTGGTAATCGTCATGACCCTATGGGAATACGCTTCTATAACGGCACAACGCGTGGTGAAAAAGTTTTTATCCCAATGGACTTTATTATCGGTGGCCAGCAGAATATCGGTCGCGGCTGGCAGATGTTGGTTAGCTGCTTAGGTGCTGGACGTGGTATTTCATTACCAGCGCTAGGCGTATCAACTAGCCAAGTCGCACTGAAATCTGCATCTGAATATGCTGCGGTACGTGAGCAATTTGGCCTTTCGATCGGCCAGTTTGAAGGTATTCAAGAAAAGCTTGCGGACATTGCAGGCAAAGCATACATGCAAGAGGCAATGCGAGTGTTAACAACAGAAGGCTTAGGCATGGGCCTTAAGCCATCTGTAGTAACAGCAATCGCAAAATACCACATGACTGAAACTGGTCGCGATGTGTTGGACTCTGCAATGGATATCCTAGCGGGTAAGGCCATTCAAAACGGTCCTCAGAATACCCTTGCAAGCGGTTATGTCGCTCAGCCAATAGCAATCACCGTAGAGGGTGCAAACATCCTAACGCGTAATTTGATGATCTTTGGTCAAGGTGTAATGCGCTGTCACCCATATCTACAGTCGATGGTTGAATCTATTCACAGTGAAGAGAAAGATGCCGACAGTAAATTCCGTGGTATTTTGACAAAAACAGTTAGCTATAGCGTTGCCAACAGCTTACGCGCTTTCAAATACGGCCTTATGCCTTTCACTGCTGATGCAAAGTCACCATTACCAGAAGTGCGTGCTTATGAAAAAGCCGCGCATAGATTAGCAGCGAAGCTTGCGGTATATGCAGACTTCTCACTACTTGTGCTAGGCGGAAAACTGAAGCAAGCAGAAATGCTGTCAGCACGCCTTGGTGATGTAATGAGTCACTTATATGCAGCGATGGCTTCAATCAAATACTATGAGCAGAAAGTAGCGGTAGCAGAGCGTGAGCAAGCAGCACCTTATTTCCATTATGCGACAAGGCATGCACTTATGAGTGCTGAAGAAGCGCTGCATAAGTTCTTAGACAACTTCCCGGCAAGTGGTACTCGTAAATTTATGCGTGTGATCACGATGCAGTTTAGTGGTAAACAAATGCCTAAGATTAATGATGATATGATCAGAGAGTTAGCCGCTGCAGCGCAAATGGATACACCGTTCAAAGCGCAGCTTACTCATCTTGTGAAACCGACAGCGGGTGATGGTCATGATATCAATGAGCAAGCATATAAAGCTAAGATGGGTTGTCTTGACCTGCTTGCCAAAGTTAAAAAGGCAGTTCGCAAGCGTGAGATCCAACCAGGTGTTCGTTTCGAACAAACCTTAGATAATGCACTCGTTGGTAACCTTATCAACGAGGAGGAGTACGCAAAACTGGTTGATTACAACCGCAAGCGTGAAAAAGCAATTCGAGTGGATGAGTTCGACTTCGATTTAAACTTGTTAGATGAACAAAGCGCGAAAGAAACAGTCAAGCAAGCAGTGAATGAGTAAGTTAAACAAATAACTTTTCTGTAAAAGTAAAAGCCCTTAACCATTCGGTTAAGGGCTTTTTCATGTTGGGTAAAGATAATAACACCAGCTATAATTAACGAGCACTGTAAAACGGTTTGCTTATTGTACCAATTTGCCTTAATACTCGCTCAATTTGAAGGCGCATATCTGACGCTAACAGCGTTAAAGTTTTGTTATTTAGAACAACTAAATAGCAAAACTTTTGCCTTGCCTACATGGATGTAGGTACCTTGGCGTGAGCAGGATGCGGAAGCGGTGTTATCGACAAGATTTTCTCGCCTTAAAAGAGATCTCTTAGTTATGCAAGTCGGTATTCGTGATAGTAAGTAAAGGGTTGTACTGTGTTTGAGTAACCTGAATTGGACAATAAAAAGATTGGCTTTTATTGAACAAGTCTCAGGTTAAATAACAAAAAGGTGTAACACAGTGAAAATAAGTATTCCAAGCGATGTAATTTCTGTGCCTATTTCAACACAGCAAGAGCAACAATTATGGAGCGGTTGTGGTGATATGTTATTTATCGATCATGATGCTGGGAAGCTTGCAATTAAGCGCACTAAAGTCCCCAGTGACATTGCACATCAGAGAATTGAACAATCTTCAGTGGCGCTTGCGCGTAAAGCTAAGTCTTATCAGGTAGAACGTCACTTTTACAAGCATCATGCATGCGAGTTACTCTCACCCTGCAATACGCCTAGTTATTTAGGTGAAGGGGTAAGTGAAGGGATGGACTACATCATCTTTAGAGACTTCTCAACTCAAGGTTTTTCGCAAACTACTAAGCCGTCCGAGTCACAAATATTAGCGGTGATAGGGTGGTTAGCTAAATTCCATGCTCACTTTTTACAAAGCCCCGCAGAGCATGTGTGGGAACAAGGAAACTATTGGCACCTAGATACACGGCCAGATGAGCTTGAGCGAATGCAGCACAGTAGTATTAAACAAGCGGCACCTCGATTACGAGATCGCATCAAAAATAGCCATTGGCATACTTGGATCCATGGCGACGCTAAACTTGCTAACTTTGCCTTCAACGGTGACCAAGCGCTAGGATTCGATTTTCAGTACGTCGGAAAGGGGATTGGTGTGTCAGATTTAATGCTGTTTATTACGTCTGTACTGGACGAAAAAGCGCAGCTCCTCCATGCCGATGAGTATCTCAAGTTGTATTTGGATATGTTGAGAATAGAATTATTGGGCAAAGCGGCCTCGATTGATATTGCTCAGATCCTTTCCGAGTGGGAATTGTTGTGGCCGGTAGTGTGGGCTGACTTTTATCGTTTTCTGTTGGGTTGGAAACCGGACCATGTAAAAATTAATGATTACATGAAATTTCAAACGGAAATTGCATTACAACAGGGATAACCAATGGCTATAGCCTTATTCAGTGCGTTAAATTGGGCTGCATTTGATTTTTTACGAAAAAGGCTAGCAAGCTATTATTCAGCCGCGCAAATGTCGGTGATATTTAGTCTCTTAGTCTTACCTGCATACATTGGTTATTGGTTGGTTGTTGACAAACAGCTCCCAAGTTCCGCTTATTTAGCGCCAGCGATAGCGAGCGGAGTTTTGGCTGCAATTGGTAGTGTAAACTTTATTCAGGCACTTGCGCTTGGACGCATGGCGGTTATCCTGCCTCTTTTATCCATCACTCCAGCACTTGCTGGCGTGTTTGCTTGGCTGCTGCTCGGAGAACCTTTAACCCTACTGCAGTCAGTGCTAATTGCTGCGATTGTCCTCGCTTCGTTTTTATTGCAAGGAGGCAGATTCTCTTTTCAAGAACCTGGTGCAAAACAAGTTGCAATCACCTCTGTTTGCTGGGGGCTTTGTATCGTGTTCGATAAAGAGGCTTTGCAATACAGCTCGCTCTCTTTTCATGCTGGGTTTCTAACCTTTATGGTATTTTTTGTTAATCTGATCTTGCTCCGACCACAGTTTAAAAATCAAAATTTCCGCGCACATTGGTTACTCTGGGCTATTTCTTCGGTGGTATTCGCTGCTGCAGTTCTCTTTCAATTGCAGGCGTTAACGGAAATTCAGCCGGGGCTTGTTGAGGGGTTGAAAAGAGCCATTGGCATAGTCAGTGCGAGTGTGCTTGGGATGTGGTTCTTTAAAGAGGTAATTTCAACAAAAGAATGGCTTATAATCTCCGTTATTCTGTGTTGTAGTGCAATGTTGGCGTTAAATAGTGGCGCTTAAGCGCCACTTAAAACAACGCACTTATTTACATTGCGCGACTTTAGTCCAAACGTTTGAGTAGATCTCAGGGCTTGCGCCTTGTGACCAGAACGTAGCACGGTATTCAAAACCCTTGAATGAAACTCGGTCGCCCGTATTATAGAACTTAGTTGCACTCCATTCTTGGATACCATTACACCCAGCCGGTGCATCACTAACGGTAACTGCTAGGGTCTTAGAAGCAGTTCTGTTGTTTGCAGCTGTCACAGTGAGTGTCACTTGATATGTACCAGCACTAGCGTAGGTGTGTGATGGGTTGGTTTGTGAGCTTGTTGCACCGTCACCAAACTCCCACTGATAACTACCTGCTGTTGATTGGTTGTTAAATGTCGCTGTGAGGCCGGACACGCTGAAGTTAAAGTTTGCATTGACTGCACCTGAGGTATCACAACCATTATTTGTTAAATAATCAACCGCCGCTTTTGCTTGTACAATACCATGGCCGTAAGACGTATCACGGCCTGCTTGGCCTTTGTCTTTTGCTGTTGTATTCAACACTTGGCGAATCTGCTGAGCAGTACATTGCGGGAAGTGGCTCCACACTAAGGCAGCGACACCAGAGACATGCGGCGTTGCCATTGAAGTCCCGCTAATACTGCGATACGCGCCATTATTCCATGTTGAGTTTACACCAACACCTGGGCCTGCAATTTCTACTTGGCTGTTGTATTGAGAGAAAGAGGCTTTTGACTCAGAACGGTCTACTGCTGCTACAGACACGACTGCATTATACGATGCCGGGTAGCTCAACGAGCTATTACCCGCGTTGCCAGCAGCTGCAATATGTAGCATGCCGCGCTGATAACTTTGTTCAAACGCATTACGCTCTGCTGTAGAGCTGCCGCTACCACCTAAACTCATGCTGGTTACATTGGCGCCAGCCTGCTCACACTGTTCAATTGCTTTAATGAGATCGGAACCATATGCCCAGCGGCCTTGGTCATTAAACACCTTAACAATATGAAGACCTAGTTGCCCTGATGGATTTACCCCAACTACACCTGTACCATTACCACCTAAAGCGGCGATTGTGCCGGCAACGTGTGTTCCGTGGCCGTTACCATCGTTACTCCACACACCTGTGTCGTAGTTACCATAGCCGTCATTACCAGTAACGCCTGTGTTAGGTAAGTCTTGATGACCTAGCGTATAACCTGTATCCATAATACAGACTTTACGGTTGCCGCTGTAGCCATCAGATACTTGGTTAGCTTGCACCATATTAATACCGTAAGGTGTGGTTTCAGCAAGTAAATCAATTGCTGAAGTTTCTACGCTTGGCAAATAACGTTTAGGGTCAATTTCTACTTGCGCAACATTGCCGCTTGCTTGTAGTTGTTGCATTTGCGCAGAAGAAACTTCGGCAACATATGCATTAATGCTTGGCAATGTGTTGACTGCCGCTGTACCTAAGGTTGAGTAAGCAACTTCAGACAACGCCTGTGCTTTAAACTGCACCGTTTCTGCTTGATTTAAGCGCACTGGCAGAACATTTGGTGTTGCACTGTCTTTTAACGTGACGATAACGCGCTGTGTATCTGCGTGAGCAACTGAAAGGCTTGCACAAACGCAGGCACTGAGGGTTGAAAGCTTAAGAAGTTTTACTACTATATTACTGTTTTTCATATTTCACCTGTTTTACATGTTGTTTACGTTTGTTACTAAAACAGGTGTTGACATCGCTGTCAATGTGCGAAGATCAAACAGGTTTAAATTGCATTATATTTCTTGGTTTTGTTTAATGCATTAATTAATCTTTCTTAAATCCTCAGTTCTTTACATTATTATTGTGATTATTTTTATTAAGTGAGTGAGTTAGTTCTGTAATGGTAAATTGCGCTGGATCGTTAATGTAACGTAAAAAGTCCAGGTGTTCAGGAAAGTTTCCATGTATGGCATGATACAAAGGTAGGGAAGCGTCATTCAACGATTCGAAAATAGATAAGGTTACGCTGTCTATTGGTGTGAAGTCTCTATGATATTGTGCTAGTCGAGCTAAGGTATAGGCCCCAAGCAACACATGCCCTCCAATCGAAACATCTAACTTAGGCGCAATACCTTCATCCCAGTTAATCCCACCTATGACGATCTTACGGTTTAATTCTTTAGCAGCGAGTAATGCGCCATAAGCAATAGGATCATTGGCAGCCCAAACTGTTGTGATTGCGGGATCTCGCTGTAACCACGCTTTAGTGAGTCGATAAGCTTCATTCTGAGACCATTGACAATTTGCCTCTGCGATTAATTCTAGCTCTGTATGGTGCTCAAGATAAGCACGCATGCCTTTTTGTCGGTCTAATGCCGCAGTCGTCGCCACGTCACCTAGCAAAGCTAATACATGTTGCGATGGATTGGAGGACCTAAGCGCTTTTCGCGCAAGTTGACGCATTAATTTAAAACCAGCTTGGAAATTGTCTGGCTCAATGGTGCCAATAATTTGGTGTCCTGCCTTTAACAAAGCCACTTCCTCTGTTTTGGTCGGTCCATTAAGCAAGAAAATAATCTTAATGTTGGTGGCTTTAGTGTTTAACAAATAGGGAACGACACTCGACTTTTCGTTAACCAGCACAAGGTAATCAGCATCACTTTTCAAGGCTTGCTCTACGAGCGATTTCATCAGAATATGGTTGCGCTGTGCATAACTAATTTTGAGGGAAATATTCATGTTAGTAGCGGCCGCAGTCATCACGTTGCTGACGTTATACCAAAAGTCCCCAGTCGGGTTTTTTGTTGCAAAGCCGGGGTTTACAAATTGAACGTTGAATCGTTGTGCAGATAGCGCGGCCATCGGCGATAAGAGTAAAAAGATGAACAACAATTTTCGGATCATAAGTCTCTACATTTTTTGATATTCAAAAAGTGTGCTGCTAAATACGCTACAAGTATAGTTTGCGCTAGAATTGTAGCGTTATCTGCCTGTGTTTTGAATGCTATTCAGGGTAAGCATATTTTTCATAGCATTGAATTTAGCTCATGCGTTAATTGCTTTATACTAGCGGGCAAAGAGTAAGGGGACTTTGATGAGAAAAATCGTATTTATATTCGTGTTGTTGTTTTCGATGTCAGGGGTTGCGCATGAGTCAAGTGAACTGAATAAAACCATGAAGGAAATGGGGCATATTTATAAGCAGGCTATGGAAGCGCAATCAGCTCATGAAATGCAAGCGCACTTAACTGAGCTAACGACACTCGTTAATGAAAGCAAGCAATTTCAGTTTAAGCAAGAGGTGTCTGCCGAGTCAGTTGAGGGCTTGAATAAAGTACTCGAAACCATTACTAAAGCGAGCCAAGAAGTAGACTCGGGAAGAGTTGAGAAAGCCCGTGAAATGCTATTAAAAATTGATAAGTTGAGAAAGCAATACCACAAACTACATGAGCCGCCGAGCTTTTGGGAATTATTATTCGGTAGTTAACCTGAGATTCGAATAGTTATCCTATCGCTGTGGTTATTTCTTGTTCTATCACAACAGCTTGGCTTATCGATCTTGGCTTTAGTTGAACATGACAAAATACTAGCGAGCCGTGGCTTTATCTCTCAGGCTCGTTAGTCCTCCATAAGATCCAAAAGCGATGAAATAGCCTTATCCTTTTCTGCACTTATTAGAAATTACGCAAAAATCTACTCAAAAGAAGTTGCATTATCAATTGGAACGATCCAGTATGTTTGTTTTTAATCTGGGAAATTTCAATGAAAACCTCCTCATTAGCCAGTCTAATTTTACTTTCATTTTGTAGCTCCTCATTAGCGAATGCCAATGCGCTCTACGACATCACCGAACGCGATACATTCTCTGTAACGAGTGACGTAAAGGAGCAGATCCAAGGTGAGGGGATAGAGCAATTAGTTGATAGGTCACAAAAAAGCAAATTCTTATCTAAGCAATCCAGAGTTGAGATTGTATTTGATCTGAAAGACGTAAAAGCGCTCAGACAATATAGTCTCACCTCAGCCCAAGATGCACCCGCCCGAGACCCAAAGCATTGGACTGTAGCCGTATCTATAGATGGCAAGGCGTGGCAAGAGGTTGATAAGCGCAACAATATGGTATTTTCAAGACGGGGTGAAACGCTCGCTTTTGACCTACCCAAAACAACGGATGCGAGGTACGTGCGCTTTACTGTAGCACAAGAAGGTAAAACACAGTGGGGCGACCGCTTTTTGCAAATCGCTGATCTGGCGCTCTATGCACAAACAAACTTACCGCTGGCAAATTTTACTGCAGATAAAACCGTCGCCAAGCTTAATGAGCCAATTTCTCTGCAGTCGATATCTGCAAACTCACCTACAGAGCTGAGTTGGAAGGTTGAGGGCAAAACGATGCTGCCAACCACAAAAAGTGTTGAAGTAGTTTATGACAAGCCAGGTAACTACGATGTTACTCTAATGACTAAAAATGCGCATGGCTCCGACCTTAAAACCCGAGCAAACTATCTAAAAATATACGATCCAGCTCAACCATGGAAAGGCTTTGAGCCGCCAAAGGTCAAAGTGGTTATCGAAGATACTGAGTCGGCAGGGTCGAAACGTCTGCAAGCACTATTTCCTGATATAGCCAGTACGGTGGATGACGTAACTCGCCAACTGGCCCCTAGGTTGTACAAACACTTTGCAGAGCTGCCAGAGTTTGAGCAAGTTACATTTAGGCTAAAGTGGATGGACACAATAGCGTATCGCTCTGGAGACGAAACAAATATGGAAATCGTGTTTAGTTCAAAGTACATCACCGAAAAACTGGCTGCACAACCAGATGAGCAAGTGGAATACGAACTCCTTGGTGTGCTCTGGCACGAACTTACCCATGGATATCAGCTATTTCCAAAAGAGCGAAGTTATTCTGAGCCCGATGTACATGCATTTATTGAAGGAATGGCGGATCTCATTCGCATTCAAGCGGGATATCATAAAACCCGTTCACCTAAGCCGTCGGATTCTTGGGTTGGCGGATACACAAATACCGGGTTCTTTCTCGCATGGCTCGCTGAGTCATATCCAGATTTTGCCTATCGTTTTAATCAAACTGCGGTAGAAATAGAGGATTGGTCATTTGCAGATGCAATAAAGTCAGTTACTGGAGAGTCTCTTGATAAGCTCTGGTCTCGCTATCAAAGTGAGCTAACTGCCGAGAAATTGCAGTGAATCAGTAAGGACTAAATAATTACAATTTGTCATCACTGTGCTGTAAATGTACATAATTTGTTGACAGACTTGTTTTATTGCTCATAATTGGAACGTTCCTTTTTTGATTTCTTCCTGAAGCTTTGTTGGTTTTGCTACGGGAGGAATAAAATTTTAATAAAAAAATTGGAACGTTCCTTTAAATTGTGGGGGTCTTATGACAACAATAATATATAAACATAGCCTGATCGCCGCTGCTGTTCTAGCAGCGGTAGCAACTAACTCAGTAACAGCCGCAACAGAAGAACAAGCAAAAGAAATAGAACGCGTTGAGGTGACAGGATCTCGTATCAAGCGTATCGCCATTGAAGGTGTGACCAATGTTCAAAGTCTCTCTTCCGCTGATATGGTCAGAAGTGGGTTTAACACAGTATATGACGCACTGAGTAGCATTTCCGCAGCCAGTGGCGCTGTTCTCGGTGAAGTAGAAACTGGCTCCTATACACCTGGTGCCAAAGAGTTAAACCTATTAGGTGTTGGACCTGAATACACACTTATTCTCGTTAATGGCAAGCGCTTGGCTTATTACCCAATGCCTTACGGTGGCCAAACTAATTTTGTTAATCTCGATATGTTGCCAACGGCGATGGTTGAACGCATCGATATTCAATCTGGCGGCGGCTCTGCAATCTATGGTTCGGACGCAATGGCTGGAGTAGTCAATATTATTACCAAAAAAGGTATGGACGAGCATGTCGTTGAAGCATTCTACGGCCAAGATACTTATGGTACAGGGGATAAAAAAGGCTTGTCGTTTGTCGGTGGTTTTGAGCAAGACAACTTTACGTTTGACTACTCACTAGAATACAAGACGGAAGAGGCGTTAACTGGTGCCGACAGACCTTTTCATGACAGTGTTTGGGATAATCCAGACCCAACAAACAAGCGAGAGCTCAATCGTTCAATTACCGTATGGGCAGAAAACACCGAGTTCAAAAATCAATATTCAGCGCAGTACTGCAACACAGATGACAATCCACACCCGACTGCGGTTCAGCACTTTATTAGCCGCAATGACTACGGCCTAAGCTGTGGGTGGGATGAAACCGGTAATAATTTGCTCCGTAACCAAGTTGAAACCATGAGTTTGTATATCAACTCGGTGTACAGTATCAACGACGAACACAGCTTTTTTGTTAACGGATTTTATATCGACCAAGAAAAGAAAGGGGCACGAAATCCATTCTTCTTTGCTCATGCAGAGTCAATTCACGGATCCATGTATTGGGATCCTGATATCAAAAATAAAGCTGGTGGCTATGGCGCTCCAGTTAAGTATATGTGGCGAATAGTGAATGATTCAGAATATACAAATGATGGTTTAGGTCGGGTATACGATGATAAATCTTATTCATTTAGTTTTGGTCTTGAAGGGGAGATAGCAGACTACTATTACTCCGTTGGTTTTAGCCGTTCACAATACGATTTCTCTGATAGGTACTTGCACCACACGGTTGAAGGAAATAACTGGCTAAAAGGACCAAAGTTGGGAGAGGTTGATGGCATGCCAATCTACCGTCCGAATTACCAAGCTTTTTTTGCGCCTCTGACCCAAGACAATATGTATAACATGGCTGATTGGGCAACCTACGATGGCTTATCGTTCAATGAAACCCTAACTGCAGATCTGTCCGGGGATTTATTTGAATTGCCAGCTGGATTTGTGTCTTTTGCAGCGTATATTGAGCTGATGAAAGAAGGGACGAGCGCGACGCCAGATAGCAGAATACTAAATAAAGAATTTGTCGGTCTAACTGGTGTTATCACCGATGGTGAGCGTAACCGTTATGCAGCTGCGACAGAATTTATGATCCCTATTACTGAACAGATCTCTAGTGAAATAGCACTGCGTTATGACCACTATGATGATATTTCTGATGTTGGTGGAGCATTCACTTATCAAGTTGGTTTTAAATACTCTCCCACTGACGCGTTGATGCTAAGAAGTGCATATGGAACAACGTTCCGTGGTCCTAGCATGAGTTCAGTATATCAAGGGTTTGCTGGTAACTTTGGACGAGGCTCGGACAGAGTGATTGCAGATGCTTGTCTACGTTTTCAAACCACAGGGGATCCCGCTCAATATAATGCTGATGCATTAACTATCAGTTGTGCAGACTTAGACACAACAAATATCAACGAGCCAAAGCTAGATGCTGACTTTGAGACAATCTCGGCAGGCGACCCAACTTTAAAAGAAGAATCTGGTCATTCATTAACCTTTGGTCTGGTGTATGAGTACTCCCCTGAGCTGTCATTCAATGTTGATGTTTATGACATTGTCTTAAAAGACAAAATTACTCGACTTGGGTCTGGCGAAATTCTTGATAATGTCTGGAAGTGTGAAAACGGCCTAATCGATTCGTCTTCAGCTAAATGCGCCAATATGCAAGACAGAGTACAGCGTTTTGACCAAGATGGTTTGGCAACCGACTGGTTAGGAAACACGAAAAAAGGGTTACCGTACACCGCAGCTATTATCAGAGAAGGTTATATAAACGCCGCGGAAAGGCAGCATGGCGGCGTCAACTTTGGTGTGAAGGGCACGTATGAGTCAGAATTTGGCGATTTCATTTATAAGCTTGACTACAGCCATGTTTTAAAGAAAAAAGAAAAGCTTCGTCCCGAAGATCCTCTTGAAGATGTGCTAGACAGTCAAGATAACTATAACTTCAAAGATATGGCATCGTTTAACCTGACTTGGCAGTTGGAGAAGACCGCAATTTCATGGCAGGTAAATTATAAAGGAAAAAATTGGAACGGTGCTGATTTTGGTCAAAGAGAAAAGTTACCAGCATGGATAAAGCATAACCTAACCATTGGTCACTATATCAATGACAACACGCGAGTGATGTTTACGGTTCAAAACTTATTAAATGCGATGCCGCCTCAGGACGCCTCGTTTAGAAGCTACCCATTCTATAAAGCGGGTAATTACGACACGAACGGGCGCGAGTTCTTACTAAAAGTTAACTACCAATTTTAATAATAAAGGGTAACGAAATGAGAAAATTAATGCTATCAGCGGTGGCAATGGCCGTCGCTGCGACACTTATAGGCTGTAATGATGGGTCTGAATTTGTTGAACGTGATAAGCCTGAACAAACTCAATCATCCGGGCAGCCAGACTCTGGCGCACTGCGTAATATCACCTCAGATACTGGAGTTGAGATTGAGGCTATTTTAGCGGATGGTGTACAAGCCTCACCTGCAGGTGAAAGTGTCGACAAACTTATCGACGCTAACACGAGTACAAAATTCCTGGCTTTTGCGTCAAACGTCACTGTAGTGTTTAAAGCCGCGACAGAGATTGAACTTAGAGAATATAGCTTTACGTCAGCAAACGATGAAGCGAACCGAGATCCAAAACAGTGGGTCGTATATGGCTCAAATGATAAAACAGAGTGGGTTGAGCTGGACTCAAGAGCGGGAGAAGTATTCTCTGCTCGAGGACTGACTCGCAATTTTGAATTGGCCGAAAGCGGCGAAAAGTATCGCTACTTCAAATTTGATTTAGTACATGGTGGTACAGATAGCTATGGTGCTGATATTACGCAACTAGCGGAACTCGAAATCAAAACGGTATCGGATATTCCTATCGTCGCATTTAATGCGACAAACACGACTCCTGAAGTCTCTGAGTATATTGTTTTTAGAGATGAGTCGTTGGTTAATCCGACTCACTGGCAGTGGACATTTGAAGATGGTATTCCTGCAACAAGTACAGAGCAAAACCCATTGGTTAAGTTTGAGGCATTAGGGCCAAAAACCATCACACTGGTTGCAAGTAACGACAAAGGGGAAGCGGCATTAGTGCAGCAAGACTTTATCCGTGTGTGGGATCCAGTCTCGCCATGGGCAGGGTTTCCAGAGCCTGCAATTGAAGTAAAAAAGGAACTACCAGAGCACCCAGGACAGCTGGCGCTTGAACGTGCGGTACCAGATCTAAATGCCCTTATTCATGAGATCTCTTTGAAGATTGCCAAGCGCTTATTTAATAATGTAACCGAAATCAATGTTTTTGAGCACGTTACTTTTATCACTGGAGACTTTGATGCGCCTGCTTCAAAGGCCGGTGAAGGCAAATTTATGGAGCTTAGGTTTGATGTTAAGCACATCGCCAACCTAGAGGGTCTTGGAGATGAGGCTATTCGTAACGAAGTCATTGGCGTGCTGTGGCATGAGCTGACTCATGGCTACAATAGTGTTCCGGCAGAAGGAGAATATCGTCCGGGCACGGATTATCATACCTACCTTGAAGCGCTGGCTAACTTTATTCGAATAGATGCTGGTTACTTAGAGCATAGACGCGCTGGAGTTCGCTGGATGGAGCACTACAATGTTGATGCTTACGATCAAACAGCATTCTTCTTTGAGTGGGTAGAAAACAGTCATCGTAACACGGATTTTATCCGCAAGTTTAATGCGGCAGCAAAAACGCTTGATCCGTGGAGTTTAGACACCGCTTTTAAATCTATATTTGGTGAACAGCGTGGCATTGATGCGGTATTTGAAGAGTATCAAGTCTACCTTGCAAGCGTCGGTAAGTTACCACCAGTACCACTTGGGTATCAGAACTTTGCACCCACTAGCACTCAGGTAACAACAAACGGAACCGCACTTGTGCCTTTTAATGAGGGGGCAGATAAGCTTAATGATAGAAATATTACCTCTAAATTTAATGTGGTGTTGGAAGCCCCTGCTTGGCTTGCACAATATGCACCTGACTTGTTGCCGATAAAACAGGTTGATAAGGCCCAGGTTAACTATGTGTTTGACAGCGCTAAAACAGCAAAATACTACTCATTAGCGACAGCGGGAGACAACCCTCATCGCTTTCCTAACGCGTGGCAGCTACAGGGCTCAAATGATGGTACGAATTGGATTACACTAGATACTCAACAGTTCAGCGAACTACCTAATACGATGGAATACTATAGCTTTGCTATCGAGAGTCCAAATGCGTATACCCATTATCGTTTGGAACTTGAGCATACCCGTGAAGGCGGTGGAATTGGCGGCGCTAGCGGACGCCTAATTCAGCTAGGCGAATTCTCATTGTGGGAAGCAAAAGAATAGCTTTTTAGTTAAAAGGTGGGCAATGCCCACCTTAAAAAGTGCTTATTTTGACTTTTAACGTTTCTTCTTCTTTTTACCTTGAACCGCTTTAAATCGCGGATTAGATTTACAAATTACGTAAACCCGACCACGTCTTTTTACGACTTGACACCCCGGTCTATTTTTAGCGCTTTTGAGTGAGCTCAGTACTTTCATCTGGTTTATCCTTTTTTAGTCGCAAGGTTTTTAAAGCGGCGGTTAAATTGTGCAACTCGACCATCACTTGCCACCAACTTCTGTTTACCTGTATAGAAAGGGTGAGATGCACTAGAGACGTCAATTGGGAAGTAAGGGTAAGTCTTACCGTCTAGTTCAACAGTTCTGTCCGATTTAATGGTTGAACCGACAATAAAGTATTTATCAACCGATGTATCATGGAAGGCAACAAGTTGATAATCAGGGTGGATATTTGGTTTCACGACAACGACTCCTAAATAATGTGTTGTTATACTGTATCAATATAAATTAAATAAAAACTATTCTCAACAACTAATTTGTTGTTGCCGCCATTTAGTGCGATACGCCTAATTTGTCAACGCATGCGGAACTAAACTGAGTGCATCTTGACCAGTTGATTAAAAGGGGCTTACTTTCCTTAAAATTGCCTGATATAACTAGTTCTAGATAGTTTCTCAAGTAGTCATGTTGGTGTTGGCCCTTAACCGGAATAGTAGCGAATAGACTTTTTTGGAATATAGCTATCGATGTAAGCCTGTTGGTTTGATAGATATGAGATAAAAGAGTGGGTTCAATTGAGGTTAATGGTTAATAACCTTAACTAGATGAGAGAGGTCTAGCAAATAATTAAAACCTAGTACGTTCGCGAAAGTACTTTGTTCGCCAACGCAATACAGATATAGAGCATTTATTATGGATAAACATGCTGAGTTAGATAACTCAATTTTGGCTAAGCTTCAAAGTAGCGATGACAGCGCCTTACAGCAAGAGTTAGACACACTCTCGTGTACACATAGTGACATAGTGACACTACTGGCGCAGTATCAAACACTCAGTGAGCAAGATGATGAACTATTCGATGCTTGGTACGACAGCTTATGTAAAGATCAGTTAAAGGTCTTAAAAGCATTTGAGATAATTCGTGCACACATCGAACAACAAATATAAGTAAGCATAGATTGTCTGGCAGAACTGTTGTGCGCCAGACAACAGATTATTTGATTGATAAGTCGTACTTACTAATCAATTGGTCAATGTATCGAGTGCGTAGCGACTCTGTTTGCTCAGCTTGAGTATTGGCCGCTAGCGCTTTGTTTAGTAGCTTCATGGCGTTGTGTACTTGACTACGCTGCTCTGGAGCAATACTACTTGCGGTTCTTGCTTCTGTGATATCGTCGATAATCGCTCGGCCTAGATCAATATAAAGCGCTTCCTCTACTAGACCATTTTGGCTGATCACCCCATATTTGCCACATAAAAACTGTTGCCAAACTTGTTGTACATGCTCTGTGAGGTCATCACTAAAACTTGGATCTTCGGTATAAAAGCCTTTTTCAATACACTTTGCCAATGCATCACAGTAGCGTTGTTGAAACAATTCAAATGCAGTACTTGATTGGTCAACTTTGTGCTTCAACAATAGCTGTCCCCAGTTTAATAAACCACGAGCATAAAAATCGGTGTATTCTTCACACTCGTAAAGGCCAAAGTAAGAGCTACACTTAATTTGGTTCTGAATGCTGTAACTGGGATTGGGAAATAGACTCATTTGTTGCCAATCAGACAGTTGTTCTTCAGATATCTTTAAGCTGCTGCTCAGCTCAGCCGTGGTATAAAAGTGCGTATTTAAAAAATGTGTCAGTCCCATAAAATAAACTGGATAAATATACAGTAATTGAGATTCTGCTGGATCTTTACGCAAATAACAAGCGCTGAGTGTAAAATTCATTGGTTTTAATTGATTTACTGGGTTTAATGGGTCGGATCTCAGTCATATTTATGGTAAAAATGGCTGTCAACTGGAAGAGTAATAGAAAGACCATGCATCAAATTCAATCAATAAAAAAAGCGAGTTTAATTACCGCGATCAAAACACCTTACACTATGGCTGGTGAAATTGACTTAGATACCTATGACAAGCTTGTTGAAGCGCAAATTGCAGCGGGCGTTGATGGTATTGTCGTTGCTGGGACAACTGGCGAAGGGCAATTGATGAATTGGGAAGAACACCTAATGCTGATTGCCCACTCGGCAAATAAGTTTGGTGATAAGCTGCTAATCGTCGGAAATACTGGCAGTAATAATACCCGCGAAGCAAAAAAAGCAACGGAATATGGCTTTGCATCAGGGATGCACTGCGCACTGCAGATCAATCCGTACTATGGTAAAACTTCAATTGCGGGAGTAAAAGCGCACTTAAACGAAGTATTGGAGATCGGCCCGGCTTTCATCTACAACGTACCGGGCAGAACTGGACAAGATCTAACACCAGATATTATTGAGCCACTAGCAGGTCATAAACATTTCGTCGGCATGAAAGAATGTGCGGGTGATGAGCGTATCGCGCACTATGAAGCGAAAGGCATTGCGTGTTGGTCAGGTAACGACGACCAAGCTCACGATAGCCGCCATAACAGCCAATCTCACGGTGTTATTTCAGTTGCTTCAAACATCATTCCGGGCTTATTCAGACAACTGATGGATACGCCTAACCAAGCGCTTAACCAGTCACTGCAACCGTTAATGAACTGGCTCTTCTGCGAACCAAATCCAATTGCTATCAATTCGGCTTTGATTATGACAGGCGCGGTCAAACCGGTATTTAGGTTGCCTTATGTACCACTGTCGCAAGCACAGCAAAAAGAGGGGATTGAACTCCTTTCTCAGTTAAAAGAAAGTGACTTTGTCGGCTCGACAGCAAAATTAATTGACGAAACCTTGCTTAAGTTTTGTTAAAAGTCGGTTTGTCATTTATAATCTGCGACCGTTTTTGACTCGGTCGTAGGTTATTATGGCAACGTTTTCTTCATTTAGTTTCGCACAGCCTCTTTTAGATGCGCTGCAAGACATCAATTTTCATACATTAACGCCAATTCAACAGGCGGCTATCCCAGCTGTCCGTCAAGGTAGTGATGTGCTCGCAACAGCGCAAACTGGAACTGGGAAAACCGCAGCTTTTGCCTTGCCTATCATCCAAAAATTGCTTGAGGCTGAAGCACAGTCGACGCCAAGAGCGTTGATTTTAGCGCCAACGCGTGAGCTTGCCGAGCAAATCGCCAACAACTGTGCGACATTTACAAAGTACACAGACTTAAAAGTGCAGGCACTATTTGGCGGGGTTAACGCCAATGGCCAAGCTGAGCGCTTAAAGCAGGGCGTGGATATTTTAGTAGCGACCCCTGGGCGCTTGTTAGATCATATCCGCTTAGGTAATGTCACGTTAAGTAACGTTAAACATTTAGTCTTAGATGAAGCCGACCGCATGTTAGACATGGGCTTTATCACCGACATGCAAAAAATCATTGAGCTGGTGGATAAACAAAAGCAGCTATTGTTGTTTTCTGCAACTTTCCCGTCGGCAATGAAACAGTTCGCGAAACAAGTCTTGGATCACCCTAAATTAATCCAAGCGACGCCTGAAAATAGTACGGCCGACACGGTTCGCCACGTTGTTTATCCAGTTAAAGAAGAACGTAAGCGCGAGTTACTATCAGAGCTTATCGGGACCAAAAATTGGCAACAAGTGCTGGTGTTCGTCAATATGAAAGAAACCGCAGACAAGCTAGTTGAAGAGCTAAAGCTGGATGGCATAGATGCAAATGTATGTCATGGCGATAAAACTCAAGGCGCTCGTCGTCGCGCTTTAAGAGAGTTCACCGAAGGCAAAGTACGCGTGATGGTTGCAACCGAAGTCGCAGCCCGCGGATTGGATATCGTTGGTCTGCCACGTGTGGTTAACTACGATGTGCCTTATCTTGCCGAAGATTATGTTCACCGCATCGGAAGAACTGGTCGTGCTGGTCAGTTTGGTTATGCGATCACCTTTGTAAGCCGTGAAGAAGAATCTGATCTTATTCATATTGAGCAGTTAATCGAGCAGCAAATTTCACGCTATTATCTGCCAGGCTACGAAGTGGCAAACCGTGAAAGACTGGTTGAAACAATCCAGAAGAAACCAGCGCATCAACGTCGTAAGGCGCGGGTGAATAAGCCTTCGAATCAAGCCAGTGCAGAAGCAAGATTAAAAAACCGCTCTCGTATTGCAAATGTACGTAAGCAGCAAAAGAAGAAGTAAGATTGTTTTTTTGCTTTATTTACAACGCCAGCTAGCACGCTGGCGTTGTTGTTTTTAGCCAATGTGGCGTACAATAGCGAAAAATAATTATAAAAATACGGCTTGTGCTTCAGTCATTTCACATTGTTCCAGTTAATGGAATTCAACTCGTCTCTGTTGGGGCTTATCTCCTCGCAATATTAATTTTTGCCAATCAACCACGCGCACGAATGCTCGTCATTTATTTGTTATTTCAATGTGTGCTGATGGCAACCAACTTCGCTGAAGAAACGTTAGGGGTTAGAAGTTATTTACTTATCACGCCTGTATTTACCCTAGCTACTGGGCCTTTAGTCTATTTTCTGTTTAAAAATTTACTGCACGCCAATCAACATAAGCAAGAGCGAAGGTTAGTCCATTTCTTACCTGTTTTGCTGGCGCTTCCATTTACTGAATACACCCCGCTTGTGATTGCGTTTGGTACAGTTAGTCAGTTGATTTATTTTGCTTTTACGGTACAACTTGTTGGTAGTTACCAGCGAGCATCCGCGGAGATCAGAGCGGACGTCAGTACGCGCGATTTACAATGGATCAGAACAACGGTTGTCTTGTTTATGATCTTTGCTCTGGTGGATTTGGTCAGGCTTAATATGCAAACATACAACGGTATCAGCACTAAAGCACTCTGGTATTTTATTGACTTAGTGTGGTTACTTGCAATTAATCTTTACCTAGTTGTCAAAGTACACAATCAACCACACCTCGAAGATTCGATAACGCAAGCTCAAGAAGTAACGCTCAATAAGGCGAATAAACAGTTAGAGGATCCAACCGAGATATTCAATGCAATTCATAACACGATTATGCAGCACTATTTATATCGCCAGCCACGATTGACTATTCACGATGTTGCTGAGGTAGTTGGACTTGGGGTAAAGGATATCTCTTGGGCCATCAATACTTGTGGTGGTTACAACTTTAATGAGTATATCAATAGCCTGCGGGTCGATGAGGTAAAACAGCAACTGCAGTGCGAAAAGCAAATAACGCCCAACTTGTTAGCGCTAGCAATGAATGCTGGGTTTAACTCAAAATCCTCGTTTAACAGTGTTTTTAAAAGGCAAACGGGTTACACTCCGAGTCAATTTTCAAAATTAATATAAGTATATTAAACAATTGCTTAGCCTTTTTTTGAGTGTTTGTTAAGAGTTGTAGAAGTACAAAATCCTGATATTGCACGCCATATTAAGTCGTTATAGGTAATCTTGGGTTAAATCGATAACAAGGATAAAGATGATGTATTCAAGTTTTCTCACTCATGTGGCCACTTGCCTGGCTTTTAGTAGTTTGTTTATCGCGCAGCCTGCAAAGGCTGAACCTATTCGGGCGCTGACATCAACGAGCGAACAAGCGCATGTTGCTCAGCAACTAAATGTTCAATCCCCAGTGGATTATCTAAATACACGGATAAATGCACTAGCGTTGGTACGCAGCAAAAATTGGCAACAGGCGTTACCACAACTACAAAAGCTCACTAGGTCGTATCAAGATGACGGAGACACTTGGTATCTATTGGGATTAACGCAAATACAATTAGCGCAATATGAGCAAGCTATCATTGCGCTGAAAAAGGCGTTGTCACTGGGCGTAAACCTAACCAATGTACCTACTGGTTCACGCCCCTCAAATGACATTATGATAAAGATTGCAGGCGCGTATGCCGCGCTAAGTAAAGTGGATGAAGCTAATGAGTGGCTGAGTAAGTCTTTGTCAGCGCGGTATGACGAACGCAGTAGCTTAGCAAATAAAAGTGTTTTCGACCCCATCAAAGGTAACCAGCAATTTCAGCACCTTACAGGTAATTATAAAGACACTTCGCTCACCCGAGAGCAACAGTGGAATGCGGATTTAGATTTCTTACTCTCAGAAATTAAGCGATTGCATGTTAACGAACAGGCAAGTAACAACCCGGATTTAATTACATTGGCAAATAATTTGCGCTCAGATATACCCAAGTTAACTGATCAGCAAATTGTCTTCGGTATGATGCAAATGATAGGCAGGCTTGGTAACGGGCATAACTTTATCGTACCGACCTTCGGAGAAAAAGGGAATTTCACTCGTTTGCCAGTGCAGTTTTATGCCTTTATCGATGGCCTTTACATTGTTGATGCTGAAGCTGAGTTTAGTGATTTAATCGGCCATAAAGTCACAGCCTTTGGACAAACACCAACCGCAGAAGCAATGGCGAAAGTTGCCGAAATTAATCCACGAGATAATGAAATGCAGCAGCTTTGGCTTGCGCCTTATTACCTCGCCATGCCCGAAGTACTCGCAGGACTAGAGTTAAGCGATGCGTCAAATGAGGCGTCTATCACGGTAGAAAATGCACAGAATATGCAAAAGACCATTCGCCTTAGAGGTCGAACATTTGAATTTCGCGGCTTTCCGACTTTGCCAGAAAATCATCAAAAAAGCCCACAATATCTGCAAAACGTCACTAAACCTTATTGGTACGAAGTGGATAAGAGCAATGGGATTTTGTACGTACAGTTTAATGCCGTTGCACAGATGAAAACGCAGTCGCTAGCGCAATTTAGTGCGGAGTTGATAGAGAAAATAAAACACGCTGAAGTAAGCCACTTGGTGCTGGATTTACGACACAATAGTGGTGGCAATGGCTCCATCTTACCACCATTACTAAAGGCACTTATTTATTTTGAAGCGGCAAAGCCAGCAGGCAAGTTATTTGTAGTGATGGGACGTAATACCTTTTCAGCAGCGCAAAACCTCTTAACCAATATCGATAGTTTTACCAATGCAATCTTGGTTGGAGAACCAAGTGGCTCTCGGCCAAATCATATTGGTGAAGCTGGAAGGTTCCGTTTACCGTTCAGTGGGGTGTTTGGGCTCGTTTCGTCGCAGTTTCATCAAACTTCTCGCGCAGAAGACCACCGTATTTGGATTGCACCACATATGCCGGTATTGCCAGACTCTACGAGCTACTTCAATGGTGTAGATCCCGCCATGAAAGCCATTTATAGTGTATTGGATAAAAACGTCGATGGTTTGAGTAAGTAACCAACCATTGCGTTAGTTGAGCGCTTTTTTAGGTCAAACCATAAAAGGAAGTGGCATAAATGATAATTCCGGCAGCGTTATTGTTGCCGGTGTTTTTTGAGTGGGTTGTTTTCTTTGTGATTGCCGCTTTGCTGTATTTCTCCGTTTAAGTGCATGCGCAGACTATCTCAAACGTAAGCCTGCAAAAAGAGGGACGAGGGGTGCTATCAATTCCTGAACCGTTATGCTAGCTTTGTTAGTGAAATCAAATAAATGGAATAATAATAATGAAAATAGGTAACGCAGTTCGGTGCTTGTTTGCTGTGATTTTTGCGGCTTTCTTTTCGGGAGCAGCGATGGCCGAGTCCGAAGAAAAGACAAAGCAAGGATATGAGCAACAAACAAAAACCTTGATGTCAAAAGTGCTTGATGAAAAGAGAACTTTTACAATTCAACTACCCAAAAGCTATCACACCAACCCCAATAAAGAATACCCTGTGATTTATCGCCTTGATGGTAAAGGCAACCTTCCGTTGATGACCGCAGTACTTGAGCGTTTGCACGGAGCAAACGTTTCTGCGGCACCTGAAGTTATTATTGTTGCAATCGAAAATACAGACAGGTTAAGAGATCTCTATCCAACTAAGAATAAAGAGCCTGCAGGACCTATGGATATTGGTGGAGGAGCACCCAAGTTTTTAGAGTTTATCGAGACTGAGCTTATTCCTTATGTGAACCAGACCTATCGCACTCATGATTTTAAAGTTATTGCAGGTGCATCTGCAGCGGGTACTTTTGCGCTTTATGCTTTGCAGGCAAAGCCTGAGCTATTTCAAGCACATATAGCTTATAGTCCAGCGGTATGGTGGAACTTTGGCGCGACAGCAAAGAGTACTAAAGCGTTTATTTCCAAAACGAAGCAGTTAGATAACTTTCTATATATCACAATTGGTGAGGAAGGCGGCGTGATGCGCGAAAGGTACGACGATATGGCGCGCTTTTTAGCAGAGAATCAACCACAAGATTTGCGCTTTTTCAGTGAGGCCTACGACAATGTTCCTCATGGACTTGTGTCTGCAGCTGGTATGTTTAGCGCGTATCAAAAGCTGTTTTTGCCAACCCAAATGCCTGCGCGTGCGTATACTGGTGAATTAAGCTCTATTACTAAGTATTATCAACAACTATCCGCTCAATATGGCGAGGTTTTTGAGCCTCAGGAAGCCGTGATCAGAGAACTTGGCTATTACCACGTAAGCGTGGGTAACGTAAAAGAAGCAATTAAGTTGTTTAAGTTTGGCGTTTCACGCTATCCAAATAATGCAGATGCCTACAACGGCTTAGCATATGGCTATGAAACCGACAAACAATACCAAGCATCTTTAGAGCAAGTAAACAAAGCGCTGGCATTGTCATCGAAGGGTGATGGTGGCTACGATGTCTTTGTTGCTCGCAAAGAGCGGTTAACTAAACTACTTGGTGAGTGACAATCAAAATGCGTAAATAGACCACTTAGGTAGTCGATGTGGTCTATTTGTTGGGTATTTATTACCACTTAAAAATAGTGGCGAATGCGCTTTATTTTTCCGCCGCTAAACTCAAACAGTGTCATAAGCTTTTGCTTATTTTCTTTTTCATCCGTGTTGCCTTGCTGATCAACGCAAGGATGCAAATACTCAACGGTCACCGCATTAAGGCCTTCAATGATGTTTGTGACTTCGATATCGCATTTTCCGTATTGGCCTAGATAGCTGAGTAAGCCTTTCTTATACTCTTCTTTTGATAATACGGCATTAAAGCGAGGGTGCTCGAATGAGGCGTCTGGCGTTAAAAGCGTAAGTAGGTGGGTAACATCAGACTCTTTTGAATATTGGTGTTCAACGGCTTTTTGCGCCTCGAAGTAAGCATTAACCTTGTAGCTCAGTGCTTCTGCGGAGCAAAGACTTGAAACCAGCGTGAGTGGCAGCAGTGCATATCGAACTTTCATTATGATTTTCCTTAAATTATTTACTCTGTATTGAATGCAACGTTTCGACCGGGAAATGCACGTGTTGTCGCATAGTGCTTCTGTTGTTAGTGAAGGGAATGAGATAAAAAGAGCAATGAGTGTGGTTTTCTTAATGAAAATATCCCTTTTTATTATTAATTGCACCAGGTTTGCACTCGGTTGTAATTTATATAATCACAAAGATTGTAAGCTCAGCAGGCGCGAAGAGACCAACTTTGCATTTCTGTCACTCGACTAATACAGCGAGCGAATGCAAATGCCAGTTGCTCTCCTTGGTAAATTTGCTCAATCGGCGCATCTGCCAAAAAGACAACCTGTACTTTGGCTTCGTAACATTCATCGATAAGTGCAATCAGGCGTCTGGCTTCATCATCACCAATTCTAGCTTGTGTTGTATCACTTGGGCGGATATAGCCTTCCTCAGTTCCTTGCGCTACATCTTTGTTTTCAGGAGTAACACCAAGTAGCGGTAACTCAGAGATAAAAATACAGCTAAATTGCTGTGCAAGTTCGATATAGTCATTGGTAGCGCGAGGGCTTGAACAGATCTCCATAAAATCAAAACACGCGATGCTTTCATTTGCGCCAAGCACGTTAATTAGACGATGATTAATCTCCAGGACGCCCGGTTTGAATATGCCACCGGCATTAATAAAGGCGTCCCCAAACGCTTGTTTATCACTGACGAAGTAGTGGTTTGCCTTTGTGCCTTTGCTAAATCGGTGATCTATCTCACCACATACTGATATCACATCGCAGTGACTTATAAGCAGTGCTATCGTCGGCTCAAAGCGGTCTCGGTGTAATCCATCTTTATATAACTCGGTTGGGTGACAATTAGAGGTTGCAACTAAGGTCACGCCAGCTTCAAAAAGGGCTTCAAACAATCTCGCCATGATGATGGCATCGCCGATATCGGTGACAAAAAATTCATCAAAGCACAATAACGAAGTGTGCTCTGCCCAATTTTTGGCGATCCGCTTTAAAGGGTCTTTCACGCCTTGTATTTGATTGAGTTCTTTATGCACCTGCTGCATAAAGTGATGAAAGTGAAGGCGGGTTTTATCTGTGACGTTAGTGAATTCATAAAACCAATCCATCAGCATTGTCTTGCCACGCCCGACAGGGCCATAAAAATAGATGCCTTTAGTCGAATGACCACTAGCGAGTGAATGAGAAAGGGTATCTAACGCTGAAATTGCAGATTGCTGCGCTGCATCAGGAGTAAGATTTCCACATTCAATTTGTGCTTGGTAATGGCTAGAGATTGACATAGACACTGCAAATAGGAATAGTTAATCCGAATAATATCATAAAGCTAGAACTCATGGATGCACTAACAAGATTAAAACAAGCAGTAGACGCCTATTATCCACTTTCTCAAGAAACCTGGTCCGCTATTGCTGCGATCACCAGCATCAAACTACTCGAGAAAGATGAGTGGCTATACCAAGAGGGTGAATACCTAACAACTTTTGCATTTTTACATCAAGGGTTAGTTAGATTAGTAAACACCAATGCTGCTGGGCAGGAATACAACAAACGCTTTTTTGTAGCTGGGGAGTTTCCTGGTGTGATGCATGCTTTACACCGTGCTGAACCAGCTAATCAGGGGATCCAAGCCTTAGAACCGACTGAGGTTGTGCTAATTAATTTTAAACAGTTTAGAGCACTGCTTATGGATAATCCGGAATTAATGCGGTTTCAAATATTGTATCTTGAGAAGAACTGGTTGTTAGAAAAGGATAAGCGAGAACTTTATATGGTGCAGTTAGATGCCACGGAGCGTTATCTTTCATTTTTAAAAGAGCAGCCAGAACTTGCTGAGCGTGTACCACAATACCATTTAGCGTCACACCTTGGGATCACTCCTACGCAGTTAAGTCGGATAAGAAAATCGTTAAAAAACTCTGGCTCGTTTACATAGGTAAATGAGCCAAGCTCTTCACCTTGTTAAAGTTGCCTCAACACATAATGGAGAGCAACTTATGAATACATCACAATTAGAATCATTATTAAATTGGCGTTACGCCGTCCGCAAATTTTCACCGTTGTCAGTAGAGCAAAGTAAGGTAGACAAATTAATTGAGCTTACTGGTTTGAGTGCGTCCTCTTATGGTTTGCAATCATACAAAATATTACAAATTACAGATCAAAAAACCAAACAAGCCTTGTTTCCATATTCTTACGGACAACAGAAAGTGGTAGATAATAGCCACCTTTTACTGTTTGCAGCAGACATGTCGCCGCTGGAGCGACAAATAGACAGGTATATGGCCGACTTTAAGAGTAATAGAGACTTAAGCGATAATGTCTATTCTCAGATGGCTGCTGGGATGAAAGAAGTGCTTGGAGGGATGGGTCCAGAGGCTCAGTATCGTTGGTGCTCAGAGCAAGTCCATCTAGCGTTAGGTACTTTACTCGTTGCTGCGGCAAGTATGGAAATAGATGCTTGTCCAATAACAGGAATTGAGAAAAAAGCGATTGATGTAAAACTGGGCCTTGCTGAAAAGCAGCTAAGTACGGTTTTGGTTGTGCCGCTTGGGATCCGCTGTGCTTCAGATAAAAGTGCGATTGCACCAAAGGTTAGAAAGACCCAAGAACAACTGACCGAAGAGATGATGTTATGATCTTTGGGTTACTTGCTATTTTCGCAGGTGGCGCTATTGCGGTGCAAGCGAGTATGAATGCACAACTTGGCGGCTTGTTAAAAAGTCCGATATTAGCTGCTGGCGTAGCATTTACCGTCAGCGCATTCTATGCCTTTATTGCCTTTCGGGTATCTGATAATGTGCTGCCAGCCCCGTCAGAGCTGAAAGCCGTACCTTGGTATTTGTGGTGTTTTGGTGGGGTGCTAAGTGCCACGGGGGTAGGGCTATGCTATTTTTTGATCCCCAAAATGGGTATTGGCAACCTGATGGCTTATTACTTATGTGGTCAAATGGTGGTTGCTATGGTGATCGGTCAGCTTGGACTTTTCGGTGTACCTTATACGCCTATTAACCTACAAAAGGTCTTGGGCGTGATTGCTGTGCTGACCGGTATTGTGCTTATTAACGTTAATCGTTCAGGCTAAAACTCAGCCATTTCTAAGGCTTTTTTGATAGCTGGTGTTGCCGAAATTTGGCGATAATAACGACGTAAATTTTTAAGTGAAGGAGTTCTTTCTAAAAATGTCTTCGCACGTTCACAAAGCATAAATAAATAGCTGTCGCATAGTGTAAATTGATTTGCAAACAGGTAATGATTGTCTTGGAGTAGAGCATCTACGATGCCAAAACCTTGTTCTAATCGACCTTGCTGTGAGCGAATAAGATCGTCATACATCAAGGCACTTTGGGTATGTCGTTCTGGGTAGGTGTACATCAATAAGTCGCTGTGAATAGAAGCGCTCATAAAATGCATCCATTGCAGGCACTGTGATTTCAGTTTTAGCTCAGTTGGAATAAGCTGCTTGTCGATGTGTTTCTCTGCAAGGTACTGAGAAATGGCAGCGCTTTCAAATAAGGTAAAATCGTCATCAACGAGCGCTGGCACCTGCCCAGCAGGACTGAGTTTTAAATATTGCGCACTACGGTTGGCATTTTTTTTGATATCAACTAGTTCAAGTTGATACGGCTCGCCTATGAGTTCTAATAAAATATGAGGTGCAAGGCTCGCACTTTGTGGATAGTAAAAGAGTGTATACATAATTCACCTAATGTTAGGTCACGTGTATCACTCAGGAAAAGGGCATAAAATAACAGTGATCACGTGAAGTTAGCTCAATACCAATGCAATAATATCAATGTTATTGGTATCCAAAATCGGCTCCTTCTTCGTTGTCTCCTATTCAACTTTAGGTGAGGGTTGGGGTTTTCACAAATAAAAATGCCAGCAAATGCTGGCATTTAGATAATTTTAAACTGTTACCTACGGTGTATAGTAGATAGGAGAGTTTGGCCCCACAGGCAGGCCAAAGCCAAATACCCACACGTAGAATAGCGCTACCCAGCCGATAAAGAAGAACATGCTGTACGGCAACATAGTTGCCACTAGGGTACCTATACCCATGTCTTTTTTGTATTTTGTCGCAACCGCCAATATCAAGCCAAAGTAACTCATCATGGGAGTGATGAGGTTAGTGACTGAATCTCCAATTCGGTACGCTGCTTGAATAGTTTCTGGCGCATAGCCGATAAGCATCAGCATTGGAACAAATATCGGTGCAGTGACTGCCCATTGAGCGGATGATGAACCAAGGCTTAGGTTTACTAGAGCACACATAAGAATAAATAGTACAAATACTTCAGGACCAGTCAGGTTGAGTGCCTGTAACAATGCAGCGCCATTAATTGCTAGGATAGTACCTAGATTTGTCCATTTAAAAAATGCAACAAACTGAGCAGCAAAAAATACCAATACGATATACATGCCCATAGAGCTCATGCTTTTGCTCATAGCGTCAATGATATCACGGTCGTTTTTCATGGTGCCAACTACGCGGCCGTACACAAAACCTGGGATAGCAAAAGTAACAAAGATAAATACCACAATCCCTTTTAAAAATGGTGAACCTGCCACTTCGCCTGTTACCGGATGACGTAAAATACCATCTTCCGGTACTATGGTTAACGCAAGCAGAATGCTGACCAACAGGAGTGATACACCCGCCCATTTGAGACCTGATTTTTCTTTTACTGAAAGCTTCTCAATATTGTTTTCGCTTAAATCAACACTTGCTTCTTTCGGATCATATTTTCCTAAGCGCGGCTCTACGATTTTCTCGGTGACTAAGGTTCCCACGATAGCAATTAGGAATACTGAAATCATCATGAAGTACCAGTTCGCTTCAGGACCCACCTGATAATTAGGGTCAATCATCTGCGCCGCAGGAGTCGTAATACCCGCTAGTAGTGGATCGATTGTGCCAAGCAATAGGTTTGCGCTGTAGCCACCAGATACGCCAGCAAATGCGGCGGCTAAACCGGCAAGTGGATGTCTACCAAGGCTATGGAAAATCATTGCGGCAAGTGGAATCAACACAACATAGCCAAGTTCTGATGCGGTGTTAGACAAGATAGCAGCAAACACAACCATGAACGTAACCAAGCGTTTTGATGCACCCATTACCATACCGCGCATTGCTGCTGATAACATGCCTGAGTGCTCTGCAACACTCACCCCAAGTAATGCAACAAGTACAGTGCCAAGTGGTGCAAAACCAGTAAAGTTAGTTACAAGACCTGTCACAATGCGTTGCAAACCCTCTGCACTCATTAAGCTTACTACTTCAATAACACCATCGGGGTCGCGACCTGCGGAGCCTTCTGGGCGAGGATCGATGGCAGATAACCCCATCCAATCGGCAATACCACTGAATACCACGATGGCGATACAAAACATTGCAAACAAAGTAATAGGGTGGGGAAGCATATTCCCTAAGAACTCAACAGTTGCCAAGAAGCGATTAAATAATCCCCCTTTTTGTCCCTGTTGGTCTTGACTATCAGCTTGCGTCTTTACAGCATTTGACATAGCTAAATTCTCAGTTCCAAAAAATGGCGCAACCTTAGCATTTTTTTTACATGAGGTCATGCTTAAGCGGCTATTTGTCCTCTTTCTGGGTTGAAAGGTGGGGCGTTGTGCAAAAACAGAACAGTTAGAATAGCTTAAGCTGATTTTTATTAGAACTCGCTTGCTTTTTGCGCCCACGACTTGAACGACGTCTTGAAGCGTGAGTGTGACGCACTCTGCCTGTTTCGTCTTTATCTAGGTGCTGTTTATAAAACGTAGAGATTTTTTCACGGGCAATTTTTGCTGCGTCATCGGGTAATATGGCAGGGCGCTGGTATTGGTCTTCTTTTAAACCAGTATAAAGCCAAGGTGTATGCAAGTAATGCGTAGGAACATGATCAAGCTCAGGAATGTAGCGGCGAATGAATTGGCCTTCAGGATCATATTTTTGTCCCTGAGTTATGGGGTTATAGATACGAAACGGATTTATCCCAGTAGTGCCTGACTGCATTTGCACCTGAGGATAGTGGATCCCAGGCTCATAATCGACAAAAAGAGCGGCAAGTCTTGCGGCAGGCCTTTGCCAATCAAGCCATAGGTGATAGCTTGAAAATGCCATCAACATGGCGCGCATGCGAAAGTTTATCCAGCCTGTGGTGATCAGCATGCGCATACAGGCATCTATAAAGGGGACTCCCGTGTTACCGTGAGCCCAAAGTTCATAACGTTGGTGACTAAATTCACTCGCACGCATATCAATTAAGGACGCATGCACAGCACGTTCTGCATAAAGCGGCTCTGATTCTAGCTTTTGCACAAAATGGCTATGCCAGTAGAGTCGGGATAAAAAACCGCTCTTATTGCGTTTTGAGTCAACATTTAGTGCAAGAGTTTGTTGCAAAACATCCCTGAGGCTTATCACGCCATAGGCCAGATACGGGCTGAGTCTGGAGCTACTGGTTACGGCTTTTACCGGGCTTGAGATACCAAATAGGTAGTTGTCTATCCTATAATTAAAAAAGCTATTCAGGGTTTGCTGCGCGGCTTTGAGTCCACCTAATTGTGGCTTTGGGGCGGAGTTGTTGTCATTCCCAGGATAGTCATTTAAAAGTGTAATACCACTATGATGTTGCAGCAGTGGGTTGATTTTTGAAGGAGTTGGTAGACAGTCGCTTTGCAGCCAGTCTTCGGCTTGCTGTTGCCACTTATCACGATTGATTTTCCCCCTAAATACGGCTTGTTGGCGATATTCTTCATGCGATATGTGTCTTTCTTTGCACCAGGCAATAACACGCAAATCGCGCTCAAATGTCCAAGTATTCCCCGTTTCTTGATGGCAATAAAGGGTTGCTATCGCGATGTGTTGATGGATCTTTTCTAGTATTTCAATGATATCACCTTGACGAACCGTCAGCGTGCCACCTAAAAGCTGCAGCTGCTCAGCAAGGTTTAGCAGCGACTCTTTCACAAATTGAAACTGTCTTTCGCTGGTATCGAGGAGTTGCCAGTATTCGGGCTCAATAACATACAATATTAGGGTTGGTCTGCCATTATTACACGCTTCGTAAAGTGGTCTATGATCGAACACTCTTAAGTCACGTTTGAGCCAAACAAGATTAATCATCTAACACACCCTTAAACAATAAAGGGTAACGGCGTAGGCGTTTGCCTATGTAGTCGTCGGCGAGGATCTGCTGGCAAATCCGCTCTACATCATCATCCACTGCAAACACCCAATCAAAGCGTTCAATGGCGAGCAAAAAGCCACGTTTTAAAAAGCGTTGCTTTCGAAACTCATCGCAGTTCTGTTTGATTATTTTGAGTTTATTTGGATTTTCCCTAAGCGCTTCGACTACCTTGTTTAGGTATGCTCGGGTTTGTTTGCTTTCGGGGCGGGGACGTCTAACGCGACGTCCTCGGTTGGTATTTGGATATAAGCTACTCATTAGCCTCTTTAAAAATGTAATCTAGCTTCTTAATAAAATCGTCTTTGTGCTTATCGTGTTCATAGTCCAAGTGGTAAGTATTATGAAACCCAGAGCGTAGCAACACGCCACTGCCTTGCAGGTATATGGTGTAACCATCTGGATCTGAATAGGCCACTATGCCCTCATAGCGTTTGCCTTCCTCGGTTACTTCACCGTGCTTTTGAATATGCTCGAACACCGTTAACAAAAACTTGCTATCTAATTCATTTTTCATCGTTCACCTCGATACTTGGAATACGCTTTCACTGTGCTAGCCGATCACTTAACTAACGCTGAAATTGCCTTAAATTGTTCATTTTTGGCTGATTTTAGCCACTGAAATAAAATAGACTCTAAAGCCAAAAAGCGTGCGCCATCTGCCTGCATCTGCATTAGCGCCCAATCAGTGTGTTTTGGATTGCGTGAGCAAATACCATCGGCAACTATCACAACGTTGAAATTGTCCGCAAGCAGGTCATTGACGGTTTGTTGTACACAGATATGACTTTCGAGGCCAACTACGACGATGGTGTCGCGTTTATATTCTTGAATAGCTTGTTTGCAGGATTCAATGTGGTAGGCACTAAACGCGGTTTTTTCGATAACCGGGAGATTAAATTCGAGTAAGCTCGGTGCTGTATGGCCAAGCCCTTTGGGATATTGCTCAAAAATCAATGCAGGAACAGCCAAATGTTCTGCAGCTTGTAGCAGGGTGGTTACTTGGCGCTCGATATCGCCAAATACCTCAATATGAGGACGAAATTTTTCTTGAATATCGATCACTAAGATCATGCTGTCCGAAGGTATCAAATTCATCATCTTCTCCTTAGAGATTACGTTGCAAGGCGAGCACGCGCGCTTCGCTATTACGTTATTTATTCGGTACAATGGTATACCCACTTAAAAAGTAAACGGTTTTGGCGTGAAAGTACATTTTCTTGGCACTTCTTCAGGTAGCCCATCTAAGCAACGTAATATGTCGGCAGCGGCAGTAAGCTTTGAAAATACCAAAGCCTGGGTACTAATAGACTGCGCCGAAGCGACCCAGCATGCGCTGCTGCACAGTGAGTTAACCCTATATCATCTCGAAGCGATTTGTATTACCCATCTTCATGGGGATCATTGCTATGGATTACCCGGACTTATTTCATCCATGGCGTTAAACTCTCGCAAAGCGCCGCTAAAATTAATTGCACCGAGGGCCGTTATTCATTTTGTGCAAAGTTGTTTTACACTGACAGAGGTGAGGCTAAGTTTTGACTTAATAACCATCGCACTTGAAGAAATAAACGATAAGTTACAGCTTGAATGTTGCGACATCGACATCATAGCGCTACAACACAGAGTGCCCAGTGTTGGTTATAAGCTCACGGAAAAGTGCATTCCTCGCAAGTTAAAAATAGACAAACTTCAGCAAGATGGTATTGCGTCTGGCAGCCACTACAACTTGTTGCAAAAGGGCCAAGACGTGGAATACCAAGGCCGACTTTTAACCTCGGATGACTACAGTTTTTATAGTTGGCAACCTCGAGTTGTAATAATTTGTGGTGATAACGAAAAGCCCGGCTTGCTATCGCAGATGATAAAAGGGGTCGATTTGCTTGTTCATGAAGCTACCTTTACCGCTGCTGATCTTCATAAAGTGGGATTTCATACAGGACATAGCGATGCCATGCGCATCGCTCAATTTGCACAACTACATCAAGTACCCATGCTCGCGCTCACTCACTTTAGCGTGCGCTATCATGGCGAGGGCATGATGCAGCCTCTTATTGAAGAGGCCAAGTTGCACTTTAGCAATGCACTCATCATTGCAGAGGATGGCCTAATTGTAGACATTCCAAAGCAAAAGCAAGTTGAGTGCGCAATCGCTTAGCTCTAGGATTGCTCGCAGAACCAACGCCAGTCGGCTACGACTTGCTCGCTGTAATGACTGGCCGATTTGACTAGGTCATCAATGAGACTAGGTAAAATGGCGACGGCATCCTCCTGAAATTGTAACGATCGTCTATCTGCTCGCATATGTGAAAGGGCAAGTGCTTCACCGCAAGCTTCTGCATATTGGCTAAAGCCGGATTTAGTTGCTGCACGCTTACCAATGGTGATGTCTTCTGGGTCTATACCAACACGAGCATGATGGCGCGAGCGTACCAGCCAGTGACTGCCTTGCCACAGTGCATTATCTAAAATGAGATCGGTGCGGCGCTGCATTTTTCTTTGACTATTGACGGTTAAGTGTGCGGGATCTAAGCGATTCACAGGGCTTAAATTTGAAAAATAAGCAAGAGGCGAAGCGAGCTGCTGTTGTTTTACCTCAACAATGTGGCATAGCGGCAGAATATCTTTAGTGGGTTTTTGCACGTTTGGGCCAACCAACAAGTAATATCTGCTCAGATGCAATGAGCCTGTGCCTTGGTCGATACGCTCAACACAATCTAAAATTTCGTCATCAACGTAGGGCGCAAAGTGATGAATAAGGTTTTCTTTTAAATCGGGATCAAGTTGCTTAAACTTCAGTTTGTCTTCGCGAAAACGTAGCGGCTTAATGCTAAGGTCGATTTCCTTAGCAAGTGTGCTTTTTATCGTAAACGCGGCACCCCCCGCCATTCTTTGTAACCCTTTTTGCCATCGTTTATGCAATATATGGTTGTTATTAAACTCGATTAGGCCTGTGTTGCTATCGACCTTATGTTCCAGCGACAACTGACAGGCTTTTAGATAGCTGTGTAAAAAGTCCAATTGTGCTTGGGCAACCAGCTCTTTACTGACTAAAGGTTTACTTCGGTCTTTAATATCTTGTGCTTGTTCTTGAATACGTCCACCTTCTAGTTGGGTAAGCGGTAAACTCACTAAAAAGCGAAACAGGTCCCACACTGCGTGTCCGACGCAGGCATCATCGAAGTCATTAGGTTCAAAGATTAAGGTATCGCCATGGCTGCCTTCTTCACTATGAAAGCCAAAATTGCCCGTATGACAATCTCCCATTATGTAGGTGAGTGGCAGGCTGGTGGCCGCTTCAGGCAACTGCAGTTGCTGCTCCAGTAAATCCTTATACATAAGCGCGGCACTGCCACGAAAGAACCGAAATGGACTGAGTCTCATTTTGTCGAATTTACTGCACTCACTGTTTGCGTGGATACCTTCACGCTCATTAAAGTACGATGCAAGATAGTCGTGACGATTCATGGATTAGTCCTCCCTTTGAACAATACCCAATTGAGATTTTGCCAGTTTTACAACGGCTTTATCGATAGGTGGGGGACTAATATCAACCCCCTTGCTTAACGCTTCGACAATGGTTTTCATCACTTGTACGCGGGCATACCATTTATGCTCCGCGAGGATCAAATGCCAATCCGCTAAATTTGTATCGGTTTTAGCAAACATATCATCAATTGCTTGCTCATAATCTTGTCGCTTTTGGCGGTTGCGAATATCTTCTTCCGTTAGTTTCCAGCGCTTATACGGATTATTTAAACGCTCTGTAAAGCGCTTGAGTTGTTCATCTTCGCTAATGTGTAAAAATAGCTTAACAATGCGGACGTTATCATCTGTTAGCAGACGCTCAAACTCGTTGATTTCTTGATAGGCACGACGCCACTCTTGCTCACTAGCAAACGCTTCAACCCGTTCTACCAACACTCGGCCGTAATATGAACGGTCAAAAATAGTCATAGTACCCCGAGGAGGTAGCTTTGTTTGAAACCGATAAAGGTAATGCCGGCCTTGTTCCTCAGGCGTAGGTTTTGCGATTGGGTAGACCTTAACGCCGCGCGGATCGAGTTTTTCAGTCATGCGGCGAATAGCACCTCCTTTACCAGCCGCATCCCACCCTTCAAATACTAAAATAGCGCGTTTCCCTTGATGAAAATAGGCTTGTTGCACGTGTAATAGTTGAGTTTGCCAGTACTTTAACTCGCTTTTGTAGTGTTTTTTTGAATCAATAGCGGGGTGTGTCATGGGAGGCTTAACACTTAGTCCGCGATTTAGTGTTTTTATTTCTGATACATAACTGGTCATGCTAACTCCTTTAATCGCCTTTGGTTAAGTTGGCCCTGTTGCTATCAAAGTGCTTTTCAAAGCGAAAATATTATCGCACCAACTAACTTTTGAGCGTGTTAGAGTAACCTAGAGTAAACTCTACAGGGACTTTTTGACAATGATATGTCATACCATTTTGTCTTACACTTCCTTAATTTGAGGGAGCTAATCAGGCGCTAACGGCGTTAAAAACTTCTCATCATTTAGAACAGTTAAATAGCAAAATTTTTCCTTGATTGAATAACTGATTCCATCAGTATAAAATTTACTCCGAATAAATCTCGCGCTCATTGATGAGTAGCAAATTGCATTGATGAGGAACAACCGGAATAAACAAGGAAGGATTGGCATGAAGCCTTTTGACAAGTGGCCTGCACTTGTGCAAGACGCACAGCAAGGTACATTCGATGATTCACTTTTTCAGTCAGATTCAGACGTAAAAAATTCGGTACAACCAACCAGATTGCCGATGGCTAAAGTGCCCAACATCATTCTTAAAGCACTTAACCCCCATCACACTGACTATATTCGTATTGACCCAAAAGAAGCTCGTTACTGGCATGGTGGACTTCATCATCATGACGATAGACAACTACTTGTTATTTCAAATAACCAAGTACAACGTCTCAAAACGGTTTCTCAAGGCAATATAAAGGAGATCTTTGCGTTTATTAAAAAGTCAGCGCTTGAGGCTAAAGTGGAAGGTCAGTTCGGTTCTGGTGGCAGTAGAGGCTTCTCGGGTGGGGCGGGAGAGTTAAACCAAAACGGTGCACATTTAGGTGCTGCAGCTAAATATGCTGCTACAAGCGATTACTCAAAAAATGATGGTGTGGGCTTCAATAGTAGCCAAGGAGCAGGTACAACGCGCCCGTCAATGGGTAAGAGTAACGCTGGGATTCAAAAAACACCCACTAAGCTAGAAAGTACAGCACAGCCCATAGATACCATTGCGCCATCTGTCATTATTGGTCAACCTAATCCAAAGCAGATCGTAAAACTAGAACAAAACCAAGCCACTAAAAGACGTTTTGCAAATCATGTATTAGGACCGGGAGAAACTGCCGCGAGTGTTGTCGAGCAGTATACTGGCACACCAAATGAAAGCCGTATATATGGCTTCAACCATCCTCAGTTTACTATAAAAAATCCTCCCAAAGCGGGTGATAAAGTCAGGGTGAATACCGGCTTTGACGTACTAGTTAAAGGGCAATTCTATAACAGCAACAGCGTTAACCTAATCTGGAAAGGGCCTACATCGGGCTCGAAATCAGCCATATTGGAGCAAGTGAATGGCAAATATCTACCAGACAGAGGCTACGATTGGGAGTTGGCACTACCGCTTGTGGCGGGGGAATATACATTAACTGCTGAAGCCGAAGGTGCAACGCACTCCGTGAGTTTTTCAGTTGAAGAATCTGAAGATCAACTGGAAATTATTGACTTTTTATATATTCCAGAAGATAACAGCTTTATAGCGGTCACGCAGTCACTTGCGGATATTTTAGAGCAAGAAATGGAAGTACTTAACCCTCCCATGGAGCAGCTTAAGCAAGCGCTGGCTGGACAACAAGACCTCTCGCAACAAGATGATAAAGTAATTGACGCAAAAAAGGCGTTAAACGAGACTTTAAAACCACTTGTTTCAGGCCCTACCGTTAATAAAATTACCGAAGTCATTGGCTTTAAAGGCCGAAAGTATACCTATGTGCGTAGTGATAAAATGGCCAACCACTTTAGACGCTACAAAATTGATACGGACATTCGAAACGGTCGTCGTTTTAGCGATGCGAATGGCAACTTAGACCGTAAGAAACTGAACAAAGCGCTTAAAAATGATTTGAGCAAGCTAAAGGTCAATTTTAAGTATGATAAGAAGCTCGTCGACACGTATACAACCATATGGGGCGAATGGGCTAGAGAGCTTAATAAAGATCTAAATATAAAAGGGTTTGAAAAAAGCGACTATTTTGACGCCAGTGCAGAGGCGCGATTAATGCGCTACACCCATGGTGCAGGCATTGCGGCAAACTTTAGCCCAAAGGATGGTGTCTTTTCATTTCAAGCTGATGCCAAAGTTGATTTTGCTGTTGGTGAAGCAAAAGCTGCAATGAGTGGTTACTACCCTAATAAAAAAGGGTATGAATTTAAGTTTATGATGCCACTTAAAAATTCGACCAAAGAGCGTGAGATAAACTTAGGCGCGCTCCGATTAAATGCGACCATTGCCTTTTTTGGCTATGCTGGCGCGAAATTACAAGCGGCGGCGAATGTAGGCTGTACAGTAAAGCAAGGTAAAATGATGCTTGAGGGATTAACCCCTGAACAAGTAAAAGCACTTAGCCGCGCCGATCGCAAGTTTGAACCTGTAAAAGGCGAGCTCAGCGCATTTGCTGGGGTATCCGCAGGCTGTGAGTTAACTGGTGCTTTGCAGTGGGATAACCCAGAAAAATCTGGTAAATCTAGTTTTTGTGATCTAGCTAAATTAGGTGGAAAGGCAGAAGGCGCATTTGGCGCTGGTGCACATGCCGGATGTTCTATTGGTTATGAAGACGGAAGGTTTATACTTCGCGCGAAATTGGGACTTATCTGGGGCGTAGGTGCTGGCGGAGAATTAGTCTGTGAGATAGGTGTAGATGAAATCGTCACGCTTGCCCAATTTGTTTATCACCAGCTTAAAAATAATGATTATGATTACCTTGAGTTTATACAGCCATTGGCATTTAACGTGCTTTATAAAGCAGTAGCCATGCATATAGCAACAGGTAATGAGATAATTAAATATGTGGGCTCTAGCGCCCGTCAAGTAGATACATGGTGGCGGGGAACTGTTTTAACCCATGAACGCGCGAAAGGTATGATGGATAATATTCTACAAGAGCCCGAAATGTTAAAATTTACGGTACCTGAGTCCAAGGGAGCTTTTCTAAACTTATTAGCGAACCCTAACCTCGCTAGCCTTATCGACTCAGATACCTACAGCTGGCAGGGCTTAAATGAGCAGCGCGAGAATGCGATTATTATTGTACTAAAGCATATTCTTTGCACAGAGGAGTTAGACGAAGTATTGCAGCATATGGGAGAGGGCGGTGAAAAATGTAGCCGAGAGGAGGGCTTGTCTCAGCTTAATAGTATTTTAGAAGGTGCTCAGCAGAGTGAGTTTGATGCATGGCGACGCAAACTACCAAGCCGAGCACGCTCCGGTTCGGTTGCAGTAGCTATGCTTAATACAACTCCCTTTATCGCAATGGCTTAATTGTATACGTGCAACCAAGCTAGTTTGGTTGCACACTTAATTTAGTCGACTGATTTAGTGCGCATCTAAACCCGATATCCCTGTAGCTAGTGTCTAATTCATTTGACTCTTGCCGTGTATAAACATTACTGCCACGTGGCGATTCCATAAAAGTTCCGCCTCGCATGACCTTTTTTGTGCCTTCTTTTGGCCCTTTAGGATCCTGCTCTGGTGAGAGTTGATAGTAATCTTCTGCCCACCAGTCATTGACCCATTCGATCATATTGCCACTTAAGTCATAAAACCCTAATGGGTTAGGCGGATAGGTGCCACTAATATGCGGTTCTGGCTCTTCGGCGAGAGAGTAATTTACACCGAGTTCAAGCATACCGGTATTGGTGGCAAACAAAATATTTTCGCCACGGTTTCGTGCTGCAAATTCCCATTGCGCCTCTGTGGGTAAATCAAAGGGCAGCTGGGTTAACTCAGCGAGCCATAAACAATAGTTTTTTGCGCCATACCAACTTACTCCAGCAGGGAATTCAGGGGCGCGCCAAATCTCATCTCTATCCCATTCTTCCCACACGGTTTTTGGCAGGTCATTTACTGCGGTATATAAATCAAAATCGCCATAGCTTACCTCATAAGCGCCCATCGAATAGCTGGTAAGAGTCACCTCATGAGCGGGTTTATTGTCGCGGGCTATGGTCCAAGGCAAGTTATTTGGACCACCGCCATCACCCATCATAAAGCTGCCGCCTTCAACAAACACCATTTGGGCTTTAGTGCGCTCAATCAGTGCTTGCACTTGTTTGTCTTGCTCGCCGGTAAACGCGTCTATTTGTTGGCCAAGGTCGTCACACCCAGTCATTACCACACACAGTAATGCGAGGCTGGGAATGGTTGTGTATTTATTGGCAAGAATATTGCGGCGGTTAACGTTGGCAAAGTGGGAGAGTGAATGTATCTGTTTATTTTCCATATGGTGACTTTCCGTATGTAACTTATTTATCCTTAGTGCAGCTCAAGCATACCAAGCACACCAGCGAAATCAAAATTGTCACACCATAAAGTAAGTAGTTTGAATAAACGCTGACTTTTACAGTGATAAATATGATAACAATTAGTTAGCTCTGTAATTGAGCTGAAATTGATAGGCAGAAAAATCACTAGCCAGTATTAGTGCAATAAGCATCTTATATAGTTCTGTGTTTGGATATTGAATTTGCTATCTACTGTTCAATCAGCGATATTAAATAGCGTTTAGCTTAGTGTGAATCTGTATACTTATAAAATTAACTATATTTTTTACTCAACGTCATGATGATGAAATAATAGTTGGGATGTTAGCGTTTGAATGACAGTAAAACTAGTTCAAGGAAGCAGAAAATGCGATTTTGGCTTTTGATAATATTAGGTATTTCATTTAACTCATATAGCATTGTTATTCGCCATGATGTCGATGATGCCAATTACAAGGTATCGAGCAATGTGTTGCCTCAGTTAGCAACTTTTTATATTGATGGTGGTCATGGTACATTAATTGACTCAAAGTGGGTCTTAACAGCCGCCCATGCAACATTTTGCCTTCAGCCAAATTCGACAATACTAATCAATAATACCCCTACTTTGATTGAGCAAGTTTTTGTTCACACAGGTTATATGCCTGGGCAAAGCCACGATATTGCACTTATCAAACTCAAGCAAGCTGTAAGCGATGTTAAACCTTTCAAGATTAACCGAAAAATAGATGAGCTTGATAAAGTATTATGGTTTATTGGTATGGGAGGGACAGGTACCGGTATAACTGGGCAAACGATTGACAACTTAGCTAACCAAGGCCAAATGCGACGGGCTCAAAATACCGTGATAGTAGCCAAAGGCCCGCTTTTAAAATTTAGCTTTGACCGCGGTGACAAGGCACTGCCTTTGGAAGGTGTGTCGGGTGGAGGAGATAGCGGTGGTCCAGCCTATCAATACAAAGGTGGTCAAGGTGTTGTGCTTGGAGTCAGCTCTCGAGTCGAGGGCGGAAGAATTGGCCGTTACGGCGTGACTGAAATATACAGTCGCGTTTCTTATTTCGTTGATTGGATAGACAGTATTATTGCAGGCAAAAATGTAGCTACGTTGGCCACTACTACGCTAACCCAGCTGCCTGCTGGCCTAACTGACGAGATATTGCCACAAGTTTGTGAAGAAATTAAGATAAAAAGCAGCCAGTAAGGCTGCTTTGCAATTTGGGCAGAGTGCTTAAGCAAGCACTGATTTTTTGAGACTATCTTGCGTTAGTACTTTCAAAGATCTTGTCAGCAGAGGCTGCAACAAAACCGGTGTAGATTTCGCCGTCTGGTTTTGGGTAGCGCAGTGCAAATTCATAGAAGCAGCTTGGAATACTAAATTCGCCGTCGCTGAACTTCACAGTTTGGTGATCAGCGAGTGTTGATGATTGCTCAAGCAATACTTCTGGAGAGCCTTTGATCTCGCCACCAGAGGTGTTTAGCTCAAAACCATTGTCTTTAAGTGCTTGGTTTACGGCTTCAATTGTAGTGAAGTTCTTCAGGTAATTGATGCTTACCGTAAAGTGGTTAGCGCGGTAGCCCCACGCTGACATCCATGCAGCGTATTCGCTTTCAGCCAGTAGCTTTTTGTATGTCTCGTGAGACACATTCCAGTGAGTACCTGAGTACAGGAAGTTTTCAGCTGTTACTGCAGACTCGTCGATTTGCTCAACCATGTCTTTAACGATAGCTTGTAATTCTTCTGAACATTTTTCAACTAGCAGCTCAGAGATAAACACCTTTGGTTTAGTTGGATCTTGATGTTCATAGTGCTTGGCATATAGCTTTTTCGCTTCAAAGTGGTATTCGCCACACTCTGTGTAACCTACAGCTTTAAAATGTGCAGCGAGCTTTTCCAGGCCTACTTTTTCAATATTAAAGGTACGCAGTGCAATGTGGTCATTGATCACGTCGTCTTTTTGCGTTGAGCCGAGTAGTTCATGAACTTTAACTGCAGAAGGCGTTACTTCTAGGTAGTTGTCCCACAGGTGTTCAAATAATGTATCTACGTTGTTGTGCATAATGGTTTCCTAATTTTTTGTCTTGGTGACAGTTTGTTAAACTTTATACCAATTGGTATCAGCACGACATTGAAATCTATAGTTTAAATGCGTTTATCAGTTCACCTTGAGTGACATCAAGCGCATTGGCTACCTCTGCGGTCAGCTGAATTTTTTCTTCTGCTTCGCACAGATAAGCCTGATCGGTAAACGTGGCTTTAAACGCGTCTAACCGACCATTTGAAATAGCAAGACTAGGGAGCTTGTCAGGTAGTGAAGCGACTATTTCAACTTCACCTTTAAACGACTCTCTAACCGTTCTAATGTTTTCTAGTCTGGCTTCCACCGTTGGACCTGCGTCGAACAAGTCAACATAGCCACGGTGTTCAAACCCCTCTTTTTGTAACAAACGCAAAGCAGGCTTGGTCTTCTCATGCACTTTACCTATCACGGCTTGTGCTTCTGGACTTAGTAGGTTTGCATAGATGGGATACTTGGGCATAAGTTCACAAATAAAAACTTTGTCCCCGAGACCGACCAAGTGATCTGCTTGCGGAAATTCGATGCTAAAAAAGTGCTCTTGTAACCACTGCCAAAATGGCGAGTGACCATGTTCGTCACTTACACCACGCATTTCTGCAATAACGGTATCGCTAAAGCGTTCTGCATGTTCAGCCATAAATAAGAAGCGACTTCTTGAAAGAAAGCGACCAGCTAACCCTTGGCGATGACCTTCACGTAAAAATAGTGTGCAGATCTCAGAGCTTCCAGTGTAGTCGTTACACATCGACAGAATATCAACGGTATTATAGACACCTAAAGTTCTTGAGTGATGTACTGTTTTACCAAGATGATAGTGGTATAAAGGCACAGACATACCTACCGCGGCTTCAATCGCAGTGGTGCCTATAATTTCGCCCGTTTGTGTGTCTTCAAGGACGAATAAATAGCCTTCGTCGTATGGTTTTGACACTGACTTTGCAAAGCTTTCAACTGAGCGATTAATTTTATTAGACAACAATTCGTCATCTACTGGCAGTGAGGTAAATCCATGGCCAGATTCAACCGCAATGGTTTTTAGCGAGTCGAAGTCAGTTTTTTGTATTGGTCTTAATACTAACATGAGAAAGAGGAGACCGAGGTCCCCAGCTCCTTAGCCGTTTACTACTGCAGCAACCGCTTGTTCAAAGCGTGCAAGGCCTTCTTGGATCTCTTCGTCAGTGATCACAAGAGAAGGTGTAAAACGAACTACGTTAGTACCAGCAACTAATGACATTAAACCGTGCTCTGCACTTGCTACAAGAAAGTCGCGTGCACGGCCTTCAAATTTGTCATTGAGCACTGCACCTAGAAGAAGACCTTTACCGCGCACTTCAGAAAATACATTGTATTTGTCATTAATAGCATTTAGACCATCTCTGAATACTTGCTCTTTGGCTTTTACGCCAGCTAATACTGATTCGGTATTTACAGTGTCAAATGCAGCTTCTGCTACCGCGCAGGCTAGTGGATTACCGCCATAAGTTGAGCCATGGGTGCCGACTTTAAGGTGAGCTGCAATTTCAGTAGTGGTAAGCATCGCGCCAATCGGGAAACCGCCGCCTAGTGCTTTTGCACTAGTTAGGATATCAGGTGTTACACCTAGCCCCTGATAAGCATATAGGTCACCAGTTCGGCCAACACCGGTTTGTACTTCATCAAAAATAAGTAGCGCGTTGTGCTTATCACATAGTTCGCGCACAGCTTGCACAAACTCAGCATTTGGAGAAATGATCCCGCCTTCACCTTGAAGCGGCTCCATCATGACTGCGCAAGTGTTGTCTGAGATTGTTTTTTCAAATGCAGCTAAATCGTTATAGTCGATATGAGTAATATCAGCTGGTTTTGGACCAAAACCGTCAGAATAGGCTGCTTGACCACCAACCGTTACCGTGAAGAAAGTACGACCATGGAAGCCTTTATTGAATGCGATAATTTGTGTTTTCTCTGCACCAAATTTATCCAGAGCCCAACGACGCGCAAGTTTAAGAGCGGCCTCGTTTGCTTCGGCGCCAGAGTTTGCGAAATAGACTTTTTCTGCGAATGTTGCATCAGTTAACTTTTTAGCAAGGCGAAGCGCCGGCTCGTTGGTCATCACGTTTGATAGATGCCAAATTTTTTCGCCTTGCTCTTTAAGTGCAGAAACAAGCGCTGGGTGACAATGGCCTAAACAGTTCACGGCGATACCGCCTGCAAAATCGATGAACTCTTTACCTGTCTGATCCCATACGCGAGAACCTTCACCTTTAACTGGAATAACTGCTGACGGGTTGTAGTTTGGAACCATGACTTCATCGAATAATTCGCGATTTGCTTGCATGACGCTTTCTCCTAAATTGTTATCATTGTGCGGTATTACTGTCGGGCAGAAGCTGATTACTTGTTGTTCTGCTCACAGCCAACTTGCTATTTCTTCATTATTACGCGCTTTTGTAATAATTTGCAGTGCAATAATTCACATATTTGCTATCATTTATGTCAAATTAACATGGTTAAATTGCAAAATGATTAGTTTACAAGATGAAAAGCTTATTGCATTGTTGCGTAATAATGCACGGGAGAGTATCTCTGAGTTGGCACGTAAGTTAGATCTTTCCAGAACCACGGTACAAAATCGTATCGCAAAATTAGAGCAAAATGGCGTAATCAAAGGCTATCGCGTGGAGTTCGCGCAGCAGTATATGGACGATTTAGTATCGGCACACGTTTCTATTAAGGTAAAACAAAAACTCACTACAAAGGCGAATTTAGCATTGCAGCAGTTGCCAAATGTTTCAGCACTTTATGCCATTAGTGGGGAATATGACTTGATTGCGATTGTTGAAGCACAGAGTTTGGAGCAGTTGAGTCATCTGCTAGATGAAATTGGTAATTTAGAAGGGATTGAGCGTACCAATTCGTCGGTTATTTTAGAAACCAAATTTAAGCGATAAATAACCTTACCGTGTCTGGATAAATACTTTGAGCGCTCGTCACCACTTACCAATTGCTCCGCTTTTAGCATAATAGATTGCTTAGCTTGGAGGATGTTGTGTAGCTAACTTTTCCGCTTAACAGTGAGCTATCCAACTTGTTCTGGTAACCAAATGCTGGTGCCGGTCGCTGCAATATGATTAACATTGCCATTTAACACTTTGCTACCCACATTATTTGAGCTTTCAGGCCGGCTAACTAAATATCCCTGTACACAACTGATCCCTAAGTTTTTAACTAGCTCAAATTGTTCTGTTTGTTCAACGCCTTCGGCAACAATTTTTAATTCTAACTGTTGTCCCAGTTCGCTGATGGAGTTGAGGATTTTACGATATTTAGGATTGCTGTTGGCTTGAGTGATAAATAATTTATCAATTTTTATCACGTCTATAGGCAAATCAGCAAGGGTGCTCAGCGAACTAAAGCCGGTGCCAAAATCATCAATTGCAATGCTTATTCCAGCATCTCGGCATTGTTGCAATTGTGAAATAGTTTCATTGCTAGCTTTGATTAGAGTGGACTCCGTGATCTCCAACATCAAAGCGGTGGCTGGTAAGCCGGTCTTTTCTAAGGCAGTACTTACCCATTCAAAGATCTTTCTATGTTTTAGTTGTATTCCAGAAACATTGACTGAGATTTTTACCTTTTTCATCCCTGCATTATGCCAAGCACACATTTGTCTACACGACTCAAGTAAGATCCAATCACCAAGCTCTAAAATTAAATTAGATTCTTCTGCAATTGGAATAAACTCAGCTGGTGGAATTTGCCCTTCTATTGGGTGATTCCAACGGATAAGCGCCTCAAAATAGTCAATAGCACAATCTTCAACATGTACTATCGGTTGGAATGACAGATAAAAGCTTTGCGCAGAGATAGCGAGTCGTAACTCTTCTAAGAGGTAGTGATAACGGCGCATTTTCGACCCCATTTCGGGGGAGTAAACTTTAAAAATCCCACGTCCATCTGTTTTTGCTCTGTACATGGCAACATCAGCCATCTGTAGTAACGAGTTCGGAGTTGCGGCGCTATCTGGATATACTGCGATGCCGATACTTGCTCCAATTTTGACAAGCTTATTGCCAAGCAAGAAGTCACGCTCTATATCACTTAGAATGGACTGTGCGATTTCTGTGCATAAGCTCGGATCGCTTAATTTGGGAATAAATAGCGAAAATTCATCGCCGCCGAGTCTTGAAAGGTTTTGTTCAAGGCCATGGATAGGGTGGCAATCTTCCAAACCATATTGACGGACAGTGTTTGAGAGCCTAGCGGCAACTTGGATCAAAATTTCGTCGCCAAAACTGTGGCCAAATGAATCGTTGACCTGTTTAAAGCCATCTAAGTCGATAAATAGCAGCCCACACTTTTGTTGTGCTAACTCTGCTTGTTTTAACTTTGCCTCGATATGATCAATATAGGCATGCCTATCGATTAGTTTCGTGAGCTTGTCTTGAAAAATTTGAGACTCTGAATGGCGTTTTACTCGTGCAAGATGGCTGGATAAATCGTGGATCGCATGACTGAGCTTTGCAAGAGAAGACTTATGATGCAGTGGCGCGCTGCTTACCTCTAAACGCGCCAATATCCCTCCAACGTCATTATTCACCTCGTTAATATCTTCGTCTTGGCAACGATATCTGCGCTCTGATTTAAAAAGGTACGCAATAATTGCAAGTAATGTTGTGATTGCAATCAGTGTGATGGGTGAAGTAAACACGGCATACCAAACCGTATTTACATCCAGATATTTAGGCGTTCCGAGCGTTGATTCGACTACAACGTAGGTGGAATTACCTTTTGCAGCAAAGCTCAAACCGTGCAGTAGTGGAGAGTACCAAGGTGATACCATTGATGTTGTAAGGTGCTCAGTTGCCGAGGTTGTAGCGAGCAGTTCAAACACATGGCTCTTAAAAGACAGGTGCAGCAATATGACAACGAATAGAGCGCCCAGAATTAGGGTACTTGTTAGTCTTATTGCGTTTGACATGAATAGGCTTTCCTTAGTAATTCAGACTCTTGCGTATTATTAAGTAATAACACATGGATGATATGTTTATCATAAAAAATGTAATCTGAAATTATAGCTGCTAACCTAGTTTTTTACACACTTTAGCATTCAGTTGCAAACCTCATAGCGCAAAAGTACTCAAAATTTCAATTAGCAAACTACATTATATGAGCAGGATCAATTATTAGTTAAATTCACTTTACATGATAACCGTTCTCAACTAGCTTTCTTGTTGACTCTTAATGTGATTGGCTCAGTGATTGCAAGGAACCTGTAGCAAACTGAAATCACTGCTTATCTGATTTAGATTGCGCCAAAGCGGTGCAGAATTGCACCAAATTTGTACTGTCATACAAACTCAATATTTGTTTGCTGTACTTAGGGCTGTTGATTTTTAAAGCGATTGGTGAGTTGCCATCTAATTGCAATTTATTTTCATTAAAATTTCAATATGCTCGACATGAATCGTACACAGTTACCAGTCGTTTGCAGTATTAGCGTACGTCACTGTGAAATAAGGACTCACAAAAGGTAAACGGGGGTTATATGCTCACTAAACGGTTTTTCAAAACAAAAGACGAAGCGGAAATTACATTTTCATTTTCACACCCAGAAGCTAAAACGGTGGAACTTGTTGGTGATTTTAATGATTGGCAACCCGAGCCAATGAAATTCATCAAAAAAGACAGTGCGTTTAAGCTTAAACACCGTTTACCAACCGACAAAGATTACCACTTCAGATATTTGATTGATGGCGAAGTATGGGACAATGATCATCAAGCGGATGATTATGTGCCAAATGGCTTTGGAGAAGACAACAGCGTTGTGTCCACAGCGAGAGCGTAACATTATAAATGGACAACATTGCTCAGCTTCTATATCTCTATGGTATTGGTTATGAGTACCATAAATACACCGGTGATCATGTGGTATTTGATCACCAAACTCGCCTACAGGCCTTGCAGGAGTGTGGTGTTGATGTCAGTAATCCAGACGAAATAGACAGGCTCAACTTTGAGTTGGATATTGCCAAATGGCTCACGCCAGTTGAAGCCATTACTTTGGTTTGCAAAGAGACACCAACTATCACGATACGGGTGGATGACGGCCTGCACATTAACGAATTAACTGTGTCGATCCCTGCATTGGGTTATTGCTGTGTTTGCGATCCAAACAAGCAAGTCGCGATTGGGGATTACCGCTATCAAGATACACGTTATGTTCAATTTGAAGTGCCAATAAACGCGATCGAAGTCGGTTATCATAGCGCTGAGGTAATGTTAAATGGTGCGCGGTTTGAGACAGAACTTTGGGTGACGCCTAGACAGTGTTATGACCCTATTGAACAACATAAAAAGCTCCTTGGATTGTCTATTCAGCTATATTCGTTAAAGCCTGCTGGCAGCAAGCTAAGTGCGGATTTTTATGAGCTAAAGCAATTAGTAGAGGCTAGCGCAGCTGAAGGGGTTGATTACATTTTGTTAAACCCACTGCATTTGTTGTTTGTTGATAAACCAGAAAAAGCGAGCCCGTACAGCCCAAATGACCGCCGCTTATTGCATCCTTTTTACATTTCTATCGAGCTTTTGTGTGAACAATTTGGCTTAGATGTGAGTGTGTTCGCCGACTATTTAGACGTTTCAAAGAGTAACTTGAGCGCGACATATCTTAATATGACTCACTGTATGGAAAGCAAGCTTAACGCGTTACGTTTTGCGTGGCAGTTATTGTGCGACCAAACTGGAGCGTGGCGTGCTGACTTTACTCGATTTTGCCAAGCTAAGCAGCAAGAGCTTAAGGCATTTGAGGACGATGACTTTGCCAAGTTTTTGCAATGGCTTGCGTTTGAGCAATTAACGCTATGCCAATCTTTGGCACTCAATGCTGGCATGGCCGTAGGTTTAATCAATGACTTAGCCGTAGGTTGTGCTGACGGCTCAAGTGAATATAACAGCAATAAAAATTTGTATGCCGACCATGCTCGTGTGGGCGCACCTCCGGACCCTTGGGCTGAGCTCGGTCAAAACTGGGGGTTACCAGCGTTAAACCCCGTTAAGTTAAAAGCGCAGCGCTTTGCATTTTTTAAACAGCTGATCCAAGCGAACATCACCGGTGTTGGGGCATTAAGAATTGATCATGTGATGGGCCTAAGAAGGTTATGGTGGTGTTTTTATCAAGAACAGCAGCAAACAGGTTGCTATGTATATTATCCATTTGAGTACCTCTTAGCGATCCTTAAGATTGAGTCCGTCAAGCACCAAGTGATGATCATTGGTGAAGACTTAGGGGTTGTTCCAATCGAAATCAAAGAAGCAATGTCTGAGTCGCATATATACAGCAATATTCTTTTTTATTTCGAAAAGGATTATCACGGTCAGTTTTTAGCACCCACGCACTATAAGCACAATGCGTTACTGATGGTTGCTAACCATGACGTCCCGCCATTTTTTGGCTGGTGGAGCCATGATGACCTTAGGTTGAGACGTGAATATCAGTTATTGAGCGAACCCCAACTAACAAAAGCGGATGAAGAGCGAACATCCGAGCGAGAGAAGCTTTGTCATTGGCTTAGTTGCTATGGTGAGGCGAGTGTCGCCCTTGCGAGCGAAGCCCGTGATGTGTATCAGGCGCTTATCAATGTGCTCGCCAAGTCGCCTGCAAAAATGCTGACAATTCAGTTTGATGACCTCGACGAACAGAAGTTACCAGTGAATATTCCTGGTACTGATCAAGAGTACCCAAACTGGAGAAGGCGACTTAATCAGACATCAGCGGAAATTATTGCAAGTTCTCGGCCGCTGATCCGAGATGCAATAACCAGCAGGAAAGAATAGATGAATACAAGAGCAAAAATAGAAGACGCCCACGTAGACGACTACATCAGTCAATTAGCCGCTTTGGAAGCAGGTAAGTGTCGTGACCCATTTGCCTTTTTAGGGCTACACCAGCTAGATGCGAAGCGCTCAGTCGTGCGCTGTTTTATTCCAGGTGCGACAGAAGTTAACGTACTTACCAACAATAGTAGCTATGCGCTTGAACGGTTTCGCAAAAGTGCGCTATTCACATTAGATTTTAAAGCGGATGACATCAGCAAAGATTACCTGCTTGAAGTGTACTACCCAGAACAAACCGTCACTGGGAGGGATGTATATAGTTTTGATAGTTGCTTGGCTGATGATGCCTTGTACTTATTCAATGAAGGAACACAAGCTCAAGCTTATTTGCATTTAGGTGCACATCAAGTAGAAATAGAGGGGGTAATTGGGTTTCGATTTGGTGTTTGGGCGCCAAATGCGTTGTCTGTCTCTGTGATAGGTGAGTTTAATCATTGGCAGGCCGTTCAGCATCCAATGCGGTTACATCCAGCCAGCGGTGTATGGGAGCTTTTTATTCCGGCACTGGAGGTTGACTGCTGCTATAAATTTGCAATCACCACATTTGAGGGGGAACGCATAGAAAAGGCCGACCCCTTTGCATTTAAAATGGAACAAGCACCGGGTACGGCGAGTATAACTCAGGCTCGACCTGCGGCTTTCACATTGAGCCAAGCTTACCATGATAAAAAGGCGCTGCGTAATAAAATCAATGCACCCATTAGTATTTATGAAGTACATTTGGGCTCGTGGAAGCGCCGAGAGAAAGAAGGTAATCGCTATCTCACGTATCGAGAATTAGCGGATGACCTTATCCCTTATGTAAAAGCACTGGGATTTACCCATTTGCAACTGATGCCTATCAGTGAATATCCTTTTGATGGCTCCTGGGGTTATCAACCAGTGGGGTTATTCTCGCCAACCAGTCGCTTTGGTGGCGTGGAGGATTTTGCTTACTTTGTTGAGTGCTGTCATCGTGAAGACCTCGGATTACTTATCGACTGGGTACCGGGACATTTCCCATCAGATCCTCATGGTTTACATAAATTTGATGGTACGCATCTATTTGAACACGCTGATAAGCGGCAAGGATTTCACCCAGATTGGAACACCTATATTTTTAACTACGACCGCGCTGAAGTAAAAAGCTTTTTGTTGTCGAATGCGATGTACTGGATAAAAGAATACGCCATCGATGGGTTACGAGTTGATGCCGTGGCATCGATGCTTTACTTGGATTACAGCCGTAAACATGGGGAATGGGTGCCAAATCAATATGGCGGCCGCGAAAATCTAGGTGCAATAGAATGCCTCAAATCAGTCAATACCAAATGTTATGGTGTTGATGAAGGTATTATGATGGTCGCTGAAGAATCCACCGCTTGGCCCGGTGTTACCCGCAGTGTTGAACACGATGGTTTGGGTTTTGGTTATAAGTGGAATATGGGGTGGATGAATGACACGCTAAACTATATGTCCAAAGACCCAATTCATCGCAAGTACCATCACCATGAAATGACCTTTTCGATGGTGTATGCCTATTCTGAAAATTACATCCTGCCATTAAGTCACGATGAAGTGGTACATGGCAAAGGTGCGCTACTGAGCAAAATGCCAGGAGACGATTGGCAGCAATTCGCTAATTTACGTGCCTACTATGGCTTTATGTTTGCCCACCCAGGTAAAAAGTTGCTGTTCATGGGCGCTGAACTTGCCCCCCGAGAGGAATGGGATCATAACCAACAACTCAACTGGAAGTTGCTTGAAAGTGAAGCGCACCAAGGCGTGTATGAGTGTGTCAAAGCGCTCAATACGACCTATAAATCAACGCCGCAACTATTCGAGTGCGATAACAAATCAACAGGGTTTAATTGGATTGATGGGGGGAATGCTGGGCAAAGTATATTTAGTTTTGTACGCTACGGACAAGATGGTGTTACACCGCTGGTGGTGATCGCAAACTTTACGCCACAAACTCATTTCCAATTCCGCTTAGGCGTGCCATCAGCGGGTGTGTATCAAGTTATCTTAAACACGGATGACAAAGCGTTTTGGGGGAGTGGCGTTGGAGTCGTTGCACATAAACAACAACTCATTGAATCGAAAAACATAGCAAGCCATGGCCTTGAGCAAAGTATCGATATAACAGTTCCGCCTTTGGCAACCGTGTATTTGCAGCTGATCTCTGGTGGCGCATGCTAACCAGTTATCGCGGCGATCATCAATTGCTGGGTGCGACGGCCAGTGATAAAGGTGTTAACTTTTGTGTTTATGCACCGAAAGCGAAACGTGTAACCCTCTGTCTGTTCGACAAAAGCGGCCATAGCGAAGTGAATCGGATAGGGATGTTTCGGCATGAAGGCGGAAATTGGTCATTGTTTATTGAAGGAGCAAAAGTCGGAGACTTATATGGCTATCGGGTAGACGGGGAATATAGCGCGGAAAAAGGGCTACTTTTCAATGCTAATAAGTTACTCTTAGATCCATATTGCCGTGACTTTTTCGGCGAATTTACTTGGAGTGAACGGCATTTTTGTCATTTGCCAGTAGGTCATTTAAACCCTTCTGATAACGCCTGTGATATGCCAAAGAGCAAAGTGACGGCGATTGAAAAGTATCAAGGGAAGCGACCCAAGACGCCGTGGAGTAAAACGGTTATATATGAGTGTCATGTTAAAGGAGCAACTGTTCGACACCCTGATATTCCAAGTAAACACCAAGGAAAATATTTAGGGATTGCTGAGCAAACCTTTATCGATCATCTAAAGCATATTGGTGTTACTGCAATTGAGTTGCTACCTGTGCATGCGTTTATCAATGAGCAATTTCTTACGACTAAAGGGCTAAAAAATTATTGGGGGTATAACAGCCTCAACTTCTTTACGCCACACAAAAGTTATCTTGTTAACGACGACATCAACGAATTTAAGGTAATGGTAGAGCGGCTCCACCAAGCCGGTATAGAGGTTATTTTGGATGTGGTGTTTAATCATACTGCGGAAGGTGGTTTGGATGGCCCGACAATTAGCTTTAAAGGGTTTGATAACCTGACTTATTATAGCACCTTGCCGAGTAAACCCAATGTCTACATTAATGACACGGGTTGTGGAAACACAATGAATATCTCGAATCCAGTGGTATTAAGGCTTGTTTTGGACAGCTTACGCTATTGGGTAGAATATATGGGAGTTGACGGTTTTCGTTTTGATTTGGCGACGATCCTTGCCCGTCAAGCCTCGGGATTTTCAAATCAACATGCGTTTTTGCAAGCGATCCATCAAGACCCGGTGCTTAGCAAAGTAAAACTGATTGCCGAGCCTTGGGATATTGGTCCTGGTGGGTATCAACTTGGACAATTTCCTTCTCCTTGGCGTGAGTGGAATGATAAATATCGAGATACTGTTAGGCGCTTCTGGCGTGGCGATGAGGGTGTATTGCCAGAGCTTGCGATGCGTATTCATGGCTCCAGTGATCTGTTTGAACATAACTTACGGGGTCCTTTGAACTCCATAAATTTTCTTACTAGTCATGACGGCTTCTCATTGTTTGATTGGACGGCTTACGAGCATAAACATAATGAAGCAAACGGTGAGGCAAATAGAGACGGCCACAGTGAAAACTTTTCATTTAATTGTGGGGTAGAAGGGTTCAGTGCCGACCCTCAAATCAATGAATTGCGTCTCAGTATGCAGAAAAATGCATTACTCACTTTGTTTTTATCCAAAGGGATCCCGATGATTTGTGCGGGTACTGAAATGGCACATACGCAAAATGGTAACAATAATGCCTACTGCCAAGACAACTGCACTAGCTGGCTGGCATGGAAAAACCATCAGCAACACCACATGTTAACTTTTTTTATCCAAGATTTACTCGCGCTCCGTAAACAATTTGCCGCGTTTTCTCACTCATTTTATGTCCATGACAGTGACAGTCGTTTTGCAGTGAATTGGTTTAATGAACAAGCAAAGCCGTTATCGCCCGAACAATGGCGAGAGCCAAGCCGTAAATGGTTGAGTTACACCATCACCGATCAGCAGTTAGGGCAAAGCTTATTGATAATACTGAACGCCAGTGAGAATGCGCTGCAAATAAAGCTGCCACTTAGTGCATTTTCATCTCATTGGCAGCAAGCAATTACCACCGCGGTTGAGCCGCAAAGACCAGAGTTAGATTCTTATTTACAGGTTCCAGCTAAGTCAGCATGGATATTTACATCAATCAAAGGGGACGAAAAGCATGGCTAATAAAAGTGCGCCAGTATGTGTCGTGAAACATTGGCAAGATGCACCAAAGATAGATGAAAACACCTTGAGTGATGATTTAACTCGTCACTTTTACTACACCTTAGGTCGAGACAAAGTAGGAGAGTCGCGACTTTATTTGTACCATGCATTAGCCTTGACCATTCGTGACCGATTAGTTGCTCGCTGCCGTGCAACGAAAGAGCACATTAAGAGTAAAAAAACGCGCAAAGCAGCTTACCTTTCGTTGGAATTTTTAATGGGTAGAGCACTGTCTAATGCGGTGCTAAATCTCGACTTAGAAGAACAAGTTCAAGCGGCATTGCAAGAATACTGTACTGAGCTTGAAGAGGTCGCGCAGGCTGAGCATGATGCAGGTCTTGGCAATGGTGGTTTAGGTCGCCTAGCAGCTTGCTTTTTGGATAGCTGTGCTTCATTAGCCCTTCCTGTTGTCGGCTACGGTTTGCGTTACGAATTTGGGATGTTTAACCAAACCTGCGAGCAGGGTCATCAAGTAGAACAGCCAGATAACTGGCTCCGAGAAGGTCATCCATGGGAACTTGCTGCACCAGAGCAAGCCCGGAGAGTTAAGTTTTTTGGTCATGTTGAAGTACATACCGACAAAAATGGTAGACAGCATCGTGAGTGGCTTGATACGCAAGATATACTCGCCGTGCCTTACGACGTCCCAGTCCCTGGATATCGTAATGAGGTGGTAAACACATTAAGGCTATGGAAATCAGAGGCAACCGATGAGTTTGACCTCAGCGAATTTAACGCCGGTAGTTATTCAGAAGCGGTGGCGAAAAAGAATCTCGCTGAGCAGATAACGATGGTGCTGTATCCCAATGATGCTAGTGAAAACGGTAAAGAGCTGAGATTAAGGCAGCAGTACTTTTTATCCAGCGCGAGTCTACAAGACGTGATCGCAACTTGGGTTGAGCAATATGGCGATGATTTCAGTGATTTTGCTGATTATCACGTATTCCAACTCAATGATACTCATCCAAGTATCGCCGTAGCTGAGCTAATGCGCATTTTATTAGACGATTACGAGCTGGAGTGGGATGCCGCATGGAAGATAACGACATCAACCATGGCATATACTAATCATACTTTATTGCCCGAAGCATTAGAGCGCTGGTCTGTGAGTCTATTTGAGCGCTTGTTACCTAGATTGCTAGAAATTATCTATGAGATCAATGCCCGCTTTTTGTCGGAAGTAGCATTAAAATGGCCGGGTGATATCGAAAAGCAGCGTGCGCTGTCACTCATAGAGGAGTCCAGTCATCCTCAAATTCGCATGGCGTACCTTGCGATTGTTGGTAGTTATTCTGTCAATGGCGTTGCGGCTTTACATACCGAGTTATTAAAAGCTGGGTTGTTTAACGATTTCTATCAACTTTGCCCTGAGAAGTTTAATAATAAAACGAATGGGGTGACGCCAAGACGCTGGTTATCGCATTGTAATCCAGAACTGGCACAATTGATTAGTGATAAAATTGGCGATGGATGGCAAGCTGATTTTTCTAAAATTAGTGAACTACGTCGTTTTTACGATAATCACGCCTTCCAAAAGCAGTGGCTAACAGTCAAACAAAACAACAAGCAGCGTCTTGCAGAGCTAATTGCTCATGAATGTCAGGTAGAGTTTGACCCAACTATGATGTTTGATGTTCAAGTGAAACGTATTCATGAATACAAGCGTCAACTACTTAATGTATTGCACGTTATCCATCTTTACGACCGGATCTGTCGTGGTGATGTGGCAGAGCTTGTTCCTCGTTGCGTACTGTTTGGAGGTAAGGCGGCACCAGGTTATTACATGGCGAAGAAAATCATTAAATTAATCAATAATGTTGCCAATGTTATCAACAATGACCCAGCAGCGAGGCCCTACCTCCGAGTGGCTTTCATGCCCAATTACAATGTCTCAAAAATGGAAGTGATTTGCCCTGCAACAGATTTATCAGAGCAGATCTCAACAGCTGGAAAAGAAGCGTCTGGCACTGGCAACATGAAGTTTATGATGAATGGCGCTATCACCATAGGTACCTTAGACGGTGCAAATATCGAAATACGAGAATGCGTTGGCGCAGACAACTTTTACTTATTTGGTGTAACCGCGGAACAAGCGCAGCAAGTGCGCCAAAATTATCAGCCCCTTAAGATAATAGAAAGCAACAATGACCTAAAACGCGTTATGGCTTTGCTTGAAAGTGGGCACTTTAACCTATTTGAGCCTAATATCTTTGATGATGTAATTAACTCAATTAAGAGTAGTACTGATCCTTGGTTAGTGGCACAAGATTTTCCCTCCTACGTTGAGAGTCAGGAGCACGCGGCTCAGGCATATAAAGACAAGGAGCATTGGCTGCGCATGAGTATTCTCAATACCGCAGCCAGTGGAAAATTTTCTAGCGATAGAACAATTCAAGATTACAGCGATGATATTTGGCGCTTGAGCCCAATGCAGTAGTCACCGCAAAAAGTTATGGAGAGAAGAAATAATGCCTAATTATGCGAATCGTTATATTAGTACCCTCACTCGAGAAACATATGCTTTAATACTTGCGGGTGGAAGAGGTTCGCGCCTTCACGAGCTCACCAATTGGCGAGCGAAACCCGCTGTTTATTTTGGCGGCAAACATCGAATTATCGATTTTCCACTGTCTAACTGCATTAACTCAGGGATCCGTCGAGTTGGCATTGCCACCCAGTATAAGTCGCATTCGCTGATTCGCCATGTTAATCGTGCATGGGGACACTTTAAAAAGGAGCTGGGAGAATCTGTAGAGATATTACCTGCATCACAGCGGTACGGTGATGAGTGGTACTGCGGCACAGCAGACGCAGTTTTCCAGAATATGGATATTATTCGTCATGAGCTTCCCAAATACGTTATGATCTTATCGGGTGATCATGTCTACAGAATGGACTATGGTGGTTTACTTGCAAAGCACGTAGAAACGGGGGCAGATATGACCGTATGTTGTATCGAAGTGCCCTGTGAAGAAGCGGCAAAAACGTTTGGTGTAATGACCGTTGATGAAAGCAACCGGGTGCGTCGCTTTGATGAAAAGCCAGTAGATCCGACCTCAATTCCTGGAAAGCCAGGTGTATGTTTGGCATCTATGGGCAACTATGTGTTTAACACGGAGTTTTTATTCGAGCAGTTAAAAAAAGATGCGGAACGAGAAGGGTCGGGGCGTGACTTTGGTCATGATATTATCCCATCCATCATAGAAGAGCATAATGTGTATGCGTATCCATTTTGCGACCCATCACACGAAGGGCAGCCGTATTGGCGAGATGTAGGTACATTGGATTCATTCTGGGAAGCAAATATGGAGTTGGTTTCTCCTGAACCCCAACTTGATCTCTATGATCCTCATTGGCCAATTTGGACTTATCAGGAGCAGTTACCACCGGCGAAATTTATATTTGATGACGATGATAGGCGCGGTATGGCCGTAGACTCTACGGTTTCTGGTGGCTGTATTATTTCTGGCTCCAAGGTTAAGCGTTCATTGCTGTTCTCCAATGTACACGTTCATTCGTATTGTGAAATTGAGGGGGCCGTGGTGTTACCCGGTGCCAAAATCGGGCGTAACTGCAAAATTAAAAACGCAATCATTGACCGCAGTTGTCACATACCAGAGGGGATGACAATTGGTTACGATACTGATTTAGACAAAGCGAACGGCTTTAGAGTATCGAATAAGGGGATCGTATTAGTGACCCGAGATATGCTCGCAGAGCTTGCGGAAAAACAAAAGAAATGATCCGTGTAGAGGTACTATGCATGTAATTTTAGTGGCAGCCGAAAACGATCGGTTGCCAAATTGTAAGGTAGGGGGCGTCGCTGATGTGATACGCGATGTGCCTTACGCACTGGCGCAGCTTGGCATAAAAGTATCGGTGGTCACGCCCGATTATGGCCAAGCTGCTTTAACTCGAAACTTAGTCGCTGATATTGCCGTTCCTTTTCGGCAACACCTAGAAACGGCGACTCTTTGGTCCGTTGAAGAAAGTAATAATGTCACCCAGTATGTTATTTCACACTCGTTATTTAGTGAGCATCACGGTGCTATTTATTGTAATGATCCTCACCAGCCTTTTGCCACGGATGCAAATCGATTTGCGTTTTTTAGCGCGGCAGTCGCTGAACTTATCGAGCATGAGTTGATAGCGGACATAGATGTAGTGCACCTTCACGACTGGCATGCTGCCGTCGTTGCTGTATTACGCCAGTTTAGTCCAAGGTTTAAACGGTTAAAGGCGCTAAAAACAGTTTATACGGTGCATAACCTCGCACTTCAGGGGATCCGACCTTTTAACCATGATTTTTCAAGTCTTGAGTCTTGGTTTCCCACGCTCACTTATGATGGACTCAGTATATGCGATCCTAAATATCCCCATTGTTTTAATCCTATGCGAGCTGCTATTAATCTTTCAGACAAAGTACATGTTGTTTCTCCTAATTACGCCAAAGAAGTAATGATCCCAAGTCATCCAGAGCTTGGCTTTTTTGGTGGTGAAGGGTTAGAAAGTGATATGCAGCATGCTTCACATGAAGGACGGTTAGCTGGTATTTTAAACGGTTGTGTGTATGATGAGTCAGCTAGCGACGAGAATCTTACTTTTGCTGACTACTTGGCGCTTGCTGAGCTGCATGTGTTTCAATGGATGGCAAAATCAAGCCAAGTATTATCTCGGTTTTACATAGCCCACCAACGTATACTCGCTTGGCGCGGTGAAGCCTTTAATGGCAAGCTTATTACAAGTGTTGGTCGTCTTACCGATCAAAAAGCACTTATTTTAAGACAGCCAACCCAATCAGGAATTGTGCTTGATGACATCGCAAAAGTAGCCGAGCATCAAGGAGCACGCGTCGTGATTGTTGGGTCTGGCGACCCATTTCTAGAGCAGCTGTTTACCGAGGTCATGGCACGGCATGAGAATGTCTTGTTTTTAAATGGTTATGGTAAAGCTCTTGGGGAGCAATTGTACCCGTTAGGTGATTTGTTTTTAATGCCAAGCTCCTTTGAGCCTTGTGGTATTAGCCAAATGCTTGCGATGCGTGCTGGGCAACCTTGCATTGTGCACAAAGTGGGGGGATTATCTGATACGGTAAAACACAACGAAACCGGCTATTGCTTTGAAGGAGAAACGCTCGCTGAGCAAGGTAGTCAGTTTATTGCGATTTTTGAACTAGCACTCGCTGATCTGGTAGGGGATAGCGAAAAATATCAACAACTCAGGCAGCAAGCTCGTATGCAGCGCTTCGATTGGTCTGACGTTGCACAAAAATACTGCGAACAATTATATAGATAGCGAAAATGTAGATAAAAAAATTTGCGCCGCTGTTTTAAGTATTTATCAATTAGCTCAATTGCTACACAAAAAACTAGGTCAAAGGTATCAAAAGATAGCTTTGGCCTTTCTTTTTTATCATTTTACATTATCTTTTAAGCTATTATTTTGATTCTTAATAGCTTAGGTTGATTTTCTTTATCATCATAAAGGGTTAAAATCTAAAAATTGCTAAACCAAAAGTGTGATCGTTCACTTTGGGTACGAAGGAGTTTTTGTTTGAAGGTTTTTGTGGCCCGCCAAGCCATATTTAATCGTAAAAAACAAGTTGTTGCATACGAATTGTTGTTTCGCGATGGTGTAAAAAATAGCTTTCCAAATATTGCAGATGATGCAGCGACAGCCAGGCTGATAATGAATAATCAACTTAACCTCGGCATGCGATATCTCACTTCGGGAAAGAAAGCGCTAATTAATATTGGTCCAGACTCGTTACGTCAGGAGCTGTGTGAGTTTCTCCCAGCAAATGATGTGATATTGGAGCTATTGGAGACTATTCCACCAACAAAGCAAAATTATGAGCGAATAAGAGGCTTATTTCATAGTAACTTCAGACTTGCCCTCGACGATTTTCAATACTCAAGAGAGTGGGAGCCTTTCTTAAAGCTTGTGCGGCTGATTAAGTTTGACGTGATGGAAAATCCGCTGGACACCATAGTACCAGTGATTGATATGATCAAAGAACGAAAGAACATCAAGCTACTCGCTGAAAAAGTCGAAACCGAAGAAGAGTTCGAGCAAGCTAAAAAGATGGGATTCCAGTTCTTTCAAGGCTACTTCTTTGCAAAACCAAAGATGATTGAGCAAAAAGACATTACTATTAATTATGTGATTGTCATGCTTATTTATGAAGAAGCACTTAAACCAAATATGAGTATTACACGACTAGCCGAATTGTTTGCCCAAGACACAGCGCTTGCGTATAAATTGCTCAGGTTAATCAACTCCGGGGTATTTCCAATTAAGAGTCGGATTGAATCTTTAAAACAAGCCTTGGTATATTTAGGAAACGAGCGTGTTAAAAAGTTTGTAAACTTAATTATGACTGCTCACGTAGCTGAGGGAAAGCCGACAGAATTAACACGCCTTTCTATCGTTCGTTCGCGATTTTGTGAGCTTATCGCACAGCAAATCTCGCCGGGACTTACCAATATGAGTTTTATGACGGGTTTGTTTTCCCTGCTCGATGCTATTCTTGATAGGCCGATGGAGCAGGTTGTAAACAAACTACCTTTTCCTGAGCAGCTCCATGATGCTTTGATAGGCAAACCCAATACGCTATATTATATTTTAAATATCGTCAGAGCCTATGAGTCTGGGAGCTGGTGGACGCTGCAGGATGCGTGCAGTTATCTAAACTACAAAGACGAAAACCTTCCTGATTTTCATGCTGCTGCGATAAACTGGGCTGATATGTATAAAAACCGTGTGTATTGATGAATAGAATTATTGCGATGGATGCGATCCGCGGGTTCGCGCTACTTGGCTTGCTTTCCATGAATATGGTACATATGGCCAATTTTGAGTTGGGCTATGTACCAGCCCAAACAGCCCACTATCTTGATCCGTTCTTCGCAATGGTTAATAGTATTTTCTTTGATGGTCGATTCAGAAGCTTATTTGCAGTGCTATTTGGAGCGGCGTTATGCATTCAGACAGCAAAGTCAGATGGTCATAGCCTTGCAAGGCATCGACTAACATGGCTAATGGTCTTTGGTGTGGTGCACGGTGTGTTGATTTGGCCGGGAGATATTTTATTTAATTATGCGCTTAGCGGTTTCGTTGCACTACGCTTTGTAGATGCGAGCAACAATAAGTTAAATCGCTATGCGATAGGATTTATTTTAGTTCCTTCTATTGCTATTAGTTTATTGCTGTTAATTGATCCAGAGCCACAAATAAATAGAAGTTCAGAAATCTACCTCGAGTTCTTGCAGCAGATACCTGCAAACTACTTGGAACTGCTAACCTTAAATGGACTTTATTTTGTCATTATCAGTTTGCTCATTCCGGTAATTACTTTGTGGTACACCGCAGGGTTAATGCTACTCGGTATGCGCTTATATCGAAGTGGTATGTTTGATTTAGCGCGTACTGAACCCGTTCATAAAATTAATTTGTTTGCCGTTGTAGCTATTATTTTGTCATTTGTCGGCTTTGTTCTTGAGCGTAAACTAGGCGTCGAGTTTTTTGAAGGATTAGATTGGATCCTTGCAGTACCGGTTGCGTTGTTTTACGTCGTTGTAATTAAGGCTGCAATGCGAGGTGCAAAACATCAGCTTTGGAGTCTCCAATGTGTTGGGCGTCTAGCGCTTTCGTTATATCTTCTCCAGTCAATTGTGTTTGTAAGTTATTTTTATTTTATAAACCCAAGCGCTATCAGTACTTGGGATCGTGTGGATTATTTCTCGGCATTTATAATTGCGTCTATAATTCAATTAGCCCTTGCGGTGATATATTGTAAGCTGTTTAAGCAAGGTCCATTTGAAAAGTTATTGAAGGTACTAGTGCTACGAAGAGCCCGTTATGATTAAAAGAGTATTAATTGGGTTAGTGCTATGGATGGTGTGTTTTAGTATTGATGCTAAGCAGTCTTTAAATGTCTTGTTTGTTAACCCTTCTGTGCCTGGGGAGCCATTTTGGCAGCGCGTTCAAGGTATTACAGAAGCGGCAGCGGATCAATTCGATATTAGATTAGATGTGATCTATGGAGAAGGGAATCGAATTATTCAGCTCGCTGAACTTAAAAAATATTTGAGTTATCGTGCCACGCCCGATTACGTCATCCTCATTAATTATCCCGGTGGGGCCGAAGAAAGCCTAAAACTTTTGGAAAAGTATGGGATCAACCATATTACTTTAGAAGAAACGATTTCTGGCCCAGAAAGGCTCGCAATAGGTAACCCAAAAGAACACTATAAGTATTGGCTTGGGGAAGTGCATCACGATAATGACCAGGCTGGTTACGATTTGGCTAAGCAACTATACCAACAGGCTAAAACTAACGGTCATGAGACAATTTATCCTATTGCTATTAATGGTCACTATGGCACAGAGTCAGACATTAGAAGCAACGGTGCAAAGCGATTTTTTGATGAAGTTGGCGTGGTTGTTCAGCAAACTGTATACGCAGGGTGGTCAAAAGAACAAGCATTTGATAAAACAAAAAAGCTATTGGCACGCTATCCAAAAACAAACCTTATTTGGTGTGCGTCAGATTTGATGGCGATGGGGGCTATCACCGCAGCTGCATCAAGCACGTCAAAAATCGTATTTGGAGGGTTTGATTGGTTGTCGGATACTTTTGACCTTATTGAACATAATGAGATGCAAGCATCCGTTGGTGGCCATTTTATGATGGGGGCTTGGGCGTTGATTTCGGTGTACGATCATTATTATGGGCATCCATTTTGGAAGAATCACACCGAGCTTGCTTTCGACCTAAGTTTGATCACTAAGGAAAATCTAGCAGACTATCGCTGGGTAAAGTCAGCGAAAAACTGGCAATCTATTGATTACAAGGCAATGAGTCTCAGAGGAAAACCTAAAGAGCAGTATCATTTTTCTCCTGAGCTATTAAGAAAAAGTTTGCAAAAGTAGAAATGCAGTAGTGTAAAGCGGTTGAAGCGATTACAATACGGGTTTTTACTCAAAGTGGTTGTATCGTGACAGAGCAAAAGCGCCTCAATAAATACATCAGTGAAACTGGATTCTGCAGTCGTCGAGAAGCTGATGACTTAATCGCCTCAGGCCGTGTCAAAGTAAATGGAATTCTGCCAGAAATGGGCACCAAAGTGTCTGATGCCGACACTATCATCATTGATGGTAAGCCTCTGAAGGCAAAGCCAAAGGCCGTATTTATTGCTTATAATAAACCTGTCGGTGTAACTTGTACTACCGAGCGTAAAATCAAAAGTAATATTGTCAGTGCGATTAACTATCCTGAGCGTATTTTCCCAATTGGTCGTTTGGACCGTCCATCCGAAGGGTTAATTTTCTTGACCAACCAAGGCGATATGGTCAATAAGATCCTTCGTGCTGGCAATAACCATGAAAAAGAATATGAGGTTGTGGTCGATAGACCCATTGATGAGCGTTTTGTAAAACGTATGTCCTCAGGTGTTCCAATCCTCGGCACTGTCACAAAGCCTTGTAAAGTCAGTAAAACCGGTGCTAAATCATTTACTATTGTGTTGACCCAAGGCTTAAATCGTCAAATTCGTAGAATGTGTGAATATCTAGGATTTGAAGTAACACATCTTAAACGTATTCGGATCATGAATATTGATCTTACTGGTCTTAGTTCTGGTAAGTGGCGTCATCTTAACGACAACGAAATGCGGGCGATTAATCAAGCCACTGAGTCGTCAAGTAAAACGCAAGAAGCATCAGCTGGTGCTGGTGCGGGAAGGCAGTTTGATAAACCTAGAAAAGAATCGGGTGAAGGTGACAATCCGAAGCAAAACAAACGTTCTTACGGTGATAGAAATAGAAAAGTCGATACCGATAATCGTAATCGAGACGGCTTTGCTGGAAACTCCAAAGCGAGAAATAAGAATAAAACGCCGAGTAACAATACTAGAAGAGAAAATCCTAACGAAGGTAAAAAGCCAGCAAAAAGAGTTAAAGGCACTTTATCTTTAAATAAAAGTGGTAAATGAAATAAAAAATGTTTTGAATGTAAAGCCCCTTGACAGTGTTAAGGGGCTTTTTGTTAGCGGACCTACGTTAGCAATTTAGTCTGCAGGTTGTTTTATACCAAAATAGACACAGTGAAGTACTGGCAAGACGATCAATGTCAGTATGGTCGCAAAACCCAAACCAAACATAATGGTTACTGCCATTGATTGGAAGAACACATCGAATAACAGTGGGATCATGCCTAGTATGGTTGTAATGGCTGCCATAGATACGGGTCTTACACGGCTAACACCTGAGTCAAACACTGCTTGGTAAGGAGATTTACCAGACTCTATCTCAATATTGATTTGGTCCATCAGTACGATACCATTCTTAATCAGCATGCCGGACAGACTTAGTAAACCTAACAGCGCCATAAAGCTAAATGGTGCTTGTAATAGTACCAGGCCTGCCGTTACCCCGATAATTGCGAGTGGCACCGTAGACCAGATAACTAAAGGTTTCTTAACTGAGTTGAAGAGCAACACAGTGATCATAAACATGGCTAAGTAACCGATCGGCAAGGATCCGAAAATAGCTGACTGCGCATCTGTTGAGCTCTCATATTCACCGCCCCATTGCATTTCATAACCTTGAGGAAGTGCTATGGCTTCGACATCAGCTTTCACTCGGGCGAATAATTTAGCCGGAGTTTCGTCTCCGATAACGTCGTGATCCGCCATTACAGTGATAGTGCGTTTACGGTCACGGCGCATTATCAAGCTATCTTCCCAAGTTACACTAAATTTATCAACAATTTGTGAAACTGGGACATAAACATTTAGTACGGGACTAAATATTTGTAAGTCACCAAGATTTTCAACATTGAGCCTTTCATCCTCAGGAGAGCGAGCGATAATCGGTAGTAATTGTGTACCATCTCGATATAAACCTACTTTGTTACCTGATACTGAAGTAAGTAATAGCTGATCTAAATCAGCCTTACTTATCCCTAATCTACGGGCTTTAGACTCATTAAATTGCGGACGGATCAATTTGGTCCTCTGACGCCAGTTATCGCGGATATTAAAAGCGCGATCATCTTGGCTAAAAATATCCTTTGCTTTCTCTGCTAGTTGACGCAGTACAACCGGGTCGGGGCCTGAGAAGCGAGCTTCAATTTTCGCATCTGTAGAAGGACCGATTTCCATTCGTTTAATCTTCAGTTTACCATCAAGCTCATGTTTAAGTTCATACTCGCGAAGCTTAGCAATCATTGTTATCACTGCTTCTCGGTCTTTCACACGAACAATGAGTTGACCATAAGCATCGTATTGCTTTTCTGGTGAGTAAGTCAGCATGAACCGAGGCGCACCTTGACCAATAGTTGTGGTTACCTCGCTAACCAATGGATCGTCCAGTAAAAATGATTCGATCTTTTCTACATTCTGCGCTGTGCTTCGAATGTCTGCACCTTGGTAATGCCAATAATCAACATAAAACATCGGTGTATTCGAAGCCGGAAAGAATGACTGTTTAACGGATTTAAAGCCAACTACGGCAGCAACCAAAAGTAAAATCATAGCAATAATGGTAATAGCACGATTTTTAAGACAGAAGGTCAGCATCGATTTATAGACTGTAAATATCACTCCTTTGTAAGGGTCGTCCTCTTCTTCGTTGGTATCTGATGACTTTTGTTTAGGTCCTTTAAACATCAAATTGGCAAAAAATGGAGTCAATGTGATAGCCGTGACCCAGCTTAGTAGTAATGAAATTAACAACACCCAAAATAGAGAGCCGGCAAACTCACCACTGGCATCTGAGCTTAATCCAATCGGTGCAAATGCAGTGATCCCAATAATAGTTGCACCAAGAAGCGGCCATTTTGTCTGTTCAACAATGTTAACAGCTGCTTTAATCTTAGATTGACCTCGTTTAATGTTGATTAAAATACCTTCAGTCACAACAATGGCATTATCGACCAACATACCCAATGCAATGATCAAAGCACCCAATGAAATACGTTGTAAATCAATGGCAAATATCTTCATAAAGATAAAGGTACCCAGCACAGTAATAAGCAAAATACCACCGATCAATATGCCACTTTTTACACCCATAAAGATAAGCAGAACGATAATTACTATGGCAACGGCCTCTAAAAGACTGATGATAAAACCGTCAACTGAGGTCTCAACTTCTGTAGGCTGATTGTAAACTGTGTTGACCTTAATGCCATACGGACGTTGATATTCTAGTTGCTGTAGATGATGCTCAATTTCTTTACCTACCTCAACGACGTTGACGCCAGAGGTAAAGGATACGCCAACCAACAGTGCGCGCTGCTGAGCAAAGCGAGTAATATGGCTAGGTACTTCAGCATATTCACGTGTTACCTTGGCGACATCACCCAAATAAATAAGCTCTTTGGCACCAGGTTTTGAGATTAGTAATCCCTCAAGTTCTGAGACATCCGTAAATTCCCCGGTGGGGTGAAGACGAATAGATTCATCGCCAACACGAATTTTTCCCGCGTTAGAAACAGTATTTTGTGCTTGAAGAAGCGAAAAGATGTGGCTGGGTGGAATGCCTAGTTGCGATAATTTCTGTGTGGATATTTCAACTATTACTTGCGCTTGTTGCTCACCCGCTACCGTAACTTTACTGACACCTTCAACAAGCACTAACTCACGCTTTAAGAAGTCAACATAGTCTTTTAACTCGTCATACGAATAACCTTCTCCAGTGATAGCATACAGCTCACCATACACATCCGCAAAATCATCAATAACACTTGGAGACATAACACCTGGGGGTAATTTAGGTGCTAAATCATTGACTTTACGGCGAAGCTCATCCCATATCTGCTGTAAGTCTTTCTTACGGTACTTACTCTTCATTTCAACGGTGATCTGTGACTTTCCCGGGGAAGAAATGGAGGTAACGTAGTCGACATAGGGTAAAGATTGGATTGCATTTTCAATCGGAAAGGTGACTTCCTCTTCCACTTGCTGTGGTGAGGCACCCGGGTACATGGTCACGACCATGGCTTTTTTTAATGTGAACTCAGGATCTTCTAACTGGCCTAAACCCAAATAGGATACCGCTCCTGCAATAAGTAGGAGTAAGGCAAACATCCAGCTGATAACCTTATTTTCAATTGACCATTTGGCTAAACTCATATCACAGACCTCTTTCTTTAGTCCAAGGTCTCACTTTTGCGCCTTCTTGTAGATAATGTACACCGGCAGCTACAATTTCTTCACCGGGTTCAAGGCCCGACAACACCTCGATACCAGAGTGATTAAGTTCGCCAACGGTAACTTGGCGTTTAGTGACGGTTTGTTTGTCACTTTGATATACCCAAACGTAACTATTACTATTAGCACTTTGCTCTTTATCTGAGAAAACAGCTTGATTGGGCACTATGATTGCTGTGTTTTCACTGTTAGTAATTTTACTTGGGTCAACATACACATGGCCCGTCATACCTGCAAATAGATTGAAATCTTCAGGAATTGGAAGGCTAAATACGACTTTGTAGGTTAAGGTTGCAGGATCTGCTTGCGTATCCCATTCTTTGATGGTGAGAGGATAAGATTTACTTGGGTAGCCATCAAAAACAACCGTCGGCTTATAATCTGAATCTTTATCCACGCGAGCCACAATTCGTTCAGGCACTTGAATAATTACATCCATCATATCGCGTGTTTCAAGGCGCAAGATGTTTTGTTTTGCAACCACGTTTTCATAATTTTTCACAAATACCTTAGCGACAGTGCCGCTAAATGGCGCCCTTAGTTCGCTATATTCAAGGTTCGTTTTAGCAATTTTAAAAGCAGACTCGGCAACCTGTTTGTCTGCATTAGCTTTATCAAACTCAGCTTTAGTGGCGATGCCTTTTTCGAACAATGGCTTGATTCTAGATAACTGCGATTTAGCGAGCTCAAATTGGGCTTTACGTTGTTCATATTGTAGATTGAAATCTTCGGGGTCAAGCTTTGCCAAGAGTTGTCCTTTTTGCACATCCTGTCCTGCAAGAACTGGAAACTCGATGAGTTCGCCATTCACACGAAAGGCAAGATAGGAGCCTTGATTTGCCACCACTTCAGCTGGGAAACTGCGGAGTGTGCTGCTATTTGGATCCGAAACCGTGTGAATCTTAACCGGTCGGTTAGGGGCTTCTGTTGGGGCTTGTTCTGCTTGCTCTTGGCAACCTATTAGTAAAGTAGCCAACACAATTCCAGAAAACATTCTTAACATATTGTTCTCCATGACAACGTCAGTTTTAATGCGTGCAGAATAATGGAATTACATATAAAATAAAAATTATAAATCATTCTATACTGCATAAGATTTATTTATGAAGATTTCGGACTTAGCGGCGTTTTGCACCGTTGTTGAGGCATCTAGCCTTACCGAAGCAGCAAATAAGCTTCACAAGACGCAGCCTGCGGTCTCTCAATCAATTAAAAGATTAGAACAATCTTTGGGATTTGCCCTTTTTGAACGTGAGAAATATCGCAATGTGTTAACGGATCAGGGCCGTCGTTTTTACTTCGAAGCCGAAAAATTACTGAATCATCATAGAGATCTGTCATTACTCGCGACTGAATTTGCGGCGGGCAACGAGCCAAGATTTAACATCTGTTACGAACCACTCGTATATCAGAATCAAATTGATCAAGTTTTGGGCAATGCTTTTGTCAAATTCCCAGCAACGGAAATGAATATTTCTAGTGGTAAGCGTTTTTTCGCGCTAGAGCAGGTAACTCAAGGTTTAGCCAATTTAGGGATCGGCCCGTGGTTCGACTTATTTCACTCTACTGGGGATTTAGAGTCTATGGCGATTGGCCGCGTAAAGCTAGGTTTAGTGTCGTTGACAGATTACATGCCGTCCGAACTTAGTTTTGCAGAACTTGCTCAGTACCCTTCTCTTGCAATGAAAGAGAGCAAGTTTAATTTTGATAGTGAACGCCTAGCATACCGCAACAGCAATAATGTCATGAAACTAGATGATACGCTGGCCATAAAGCGCTATTTGTTGCAGGGGATGGGCTATGCGTTGATTGGTCTAGACCTATGCCGAGAAGAGATCGAGTCCGGAATTTTACAGCGAGTTAGGGTAGTCGATAGAAATGATGAGTTTGAAGCTGAAATTCACGCGTTTCGGTTACATATTTCTCATCATGGACCCGTTGCGCGATATTTCTGGGACAAACTAAAAGAGTTAAATATTCAATATGAAAAGCAGCGAGCAGCAAGAATTAGCTGAAAAAATTTTTACCGTGATTGGCGGCATTCCATTTGGAAAAGTGGCTTCATATGGACAAGTCGCGAGATTGGCTGGCTTTCCTAAACATGCCAGAAAGGTAGGTCAATTGCTAAAGAATCTACCACACGGCTCAACGTTACCATGGTATAGAGTAGTAAATAGCCAGCGGCGTCTTTCATTTCCTCAAGATAGTATTAAATTTTTGGAGCAAAAGTCACGTTTACAAGCTGAGGGCGTTGTGTTTTCAAAGAATCACGTGATAGCTAAATGCTGTGTTTGGGAGTAATTATAATTTTGGCGTGAATTGATCCAGATAAATAGCGTAGTCGTAATTATCGTTAGTTTTTGAGTATTTGAACGGGAATTATGAAACTAGCTTTATTTCCATTGCCAATATTCTTGCTCCCAGGCGGGTTCACTCGGCTGCGGATTTTCGAGCAGCGCTACTTATATATGATAAAAGAGGCTGCTAAAACAGAGCAAGGATTTGTGTTATGCCCATACGTAGACGACATGCCATATAATGTGCCTAGTGAAGGAGTGCACGTAAAAATTGTTGATTTCTCACAGGACGACGATGGCCAGTTGCTTATCGATGTTGAGGCAGTATCACGTGTCTCGATAAATGGTGTAGAAGTTGACTCGCAATCTCTACGTTACGGAAAGTGCGAGATCATTGACGGCCCGCCATGGCAATGTAGTGAAGCGGCATATAATTTAATTGACGACTCGCTTGTCGATAAGCTTCACAGTGTTTTTATAGCAAATCCTGTTCTTGATGATTTATATCGTGAGAAACACTTTACACAACCGCTATGGGTCGTTTATCGGTGGTTAGAAATCTTACCTATTTCTATGTCTCAAAAACTGAAAATAAAACAGGCACAAACATTTGAACAGGTGGCAGATTTCTTACATACTGTTTTAGATGAAAAATAGTGATCTGTTCCAGCTTGACCTACGTATCAAGGCTTATAATTATAAATTGGAAGGTGAGCTATGTTAGGCCAACAGCAATCTACAGATTGCAACGTTCAGTCAGGAACTCGCAAAGCAGTGCAAGAAACTCCATCTCAAGCGTTATCAGACGCCTTGGTTAAGGTTGCAGAAAAACGAGATCGCAAAGCCTTTGCATTCTTGTTCGAGTACTTTGCACCAAAAATTAGGCGCTTTGGCGTAAAACAATTTGGTAACGACGCCCAAGCGATGGAACTCGTGCAAGACACGATGACGTCAGTATGGCGTAAAGCCCACCTATATCATCATGATAAAGGTGCAGCCACAACGTGGATCTATACTGTAATGCGTAACGCGTCATTCGATGCTTTGCGTAAGATGAAAAGTAATAAAGAAGAACACATCAGTGAAGATATATGGCCGATAATTCAAGACTCTCAGGCTGACGATGACGGTTTTCAAGATCACTTGCAAACCGCGCAAATCCAAAAATATATTAATAAGTTGCCGCCAGCACAACGAGACATAGTAAAAGGCGTGTATTTTCAAGAAATGTCTCAAGAGCAATTGGCTGAGCATCTTAATATACCTGTAGGGACAGTGAAATCACGTTTACGTCTCGCTTTACAAAAACTTCGCGCAGAAATGGGAGATCAAGCATGATTAAGCATCACCCGAATGACTCATTATTAAGCCAATTTGTTGAAGGCAATTTGCCCGCAAGCATCAGTGTTGCAATTGCAGCTCATGTCGAAATGTGTCCTTGTTGCCGGAAAAAAACTCAACAACTTGAAGCGCAAGAAGCGAGTATTCAGCTTGGAGGAAAAAGCGACTCTACATTAAGCTGCGATTTTGAAGCAATGATGCAAGCTATAACTGTGGATAATGAAATCGACGAAGTTAAAGAATATATTCAGCCAACATTTCACTATCAAGGTAGAGATGTTCAGTTACCTCGTGCTATTGCGAATATCGACCGCACCAAATTTTCAGGTGTAGGCAAAATCGCCCGCTCTCGGTTATTGTTAGAAGACGGGGACCTGCGTTCAAGCCTTCTCCAAATTGGCGCTGAAGGTGACATCCCTGAGCATACCCATACAGGCTTTGAGATTACCTTGCTACTTGACGGCGATTTTGCGGATGAAGCGGGGGAATATGTACCGGGCGACTTTATTTGGCAAGATGGTAAACACAACCATTCTCCGCGGACGAAAGATGGGTGCTTGTGCTTTACTGTAGTGAGTAGTGCACTACACTTTAACAAAGGCTTAAGCAAATTGTTAAACCCAATTGGTAAGTTAATTTATTAAAGGAATAGTTGCGAAATGAAGTTTTCATCACCAATAAAAATTGGTATTAGCGCTTGTTTGGCCGGAGACAAAGTTCGCTTTGACTCTGGTCATAAGCGTTCAAACTTTTGTATGGATGAGTTCGCTGAACATGTCGAATACACGCGCTTTTGCCCAGAAGTCGCGATAGGCATGCCAATTCCACGACCAACCATCAGGCAGATCCGTGTCGGGGACATTATTAAAGTTAGCCGTCCCGATGGTAAAGAAGACGTAGCACCAAAGCTCAAAGAATTTGGTGAAAAGGTTGCGACGTCTCAAACACAAAGCCTTTCCGGGTTTATATTTTGCGCTAAAAGCCCAAGCTGCGGAATGGAGCGTGTCAAGGTATATAACGAGGCTGGAACAGGAAATACATCCGAAGGGATTGGTATTTTTGCTGAGCAGATCATGAAACACAATCCGCTTTTACCCTGTGAGGAAAATGGCAGGCTTAACGACATGCACCTCAGAGAAAACTTCGTGATGCGGGTTTTCGTCTATAAAAGTTGGCAGGAATTGACCCAATCTGAAAGTATTGGCTTACATGAATTAACGAATTTTCATGCTAAACATAAGTATCTGCTGATGAGCCATAACTACCAAGCTTACAAAGACTTAGGCCGTTTACTTGGCGATGGCAAGCAATTTGATAGAGAGGTACTGAAACAGAAGTATATAAGCGGTTTAATGTCTGCTCTCAGCAAGCCCGCCAATCGTAAAAACCAAGCAAACACGCTAACGCATCTGCAGGGGTACTTCAAGAACGAGCTTTCAAGCATCGAAAAGCAGGAAATGTGTGGTGCAATAGAGCAGTATCGCAAAGGTATCGTACCTCTGTATGTGCCGTTGACCTTGCTCAAACATCACCTTACTGTGCACCCCAAAGAATATCTGCAAAGCCAAGTGTACTTTGACCCATATCCCAATGAACTGCGCTTAAGATTCGGAATTTAATAATGAAAACAGCTTTTTGGTTTCGCCGTGATCTCAGGGTTTACGGCAACGAGGCTTTGATTGAAGCCGTGAATGAGGGCGCACGTGATGCGCTTTTTTTTTATTGCAAATCTCAGTGGCAATCACACAGGGTTGCAAGTATTCAGCTCGACCTACTTGAGCGCAGGCTGCTTGAACTTGGCAATCAGCTTAGCGAATTTGGCATTACTTTACATATAATTGAAGCCACTACTTTTGCTGAGCTACCGGAGCAGCTACAAACGGTTTGTGACGATAACGGCATTGATTGCTTGTATGCAAATAAAGAGTACGAAGTAAATGAAGTGGCGCGCGACGAAGCGTGTGCAACTGTGATTACGTTGAAGTTATTCGACGGTGATCTCGTTGCCAAACCTGGCTCTGTGCTTACAGGGTCTGGTGAGATGTTCAAGGTGTTTACTCCATTTAAAAAAGCATGGTTAAAACTTTTCGTGGGGCAGCAATTTCACTTCCCTAGCTGGCCATTGGACAAACAACACGATGCAAATTTCAAAAAGCCGGCTTTCTTCCAAATAACCAATGAGTCAGAAAAATGGCCAGCCGATGATAATGCTATTGTGACGATAGTAAATCGCTTTATTAAGAACAAGCTAGCAGACTACCAAGATGACCGTGATTTTCCAGCAATCAAAGGAACCTCGGGACTTAGCCCCTATTTGGCATTAGGCATTATATCGCCCAAGCAGCTCATCGCGCAGATCCAACTTCACTACCCTGAAGTGCTTGAAAACCCAAGTAAGCCAGAGTTTTGTTGGGTAAACGAACTCATCTGGCGTGAGTTTTATCGTCATCTCATTGTCGCTTATCCGCGTTTATGCAAGGGCTTCAATTTCAATGATAAATACAACGCGATTAGATGGCGGGACGATAATCAGGCATTTGAGCTTTGGTGCAATGGTCAGACCGGCTACCCAATCGTCGATGCAGCAATGCGTCAGCTCAATAAAACCGGCTGGATGCACAATCGACTACGCATGATTGTTGCTAGTTTTTTAACTAAACATCTGCTCATCGATTGGCGTGAAGGCGAAGCCTATTTTATGTCTAAATTAATAGATGGTGACCTTGCCAGTAATAATGGTGGCTGGCAGTGGGCTGCGAGCACAGGTTGTGACGCACAGCCTTATTTTCGTATTTTTAATCCCATCACGCAGAGCGAAAAGTTTGATCCCGATGGTTCCTTTATCCGTACATATGTGCCTGAATTGAAAAATGTTCCAGCGAAGCATATACACTTTCCTCATGACTATCTAGCTGCATTTGGCGGAAACGACGATTATGCAGAACCGCTGGTTGAACATAAAGAGGCAAGGGCGAGAGCACTTGACGCATTTAAGGTTTAAATAGGTATGGATCACAGAACGCAGCGATTCGTGGCAATTTATAATGAAATAGACAGGCACAGCCTTGGTAAATTGGCTTCAATCTACACCGAGGACATCAGCTTTGTAGACCCTTTTCATAAAATTCAAGGGCTTGACGCGCTAACAAGCTATTTTCAGGGGTTATATGAGAACGTCTCCGATATAGAGTTTCTTGTTACCAACAGTTATGAAGTTGATGACATTAGCTTCATTTACTGGACTATGACATACCAACACCGCAAGCTAAATGGTGGCAAGGATATCAAAGTCGATGGTCATAGTCGTCTGAATTTTATCGGTGACAAAGTGTCACAGCATCGGGATTATTTCGACAGTGCGCAAATGCTATATCGCCAAATTCCCCTGCTTGGGGGGGTTATTCGGCTTTTAGACAAAAGGATCACGGCATGAGTAATATTTTAATTACCGGCGCAACATCAGGTATAGGCAAAGGCCTTGCTGAATACTATGCGAAGCAGTCTCATCATGTAACTGTCTGTGGTCGCAATACGGAAGTTTTAAATGAATTAGAAAATACCGTAGGGACGAAGGGCAGGGCATTTGATCTAACAAATCGCGATGAGTTGGAGCACAACCTTGAAGACATTGACGGCTTGGATCTAGTGATCCTCAACGCAGGTGGTTGCGAGTATATTGATAATCCTAATCAATTCGACGGCCATTTGTTCGAACGAGTAATGAATATCAACGTCATCTCAATTGGACACTGCCTAGACGTATTACTCCCAAAAATGAAAGTTGGCGGGCAACTTTGTATCGTAAGTTCCAGTAGTGCCTTTTTACCTTTACCTCGTGCTGAAGCGTATGGCGCGTCAAAAGCGGCTGTGAGTTATTTAGCCCGCACTCTGACCGCGACATTAAAAAAAATAGACGTAACCTTAGTTCATCCGGGCTTTGTAGAAACGCCACTAACCGACAAAAACGATTTTCCGATGCCATTTATTGTAAGCGTCGATGACGCCGTTGACTACATCAGTAAAGGAATAGAGAAACGCAAAAAAGAAATACATTTTCCGAAAAGATTTACCCTATTTTTAAAATTTTTCAGGTTACTACCATTTTCGCTGTGGTTACCTCTCGCAAAAAGGATAGCTCGTGGCTAAGATTGCAATAATTGGAAGCGGTATTTCAGGTATGACTGCAGCATACCTTTTAAGTCGTCAACATGACGTAAAAGTGTTTGAAAAAAATGATTATATTGGCGGTCATACGGCAACTATTGATGTTGAACACCAAGGCGAAAAACTCGCGATTGATACTGGCTTTATCGTATTTAACGACAGAACCTATCCAAAATTTGAAAAACTACTGGCTGAGATCGGTATTAGTCGTCAAGAAACTGAAATGAGCTTTAGCGTTCACAACAGTCAATCCAAATTTGAGTACAATGGCCACTCACTCCGCACATTATTTGCGCAAAAGCGTAACCTATTGAGACCAACTTTCTGGCGATTGCTAAAGGATATTGTACGTTTTAATGGTCTCTGTAAGTCACTGTATGAAAAAGACGATTATGAAGGTGTTGAAACGCTCGGCAAACTTCTAGAGAAGCACCACTTTAATGAATTTTTTAAATTGCATTACATCTTGCCTATGGGTGCCGCGATTTGGTCAACTAGTATCAAAGAAATGCTCGACTTTGAAGCTAAGTTCTTTGTCCAGTTTTTCTTCAACCATGGGCTCTTGGACATCACCAATCGCCCTCAATGGTATGTTATCCCAGGTGGTTCCAGGGAATACATTCAACCATTGGTGGCAGAATTTAAAGACAATATTGTGCTTAATGCTGACATCGAAACAGTGGTTCGTGATGAGGCTGGTGTGACCATCATCTTCAAAGATGGTAGTAATGAGTACTTCGATAAAGTCGTCTTTGCGTGTCATAGCGATCAGGCTTTAGCATTACTAAATACCCCATCGAGTGATGAACAAGCGATACTTGGTGCCATCCCTTATACTGCAAACTCTGTAGTGCTACACACTGACACTCGGTTATTGCCAAAACGTCCGCTGGCGTGGGCCAGTTGGAACTATTTATTAAACGAAGCGACGGACAGAGCCGCTGTTGTCACCTATCAAATGAACATACTGCAAGGGTTTGACGCTAAACATCAATACTGCGTCACGTTAAATCATGATGAAGGGATAGCTGAAGACAAAGTGATCCGCCGTTTTGTTTATCATCATCCGGTTTTCAATACCACCAGCATTGCGGCTCAAAAACGTAAAGCTGATATTGATGGTAAACACCATAGTTATTTTTGTGGTGCATACTGGTTCAACGGTTTTCATGAAGATGGTGTGAGAAGTGCAGTAGATGTGGCTGAGCAATTGGGTATCTCATTTTGAATAGTGCAATACTGGTGGGCAAAGTCAGGCATCGGCGGTTTGCCCATGCCAATCACGTATTTTCCTATCCCATGTATATGATGTGGCTAGATTTAAGTGAAATTGACGCACTCAATAGCGTTTCACCAAAGTTTGGTACATCTGGTTTAAAACTGCTTAAGTTTAACCAAGCTGACTATATTATCACAGAAGGGGAAAGCTTAGTTGAGCGCGCACGTGCCAAGTCAAATGCACTAGGAAAGCCCGTTTCTTCACAAATAAAAGTATATTTAATGGCGCAAATACGCTGTTTAGGCTTTTATTTCAGTCCAGTTAATTTCTACTTTTTTGAAGACGAAAAGGGCTCTGGTTTTAGTCATATGCTTGCCGAGGTAAGTAACACGCCTTGGAATGAGCGTCATTTTTATTTAGTTGAATTAAATAAAGATGTGAACTTTAAAAAAGAATTTCACGTATCACCTTTTATGAATTTGGATATGCACTACCATTGGAAAGTGAAGCCACCTGGTAGCAAGACACTAATTCATATTGAAAATAGAAAAGGTGACGAGTTGCTATTTGATGCCACGATGACGCTCAAAAAGCAGGAACTCAATGAAGCAAATATTAATCAATTGCTCAAGCGGTTTCCTGCAATGACATGGAGCATAGCTAAAGGTATTTATTGGCAAGCGTTGAAGTTGTTCTTAAAAAAAGTGCCTTTTGTTGGGCATCCCGGAAGAGTATAAGATGGAAAATACCACGATAATATCCTCATCAATTTCGCTTTCTACGTTTGATAGATTGTATAAAAAACTCGTCTTTGGCGCGTTGAATACTTTAGAAACCGGAAAAGTGGTACTTGTCGAAGGCGACCAAAAATACTGTTTTGGTGACCCAGAAACAAGCCTAAGCGTTGATATTCATGTTCATTCAGCTCAAATGTATAAGCTATTTGCACTTGGCGGCAGTGTTGGAGCGGGGGAATCTTACATTCTTGGTCACTGGAGTTGTTCAGATTTAACCAAACTGATTGAGATCTTCGTCCTAAACCAAGCTCAGCTGGATGCCTTTGAAAATAAGTTTGCATTTTTCTCCGGCATTGTGAATAAGATAAAGCATCTTAAAAACAAAAACTCAAAACAAGGATCAAAGCGTAACATTGTCGCCCACTACGACCTTGGTAACGACCTATATGAATCGTTTTTAAGTGAAGAAATGCTTTATTCTAGTGCAGTGTATCCCTCAAAGGAGGCATCGCTTGAAGAAGCGCAGCAACATAAGTTAGCAGCAATCTGTGAGCGGTTGGATCTTCAGTCAACTGACAAAGTTGTTGAAATTGGCACAGGGTGGGGGGCATTTGCGGTTTATGCTGCGAAAAACTACGGCTGCCATATAACCACGACAACTATTTCAGAAGAGCAGCATGCGTACGTAAAAGCATTGGTTGAAAAAGAAGGGTTGCAGCAGCATATCACGTTACTAAAAAAAGATTATCGCGAATTGGATGGCCAGTACGACAAGCTGGTATCAATTGAAATGATTGAAGCAGTTGGACACGCGTATTTATCGGGCTTTTTTGCTAAATGTAACGACTTATTAAAGCCGACAGGCGCAATGCTTATTCAAGCTATTACTATAGCTTGTCAACGTTATCAGCACTACCTTAAGCAATCGGATTTCATTCAGCAGTACATTTTTCCCGGCGGTTGTCTTCCTTCCGTGAGTGAAATGAGCAAACAAATCGTAAATTCCACAGATATGGTTGTCCATGAACTCCATGATATCGGTCTGCACTACGCCAGAACGCTATACGATTGGCGTGTTCGGTTTGAAAAAGCATGGCCTTCACTTGATGGTAAACGTTTCGATGAGCGCTTTTATCGCCTTTGGCAATTTTATTTATGCTACTGCGAAGGGGCGTTTAAACAAAGAGCAACCAGTGCAGTACATTTAGTCGCCAGAAAACCAAGATATCAGTCACATGTCTGTACTCAAACATTGGATTACTAACGCGCTACTCTTCCAAAGTATTTGGTTTGCTGCATTATTTTTTCGAGCAGACGCACTTTGGTTGATGTTGGTTGGCTGTCTCGTCATGCTCGCAGGGCATCAAAATAAACGTCTCAACTTGGTGCTTGCGCTCGTAGGCCCTGCCATAGGAGTGGGCATTGAACTGATTGCGGTCAAAACCCAGCTTATCAATTATCAAGGTAGTGAATTAGTTCCGCTTTGGCTTTGGGTTTTGTGGATTGCATTGGTACTGACAATAAATAATGCACTTTCCAAACTATTAGCTCTCAAGGCGCCGATATTATTAGTGATATTTTTGGTTTGCGCGCCACCAAGCTATCTTGGAGCAGCTAACTTTGGCGTCATTTCTATATCAATGCCTTGGTACGTTTTTTGGCCAGTTTTTGGCGCGCTGTGGAGTGTGGGATTCTACTTGATAGTGAGTTTTAATCGCATTTTATGGGGTACAAAGCTTGCGCAGTTGCCAGCAAATTGATAGCGTTTGATTACAAACCCACAGGATCCGGGGCGAAACGCAATAAAATAATAAATATTTCGGCGAATTTCGCAATTTGGGGGTTGCACATAAACGCAAAATGCATAAACATAGGTTTTGCTTAGGCAAATTATAAAGTTATAGGAATCTAATAATGAATAAAGCTCAACTAGTTGAAAAGATGGCGGCAGACGCAGAGATTTCAAAAGCAGCGGCAACTCGTGCTTTAGAAGCGTTTACTGGCGCAGTAACTAACACACTAAAAGATGGCGGTTCTGTTGCTTTAGTTGGTTTTGGCACATTCACAGTAAAAGAGCGCGCTGCGCGTACTGGTCGTAACCCACAAACTGGCGCTGAAATCCAAATCCCAGCTGCGAACATTCCTTCATTCAAAGCAGGTAAAGGCCTAAAAGACCAAGTAAATCCTTAATCCACTCGCTGGACGAGAAAAACCTCCCAAGTCGGAGGTTTTTTTATGCCTATCATATTCATTATAATTGATACCCCTATCTTGAATTTGCTACCATCGCCCCAATCTACAGTTTTTATCTAATAAGTTGTTTAGTCAGTTTTCATGAAGCGTTCTAACCTTTTCGCCGTTATGTCATTACTCATGTTATCATGGGTAGCTGCTGCGTGCGCGACAGGGACGCCTGATGATAACTTATCCCATACTTCTGATACTCATATAACGAGCTTCGAAAACATCGCTCATAAGGGCCTCGCTGACTTCAATCAGTTACCAAGTAAACCTCGTCCTGCGACCCCAATTAAGCTCAGTGGTGAAACTACGCATCACGAAAAGGGCTTATTGCCGGAACGCGAGCGTACTAGCCACCCTAGTTATTTTCTACATCCTAAACAACAAGCCGAGTATGCGCTTGTATTTGAACTCGCAGCAGAAAAATATGTACCGGCCTCTGTCTATGACACCAATAGACCTAAGCCCATGCCTTGGTATATGTGTGATACTCGGCCAAATAATGGCTTTATCGATAACTGTAAACCGGCAAACCTAACCTTCAAAGGCAGCCTAAGCTTCGCCTCTTAATCATTATCTACTACCAATAAAGCACCCAAATAGTAGTTTTTGATACCCACTCTAACGTCTGTATAACCACTATTCGTTAGCAAAAAGGTATCGCTCAGATAGATAATGAGAAAAATATGAAAGATATAAATTCACCAGCGAGGATATCAACCTCTCGTGGTACCGCAGCGCGTGCAAAACGCTTTTTCACAGCGCTTATTGTGTTCCTGTTGATCCTTTGTGCACTACCAAACTTGTATCCCAATAAGAATTTGATTCAAATTCAAGCAAGTAGTAACGAGGTTGTGTCGCTGCCTGAGCTTAAATCTCAGCTAGAAGGAGAGGGATTCAAAGTCAAGCAAATCGAGTCTCATCAAGATGGCTATTTAGTTGAACTTGAAAACCGCACGCTAACCGCTGAGGCGCGTGCGTATATGGCAGAGTCTCACTCCAAGCTAAGTGTTAAGGTAATTAGTGCTTCAACGATGCCACAGTGGTTAGAAAGTACTGGACTCAAACCTATCAAGCTCGGGCTCGACTTGGACGGCGGCGTGTTGTTCGTACTCAAGGTTGACACAGAACAAGCGGCCGAAAATAAATTGCAGTCACTCGCAGATGAGGCCAATAGCTTACGGATCAAAAATCGTTACCGGAACCTATCTATTCCTCAAGTTATCAGTGGTGAGCAGGTTGAGGTCGTCGCAAAAGCGCAAGGACAAAACGAACTAGTTGCGCTTACGGCGACACTGCGCGATCTTTATCCACAGTTTACCAGTACAACTCATAAACAGGGCACTTTAACGAAAGTTAACTTCCGCTTTGCAGAAACGAAAAAAGTAGAGTTCGATAAGCAGTTAATGACCCAAGCGCTGTCTACTTTACGTTCACGTATTGAGGAGCTCGGGATCACAGAAGCGGTTACTCAACGTCAAGGCACTAATTATATACGAATTGAATTGCCTGGCGTGCAAGACCCGGAACAAGCCAAGCGTATTATCGGAGCAACAGCAAAGCTTTCATTTCATGCATTACAGGAAGTGGGAGGTCAAAAATTAAAGGATAAATCTGGCGCTTTGGTTTCTATCGACCCAGTTGCTATTTTTGGCGGTGATGAAATTGAGTCTGCAACAGCAGGAAGAGACGAATATGGAAAGCCTTTAGTGCAGCTATTCTTATCCTCTCAAGGTGGTGAAAAGATAAATCGATTTTCTAGAAACAATGTTGGTAAACCAATGGCCACTGTATTCAGTGAATATTACGCGGATACGAAAGGAGAGATTAAGCGCAACACAGAAGTGATTTCAGTCGCCACTATTCAACAAGTATTAAATACTCGATTTAGTATTACCAATATGCAGTCAATGGAACACGCGCAGGAGTTAGCATTATTGTTGCGGGCGGGTTCTCTTGACGCACCAATCACCATAGTTAAAGAGCAAACCATTGGTCCTTCATTAGGTGAAAAAAATATTGAAAGTGGCTTTAAAGCATTGGCATTAGGGTTAAGCCTAACTTTACTGTTTATGGCAGTGTGGTATCGCAAGCTAGGCGCAGTAGCCATTACCTCATTATTGGTAAACCTAGTCTGCCTGATTGGATTAATGTCGCTGCTTCCTGGTGTTGTGCTTACCTTACCTGGCATTGCGGGCCTAGTTTTGACTATTGGTATGGCCGTAGACACCAATGTGATTATTTTCGAGCGAGTTCGCGAATTAAGGCGTAAAGGCATTGGGATGGTTACTGCATTAAAGCAAGGTTATCAACAAGCCATGTCGAGTATTATCGATGCTAACTTAACCACGATGATAACCGCTCTGATCCTGCTTGGTATCGGTTATGGACCAGTAAAAGGGTTCGCGATCACTTTGGCGCTGGGCATAGTAACCAGTATTTTCGCCGGTGTGGTTGTCTCCGGTATGTTATCAGAATCTCTTTATTCAAAATCACGTAAAGGCGTAAAGTAAAATGACAAGTAAAACGCAAAAGGCAAGATTCGTCGGGCTAATTTCAGGGTTGTTACTTGTCCTTGCAAGTCTCATAGCCATCACCCAAAAAGGCATTATATTAGGCCAAGACTTTACCGGCGGTTACGTTACGGTTATCGACTTACCCAAGCAAAAGAGCCAAACAGAAATGCAAAACAAGCTAGCTGAGCTTGGTGTTCAAAATGCGCGAATCTCTCTACAAAACGATGGTAGCTGGCGAGTTTTCCAAACCCCTCAGTCCACCGATGAAACACACGTCAAACAGTGGATAGAAGGACTTGAAACACAATGGCAAGCAAGCGTATTAGATGCCAGTTATCTTGGTGCGCAGGTGGGTAATGAGTTAATCGAACAAGGTGGCCTTGCAGGCATATTCGCATTACTTAGTGTATTGATTTACTTGGCGTTTAGATTTGAGTGGCGCTTGGCCGTCTCCGCAAGTATCGCGCTTTTCCATGATGTGATTGTAACGCTTGGCTTGTTTGCAATAACGCAAGTAGAGTTTGACTTAACTGTGCTTGCAGCGCTGCTAGCGATTATTGGTTATTCACTCAACGATTCGATTGTCATTGGTGATAGGGTTAGGGAGTTGCTGTTTGAAGAGCAGTGGAAGACCAGTCCCGTAGGCAAGACCATAGACCAAGCGATAAAGGACTCAATGAGCCGCACGTTGATCACCTCTTTGACAACGCTTACTACTGTGTTAGCGATATGGTCGCTAGGCGGTGCTGGGCTTAATAGCTTTGCCATGGCGTTATGTTGCGGCATTCTCATTGGAACTCTGTCTTCTTTGGCTGTCAGTGCAACTTTGCCACAGTTTCTAGGGTTGTCGTTTAATAACTACCTGAAAGAAGAATCTGAGGCAGCAAAACGGCAGCTCGCTGAGCCATGAGTTTTAGATACAATTTAGGTTAAAAAAGTAGCAATTGCTCTTTTTTAACCTTATCGTACTGATGTATAATTCGCACTTCGAAAGGAGCCGGATAAGGATTAATGTCAAAATATAGTTATCAAACTCGGTGCGGGAAAGTAACCCTCTGGACCGAGCAAAATATCCTCTTTGCCTGTTTCGAAGGAAACATTAATGAGTCTATGATCCATTATTTTTCTAGGGCGCTAGAGCAATGTCGAGCTGAGATCCACGCCTCGACATGGGGTTACGTGAGTTATTCAGAAAAGGCCATAGCTGCGACACCAGAAGCCTATAAGTTACTGGTAAACACAGCAAAGCGCTGTTTGCAGTTGGGCTGTGTTAGTGCTGCGTATGTGTTGAAGTCGGCAATTGCGAAAAGCCAGATTGAAAAAATGCGCAAAGAAATAGGTATGCCAGAGCCATTAGATCAAGTTTTATTTGCTGATGTAGGCGCTGCCATTGAGTTTGTAAAAAGTACTTTAGCTACACCTGAAAAGTTGTCGGTATAAGACATCCTAATTTTATATATAAGTGACGTTACCTACTGGGACGAGCATTTATAATCAGTTTGATTGCGCCTTCACTGTCAAGGCTTCATTAGGCCGCATCTCGCAACGCGCGATGATGCGGTTGTTTTTATCTTGTTCTTGTCTAAGCAACATACCTTCGTTATTTTTTGTCCACCACACAAACCCATCACCTTGATATTTTGCCCCGCTGGCTGAACGAGCAACCTTCAATTTAACCACTTGTTCGTTAAAATGGACAATTGCCTCATTACTATCGTTGTAGTCAACCTTTATCACCGAATTATTATCGCATTGGTAGCGACTAAGTGTTTCACTCAGCTCAATTTTACGATTTGATATGTCCTCGCCACATGCACTGAGAGCAGTGGTAATTAAAATAGCAAAGGCAATTTGAGATTTCATAAACAGACTCCGACGAGAAAAAGACGGTATCTGATAATCTAGCGCAGACGGATGAAGTTAAGGTGAATAGTGTGGTTACAAGGCAATAAAAAGCGGAATAAAAAAGGCCCCGAGGGCCTTTAAACATGATTACAAGTTAATTAATCCTTTACAGGAATAGTATTAGGGGGACTCTGTGCTTCGCGTATTTTTGGCGTGTATATTCGTTTAGTCATCACCATAAAGAAAATTGGTGTAAACAATAGACCAAACAAGGTAACCCCTATCATTCCTGAGAATACCGCAATACCCATGGTTTCGCGCATTTCAGCACCCGCACCAGTTGCAAGTACCAGAGGTACAACCCCTGCGGTAAAGGCAATTGACGTCATCAAAATAGGACGTAAACGTAGTTTACATGCCTCAATAATTGACTCCAAATTAGTCTTGCCTTGCTCGTACTCTTCTTTTGCAAATTCCACCATTAGGATTGCATTTTTACACGCCAAAGCAACCAAAACGATAAGTGCAATCTGGGTAAAGATATTATTGTCACCCCCTGTTAGCCACACCCCAACTAATGCTGACAGTATGGTCATTGGTACAATGAGGATGATTGCAAATGGTAGCTTTAGGCTTTCGTATTGCGATGCCAAAACCATAAACACCAAGAGTACAACCAGTGGGAAGATATACACCATCACGTTACCCGCGAGGATCTGCTGATAGGTGACTTCAGTCCACTCAAATGCCATGCCTTCGCTAAGCGTTTCGTTTAGCACTGCTTCAATTGCCATTTGCGCTTGATCCGAAGAATAGCCGGGCGCAGGGCTGCCATTTAACTCGGCAGTCGGATACCCGTTATAGTGCATAACACGATCAGGTCCCGTTGTCGGCGTGACTTTGAGTACTGCGCCAAGTGGCACCATTTGACCATAGTTATTTCTTACTTTGTAAGACAGAATTTGTGCTGGATCTGAGCGAAAGTTAGCGTCAGCTTGAGCGGTGACCTGATAAGTGCGGCCAAATAAGTTAAAGTCATTAACGTACATTGAACCTAAATAGATCTGTAATGCATTAAACACCTCCTCAAGCGGTACGCCTTGTACCATAGCTTGCTCACGGTCGATATCAATGTCCATTTGTGGTACTTGGATCCTAAAGCTTGAGTACAGTCCCATTAGCTCCGGCTGCTGCTGCGCTTTTGCTATCACTGCTTGTAAGTCCGAGAATAGTTTTTCAAATCCGAGGTTTGCTCTATCTTCAATTTGCAGTTTAAAACCACCAGTGGTGCCTAAGCCTTGAATTGGTGGCGGTGGGAACACCGCAACAAACGCTTCATCTATGATGGCAAACTTTTGATTAAGCTGCGCTGCGATTGACGACGCATACAACTCAGGCGATGTGCGATTTTCAAATTTGTCTAGGGCAACAAATACAATCCCGCTATTTGGGCTGTTTGTAAAACCATTTACTGAAAGCCCAGGGAAAGACACAGAATGTAAAACGCCTGGAGTCTGTAATGCAATTTGTTCCATCTCACGTACAACGGCTTCTGTTCTATCCAAACTCGCAGCGTCTGGCAGTTGGGCAATCGCAACAAGATACTGTTTGTCCTGCTGCGGAATAAAGCCGCCAGGGATGGTGCTAAACAACTTAGTAGTAGCAAAAATTAACCCTAAATAAACCACCAACACAATGGTGCTCAGTCTAATAAGTTTTTTTACTAGTCCAACATAGCCGTGAGCTGCCTTATCAAAAAAGCGATTAAACGGTTTGAATAGCCACTGACCAAACAATTTATCTAACACTACTGTGAGTTTGTCAGGTTTAGCACCGTGCGGTTTTAACAGTAGTGCAGCTAGCGCTGGTGATAATGTTAATGAGTTAAATGCCGAGATCAGCGTCGAAATCGTGATCGTGAGGGCAAACTGTTTGTAAAACTGGCCTGACAACCCGGTAATAAATGCAGTTGGAATAAACACTGCACAAAGCACCAATGCAATCGCTATAATAGGGCCTGTCACCTCCGACATCGCTTGTTTAGTTGCCTCAAAGGGCGCAAGGCCGTTTTCAATATTACGCTCAACGTTTTCAACCACGACGATGGCATCATCGACTACGATACCGATTGCCAGTACCAAACCAAACAACGACAACGTATTGATAGAAACACCAAGCCACTGCATTGCAGCAAAAGTACCAACTAACGATACAGGCACGGCCACCAGCGGAATAATCGAAGCGCGCCATGTTTGCAAGAATAAGATAACAACTAATACCACAAGTACGATGGCTTCTAATAATGTCGAAATTACCGCATCGATTGAGCCGCGAACAAAGATTGTCGGATCGTAAACGATATCGTATTCAACCCCTTCAGGAAAACGTGTCGATAACTCTTTCATGGTTTCACGCACCTGATCCGACAGCTCTATCGCGTTAGAACCAGGACGCTGGAAAATCGGCATTGCCACCGCTTCGTTACCATCTAGCAAAGCTCTTAACGCGTAGTTATCTTGTCCAAGCTCAACTCGGCCAATGTCTTTGAGTCTAGTGATCGCACCATCGCCTGATACGCTAACAATAATATTGTCAAATTCACTGGTATCTGCCAAACGGCCTTTAACGTTTAACAGAATTTGGAATTGATTTTCATTGGTTGTGGGTTGAGCACCCAAAGAGCCAGCTGCTACTTGGCGGTTTTGTTGTTGGATTGCTCGGACCACATCGCTTGCGGTTAAGTTTCTTTCAGCCAATTGCTCGGGGTTTAGCCATATCCGCAACGCGTATTTACCGCCGCCGAATAGTTTTACATCACCAACTCCCGGCAAACGCGCTATCTGATCTTTGACATAAATATCGGCATAGTTAGAGAGGTAGCTGGTATCATGCGAGCCACTTGGCGATACCAAGTGCACCACCATAGTGAGATCTGGTGACGCCTTTTCAGCCACAACCCCTAAGCGTTGTACTTCTTGCGGTAATCTTGGAATAGCGCTATTTACTCGGTTTTGTACTTGCACTTGGGCTCGGTCTAAGTCAGTACCAAGTGCAAAAGTCACGGTAAGTGTTAAACGACCATCACTGGTTGCTTGAGAAAACATATACAGCATGTTTTCAACACCATTGATCTCTTGTTCAAGCGGCGTTGCAACGGTTTCAGCAATGACTTTTGGGTTGGCACCGGGGTAGGTTGCAGATACCACAACGGTCGGCGGGACCACCTCTGGATACTCACTCACGGGAAGCTGAAAAAGGGAAATGGCCCCAGCGATTAATATCACGAGTGACATCATCGCCGCAAAAATAGGGCGCTTAATGAAAAAATGGGAAAATTTCATTATTAGTTTAATCCTTGTGAAGAATCGCTTGGCGTCATCGCAACCACTTCTGTGGCAATGTTATCTGGCAAAGTAAGCGTCACGGAATTTGGGCTTATTGGCATGCCTGGGCCTACACGCGCTGGACCATTCACCGCGATACGCTCTCCTGCGGCTAAACCCGATTCAACAGCGCGAAATTTGCCATAGCGATTACCGAGTGTGATTAGACGATATTCAAGTGTATTAGACTCATTTACAACTAGAACAAAACGATTTTTAAGATCTGTACCAACTGCGCGGTCTGGAATTAATACTCGATCGTTTTGCTCACCGGATGAAAGACTCACTCGTGCAAACGAGCCGGGTCGTAGCTGTCCACTGCGATTATCAAAAGAAGCGCGTACTTTTAGGGTTCCGGAATGGTCATCAATGGCGTTGTCAATAAAGTCTAGCTCACCCATAACTGGCTGTGACTCACGGCCCAGTAGCTGTAATTTCACAGGAAGCGACTCACCTTCAGTCACTGATGCAAACTGACTATTCCAAGTGCGTTCATCGATATCGAAGTACGCATACATCTTATCGGTTGCAACTATCGTAGTAAGTAACGTGTCGTTTGCTCTAATGGTGTTACCTTGAGTGACCTCGGCAAAGGAAATTTTGCCGCTGATTGGTGCTGTGATCTTACTAAACTCTAAGTTTAGTTGGGCTGCTTTAAATGAAGCCCTAAGCGCATCTAGTTCGGCTTCACGCTGCGCGGTAAGCGAAACACGAGCATCGACCTCTTCGGTCGAAATCGCTTTTTGCTTGCTTAATCGAAGCGCTCGCGCAGACTCACTTTTTGCTTGCGAAAGCGCCGCTTCGGCACGTTTCACCTGTGCGGCAAGGCTGGCAACCTCAGCTAGGAAAGTTCTGTCGTCCAGCTCAAATAGAACATCGCCTTGGCGCACCGTATCTCCTTCTTTGAAGTTTACCGAGCTGATCACTCCCGTGACTCGAGCGCGAAGTGCGACTTCGTTTGGAGAAGAAAGACGTGTTGTATAGGTATGCCAATCAGCAATGCTAATTTGTGGTGTTGCAGCTACATCAATTGGTTGAATAGGCGGAGTTTGAATGCTTGCCTGCTCAGCTTCGCCACATGCACTTAGCAGTAGCAAAGCAGAAATAATCGTTGCGAGTTGCGTTGGTTTTAACATAGTTCCTCCTTTGTGTATGGAGGTAACTATACGTTTCATTTGTTGCATTAAATATAAGTAAAATGGAATATGATTGGTGCTTAATTGGAATCAATTGACTTGAATAAAAAATCAAATGATTTTTTTATGTGATTTGCGTGAGATCTAAGATAAATCCTCTCGATTGATTTAAAATAACAAAAAGTCTAATGGAATTGAATTATGTCTAACGTCAACCATTTACAATCCCTTTTGAGTGTGTTGCTGAATAAAAGTGACGATGCAGTTGCTATTGTCAGCAACAAATCGGTACTTGAATTTTGTAATAAAGCAATGGCAAAGCTAATCGGACAACCTTCGTCTCATTTAACTGGGCGCACACTGAGTAATATCTTCGACCCACAAACAGACGATACGTTTGATGACAGGCTCGATGGGGATGAACTCACCGAGTGGTTTTTAGGCTTAAGCAATGGCTGTGAATTAGACTATCCAGAAATTGAAATTGATACCTTAAACGGTGAGTTTTTTAAATTACGATGTTTTCCGTTGCAAGATGATGCCTTTGCTATCTACGGAGACAATATCACTACAACAAAGGCGATGTGTAGCGAACTCGAACATTTACGTAAAGAACTTGATTTTATTACCAAAACTGATCCATTAACCGGCGTCGCCAGTCGTAGGCAGCTAAGCGATAAAATTGATAGTCAAATTAGGTTATATGAACGTTACAGAACACCGTTTAGTGTGATACTGACAGATCTTGATAACTTCCGTGCAATTAACGAGCGATTCGGTCATGAAGCGGGAGATATGGTATTAGTTCATGTGAGCTCATTACTCTCTGAAATGTTAAGAGACACGGATTTAATAGCCCGATTAGGTGGAGAGGAATTCGCGTTGGTGCTGCCCAATACTGGGTTAGAGGGCGCGACCCTTGTTGCCGAGCGAGCACGCAACCTGATTGAGCAGACATCATTTCAGATTGCCGTAGCAGAGGAGGTCGATATTACCAGCTCTTTTGGGGTCGCTGAATTTGGCGCGGGCGAGACTGGTGTTGAAAGCATTGTGCGTCGCGCAGATACAATGTTACAAGAAGCCAAAGTTAATGGCAGGAATCAAGTTATTCCAAATCCGCACTAATTAAGGCCAATCGTTAAAATGTAATAATGCTTAACTAAGCTAGTTCCTTCGAGCAGTAGATAAGTGCGCCTAATATGGCGCATTTTGAAGTTAAGGAACAATGATAATGGCAAGTTTTACCCGTCGAGATTTTATTAAAAGTGCATTAATGGGCGTTGGCGCGGCAACAATTAGCGTCTCGTTAGTAGGTTGCGGCAGTAGTGATAGTAAAGCCGTTGCAAGCAACGATTTTGCTGTCGTATTTAATCATGGTGTCGCAAGTGGCGATCCTTTAGCTGATAGCGTTATATTGTGGACGCGTGTCACTCCTGAAGGTACACCCAATAGTGTGGATGTCACTCTACAAGTATCAGAATCAGAAGACTTTGGTGTCTTACTACAAAGCCACCAGCTGGCCGCATTAGCAAAAAACGATTACACCGTTAAAGTAGATCTTAATGGCCTGACTGCAAATAGCCGCTACTTTTATCGCTTTGTCACTAAGGAAACGCATTCTCCCATAGGTAAATGCAAGACCTTACCCGTTAACGATGTCACTCAGGTAAAACTTGCCGTGATGTCTTGTGCAAATTATCCGGCAGGTTACTTTCATGTCTACGCAGAGGCTGCAAAACGCAGTGATTTAGACGCGGTATTACATTTAGGTGACTACATATACGAATATGGGATGGGTGGGTATGCCACTGAAAATGCCGACGCTATGGGCCGAGGGCTGGATGCAGATAATGCGAACGAGATTATTTCATTAAATGATTATCGTCGTCGCTATGCTAAATATCGTACCGACTTTGGCCTGCAAGCTCTCCACGCCAGTACGCCATTTATTGCGGTATGGGACGACCATGAGGTATGTAATGACTCATACATGGATGGTGCTGAGAACCATAACGAAGGGGAAGGGGAGTACACAGCCCGGAGGCTTGCCGCACTGCAAGCCTACTATGAATGGATGCCAGTACGTCCGATGGTTAAGGATCAACTCGAGAGCCTCTATCGTAAATTTGAATTTGGCGATTTGTTGTCACTTTATATGCTAGATACTCGTCACGAGAGCCGAGCTAAAGCACTTGACTATCAAGATTATATTGACCCTACAACAGGACAAGTGGATTTTGTCGGATTTCAGGCGGATCTCACCGCGCCTTCCCAACAGCTGTTGGGTATAAATCAATTGACTTGGCTAACCGATAACATGAAGACATCGGCAGCGAAGTGGCAAGTCTTAGGGCAACAAGTATTGATGACCAAAATGGTGATCCCAGCCGAGCTGCTTATGTCTCTTGCAAATCCTTCTGCACAAATGTCGACGCAATTAACAGAGCTTGCTCAAATTAAGAGCAGACTGCTTGCTGGTGATTCAACGTTGTCAGAACAAGAAAAGGCGCGAGTCACGTCTACCGCTCCTTATAACTTGGATGCATGGGATGGCTATCCGATTGAACGTGAAGTGATTTTACAAACAGCAAAAGCGGCCAATAAAAACTTAGTTGTCGTTGCTGGAGATACGCACAACGCGTGGTCTGGTAAGCTCTGCGATGCAAGCGGAACCGTTTGTGGCCAAGAATACGCAACAGCTTCTGTCAGCTCCCCTGGGCTTGAGCATTACTTGCAATTGGGCGATGAGCAGGCGCTACAATTTGCTGAGGTATTGCAATTACTAGTCGATGACCTTGAGTATGCGAATATTCATCAGCGTGGTTATTTAACGCTTAATTTCACAAAAGAGAAGGTGGAAAGTGAGTGGCATTTTGTCAATACAGTTAAGCAAGAGCAGTTTGAAAGCCACAATAAACAGCGCGAGCTTTTACTTTAGGTACTAAAAGCAATTCGCGAGACACTAATTTACTGCTTAGTAAAAGGTGCGTAAAGGGGCTTTACAGCCCCTTACATTTAGCTATTTTATCTTGCGAGAGCAGCGCTGTTACCTTGAACGGTTTCTTTTTATCCCCTTTAACTTTAACTTTTGCAATATCTAAATATTGAAAGTCTCCAGGAGCATTTAGACGCCATAGATTCTTTGACTGTTCAGAAAAGCAAAACTCTCCCGTATCTCCATGTATCAACAACAACGGATAACTCAGTCGGGCTGCATATTCTGCAAGTGTCTCTCGATATAATTGATAACCATCACATTTAGCTTTTGAGTTTTTATGACATCGTCCTGAGTGCTTCTCTTTTTGATACAAGTCTGCTTGTAGAAATATCACCGCGGCTTTATGGCTTGGTGTTAGCAAGCTATTTAACCACTTCATATTCTCGACATCACGACGATAGGACTCAGCGTGCACCGCTGTTTTATCAGATAATAATATTTGTCTGCGACCACTGTTGGTGCCTGGTACATGTAAGGTTAAAAACTGTACAGCACCCACTATCCAAGATTGATTTTCCGGTATTGTTTGCTGGCGACTGAACTTTGGCAGGTTAGGCATTTGTACTGCAAAGTGTTGACGAACGAAGTCTAATCTTTCTAGTTCATCAAACCTAGGGTTTAGGGTCTCACGGTCGCAGTCCGTCCAATCATTGTCTCCGGGAGTGAATATAAAAGGTTGATTACTCACACTTGAGATCAGGGCATAATTATCTTTAAGAAGCTGATCAGTACAGGGCTCAGCACCAGATTTCATATCACCTACATGCACCATAAAATCATGCTGTGTATCGTTTACCTTTTCATGCAGTGCACCATTAGGCATCAGCATGGCCCTATCTATCTCCGTGTAGGGCATATCACCAAAGACTAAAAAGGACGCTGCCGAGGCTTGGAATACACTGAGCATAGGCATCACTGCCATGACGAATAATTTAACGAGCTGCACAATAATTCTCCTTTATGTTAGCAGCCTATCATACATCAACTCTATGACAGAAGAAGTCGCGCTCTCAATAAAAAACGCCGCTACTTGCGGCGCTTTGTTATTTTAGATGCTTTTCGAAAAAAGCTAAAAACTCAGTGAGTGTCTTCACTCTGTGTGCTTGATAACTCAGATAATGGTTGCCATCCTCAAGCTCTATATATTTGAACTTTTTGTCATGATCTTCAAGTTCATCTGCCATGTCACGACTATGATTAACAGGCACGACTTTATCGTCATCACCATGAATAAGTAACACAGGGCGGTTAATTTGTTTCGCATAGTTAACAGGGGATTGTACTTTAAGTTTATCAGTATCTTGTCCAAATTGATCACGGACAAGCGCTTTATTTGTGAAAAAGCGCGCGCGACTGACTATTGATTCTAAGTCTGTAACGCCAGCAAAGCTTGCTGCACATTGAAACGTCTCAGGATGTTTTACCACAGCCATTAGTGCCGCATAGCCACCGTAACTTGCGCCACCTATACAGATTTTATTTTTGAGTGCATACTTTTCTGCAACCAACCAATTTGCTGCATCTTGTAAATCATCTTGCATCTTTCCTCCCCAACCTTGATTTGCTTCATTAAAGAAGTCAAAGCCATAGCCAAAAGAGCCTCTAAAGTTAGGTTGAAAAACCACAAAGCCACGGCTTGCAAATAGCTCGGACCAGTAATCAAATCCAGCGTAGTCACGAGAGTATGGTCCACCGTGTGGAAGGATTATTGTCGGTGCAGCCGAATCGAATGCTTTAGGTAGGGTTAAATACCCCTCAATTTCAAGGCCGTCACGCGCCTTAAATGATACCCTTTGTTTGCCTAAATAATTGTCACCTGTAATATCTGGATATAAACGTCCTAACCCCGCTAAAGAGCTGGTTTCTCTGTCACCAATCAGGTATGTGCCAGAGTCTTGGTCAGAATCGCCGTACGCAATGTATTTTTTATTATCCGCACTCATACTTATTACAACAGTGTCATAACTTGGCAATGCGGCTTTAAGTGAACGTTGCAGGAGTTTGCGGTCTTCGTCCCAATAAACTCTCGAGTTATCGAGGTTGGAATGGCTGAAGCCTATGGCTCTGCCGTCATGTGAATAAATGATGCGGCCATCAAAGTCATAATCTGGATCGGAGAAAACGAGCTGAGGTAAAAGCGGGCGCTTAGTAATATCTGCTTTAAAGAGCGCATCTTTACCATTATGAAGTGCGGTTAGGTAAATAATATTTGGATCTTTATCAAATCCAAGAATATGGATAGCTTCTGGGCCACGAGCCTGAAAGGTGTAGAAATCAATTAGGTCCTTCGTCTCGTTATCATAGAGCATGTAATAAGCTTTGATCCCCTCAAACCCGTAACCTATTCTTACATTACCTTGTTGATCGGCTATCCAACTGGAAATTTTACTTCTGCCCCGAACAACCAGTTGACGTCGATCTCTTTTGATATCCAAAAGATAAACACTTGGCTTATTTACGATATCAAAATCTGCTTGTACCAGGACCTTGTTGGGTTGATCTGGTAGTAAACTGATCACGCTATCCTGAAACTGTGCTAAAACTTGGTCACGATAAGGCTGATTGATTTGCTCTAACTTCGCTGATTCATCAGCTAAGTTATATTTAAATAAACGCGATGAGGTATACTTAACACCTCTTTGTACCTCAGTGTAATCAGCGCCGAAAATTAACAATTCGTCTGTTGCCCAGTCATACCAACTTAACGTAATGGTTTTGTTGTCCGTTTTTAGGATATATCTTTTTTTCTGCGTCTTAAGGTCATAAGTCGTTAGAACCAGATCGCCTTCGTAATTTTGTAAATAGGCGACAGCCTTACCACTGGGTGAAAGTGAAACTTTACTCATATTAGGTAGTTGTGCATAACTCTCTACGGGTAACTGGGCTTTAACAGAGATGGTGCAGAGTAGTGCTATGGCAAATAGAATTATATTTTTCATTTTCTGATAGAAGTAGATTATTTTATGTGTCTTTAATTTGGCGACATTATTCCCTATTTACAGGCTAAACGCCAATCTATATGTATAGGTAGATATAATCGTTAGTAATAATTTAGGAAAGGCGAGCACGACAGTTAGATAAATTTTTCTCACCTTAAACAGCAAATGTTGGCACTGCGTAAGCACTAATCAAGGTTTACGCAGATTGAAAGCCAACTTTTAGTCTACTTTGTGTTAATTGAATTTGAGTCGTGGGTTTGGTAATCCGTATAGCCTTGTTCACTACCACCAAATAATGTCTCAGGCTGATGCTTATTCAAGCGCAAATTATGTGCTAGCCTGTGGGGGAGATCAGGGTTAGCGACAAATGGACGGCCAAACCCAATCATATCAGCCCAACCTTCATCAAGAGCTTGTTGGGCGCGCGCTTTCGTATATTTTCCAGCATAGATTAACACGCCATTAAATGCCTCCCTAATTGCATGCTTAAAGCGCCGAGGCATATCTGGCGCATCTTCCCAATCCGCTTCCGCGATGTGTACGTAGCACACGTTGAGCGCATTTAGTTGTTGAATTGCTGCGAGGTATGTCTGCTCAGGGTTTTCATCAACTGTACCATTTAAGGTAGTAAGCGGCGCAAGCCTAACGCCCACTTTGTCACTGCCTATCTCGTCACTCACAGCCGTCACGACCTCACGCAAAAAGCGAATGCGGTTATCAATTGAGCCACCATAGCCATCTGTTCTTTGATTTGAGCAAGAGTCTAAAAATTGATTGATCAAATAACCGTTCGCTGCATGTAGTTCAATTCCGTCGAACCCTGCCTGCATCGCGTTGCGTGCTGCGTGTCGATATTCGTTAATTACATTATTGATGTCTGCTAGGGTCATTGCTCTTGGTGTTTGTGCTTGAATAAAATTAGGTGAATCATTTTCATCGATGAAGACCTTTACACCCCGAGCTTGAATTGCTGAAGCTGAAATTGGCTGAAGCCCACCTGTATTGCTTTGGTGCGATACTCGTCCAACATGCCAAAGCTGCGCAAACATAACGCCGCCTGCATCATGCACTTGTTTTGTGACTTGTTTCCAGCCAGCAACTTGGGCGTCTGAATAGATCCCCGGTGTCCAAGCATACCCCTTACCGAGTTGCGATATTTGTGTCCCTTCACTAATAATTAAACCAGCCGTTGCACGCTGTGCGTAATAGGTTGCCATCAAATTGTTAGGGATATCCCCAGGTTGACTCGCCCGTGAGCGGGTCATAGGTGGCATCACTATACGATTGTTAAGTGTTTTACCTGCTAAATTAATTGACTCAAACAAATCAGCCATTTGGCCTCCTCAACGTTTATTTTCACTATGAGAAGCTTAACGATTTAAAATATTTTCATTAACCGCAATAAATACAAAATATATTTGTAAAAAATGAAAAACTATAGCGTGAGCCTAGGCGCAATGTAGTCTAGAAATGCTGAAATCCGAGAAGATACACCACTATTTTGATAATACACGGCTTGCACCGCTTCTCTGCGGTTTGGCGAAATAATTTGCTCGGTAAATACCTCAACGAGTCTTCCTGCTTTTATATCTTGTCTCACCATAAAGTTAGATAGCAGTGCAATACCATGGCCTGCAATACACAATTGCCTCACGGTCTCACCACTGGATGCGCTAATGGAAAACTTGAGTTGCTGCGGATTTTGTAAAGGCCAGACGTTGAGATGCGGGGCATCGGTAAAACCTATCAAGTTGTGATTTGAAAGAGTAATCAACGGTTCACTGCCTAAAAACTTACTTATATAGTCAGGGCTCGCAACAAGGTGAAGTTTACTTCGGCCTAACAATCGAGCATGAAGGTTAGAATCAGCTAAGTCACCAATTCGTATCGCGATATCGGTTTTATGCTCTAACAAATCGATGATGCTGTCATGGCTAGTTATTTCCAAAGTAATATCGGGAAAGGCTTCATTAAAACCTTTTAATATAGGCGTAAGCTGGTGAAAAACGAAAGGGCTTGCAGCATCAACTCTCAATTTACCTGCCGGCGAAAATCGTAACAACTTTAACGCCTCTTCGCCTTGCTCAATGGTATTGAGTGCCTGTCGCGCATAGCGTAAAAATAGTTCGCCTTCTTCGGTTAGCTCTATCCGCCGAGTAGTTCGATTGAATAGCGTTACACGCAGGGACTTTTCTAGCCGAGTTACCGCTCTTGAGACCTTTGCAACTTGTTCGTCCATCAGATTTGCTGCAGCGGAAAAACTACCAGTATCGACAACACAGATAAAAGCTTCTAGATCTTCGGTTTTTGAGCTAACGGGCATATGCGTTCCTTTTCATTTTCTACAAAAGTATTTTGTCATTTTTACTGTTTTTTGCAAATAAAAAAGCTTTCACACTACATCAACTTATTGCTTATCACCTCAGAAGGGTTTATTTATGCCACTTGCATTACTGGCGCTGACATTAAGCGCATTTGCCATTGGTACCACCGAATTTGTCATTGTTGGTTTAGTACCTACCATCGCTTCAGACTTATCAGTTTCACTGCCTAGTGCAGGGTTGCTGGTGAGTTTATATGCCATCGGCGTTGCCGTTGGTGCGCCCGTCTTAACCGCACTGACAGGGCGATGGAATAGAAAGTCTGTATTACTTAGTTTGATGGCACTCTTTGTCTTTGGCAATTTGCTTGCGTGGCAAGCGCCCAGTTATGAAAGCCTCATTATGGCGAGGATCATGACGGGACTCGCTCATGGTGTGTTCTTCTCTATTGGTTCTACGATTGCGACAAGTTTGGTCTCAAAAGACAAGGAGGCAAGTGCCATAGCCATTATGTTCACGGGCCTGACCGTGGCGCTCGTAACGGGTGTCCCCTTGGGTACTTGGATTGGCCAACAGTTTGGCTGGCGAGCCACGTTTCTAGTAGTTTCTGCTTTAGGTGTTGTTGCTCTCTTGGGAAGTGCACTATTGATTCCAAAGAACCTAAAGCAAAGCGCATCAGCCAGTCTGTCTGAACAGGCAAAGGTATTATTGCAACCCAGATTACTGCTCGTCTATCTTATGACCATACTTGGCTACGGTGGAACCTTTACGGCATTCACTTATCTTGCGCCAATTTTACAACAGGAAGCTGGTTTTAATGCCGCTACAGTCAGTATTATTATGCTGGTTTATGGTGTATCCGTTGCCATTGGCAATATCTATGGCGGCAAATTAGCAGACAAAAAGGGGCCAATAAGCGCTTTGACCATCATCTTCGCGTTACTCTCGGTCATTTTAGCTGTGTTGACATTTACCATGCAGTCGAAAGTAGGCGTGGTGATCACGGTATTAATGTGGGGAGCATTTGCTTTTGGAAATGTGCCTGGTCTTCAGGTCTATGTTGTACAGTTAGCCGAAAAATATAGTCCAAAAGCGGTGGATGTCGCATCAGGGTTGAATATCGCTGCCTTCAACGTTGGAATTGCATTCGGCTCCATCCTTGGTGGTCAAATTGTAGAAAGTATGTCTTTGCAGGACACCGCTTGGGTAGGGGCACTTATCAGTGCTGCAGCCTTATTAGCAACCCGTTTTAGTGGCTATCTGGATAACAGATCTTTATTGAAGGCTCAAGTTGTAGAGTAGGTGACGGCTCATCCGGAGGAATTTTGCTAAAAGATCGCCACGTGAAGTGGCTCCTACGAAAGGCGGTCTGGTTTAGTAAATATTTGAACTCCGCCAAAGTAGGAGCAGGTTAATCCTGCGAGCTTTTGTTAAAGATCGCCACGTGAAGCGGCTCCTACGAAAGGCGGTCTGGTTTAGTAAATATTTGAACTCCACCAAAGTAGTAGCAGGTTAATCCCGCGAGCTTTTGTTAAAGATCGCCACGTAAAGTGGCTCCTACGAAAAAAGCAATCTGGTTTAGCAAATAGTCAAGCCTCACCAAAGTAGGAGCAGGTTAATCCTGCGAGCTTTTGTTAAAAGATCTCCACGTGAAGTGGCTCCTACTTGGCTTTAAAGTACAAGCGCTGCACTATTGTTTGGGGATCGCATTCCCTTTAAACGATACTTTGATATTCGTCACTTTACTTAAGTCATAAAGCTGTGGATTTTTCAGCTTAATTGACCAAGTAGTAAACGGAGTTGGTTTAAAGTAATTAATCGCATAATCGTTTGCGATTGCACCACTGGTGATTGGATCTATGCGTGTCGTTTCACTATCTAACAACTCGTAACTCACCAATCGGTATAACGATTCGGCACTAAATTGATAGGGTTGCCCTTTAAACCTATCTTGATATGAACCGCTTGACCTTACCTCGATATCGTAGCGCTGGTTCTCATTCAATCCCGAACCTTCTAGTACAACATTGACCTCGTCTAATCTAACTCGATCAAATTGGGAAAAATCAATGTCTTCTAACGACAGCGTGAAACTCATCTCACCATCTTGCGCAAAATCCTGCAATTGTTGCTGCGCATTCAACTCTTCTATGGTGAGCATAAAGTCTTGAGGTCGAGGGTTAAAGCGTAATAATGACGCGGCCTCTTGCTCACGTAGCAAGGCTAAGTCGCGGCGGTATTCTTGATAACTTTGATTAAGGCTTGGTGTCACTATGATGTCATCAAGTGACCAGTAGCTAAATGCCGCCTGATAGTTTGTTAATGCTACAAATATCGGACGTTTTAGATTATTCAGAGTCCGAAATAGCTGCTCCTCCATTTCCTGAATTTCATCTAGACTGTTTTGATTGTTTTGTAAAAATGCATCTATACGGTTGATCTGCTTGAGTTTTGCATCAGCGGTGATCCGCAAATCTATCTGTCTAGACTGCTCCTGGGCAATATCAATTTCCACAGCCACAATTGCCTTACCATGATTAATTAACTTTTCGATAGCAACAAGATAGTCGCTTGAACCGTCAATATCTTCATCTATAGCTTTTTTCATTTGTGCTTTAGCGGTTATTAAAAATTCATCCCAAATTCGATTTGCCTCTTCTTTGGTTGGAATGAGTGAGTTAAGGCGATTGAACTCTTGTGCAAGCTCACTACTAGAAAACGGATCGGCAGTTTTTTGCGATAATACGTTTAACTGGCCGCTAACCTTTTGTACTTTATCCATTAATGATGCTATATCATCAATTTTGGTTTTTAAGTCATTGATCTCTTGGATTGTGGCGGGTAAGCTCGCTACTAAGTCTTTCAGGCCACTGGTGTCTCCCCCAGCAGCTCCTGCAAATGCAGTGCCTGCACTAATTACGGTTTCAAGTACTTTAAGTCCGATTTCTGTAATTTTATCTAGTTTGTAGTCTAAAATTCCTTGCTGAAACTCGACCCCTGAATAGAAGACGTTATTTTCTTGTCCGCTGAATGCTACTTTTTGTTCATCTAGTGTCTTTACCAAGCTCGTCAGTTGCTCTACTGAGCGAGAGATAATTCGTTGCTCAGCAGATGCAACATCGAACAGGTTATCCTGCATTAAAGTGAGATCTTGGCGCTTGTTTTCTAAACTCCGGCCTTGTTGCTGAAAATTACTATAGCTATCCTGATATGCTTCCATCGCATCAATGTATGCTTTGATGGTTAGCTCATAAAAGTCGCGGGACAAGCTAGGAACATAGTTTTTGTTAAGTGTTGCATACGACAAAAACTGCTTAAGGTTAGCAAGCTGCAAGTAAAAGTTCTTAGCTTGAACTGATGACTCTCTAACATCATGAGCTGCATTTAGTATAGACTCAGGCCAGCTCAACATCTCAATGCTCAAAGCTGGGTTTTGATCATAAATGGCCGCCGCCATATCGAACGACTTTTCAAATGCATCTAAAAAGTACTCTTTGTGCACCGAAGTTAGTGACGTCAGCGCGGGGGAAATAGGCGTCGCAAACTTATTCCCTTGTATAACTTGATATAGCGTACCAAAGGAGTCTGGTGCGATGCTAAAACGTTCAATTTCACCGCCGCTGGGTGAATGAGCTGTCACTATATTGATATTAGCCTCAACTTTATCGGCCATGAATACCAGTGTTGATGCTTGGGCATTTTGAGTATCTAAATTAATACTCACCGTACCATTACCCATTATTTTGCGTGCGACGATAAAAACCCTTTTATTTGGCGCATCGAAAATCATGTTTCGGTCGATTTCCACGGTATCTGCAGCAATGACAATGGTATTATGATCTCTAGCACTGGTAAGTACGTCATTCAGGTTGACATGTAATGCCGAGACCAAGTAATTTTGTGTGTCTATCTGTTGTTGATTTGTTGTTGTAACGCTTGGTAAGTTTTGACTTAACTCAAGATTATATAGCTCGTTCCAAGTCGCTGCTTGGCTCGAAAAAGCGCAGCCAATTAACAAGCTGAGTAAAGTTGGTTTCATAGTAATTCCTTATTGCAACATACAAGACGCGCCTATTGAGCACTCTGTGAATGTAGGGCGCTCAATAGAAGTTTAGTTATGATGCTTATAATTTAAGTCTAGTGATACTTACTGCTGTGATGTTGGCAGGTAGGCGTTCTGTAGAAATGTTCTTGCTTTGTCTGCGATGTCTTTCCATGAATTGCTGGCATTGCTGGCAAGAGGTGAAGAAACTATCCCTGCAACAATTACGTTGGCATTACGTAACGCATTGTCACTGTTTAATTGTGTCAATACATCTCGAAGAGATTGCATATCTCCATACAAAGACTGCCAGTGCACTTGAACTTTACGAACATTGCCAAGCGCTGTTTCAATTTTTTCGTTCATGCCTTCCACTTGCCCTTTGGCAATTTGATACGAGGCTGCAAGACTCATCGCGTGGGCGAGTTCCTTATTCGCCGTCTCAATTTGAGACTCTACTTTATTAATCTCGCTCTTTACTTCTTCTAACTGTGCGCCTTGGATACTACCGCCAATGATTAGCCCAAGCACACCGCCGAGACTACTTAAGCCAATACCTGTTTTTAAATCGCTCTTTTCATCATTTAGATCGTTGAGTCGTCGTTGTAAGGTACTAATTCGATCTCGGATGTTAGCTGGCTGGTCTTTATTTAAGATATCTTCAAAAGTGCCTTCCAGTGTATTTAATTGTCCAGAATGTGTAGTTAAATCTCCCTGAAAGGTGACGAGTTGATCTACCACTGTTTGGGTTTTTGTTAGATTACCATCAACAAAATTCATGAAGGTGTTTAGAAATGAAATTGCGACTTGTCGACTTTGTTCGGCAGCTTGCAGATCTCCGCTTAGCGACGCGTTATGTAACTTTGTTAGTTCATCAATAAACGGCTGAATTAGCAATACATGGGTATCGGAATAATTTGCTAATTTCGTCGCGAGATCAATGATGCTTGGATAAAGCTTATGATTCCAGTTCTGACCCGACGCATTGATTGACTCAAAGGTTGTCATCAGTGCTATGTAGTCGTTATTTAGAGGCGTATCCGCTGGATATCGCGTCGCACTTCTAAAGGCTGCTTCGTTATTCGGTAAACTGACAGCTGACTCGGCAAAAACTTGAATCGTATGCCACTGTTCCTGAGTAAGTAGAAAGTTATCCGAGCCGACATCTATAAACAATGGTGAGCCTTCAATATCGCCTTGAAGCGTATCGTACATAATTGGGGAAATTTCAGGGACGGCGGTATTTGCCGTAGCAAGCTGACTAAGTCCAAATAATTGTAGTGACGTTACGATAGCAATTGCGCTTTTCTTTAACTTAATTGGTTTCATCTTTCATATTCCTTAATCAATATGTGTTCTAGCTTTTAAGTTGTACGAAACTCTTTTTAGTTTCAAAAGTACAACTTCAGATAAAAGTGCATGTAGTTAAAATGTTAACTAAATGTACTTTTAATATTATTGATATAGGGACAATGAGAATGGAAGAACTTATACACTTTCTAACAAATTTAGAGGTTTAGTTGCATTTCCAATAACATTAAATATTAGTGTATACAATCTGCAAAAGTGTATTTTTAGTAAATGAAAGTTAACAAAAAGACACTTAAAACTAGCCGTCTACAGCTATAGATGTAGAGGTTTTTGTCAAAGGGAAATCGCAAACAGTTAACTTGAACAGTGCTTTTTGCTCGAAATTTAATCGTAATTGAATTGTTTCATAAAATCAAACTCAATGTTTCTTGTGATTTGATTTAGACCTTCCTATTTGTTGAAAAAATAAGCTTAATCCATTTTCTGATAATTGGATTAGATAAAAATACTTTTAAAATTATCTGGTTACACTGATATTTTGGAGTGTATGGATAACACTCAAATTTAATCAAGATGAAAGCTAACAAACCTAAGTTAACTCTAACTAACGACATTGGCGTGAGTCTTAGGCCGCTAAGTTGAATAAGGTGTGGCTCTGGAGTTTTAGTGCATTCGTGATTATTTAAAATATATGTTTAATTAATGTTTTAATTGTGTAATTTTATTTGTGTGTAGCGGTCTTTATCTTTTGAAGCGACATAAAAGAGAAGTCAAAATGAACAAGCTAAGAAGAATGATGATATTTAAAGGGGTGGTAGAGTCAGGTTCACTGACGAAAGCTGCAGATAAGTTATCTTTGTCTAAATCTGTGATAAGCCAGCACTTAAAGAAATTGGAAGAAGAGATAGGAGCGCCACTACTGTACAGAAACACACGAAGTCAATCATTGACTAATGTTGGTAAAGATTTCTATACATACTGTCTTGAAATTAGCCATCTATCCGAGTTAGCGTGGGAAAAGGCAAGAGCTAAGCAATCTGAAATTTCTGGGCAATTAACAGTGACAGCATCTTATGCATTGATGCAAACCATCGTTGCGCCAGCATTATGTAAGCTGATTAAGGCGCACTCTAAAATACGTCTAAATTTAATTAATGAAGATCGACCACTCAATCTAGTTGAGCGGGGGATCGATCTTGCAGTCAGAGTGGGAAAAAGCGCAGACGTAGAGCAGTCACAGCAATATATCGGCTCATTTAGAGACGTTCTATATAAAGCTAAGGACAGTGAATTTGATGTGGGCACAGCGCCTTACATCGCAAACTCTTGGGAAGGAAAAGTCGCAAATTATCAATTTATGCATACAACCCAAAACATAGTGAAGCCGCTTTCATTTAGAGCGCATCACAAAACTAACTCAGTGAGTGACACCATTAGGCTTATTGAAAGCGGCCTCGGTATTGGGTTAGTGCCAGAAATCATCGCATTTGATAATCACAAGCTGGAACGGGTAGACCCTGACTTCGAGCTTGAAAAAGTAGAGATATTTTGCATCCATAAAGGGAGTATCGATGTACCTGCAACAATACAAATTGCGCAACGTGCTATTAAAAGTTATATGGATGCGCACCAGTTTGTATTAAAAAGTGCCGCGATGTACTCGTGTACGTGATGAAAACTTGGTAGCCATTTTAGTTACTCTGAATATGGGCTGTGTATTAGATCGCCTCAGTAAATTATTTCAATCTGGCTGTTTTTTGAATAGATAACATATAACGCAGAAAGTCACTACTACCCGAGTAGACTCAGAGTGGGTAGGTTTAAGCGCTTTGGAAAAGGAAATTTTATTAATCAATATAATTAGCCAAAAGAACAGCGAAGTTTACTGAAAATACTGTCGCCACAATAAGTATTTGTCAAAGCGGTTACACTATAGACTCTTAACTGCATCAAAACCCTTCTTTGGGTGTTGTGTTTATCACTAAATTCTGACGGCAACGATATAGCGTATTCCGTTCCTAAACTTCAGTTTGAGTCATGAGATAATGAGCTCCATTAAAGTCTCGAATAAATTTCAAAACACAATGCTTTTTAACTAATCCAAAAGTATTGGATTTTAAGTTGCTTTAGTGATGTAAAACATCATAAAATCTGGTTTTTCGGTTATGCATTGACCGTAGAGGAGAAAAGTACGACAATGGTAGTATATTAAGAGGTGTTGCTGTAAACAATAAATTTACATTAACCCTATTTTATTGGAGTGGCTATGAAACTTAACTTTGCAACCTTAGTGTTAATGTCAGTCGTTGGTACAGCAAGTGCTGCCGATAATCTTGTTGTTAACGGCTCTTTTGAAACATCAGGAAATATTTCTGGTGATTGGGCGTTATTTGACAACCTCCAAGGTTGGAGTAGAGACGGTGCCAGATTTGAAATTCAAAAACAAAGTCTCGGTATTATCGTGCCACAAGAGGGCAATCAATACCTAGAGCTTGACTCTACAGCAAATTATACTATCTACCAGAATATTCCGACAACAGCTGGTAAAAAATATACTGTGAGCTTTTATTACTCGCCTCGAATTGTAAACAATAATTCAACCAATCGTGCTCGTGCTTGGTTTGGTGATAGCACGTTAGTGACTATGAATGCAACGACCCGAGGCTGGACAAAATACGAGTACACAGTTGAAGCGACGAGCAGTTCAACACAACTTCGGTTTCAAGGCCTAGGTACTTCTGATTCATTGGGTGCGTTATTAGACAACGTAGTAGTGACAGAGGAAGAAGAAGTTACACCACCAGAGCCACCGGTGACTTGTAAAGTTGGCGTTTATGGTATCAATAACTTTGGTGAAGACAACAACAGCTATGTTTATCATTTTGATGTCACCAATGGTACTTATGCGTACGTTGATGGGGTAGCCAATACAGCTTCAAATATCGCCGCACATGATGGTGAGCTATACTTTATGGAGCAAAATGATAGCGCAACTAAAGCGTCATCACTGTGGAAGGTCTCATTAGACAACGCGGAGCAGACTTTAGCTGCTAATGCGGTTTCTTGGCCGATTTATCGCTCAGCAGTAACGCCAGACGGCACTAAGTTATTAGCGACCAGTAAAACTTATCTGTATGAGTTTGATATGCAGACGGGTGAAAAAACAGTATTTGGCAAGTTAAGCTATGCTGGTGATGACTTTTCACACGGTGATATTGCTTATTCAGCAGACACAAATGTAATTTACGTCCTAACAGGCAAAGCACTTTACACGTTAGACAAAGGCGCGATGACGCTAGACCTAGTTGGCGAACATGGTGTGAATTGGGCATCTGGTTTGGCGGTAAGCTCAGATGGTACGCTATACGTGTCTGGCCGCAATAAAGGAGAAGATGCAAAGATCTATACATTAGATCCAAACACTGCAGAATCGACTTTTGTCATGGATGGCCCAGAGCACATCAACGACTTAACATATGTAGCGAACTACTGCGAATAAATACAAAAATACGTAGACAGTAGACAAGGCGAGGGGAAACCCTCGCTTTTTTCGTTTTGGACCCAAGCTTCTATATCGCTACATAGAAGTATTTATCTTTGGGTTGACTAGGGGCGAGACTGGTGCTCCGATAGCTTAAAATAGCATTTCATTTAACACATCAAGCACAACTTTAGAAATCCTCCTGCGACCCGGCCTAATTTTAAACAGAGAAGCTCATAGATATTTTAAATAAAGTGTCTGGTTCGACCGACTAATGAAGTTGCCTGTTGCATTTGCAAAATAAAAACTTTTTTGCAAATTTCAAAACTTAAGACTAAATACACAGGGTATATCCTTAAAAATATAACTATCACATTGATATTAAAGAAAATTATCTTTAATTGAAATTGGCCTTAATTTTGCTTTATCTATATTAGTATTTAATCAGCGAGAGATGCATTATGAAAAAGATATTAGCCAAGGTGATATTAATTTTACCATTCTCGGTACTAGGTTCAGAAAACTTAGTCTCTAATGGTTCTTTTGAAAACAACTCTTTAATAACTGGGACTTGGGCTTTACTAGATGAAATAGAAGGGTGGAGTACAGAAGGTGCGAAACTTGAAATCCAAAAGACAACGATAAATTTTATAGACTCGCAGAGCGGTGACAGTCATATTGAATTAGATTCGACGGGAAACTACTCAATTTATCAAGATATTCCAACTGTGATTGGCAAACGCTACAAGGTCAGTTTTTATTACTCAGCAAGAATTGTAGGTGACAACTCTACAAATAGAGCAAGAGCATGGTTTGGTGATACAACCCTAGCAACAATGAATGCAACGACCCGAGGCTGGACAAAGTACGAGTACACAGTTGAAGCGACGAGCAGTTCAACACAACTTCGGTTTCAAGGCCTAGGTACTTCTGATTCATTGGGTGCGTTATTAGACAACGTAGTAGTGACAGAGGAAGAGGAAGTTACACCACCAGAGCCACCGGTGACTTGTAAAGTTGGCGTTTATGGTATCAATAACTTTGGTGAAGACAACAACAGCTATGTTTATCATTTTGATGTCACCAACGGTACTTATGCGTACGTTGATGGGGTAGCCAATACAGCTTCAAATATCGCCGCACATGATGGTGAGCTATACTTTATGGAGCAAAATGATAGCGCAACTAAAACGTCATCACTGTGGAAGGTCTCATTAGACAATGCGGAGCAGACTTTAGCTGCTAATGCGGTTTCTTGGCCGATTTATCGCTCAGCAGTAACGCCAGACGGCACTAAGTTATTAGCTACCAGTAAAACTTATCTGTATGAGTTTGATATGCAGACGGGTGAAAAAACAGTATTTGGCAAGTTAAGCTATACTGGTGATGACTTTTCACATGGTGACATTGCTTATTCAGCAGACACAAATGTAATTTACGTCCTCACAGGCAAAGCACTTTACACGTTAGACAAAGGCGCGATGACGTTAGACTTAGTTGGCGAACATGGTGTGAATTGGGCATCTGGTTTGGCGGTAAGCTCAGATGGTACGCTATACGTGTCTGGCCGCAATAAAGGAGAAGATGCAAAGATCTATACATTAGATCCAAACACTGCAGAATCGACTTTTGTCATGGATGGTCCAGAGCACATCAATGACTTAACGTATGTAGCGAACTACTGTAAATAAATACAGGAACACGTAGACAGTAGATTGTAGACAAGGCGAGGGGAAACCCTCGCTTTTTTTCGTTTTTGCTTTGTTGAATAGATAATAGACCGGCAAAATGTTGGTATTTAACCTATTTAACATAACTTAAATTATAGGCTTATTTATACAGTGTTGCATAACATGTATAGGTGTCACTATAATATGTCCAATACTAACCAATATCGGACTTATCATGATTTTACCATTGGTCGACACCTTAAAGCAGCTTAGGTATCAAATCGCCCACCTTGAAGATGATACGCTTGCGCATGAATATCCCGAGCTGAAAAAATTTTTGGCTCGCCATGGTAAATTATTACCAGTAGATAACGAGCTGCAGTTTTTATTTCAGTTTTTGTATGTTTACGGTCGTAAGTCTGAAGCAACTTTTAACCGCTTTCGTAATGAGCTTGAACGTTTTTATTTATGGTCATGGCTGGTTGCTGAGAAGTCAGTGTTTGAGCTTAAACGGGAAGATATCGAGGCGTATGTGGATTTTGTGGTTGAGCCTGATAAAGCATGGACGCAAACTTCTGTACAGTGGCGTTATAAACAAAACCAAGGTATTCGTCAGGTTAACGAAAATTGGCGGCCGTTTGTTCTCAAAGAAAACGGCGCTAGCCAGCAAACGTTGGCTGCGATGTTTACCGCGCTGAATGTGTTTTACAAGTTTGCCATTTTAGAAGAAAAGTCGTTCGCGAACTTTGTTCCGGTGGTTAAAAAAAATAACCCATATTTAGTTGTTCAATCGCAAATCAATCTTCCTGATACACTGAGTGACTTGCAATGGGAATATGTTTTTGGCGTAACACGTGATTTAAGTGAACAGCAGCCGGATCTAGAACGGAATCTCTTTGTATTAGCTTGTTTAAAGGGTTTGTATTTACGTATTTCAGAGCTGTCTGACCGCCCTCATTGGTCACCAGTAATGAGTCATTTTTGGCAGGATCAAGATGATTTTTGGTACCTAAGAATTATGGGTAAGGGCAATAAGCTAAGGGATGTAACGCTTAGCGAAGACTTTATTGGTTATTTAAAGCGTTATCGACAGTACCGGGGGTTAAGCGCCCTACCTCGCGTTGATGAGCCCTACCCAATTGTTCATAAACTAAGGGGACAAGGCGGTATGAACGTTCGTCAATTACGCCGTATTGTTCAGCAAAGTTTTGACTTAGCAGTGGCAAAACTAAAGGAAGATGGCTTTACGGAAGAGTCAGAGCAGCTCGAAGCTGCGACTTCACACTGGCTAAGACATACAGGTGCGACGCATGATGCACATCACCGCCCGCTAAAACATCTATCTGAAGATTTAGGTCACGCCAAAATCGCAACAACAGATCAAATCTATATTCAAACCAATATTAAAGAGCGTGCTAAATCAGGCTTAAAACGGAAGATTTAGGCTCTGAGCGTTCGGTCTGGATTTTAAGGAGTATGTATGAGCGCTAGATCATTGGTAATCATTGAAGATGACTTAGGCCTGGCGGAGCTGCTTAGGCGCTTTTTTGAAAAACATGGTTTTATCGTGAGTATCCAAAATGATGGAGTGAGTGGGTTGGCGCATGTACTGCAACTTCAACCGGATTTTGTATTGCTTGATTTGATGTTACCAAATAAAGATGGTTTCGAGATCTGTAGATCATTACAAAACAGGTACAATGGTAAATTGATTGTGCTAACCGCGAGTCACGATGATATAGACGAAATTACGCTATTAGAAATGGGTGCTGATGACTTTATTCATAAGCCAGTCAACCCTCGAATTATCTTAGCGAGATTTCGAAAACTAGTTCGCTTAGCAGAAGAAAGTAAGAATAAACAGCGAAATGGGCACGTGCTCCGTGTTGGCCCCTTCTCATTTAACTCATCGACAAGGCAAGCAAGCCAAGATGGTATACCGCTTGGTCTCTCAGACAGTGAATACACATTATTTCATTTTTTGGCGTCTAATGTTGACTCTATTCTTAGTCGCGACCAGATTTCAACTCAGCTGTACGGCCGCTCATTTGATGGTTTCGATCGTACAGTTGACAATAAAATCATGAAGATAAGAAAGATTATCGGTGATGAAATGCCCTATCAACACCTTATCACTGTAAGAGGGAAAGGATATATTTTTGTAAATAGCAAGGAAACTGAATGACAAGCATACGTTTTGCATTTGCAAGCTTACTCTTTGTTAGTTTGTTTTTAGTGATAAACCCCCTTTTGACTTCTCTAGCTACAAGTTATTTCTCAAAAGAGCTGAAAAAGGACGTAGAGCTAGATTATCTAGCCTATGTTTATGCTTTAGAAGCAGCTCGTCCTGGCTTGGATGATGCTCAGTGGCAAGCTTTACTTGCCCAGATCTCAGAAAAAAGTAATCTAAAAGTACAGACACTTGATAAACCTGCATTTGAGCAAACGACTAAGCTAGTCATCGAAAACGTTTATGATGAGGAATTACAAACCGTAATCGCAAAGATACAAGGTAAAGAGTTAATTGCGTTTTCTGCGGTTGGAGTGCAAGGCTCTGCAGGGGCGATCCTCAATTTTATTCAGTATGGTTTACCCTTGGGACTAATCCTAGTCCTATTTTTGTTGCACTCACTTTGGTTGCAATTTCGACTTTCTAGGTTAGAACATGCTAGTAAACTAATTGCACAAGGATTGTTATCTAAACGTGCTGATACCGGACTTTTAGCAGTTGGACGTGTCAATTACGCCTTTAATCAAATGGCTGAAAAATTAGAGTGTGCCTTTGCACAGCAAAGGAATATGATCAGAGCCGTATCTCACGAGCTCAAAACGCCATTATTCCGACTTCAGCTCAAGCTTGAGTTGCTTGATGTTCCGCCAAAGAACAAAAATCTGGTTCGAGAGTTATTTGAGGAATGTGAAGAGCTTGAAATGCTGGTGCATGAAATTTTGGAGTTCAGTAAAGTAGAACAGTTTTCCGCAAAGATCAGCGTTTCCAATTTTGATTTGTGTACACTAATTAATGAATACATCATCACTTTAGAAAAATACTGTAACCACCCTATAACTATAAATTGTCCAAACTCAGTGAGGATAAGGGCCTGCCAAACAGATGTGAAACGTGTGCTTCATAACTTAATTGTTAATGCTGATAAATTTGCAGTGGAGCAGATCCGTGTTTCACTAAGTTTATGTAACGCTCAACTTCTCCTAACTGTTGAAGATGATGGCATTGGCATTGCCGAAGATAAACATGAGTTAGTCTTCCAAGCCTTTTTTACGGTAGATGAAAGTCGCTCAGGAAAAAGACGAGGTGCAGGCCTTGGCTTGACCATCGTAAAAGAAATTTTATTGCACTACGACGCTGGGATCTCGGTAAGCAGAAGTGAACTCGGTGGTGCATGTCTAACTATCAATTTGTCCCCAATGTTAATCAATTAGTTATGACAAATCCCTGACAAATCCGCGACAATCAAATCGCTGCTTACACTTTAAGATAACTTCATATTTTAATTCGATAGGAAGTTATGATGAAAAAATTCAATTTAAGACCAATCACTTTAATCTTGTGTATCGGCGTTGCTGGTTGCCATTTTGACGAAAATAAAAGCAGCGTAGAAGTTGTTCAAAAAACGCAACGAAACGAGCTTTGGTATTCGGAACATTATGGTGAAATAAAACAAATAGTTGATGAGCGCCTTGTGACTTGGCAAGTGACAGGCTCCTCTTGCTATCCAATTCTGACATTGGATCCACTTTCGTTATTTGATGCGTTTAGCGCCAAAAATGTAGGTTTGCTCAACTATAAACGACCCTACGATTCTGGCCCTGTAAAATACACTGAAATATCCAGTCTCGATGAAGTCTGTAAAGACGGGTTTATATCTACCTCAGATAAAAGTGACTATACGTTTGACGCACAGGCCATCTTTGAACTTTTTTGGTTGGATATGAAAAATCACTATGCATTTTTCTCTGAGCGTAGCGTAGATTGGGATGCTGTTTATAACCAGTATGCTGGGCAGCTAAGTGATGCCAATGAAACAAAGCTACTTGGTGTATTTCGTGAGATACTTGAATTACTAAATGATGGTCACACTAGGCTTTATTTTAGCCTTGAAGAAGAACCGATAAACTTTGAAGCTAAGCCTACCTTGTTCAAAAGGTTAGAGCGAGAAGCATTTGATCTAAGCTTAACTGGTGAGCTTGTTGAAAAATATATTGAAACGCAAACGAATCAACTACAAATCACGATTGCACGATACCTGGATCAAGAGACAAAGCAAGACTTTATAATGCGTAAACAGCAAAGTCTGAATAGCCCTAATTGGGGAGTGATTAACACTGGAGGTCAACATATTGGTTATTTGAAGCTCTATAGTTTTGCAAATTTTATTGATGTAGGAGGTATTGAACGTCAAGATATTAGTTATGCCAATGCGGCTTTCAACGATTTACTGGATGAAATTTTCACAGACTTATCCCGTACAGATCAGCTGATCATTGATATTCGCGATAACGAAGGTGGCTATGACATACAGGCACTAGAATTAATCAAGCGCTTTATCTCACAAAATACGCTTGTTTGGGATATTAGTACGTTTTATGCAGGGGAGCTACATCAGCTGACAGCAGTTTATGCAGAGCCTGATAATAACAGGCCATATTACCTTAAAGACATTTATCTCCTAACCTCAAACGGTACTTTCAGTGCTGGCGAAACCTTTGCATTGGCGATGTCTGCGCTGCCTCAAGTAACATTAGTAGGACGTGCTACAGCTGGTGTTACCTCTGATACTTTTCCACGGATGCTACCCAACGGTTGGATTTATGAGCTTAGTAATGAGTACTATGAAAACAGTTCGGATTTGAATGTGGAGGTGCTAGGTGTTCCTGTTGACGTTGAAGTCGATCCTTTCGACATCACATTTAGAAAAAAGAACAAAGATGCGGCGATTGAAAAAGTATTGTCAATATTAAGCTATGAGCCCTAATTATGATGGAAAGGACATCAACTGATGTCCTTTTTATTATTAGCGATGGATCTGAGCCACTACGTTTAACTCAACTAATTATCATCATTTACGCTTAAAACGAATAATCAATTCATGCATTTCTTTTGCTGTAGTTTCTAGGTCTTTACTCTCTTGATGTACTTTGTCTGCACTATCTAGACTGTTGTTCGCAAGCTGGGCAATATTCACTACTTGCTGGTTTATGTCATCAGACACAGTCGCTTGTTGCTCAACCGAAGTTGCAATTTGCATCGACATGTCACTAATTTGAATAACAGCTTGAGTGATTTGTTGAAGCATATCAGTGCTTTGATTTAATTGCTCAATACCATGGAGCGATTCTTCTTGACCTTGCTGAGCAATATTTACAGACGCTTGAGTGCTGCTGGTTAGTTGTTCAATAATTGCATGGATCTCTTTTGTCGACTCTTGAGTGCGTTGTGCAAGATGCCTAACCTCATCAGCAACTACGGCAAACCCCCTACCTTGTTCGCCAGCTCGCGCAGCTTCAATTGCCGCATTTAGTGCTAGCAAATTTGTTTGCTCTGCGATTTGTTCGATAATTTGTGCGGCGGCAGCAATTTTATCAGTTTGTTTAGAGACGCCTTCAACAGAGTTGCGTATGTCGGCAATCGTGTTACTCAAATCACCAAAGGCAACTTTGGTTTTATTAGCGATTTTTTCAGTTTGAGAAGTCAAATCAAGGGAGTTTTGAGCATCTTTAGCACTCAGTTGCACACTGTTAGATACATCGTTGATGGTTGTTGTCATTTCGTTCATAGCAGTGGCAACAAGTTCTGTCTCAGTTTGCTGCTTTTGTAAATCAGCATAGGTGGCCCGCGCTTCTTTACTTGCTGTGTGGGCTCCTTTTGATACGTCCTGTGCAGCGTGTTCAACACGGGTGAGAATTGTATCTAGGTGTGCCCTTTCACTTTTCAAGCGTACTTGGATTGACCCCATGGTACCATCCCATGTTGAGTAAACTTGCTCGGATATTTCATCGCAAAAGCTGTGTGCCAACTCAGATTCCAGACGTCTCAACTGTTCCTTATCGCGCCAAGTCGCATAGGCAGAATACGCGAGCATATTCGCCATTAACCAGAAAAATCCTGCAGACTCTGAGGCAAAATACCAAAGCGCAAGGGACGAAGCGATGTTAAATACTGGCCAAATCACACGTAATTTTGGAAGGCGGATACCGCTTCCCTTATTGGTATTAACGCTGGTGTAAAGTTGACTTGCTCGTTCAACCGTAGCCCTATCTGGGCAGCTTCTAACTGATTCGTAACCAATGATTTTGCCGTTTTCCGTTATTGGCGTTACATAAGCATCAACCCAATAGTGATCACCATTTTTACAGCGATTTTTTACGATCCCCATCCATGGTTTGCCTGTTTTAAGCTGCTTCCACATCGTGTGAAACGCTAGAGGTGGCATATCTGGATGTCGTACTATATTATGAGGTTGACCAACAAGCTCATCACGTGTAAAACCACTAACATCGATAAAAGCTTGATTGCAATCAACGATATTACCTTTTAGATCGGTGACAGAGATGAGTTTTACATCGCGAGAAAAGGTCTTTTCTCTTTGCGTTACTGGGTGGTTGGTTCTCATTAGACTAGTCCAAAACTAACAAAAAATTGATTTTCCCTTAAAGATTTTCAGGAAAATACGCCCTCAACCCCCGAATAGCAATAGAGACGGGGCTAATTAATGATAATTACAACTATAGTGTGAGTTAATTTTGGTCGCAAATTGATTTATGCCAGTTTAGATCGAAATTAGGCTTACTCCCGTATAGGCTTTCTTGTAAAATAACTCTATTAAAATGATAATCTAAGGAGCGTTAGGTGTCTCGCTTTTCAGCCATTACAGATAATCCCCATGAAGGCCGATTTAATTCCAAAACGGGTATTCTTATTACGAATTTAGGTAGCCCTGATGCACCAACGGCTAAAGCACTTAGAGTTTATCTAGCTGAGTTCCTCTCCGACCCCCGAATCGTTGAAATTCCAAGACTAATTTGGTTAATCATTTTGCATGGGATTATTCTACGTGTTCGTCCTAAAAAATCAGCCCATGCCTATCAATCAATTTGGACCGATGCAGGCTCTCCGTTGATTACCATTAGTCGAGCGCAAACTGATAAAATAGAAAAGCAACTACGAAGTGAAGGCTTTGAAGAGATAGAAGTTGAACTCGCGATGCGCTATGGTAACCCATCGATTGAATCTGGGCTTGAAAAATTAAGAGAAAAAGGTGTTTCTCGCATTATCGTTGTGCCGCTATATCCTCAATACTCCAGCGCGACAACAGGCTCAACCTTTGATCAGATCTCCAAAGTGCTTAGGGGCTGGCGCTGGGTTCCCGAACTGCATTTTATTAATGGCTATCATAAACACCCCCTTTATATAGAGTCTTTAGCTAACTCCATTAGGGAGGACCTTAAGGCGAATGGTGAGCCAGATAAACTGGTTTTTTCATATCATGGTACACCAAAACTATTTCTAGATAGAGGCGATCCGTATCATTGTTTTTGTCAGCAAACGACTCGATTAGTTGTTGAAAAACTCAATCTTGATAAAGAAAAAGTCATGACAACCTTCCAAAGTCGTTTTGGCAAAGCAGAATGGTTGCAACCCTATACGGACAAAACACTTGAGAGCTTTCCGAGTCAAGGTATTAAAAACGTCGCAATATTAAGTCCGGCTTTTAGTGCAGATTGCTTGGAAACGTTAGAAGAGTTGGAAGTAGAAAACCGCGAGGTCTTTGAGTCTGCTGGCGGTGAAAAGTACCGTTATATTCCTGCGTTAAACGAGCGTGATGACCACATTAAAGCGATAACTGCTTTGATAAAGCCCCTATTGTAATAAAGGCCCAGTAGTAACCATACCTTTTTAAGGTGTGATATCAAATCATCACACCTTACTTTTCAACTGCACTTTGTGTTTGCTCTGCAAAAGCATTTGTTGTTAATAACTCCAGACAAGCTTCAATCGGTTTCGCCGGACTGTAAAAGAACCCTTGAATATGATGGCAGCCGAGCTCTCGCAGCTTTTCAAGTTGAGTGAATTGCTCAACCCCCTCTGCTATCACTCCAATCCCCAATTGATCACTCAGCTTTATAAGGCAGTCTATCATTACTTGTTTGTTGTAATCAGACATTAAGCTGTCGACAAAGCTCTTATCTATTTTTAGGTAATCGACCTGATTTTCTATTAAGTTACTTAATGACGAATAGCCAGTACAAAAATCATCAAGTGAAACTTTGACGCCATGTTCTCTTAGTTGGTTGAGCGTTTTCCATGTATAGCGATTCGTGGCAAGTGATTCAGTTACTTCAATGGTAATTGCTTCATACGGGATCTTGGCTTTTTCAATAGCACAGGTGATTAACTTCACCTGATTAATACTGGCTTTAAACTCGCTAACGGAACGATTAATAGAAATACCTATATCTGTGAAACCAGCATGATGAATTTTTGCTAAGTCTTGACAGCTACGCTCAAGCACAAACTGTCCAACTAAATGGATAAGACCAAACTCTTCAGCAATAGGAATAAAAGTGCCTGGCGACACCATGCCGTATTCATCATCAAACCAACGCACTAGTGCTTCAAACTTTGTGATGTGATTTGTGTCAGCATTTACGATTGGCTGGTAGTATACAGTTAGCGATCTTTCTTTAAGTGCTTGTTTCAACTTGTCCTTAAGCTTTATTTTGTTTAAATAGGCGTTTTGAATTGCCGCATTGTGTAGGGCTACCTGCCCGCGCTCAGTTTTTTTCACACTGTTAAGTGCATGCGCCGCGTTTCTCAATAAATTTGCAGCAGTGATCCGTGAACCTGCTTCGAGTTGTGCAACTCCCGTCGAGCAAGTAACTTCAATGGTAATTTCATTAAATACATAAGGTTGAGAGAGTTTCTGTGAAAGCTTCTGGGCAACTTTAAGTGCACTTTCTACATCGCTATGAGTGAGCAATAGCGCAAATTCATCACCACCATACCTTGCGATAATATCATTTTGTCGAACGGCATTTTTTAATCGTTTTGCAACAGATATAAGTACCTTATCGCCAATCTCCGGGCCAAAAACATCGTTGACTTCTTTAAACCTATCCAAGCCAATAAAAAGTAGTGAGCAACTGGTATTGTTACTTCTAGAACCTGAGATCTGCTCTTCTAGGCGCTGCATAAAGCTGCGGCGATTTAAAAGTGCTGTTAGCGGCTCATGGTTGGCGTAAAAGGTGAGTTGGGACTCGTTACGCTTCCACTCAGTAATGTCTCTAAAAATGCCAACATAGTTAGCGATTTTACCATGCTCGTCTTTGACGACACTGAGCGTTAGCTCTTCAGGGTAAATTTGACCATTTTTACGACGATTATGGATCTCCCCTTTCCAATGACCAAGTGTACTCAACGACGCCCACATGGCTTCATAAAAAGATTTGTCTTGCTTACCAGAGGAAAGAACTGCAGGGTCTTGCCCTAACAATTCATAGCCTGTGTAGCCCGTTAAGCGCTCAAACGCACGATTCACCATAATAATTTTATTGTCATTGTTGGTGATCATAATCGCTTCAGTGGCATGCTCGAAAACAACATTGGTCAGCTCAAGCTGTTTATTAAGCGAAGAAATGTAACTAATATCTTGTATGGTTGCGGTGAAGATTACATCATCTATGTTTTGATCATCAGGCTCAACCTGTCCGATAATTCGCAGTAGACCATGATGTTCTGTCCGTGACGCTAACGAAACTTGTAAATCTATATTACGAACAGCACCTAACCTTACCTTTTCCAATGCAACTCTTAACCTTTCACTATCTTCTATCATGAGCTTATCAAGAAGTAACGATAATGAAGGTGAATCTGCTTGTGTTTTCAGCAAATGATTTAAATGAGAGGAAAAATAGTGTTTGTTTTGTTTAAGCTGCCAAGTCCAAGTACATAAATCTGCTATCTGCTCGCCTTTTGCAAGCTGTTTGAGCAAAATACCTTGTTTATTTAGCTCTAAGTTATGACTAAGCTCGGTTGAGATCAGGTGTCCTAGCTCTTGAAACCATAGTTTTTCTTCACGGCTAACATGTTGTTCCTTGTTAAATAAACAGACCATGATACCGATTGGAGTATGATCTAACGCTCTTAGCGTTACTCCTAAATATCCTTCTATACTGAGGACACGAAGAATTTCATCCTCTTCATACAGTTGTTGTAGGCCACTGGTAACACTGCAAACGCCATTACTTGCCTTCGCGTCAAAGCATGGCGTGCCTTCTAGGTCATAAATGATATTGTCGACTTCTTCACCATCCGCAAGGTACATCACGGTTTTTACACGTTTGTCGTTATCGATAAACTTACCCACAAAGCAGTGATCAGCATCAAAGCGCTCGTACAATTGCTTTAAGGCAAATTGATAACGCTGGCTGGTGGATGTCATATTGTAAAAATGGCTAAACGATAAATTCATAGAAGTCTGTAGGGCCAATCCTAACCAAGAGCTGTGTTTAATAGATAATAATAGTTCATTAAACTACATAGAATATAAACTCAGATCAATAAATTTGCTTTGAGTGATGGTTGGTGGTCAGTGGTAAGAAGATAGCGTCAGTAGACGCCATCTTACTTTAGGGAGATTAGCCGGTAATTTGCGGTTGTACGTCAAGGCCGTAGCCAAACATAACCGCGAGCACTAGCACAGTTGCGGCAGCCAGCATAAGTTTAGCCATTAACGGCATGCAGAATTTAAACCAATGCGTATAAGGAACCCCTGCCATACCAAGGATCCCCATTAATACTGCATTAGTTGGTACTATCATATTGGAGAAACCATCACCAAATTGATAGGCCAGCACTGCAACTTGTCTTGGTACCCCAACTAAATCACCCACTGGAACCATCAATGGCATAGTGACATAAGCCTGACCAGAGCCCGATGGTATGAACATATTTAAAAGCGTTTGGATAATTAACATACCCACCGCCGAAATTTCCGCAGCTACATAAGAAAGTGGTGTAGAAAGGCCATGTACGATGGTGTGCAGGATTTGACCATCCTCAAGAATAAGTGCAATACCACGAGCTACACCAATAAGTACAGCGGTAGTAACAAGGTCAGAGACTCCTTCGATAAATCGATTTGCTGCTTCATCTGCTGAAAGTTTACCGAGGATTGAAATAACGACACCCCACGCGATAAATAAGCCACCTAGCTCGTATAGATACCATCCTTGAGTTGCAATCCCCCAAACCGCACACACGAGAGTCACAACGAAAGTCAGCAAAATAGTTCTATGACGACCATTAAGCTGTGGATAGCTAGGAGCTTCCTGACCCGCAAGTGGGCAAGGCACGCCTTTCATCATAGAATATTCGGGGTTTTGCTGTACCTTTTTTGAATAGTTCCATACATGATGAAATCCAATTAAGACAAATGGAATAAAAATCGCAAATCGTAACCAAATACCTGAATATACTGGGACTTCAGCGATTTGTTGGGCGATTAATACCGTAAATGGGTTAAATGCTGAGACACCGTAACCAATACCGTAGCCAGCGATAATCATGCCTACCGCGGTCATGGCATCTAATTTCATCGCTTTACAAAGTGCTACCAAAATAAGTACAAAAGGAATGTATTCTCCGGCAGTACCGATAGCGCTTGACGCGATTGCAAAACAGAACACAACCATAAAAATGAGTTTTTGCGGCTTATCACCATTTTTTTCAAGTAAGCGGCCAATTAGCGCATCAACAGTGCCTGTTGCGCGCGCAATAGCGAGTACACCGCCGACTATCATCACAAAGAAGATTACGTCTTGTGCAGCAGCAAAAGCACGAGGGATAGCTTTTAATAGATCCCAAGGAGTAAGACGAACGGACTCATCTGCGATATGGTAGGTACCAGCAAGTACAACTTGTCTACCTGAGTCTGTGGTTGCGGTATCAAAAAAACCTTGTGGAATAATCCAGGTCGACAGCAGTGCAATTAGCATCATACCTAGCAGCAAGACTAGCGTATGAGGAACTTTCAATGTTTTTGCCATGGAAAGTACAGCTCCAAATAAAGGTAACGATAAAAATTGCAACGCATCTTACCGATATTCGGAGCAAATTTCACTTTTTAATATCAGATTTCCAATTATGCTACATTGTGGTTAGCTAAAACGGCGTGCTCAACGCGGTTTCTACCATTGGCCTTGGCCTGATAAAGGCTACGATCTGCAAGTTTAAGCGCGTGATGCAAATCATCAGAACACAATGGCCAGTGAGAAATCCCAAGAGAAATCGTGATATGCCCCGCTTCATCAAATTGAGTTTCTGCAGTGCATGCACGTAAGCGCTCTGCAATGTTTCCCGCCTTATTGATATCTACATGAGGAAGAAACATTAAAAATTCCTCGCCTCCGCTTCGGCACAGATGATCTTGCTCGCGGGCATTGGTGCGCATTAATTCGGCGAGCTTTTGTATTACAATATCACCAACATCGTGACCATAGGTGTCGTTTACTTTCTTAAAGTGGTCTATATCAAGTGCAATAATGCTAAAAGGAATTCGTTGCTCATAGGCCGATTCAAGCCACTTCTCCATTCCGCGTCGGTTAAACAAATGTGTAAGCTGGTCTTGTTTCCGCTCATCATCGAAGCGTTGGATTTGTGCTCCTAAATTTTTTACACTACTTCGCATCGCTTGATATAACCATGTTGCTTCGTAGTACCACGTTGGTACATGTGGGAAGTCGATATTTCGGCCATCCTGAACTTGCTCCGAAAGCTTAGCCAGTCTCCATAAGGGCTTTGCTATGAATGAGCCGAGCCCTAGAACGCAAATGAGTAAAAACACGGTAAATGGCACTGTAGTTTTAAGTACGTGCTTCATGGTGTTTGAGAGATGCGACATGGTCACTTCCAGCGGGCGCTGTGCAACTACGCCCCAGTCGCTTGTAGGCACCAAAGCATAACCAGCAAGCATTGCAACTCCTTGAGTGTTGACGACTTGAGTCGAACCTGAGACTTTCTGAAGTAGTGATCCCACTACTTCATTGTCAGTGACATCCTGTCCTATGCGGTGATCGTCGTGATGATAGATAAGTTTGCCGTTTGGCCCTGTCACAAAAATATAGGTTTTATCTTGATGATGGTGGTTTGCAAGAAGCCGACCTAATATATTGTCTCCTTTTAGGTAAATGCCCGCTGCGATAAAGCCGGCAAAATTCCCTTTATTATCAAACATTGGATGCGTTGGACTAACCATCAAATTGCCCGCAGGAGAGACAAAAGGTCCGACAATAAAAGGTGCCTGCTCACGCAATGGCGAAGTTTCGGCTTCATTTATAAGCGTTGTCCCAACGACCCCGAGTGAGCTGGGTTGAGCTCCTATGATTTCTCCTTGCGCATTGACCAAGACAATGGAATCAAAGCTATGAGTTCGAGTAAGCATTTGCTTAAGCTCGTTATTTATCAATTCCGGGCTATCCAAGTGTGAGACGATAGTTTCACCCGAGGCTTTTAACTGCATCAGAACCGACTGTAAGAAAAGATCGGTAACATCGGCTAACTTAGTTGCATAAGCGCGGTTTGCTTCTAGTGTATCCTTCACCATCACTTGTTTTTGCACTTGATAACTGGAAAATAATGCGTTAAATAACGAAGCTAGTACGCATAGTGTTGCAAGAATAAGTATTAGCTTTTTTAAGTCTAACCAATGTTTCGCTTTATTAATATGTGCCACTAAAAACTCTCTTTTAATGTACTTCCATGTCATTTTAGCTATTCACATTAGAGAAATAGTTAATCTATATCAAACTCTGGTCTGACCAATAACGAATAGCAATGCCCACATTTTTTGTGCCCGCATTATAACCAGATGGCTAGAAATATTTAGTTTTTTTAACAGATTATTGGTATTGTCGCTGTTCTCGGGTGTAAAATAATCTGAACATGAATACAGCGAAACACTAATGAAGAAAAAGACTACTAACCCACTCGTTGGTCACTTTACACTGGCAAGTCTCGCGCTTGCGGCAATCTGGATGTTTGTATCTGATAGAGATGCATTGCTTGTCCTCAACTCCTTGGTGTTAGTGTATATCGTATTTGCCTTAGCAAGGCGATTGATGAAGTCTACAAATAAGAAGTCTACAAACAAAAAGTAACCTTTACTGTTTTGTATCAATTTGCTTAATAATGAGACCTACGTTGAGGCGAAAAAACTTGGTTAGTCGAACTAGATAGAAGATTTTTAACGCAGTTACCGGCATGTTTGTTCCTCCACTTTGAGCAACTGTTAAGACAAATTGGTATTGATTACAGATTAACCTAGTTCAGTGCCAAGGATTGATCATTGACACTGAACAGTTAAAAAATGGGTTATTTTCTAACTAACTTCATTAAGTTTTCTCCCTTACTATCAAGCTTATTGAGCGGTTTGAGCCCCATAATATGTGAAAGCGTTGGGTAAACCTCTAAATTGCTTGCTTGTGTTATCGTTAAGCCTGATTTAAAGGCTGGGCCATGTGCAACAAAGAATGCTGCCATATCGGGCGTTACTTCGTAACCATGAGTGCCATAATAGCTATGCTTACCTCGGCCCATAAATACGATTGGCGCTTTAGCTTGTAAAATAATATCACCTATTCGAGGTGATTCACCTCCATTGAGTTGTAACTTTTGCGCTTTAGTTAAAACATCATAACGGCCTTTAGCTTTTTCACGTAACTGCTTTATAAGCACTCCTTTTTTAAGAGATTTATTGCCTAACGCATAAAGTGATACTCTCGTTCCGCTATTTTTTATCGTCCAATCTTCAGGTATATCTAGGTCTTCAAGTAGCACGGCTTTGCTAGGCTCTACGCTTGTCATACCGTGATCAGAAACGAGTACTAAGTTTACTTTGATTTTGTCCTTCTTTAGAGTCGCGACGAAATCACCAATTAAGCCGTCAATAAATTGTACAGCTTCTTTTGTTTTTTCATGATCTGGTCCATATCCATGGCCCATGGTATCTACTAGAGAAAAATAGCTGGCAACAAACAATGGCTTTTCGCTTTTCGGTAATTTTAGCCAATTATGAATTTCATTAAGGCGGTTTTTATAATCGGCTTGTTTTGAATAATGATAATAATAGTCTGGTGTCATACCATTGATTCTAGCGTCGGATTCAGGCCAAAAGTAGGCGGCAGATTTATACCCGTGCATTTTCACTAGGTTCCACAAAGGAATACCGCTAATCCATGAGCTATCCACTTTACCCATCCCCATTTTATAACACTCATCACGTTTTTTATCGCAAAAATAGTTATCAACAATACCATGATGGATTGGCTTTAAACCTGTTACGATTGATAAGTGGTTTGGAAAGGTTTTGGTCGGGTATTGAGGCCATAGCTTGGTCACACGAACGCCCTGTTTGGCAAGCTTTGCTATATTCTTTGCGTCGTGCTTTTCGATGTAATCCCATCTGAAACCATCTATAGAGATCAATATAGTTGTGGCGCGCTCAGCAAATGCAGCACAGCTAAAGATGGATAAAGTGAAAAGAAGGATTTTGAGCATGTATAAATTCCTATGTCATAAGAGTACCGCTGCAAAATTAAGAGGCTATGCAGCTTGTTCCGTGTGATTGCGGCCGCATTAAATCACAATGATTTGAAATTTATATTGATTTGCGGTCAGTGGATGACAATTATAGATATTCGGGGAAGGTTAACTTTCACTATGTTGAAGTAGAGCTTAATTAATACTTGATCTATGTCAAAGTGACCTTTATATTAAAGTTTCAATAATTACTGAAAGTTTAGAACGATGAACTTATCACCAAAAATAGAAAATTTTGTACTTCATTGCGGCGAAATGGGAAGCCGTTGGGGTTTCAATAGAACGATAGGACAAATGGTGGGCTTGTTGGTTATCAATGAAAAACCATTGACAGCGAACGAAATCGCCGATGCGTTAAAAATTTCACGCGGTAACGTGAGTATGGGAATTAAAGAGTTGCAATCTTGGCAACTTGTAAGAGTTCACCATGTTCCAGGAGATCGCAAGGAGTACTACTCTCCAAATGGGTCTATTTGGGATTTAGCTAACCGTGTTTTTGAAGAAAGAAGAAAAAGGGAAATTGACCCAACACTCACCTTACTTCGAGACCAAATCCTAGATAGCGCTAACTCACCAGAAGAAGTATATGCTCAACAGCAAATGCAATCCATTCATGACCTACTTGAAACTGTCACTAAATGGTCAGCCGAACTTCAACGCTTATCACCAGAGCAACTACAGTCGTTGATGAAACTCGGATCTTCAGTGAGCAAAGTAATAGATTTAAAGGATAAATTATTACGTAAGTCTTAAAGTGCGAGGTGCGTCATGCTTGATACGTTGTTATTGTCGCGAATACAGTTTGCGGCAAATATTAGTTTTCACATTCTCTTTCCCACAATAACCATCGCATTAGCTTGGTTTCTGGCGTTTTTTAAACTCAAGTATGACTTGACTGGCCACCCCGTTTGGTTGCGGGCCTATCGCTTTTGGGTCAAAATTTTTGCGTTATCTTTTGCCCTTGGAGTGGTTAGCGGCATTACTATGTCTTTCCAGTTCGGTACAAATTGGCCTGGATTTATGGAAAAAGTCGGCAATATTGCTGGTCCTTTACTAGGTTACGAAGTACTGACCGCATTTTTTATGGAAGCAACATTTCTGGGGATAATGCTGTTTGGAATGAAGCGTGTGCCACCTAAAATACATACTTTAGCTACTTTCCTTGTAGCCATTGGTACAACACTTTCAGCATTTTGGATCTTGTCTTTGAACAGTTGGATGCAAACCCCGACAGGCTTTGAGCTCAGAGACGGAATTGTGTACCCTACTGACTGGTTTGAAGTTATTTTCAACCCTTCATTCGGATATCGTTTCTTCCATATGTTACTGGCCAGTGCACTTACTGCTTCGTTCTTGATAGCCGGTGTCAGTGCATATCGAATGCTCAAAAATGATGAAAAACATGCACCTAAAAAAGCGCTAACAGTGGCTTTGACGGTCGCAGCGCTTCTTACTCCAATACAGGCTTTTGTCGGCGATTTACACGGCCTAAATACGCTAAAACATCAACCACAAAAAATTGCGGCAATGGAAGGAGTATGGGAAACAGAAAAAGGAGCACCGCTCTTACTCTTTGCGATTCCTAACGAGGAAGAAAAGCGCAATGATTTTGCGATAGGCATTCCTAATATGGCTAGCTTTATTCTTACCCACGACGTTAATGGTGAAATTAAAGGGCTTAACGAATTCAAAGGTGAACACCCACCAGTTAAGCCCGTCTTTTTCGGCTTTAGAATTATGGTTGGTATGGGAATGCTGATGATTTTGGTCGCGTTTGTTACCCGGTTTACGCTGTGGAAAAAAGGTGAGTTACCCAAGTGGCAACTAAAGGCTCTTGTAGCTATGACCTTTTCTGGCTGGATAGCAACTCTAGCGGGATGGTATGTCACCGAAATTGGCCGTCAGCCTTACATTGTTAGTGGAGTTTTGAGAGTTGAAGATGCTGTAACTACAATTGCCTCGGAAAACGTACTATTTACGCTGGTTGGCTATCTAACGATATACGCAATCTTATTGTACGCTTACATTCGCACTTTATTCCACACTGCCAGCAAGTCTGTAGAGGTGGAAGAATATGACATGAAGGAATTCGCTGAGGAGGTGACTCGTGTTTAATCCGGAATATCTATCCCTCATCTACGCAGGTTTGATGGCACTTGCTGTGCTTGTTTATGCAATATTAGATGGCTATGACCTTGGCGTTGGCATGATGATCCCACTGGATGATAAAGAAACAGCAGATACTATGATTGCCTCAATTGGTCCATTTTGGGATGCTAATGAAACTTGGCTAGTTTTGGCAGTAGGCCTTGCATTTATCGCATTTCCTCAAGCCCATAGCATGATTTTGCAGGCGCTTTACATTCCTGTTGTTTTCTTATTATTTGGCTTAATTATGCGTGGTGTTGCTTTTGATTTCAGAGCAAAAGCGCGAGTTAAACGCCAAAGACGGTGGGACAAAGTGTTTAAATTCGGGTCGTTACTTACTTCGTTTGCACAAGGATACATGCTGGGACTTTATGTCATAGGCTTTGATAATACACCGCTTGCTCATGCATTTGCAATCTTTAGCGGGATCGGTGTTGTTTGCGCGTATGGCTTGATTGGTTCAGCGTGGTTGATTATGAAGTGTGAAGGGAAACTACAGCAAGATGCAATCAGTTGGTGCAAAAAATTTGCGAGAGTTGCTTTTGTTGGTGTGTTGCTTGTTTCTATCATCAATCCAGTTATTAATGAATGGATCTACGAGCGGTGGTTTGACCTACCTATGGCTTTGGTAGTAATGCCTGCCCCAATCATCTGCTTGTCGCTTTTTGTAATCTTAGAGCTTGTGTTACAAAAGTTGCCAAAGTCACCTAATAGTGGTGCTTGGCTGCCATTCCTCATATCAGCGTTTATTTTTGTACTTTGTTTCTTCGGCTTAGTCTATAGTTTTTACCCGTTTGTGGTACCAGGCAAGCTGACCATCTTTGAAGCGGTTGCTGACGCATCAGCTCTCACCTTCTTATTATATGGCGTAGTGATTGTGGTGCCGACCTTAATTGCATACACGTTATTTTCGTACCGAGTCTTTTGGGGCAAGGTTCAACCCTTGTCCTACTATTGACACTTGCATACATTAGCCCAACCAAAAGGCAGCGAGTTGGAAGCTGCCTTTTTTATTATTCTAAAAACAAAGTTTGCTAAATTATATTTTGTTTAAGGCATTTTCAAGCCAAGTGTATAAAAAAGCCCGTTGCTAAAACGGGCTTGGTCGTTGTGTCGTGATCGTTAGATTTTTGGATAACCTATTCTGTCAGATAGATATCCAACGCTTGAGGCAAAGTAATAAGATCTATTCCAGTTCATCAAGGCCTTGTAATTGTCATAAGCAAGGTACATACGGCCATTGGCGTCATCTGGCATTACTAATGCCGCAGTGATATTCACTTGAGGTAAGTCAGTGCCGTCCATTCTACGAAGACCAAGCGCTTGCCACTCTTGTAGTGAACGCTCTGACTTACGCCATTCACTAAGCCACTCTTTGTGTGACTTGGTGCCACGCCTTAAAATGTAGCTAGTGTCAAAACCTTCTGGAAGCTGTACTTGGCGACCCCAAGTAAGATCATCGTTCCAGCCCACACTTTTTAGATAGTTTGCAATTGAAGCAAACGCATCTTCTTGTGTGGTCCAGATGTCCTTACGACCATCTTTGTTATAATCAACTGCGTAAGAAGTGAATGACGTTGGCATAAATTGAGTTTGCCCCATCGCTCCCGCCCAAGAGCCTTTAAAGTCATCTAGGCCGATGTGGCCGTCTCTTAAAATATCCAGTGCAGCCCATAGCTGTCTTTTATACAAAGCTTCTCGACGACCATCAAAAGCGAGCGTTACCAAAGCGCTAATAACCGGGTAACCACCTTGAATGCGGCCAAAGTTACTTTCAAGGCCCCATAGGGCAACAATGAAGCGCGCCTGCACACCATACTCTTTTGCTATCTTTTCTAAAGATTCTTGGTGTTCTTTATAAAGTTTGCGAGCTTGTTTTACCTTCCACTCAGGAACGCGCTTTGGTAAGTAAGTCTCTAATGTTTCGACAATTTCTGGTTGGGTTTTATCTGCCTTAATTACCTTTTCCTTAAATACTGCCGTAGCAAAAGCGTCCTCAACTAATTTTTGCGAGTAACCCTTTTCAATTGCTTCTTGTTTCAGATTATTAAGATACTCATCAAACTTGGCTTGAGTGTTGGCGAAAACTGATGTGGACAAACAAACTGAGGCTACTAATAGGGAAATTTTTTTTATCACGAATCTGTTACTCCATTTTGTTTTTTAAACTCATCTAGCAAACTTTCTGTGTGAGGGGGAAGCTGCAAGTAAAAACCATCATCAGTTAACTTTTGCTTAACCGTATCAAGATCTGCAATACCCAACTTTGTTCTTCTAGCAAGATCAACCATCATGACGTAGACCGGCGTGCCAAAAGTTTCCATTAAAGGTGCAGGCACGTTGGAGAAATCATCTCTTTTGGTTACAAAAAGGTAGGTATCCGCTTTTTTTGGACTTTTGTATATGGCAGTGAGCATTATAAGCCTATAAATTCTTGCTAATCATTGGCGCTCACTATACCATGCTATTAGTAAGTTGTGGAAAGTTTTACTACCCTCTAAAGTCAGGTAAATAAGGCTTTAGCGGCGGTTGTAACAGAAATTTGAGTACATATGGCAAATCAAACATTCGAACTAAAAGGAAATCTATTTACACTCTCTGTACTACAGTTGTTTTCTTTAGATCTGACCAAGTTAAGACAAGATCTTGATAGCAAAATTTCGCAAGCACCTAAATTTTTTCAAGGGGCACCAATTGTGGTCAATTTAGCTGATGTTCAGGAGCAAACTGTAGAATTCAAAGAGTTAAAGCAAACACTGGTCGATTTACAGCTCAATCCAGTGGGTGTATGTAGCGGTACTCAAAGTCAGCACGACTTAGCCAAAGAAGCCGGGTTTTCTGTACTAAACTATTCAAGGGATGTGCAACCGAGTGCCCCATCGCAATCTCAAGCAGCTGAAGTAATAGAAAAACAAGTTTATCTTCCAGCTCAAATTGTGAACGGAACGGTACGTAGTGGTCAGCAAATATATGCTAAAGACCGCGATCTGATCGTGCTAGGTGCTGTAAGTCACGGTGCAGAAGTTATCGCAGATGGTAATGTGCACATTTACGGTACGTTGCGTGGTCGTGCAATCGCAGGTGCGCAAGGCCAAGAAGACACTAGTATATTCTGTCAACGCTTAGAAGCTGAGCTAGTGTCTATAAACGGGAGTTATTGGATCAGTGATTCACTGCAAGGTGAACACTGGGGTCAAGCTGCTCAAATAACACAACAAGACGAATCATTAAAAATTACAGCTTTGGTCAAAGGATAAATCAGATGGCAAAAATTATTGTCGTAACTTCAGGTAAAGGCGGTGTTGGTAAGACAACGTCAAGTGCAGCAATTGGTACTGGCTTAGCGCTAAAGGGTTATAAAACAGCCATTGTCGATTTTGATATTGGTCTTAGAAACCTTGACCTAATAATGGGATGCGAGCGTCGCGTGGTGTATGATTTTGTTAATGTCATCAACGGCGAAGCTAATCTAAATCAAGCGTTAATCAAAGATAAGCGTGTTGAGAAGCTGTATATACTTCCAGCTTCGCAAACTCGTGACAAAGATGCTCTTACTCGAGAAGGCGTGGAGCGTGTGTTAAATGAAATGAAAGAAGAATTTGATTTCATTATTTGCGACTCACCAGCTGGTATTGAAGCGGGTGCTATGATGGCTTTATACTTTGCAGATGAAGCAGTGGTTACTACTAACCCTGAGGTGTCATCTGTTCGTGACTCAGACCGCATTTTGGGGATTCTACAAAGTAAGTCCAAGCGTGCGGAAATGGGGCTAGAGCCGGTTAAAGAACACTTACTGCTGACACGTTATAATCCAGAGCGTGTAGACAGCGGTGAAATGTTGTCTGTAGACGATGTTAAAGAAATTTTAGCGATTGATTTACTGGGTGTAATACCTGAATCAAAAGCGGTACTCAATGCATCTAACTCAGGTCAGCCTGTTATATTAGACCAAGAGTCCGATGCTGGCCAAGCGTATAGCGATGCAATTAACCGCTTACTAGGTGAAGTCGTCGATTTCCGCTTCTTGCAAGTTGAGAAGAAAGGTATCTTCAAGCGGATCTTTGGAGGGTAAGGTGTCATTATTAGATTATTTCCGCTCTGAGAAAAAAAATAGCGCGTCGCTTGCAAAAGAGCGACTGCAGATCATCGTTGCTCATGAACGATCAAAGCGTGGTACGCCGGACTACTTACCACAACTCAAGCAAGACATTCTTGATGTTATTCGTAAGTATGTAAAGGTAGACTCGGATGCTGTCAACGTACAGTTTGAACAAAATGAAGATGATTTAGCAGTACTTGAGCTGAACGTCACTTTACCTGATGATGAAAAGTAAATTCGAATTTAAAAAGGGCTATGCGTAGGTAGCCCTTTTATTTGTTTAGCACCACCAGCTGTCTAATTTGTCCCCAATAAGCTGAGCTCTCCAGCCTAGAGCGAGGTCCGGCCTCATCAGCAACTGTTTTTCTTCTGGTGATTTTTTCCACGACCAGCTGATCACTTGGTTTATTTGTTTCTTTGAGGCAAACACATCAACCGGAATATTATTATCCTCGGCAACGTTAGCGACCACATGTTTGATATCCTTACAGGCTGCTTTGTAACCTTTAAAGTCGATGAGTCTTCTTACGCGTTGTGGACAATTTTGTTCACTCACCTCTTTTGCTTTTTCTATACAGGCGAGAATTTCTTTACCTGAGCGATTGACTTCCATGGGCTCAACACCCGGAACATTGCGTAAACTACCCAGTGAGCTTGGACGACGTTTGGCAATCTCCACCATATTATGTTCTTTTAGCACAAAATTGAGTGCTAAGTTTTTTTTCTCTGCTTTGGCTCTGCGCCATGCTGCAAGTTCTTTCAGGGTGGCAAGATCTCTAGGCTTGAGCTGCCATACGTTTTTAACATCAAGGTAAAGAACTTCATCTGGCTGGCGGAAACTTCGCTTTTGAGCGAGCAACTCACTTTCTTGAAGCACTATGTTAAATAGCTGCTTTTCATTTACTCGCGTCTGAATAGTCTCAAAACATGGCAGTAAATGATATACATCGGAGGCGGCGTAATCTAATTGGCTCTGAGTTAGAGGGCGGCGTAACCAATCTGTTCTGGATTCACTTTTGTCAATGTCTACGTCTCTAAGTTGCTTCACCATATTAGCAAAACCAATACAACTACCCTCACCTAACAACTGTAAAGCAAACTGGGTATCGAATATTGGTGATGGGATAAAACCTGCGAACTTTAGAAATACTTCGATATCTTCCGAAGGAGAATGGAGTACTTTTAAAACACTAGTATCTGAAAATAATGTCCAAAGCCTACTAAAATCTATATCGGCTAATGGATCGATAAGAGCAAGGTGGTTACCATCAAAGATCTGTAATAGAGCAATTTCTGGGTATAGGGTGCGGCGACGCATGAATTCGGTGTCGACGGCGAGCACTTTGGCTTTCGAAATAGACAAGACAAATTCATCTAGTGCTGTTTGGCTTTCAATAACTTGATACTGCACTGTTACTCCCATGCAATTTACATAACTAGCCATATCACGCTAGTTATAAAAAAGCCGGCTAGTGCCGGCTCTATTTGTTATTCTTTTAACGCTCTACGCAGTATTTTACCAACATTAGTCTTTGGCAGTTCATCTCTAAACTCAACTAGCTTTGGTACTTTATAGTTCGTTAGATTATCTCGGCAATGTGCAATTATATCTTTTTCTGTTAAAGATGGGTCTTTTTTAACAATAAAAACTTTAACTTGCTCACCACTAACCTCATGTGGCACGCCAACCGCCGCAACTTCTAATACGCCTTCGTGCATAGCAACGACTTCTTCGATTTCATTAGGGAAAACGTTAAAGCCAGACACTAAGATCATGTCTTTTTTACGATCAACGATGTAGAAGAAACCGTCATCATCATAAGTAGCGATATCACCCGTTGCAAACCAGCCATCTTTTAAACATTCGGCAGTTGCGTCTGGGCGATTGTAGTAACCAGCCATCACTTGTGGGCCTTTAACACATAGTTCACCGGGTTCACCTTTAGGGGTTTCATTGCCATTGTCATCTATGATTTTAATATCAGTGCTTGGGGCCGGTAAACCAATAGAACCATTGTAGGCTTCTAGATCGTGCGGACAGATAGTAACTAGCGGAGCACATTCTGTAAGGCCATAACCTTCCATCAGTTTTGATTTTGTGACTTTCTGCCAACGTTCAGCGACAGGGCGTTGTACAGCCATACCCCCGCCTAGAGACATTTTCAGGGTTGAAAAGTCGAGGTCGGCAAACCCCGGTGTGTTTAATAATCCATTAAATAATGTGTTTACACCTGTGATAGCGGTAAATGGAACCTTTGCTAGCTCTTTTACAAACGCAGGCATATCACGTGGATTGGTAATCAAAATATTGTGACCACCGTACTTCATAAAGGTTAGGCAGTTCGCTGTAAGTGCAAAAATATGGTAAAGCGGTAAGGCCGTAATAACGACTTCCTTTCCCTTATCTAACACTGTGTCTAAACAGCCTGAAACTTGTTCTAGGTTTGCTACCATATTGCCATGAGTTAGCATTGCGCCTTTAGATACACCCGTTGTACCGCCAGTATATTGCAAGAAGGCAAGATCGCTCAGAGACACTTCTGGTTTACTGTATTTTGCGGGGTTTGCTGCAATTACTTGTTTGAAAGGGATTGTATTTTGCAGGCTGAAGTCCGGTACCATTTTCTTGAAGTGCTTAACAACGAAGTTAACTAAATGCTTCTTAAAGCCACCTAACATGTCACCAATCTCAGTGAGCACTACGTGTTTCACACTTGTCTTTGGTAATGCTTGCTCAAGGGTATGGGCAAAATTCGCAAGTATAAAGATAGCTTTTGACTCTGAGTCATTCAGCTGGTGCTCCAATTCGCGTACCGTGTACAGCGGGTTGACGTTTACAACGGTACAACCAGCACGCAGTACCCCTAAAATGGTAACAGGGGTTTGTAATAAGTTTGGCATCATGACTGCAACTTTATCGCCTCGGCCAAGCTTCAATTCGTTTTGTATATAACTAGCAACTGCTTTGGTTTTTTCATCAACTTGCTGATAAGTCAGTGTCTTACCCATATTGGTATAGGCCGGATACTGGGCATAATCTGCGAAACTTTTTTCAAATAATTCAAGCAATGAGTTGTAATGCTCTGGGTCGATAGTTTCAGGCATACCTTCTGGGTAGCGCTTAAGCCAGATTTTTTCCACTCTTAGCTCCTGTGTTCTCGTTATTTTTATATTCACCTTAAACCATAAACGATGTAAGGCACTTTAACAATTGAGCAAATACTCTAAAAACGCCATATTCCCACAATATCTGAGGATTTACAATCTAGATGCTGTTGAAACGTGGGCTTTAATGCTCTTTGTGAACTTTTCGTTCCATGATTAGTTTATTCTTTACGCTCCTTGGGTTGTAAACGATGTTCTGTTGCTGTCTTGGTGCGCTTCAATTAGCTTATAGCAAATTTCTGGGTTTTCCATATGGCAATGGTGGCCGCCAGGCATTTTCTCAAGCTTAAGTGAGTCGAAACAGCCCTTAAATTGATTATATTGTCTGACAATCATGTCATATCCTTGTTCCGCTAAAACCAGTAAAGTTGGAACAGATATCCCGTTGAGTACTGATTTTGCTTGGGCGATGGAATATCTAAATCCAGAGTGATGCTTTAGCCGTGGGTCCAATCTAAGCTGCACGCCATCAGTATGCGACAGAGTATTTCTTGCCATAAGCATCGCTGCTATTTCTACAGAAATATCACTGACTTTACTGCGCAGTTGCGCAAGCGTATTTATATCAGGATAAACCCTTGGTTCAGATTGTTTTAATTTATCTCGAGAACTAAACGCATTAATGAGCTGGGTTTTGGTATCACTCTCTGAGGTGCTCACTATCCCTATGCCCTCAATTATAACCAAAGATAAACAACGTGTTGGATAACAACTAGCAAATAAGTTAGCTATCATTGCTCCCATAGAATGACCAACAATATGGCACGTTTGGATCTGTGCTAAATCTAAAAAACATTTCAGATCATAAACATAGTCTATAAAGTAATAAAAGGCATCCGTGCTTTTCCAATCTGATCGTCCGTGGCCGGGTAAGTCAAGCGCAATATGAGAATATTTTTCATTGCCAAATGACGCAAGCGGCACAAAACTGTTGCTGTTGTCTTGCCAACCATGAAGGTAGACCACAGTTTGATCCCCCTCTCCCCAGCTTTGGTAGGAGAATGGCCCGATTTTTTGTTCTTTTATCGCATCTATAGACATCGATTAATTCTTTTAGTGTTCATTGTATCATCATTGATTTATCATCTTACCGTGACATATTTGAACTTACTACTTTGATTTGTTGAAAATATTTTTAATTTGAACACAGCTACCTTTCGGGTATGCAAGTAGCGAGGTTCGAACAACAGGTTTCTATTTAGGAAAGTACACGGGAATAACAATGAAATTCAAAACTGGTCTTTTGGCCTCATTTGTTGGGTTAGTATTTGCGGATCCGACACTGGCTGCTCCAAAAAATATCATTTATATGATTGGCGACGGCATGGGCCCAGCTTATACCACTGCCTATCGTTATTTTAAAGATGACCCTTCCACGAAAGTGGTTGACCCAACGGTTTTCGACTCTATTTTGGTTGGTATGGCGCATACCTATCCAGACGACGACACGGTTGTAACAGACAGTGCTGCAGGTGCAACCGCTCTGAGTACAGGAACTAAAAGCTATAATGGCGCAATTGCGGTAGACACCCATAAAGAACATTTGGAAACGATGCTTGAAGTGGCGAAAAGAAAAGGTAAAACAACCGCGCTTGTTGCAACATCGCAAATCAACCATGCAACACCTGCAAGTTTCGCGTCTCATAATGAATCGCGTCGTAACTATGACGACATTGCCAATGATTACATCGACAATAAAATCGCAGGAAAACTACCCGTAGATCTTATGCTTGGTGGCGGCACTAAATACTTCATTCGTGAAGATAGAAACCTAGTTAATGAATTTAAAGACGCAGGTTATCAATACGTTGATGCTTTATCCAAGCTTGAAACGCTAAATAAAATTCCTGCTATGGGTCTGTTCGCAGAAGTAGGTCTGCCATTCGCAATTGATGAAGAGCCGCAGCGCCTAACTAAAATGACTAAAACGGCGCTATCATTATTGGAAAATCAAAATGATAAAGGCTTCTTCTTAATGATTGAAGGTAGTCAGATTGACTGGTGTGGACATGCTAATGATATCGCTTGTGCTATGCATGAAATGGACGACTTTGCAGAGTCAATTAAGCTGGCAAAGACTTTTGTTGATAACAACCCAGACACTATCTTGGTGATCACAGCAGATCACTCTACCGGTGGATTAACGCTTGGTGCGAATGGTCAGTATCGCTGGGAACGTGATGTGATCGCTAAAGTGAAAGGTTCAGCGGGCGAAATTGCAAAAGCACTTGCAAAGACAAAAGACGTTAAAGCAACATGGCAAGAGCTCACAGGTCTTGAGTATGACAGTGCGACTGAGCTAAAGGTAAAAGAAGCACTTTCACAGGGTCCGAAGGCGCTTAGCATTGTCGTTAAAGAGGCAATTAGTGATGCATCTTTCACTGGTTGGACAACGGGTGGTCACACCGCTATCGATGTACAAGTGTTTGCCCATGGTAAAGGTAAAGAAGCGTTCATTGGCTCGCAAAACAATACCGCAATTGCGGATAAACTGATTGGATTTATTAAAAAGTAGAAATCTTCATCTACTATTTCAAACAAAGAAGGTCAGCATTTGCTGACCTTCTTTGTTTTATAGTTTTGGATGAGATAATATACCAATTAGCCTTAATACTTGCTCAATTTGAAGGAGCAAATCTGACGCTAACGGCGTTAAAAATTTCTCATTTAGAACAACTAAATAGCAAAATTTTTGTCATGCCTACATGGATGCAGGTACCTTAGCGATAGCAGGACGCGGTAGCGGTGTATCGACAAGATTTTCTTGCCTCAAAATAGACCACTTAATTAAGTGAATTGGTATTACGCGTAAACAGAAACGCCAATCATACTTTTTATCTCATCTCGTCTTGCTTCCGTTGCAATTGCTTTGTATTCACTAATTGCCTGTCCAGTACGAAAGTTAGGGCGGTCGTAGATAGTCGAACGTTGCTGCGACTGGAACTGCTCCACCAACGCAATGCCCTTTTCACTGGTTTTGATCTGTGCGGTATTGAGCTTCGCCGTATTTCCGTCTTCAATAGCAGGGCTCACGGCCTTTTTAGGCTGTGGCTTTACTTGGTAAGTACCAGCTTGTTGAATGATTGAATTTAGTTTCACGTTCTAGCTCAATAAATACGATATGCTTGTATAAAAATACGCCTTTATTCTCGACCTGGCAACTTTTTCCACGTCACAGTATCCCTCACATATTGCGGCTGGGCGTCAGCCGCATCCACAGATAAGCCTTGTGTGAAACTATCGTCGGCTATAAACAGCATGTAATAAGCGTCTGGTAATGTGATATTGTCAATGATTTCGCAGTCAAGCTGTGTAGCAAGCTCTGAGAATGCTTGCCATCCTGTACCAACACCTGCCGCACCACTCGATGTAAAGTCGATATTTTCAGGCGTAATAACTGTTTCTTCGGTGCTTGGTTGAATAACACCACAAGTTTCCCCGTTGTATTGGCATAGGTAGATCTCACCCATACGTGCATCTATTGCCGACACTACGCTGGACTTGCCTGCTTCCATGTATGCCTGTTGCGCCATCGCCTGCAAAGTTGAAACACCAACCAACTTAAGACCTGAAGAATATGCTAAGCCTTGCGCAACTGCTGTACTTATTCTCACCCCTGTAAAGCTGCCAGGCCCACGTCCAAATACAATGCCATCCAGCTCACTAAGAGTGATATCGGCTTCGCGTAAGATACGTTCAACTAAGGGAAGTATCTTTTGACTATGCTGCTGTGGGCAAACCTCGAAGTGGCGAATAAACTTGCCTTCATAGTGCAATGCAATACTGAGTGCTTCGGTGGAGGCATCTATGGCCAACAGGTTATTTTTCATTTTTATCAATATTCTCTAAAAATCGAATTGCCTTGTTTAAGTCTCTCGTGCGAGACATATCAGGCAAACTACTTAAAAACGTCTGGCCGTATTTTCTCGTAACTAAGCGATTATCGCAAATAATCAGTACACCTTTATCGTTAGCATCACGAATTAATCGCCCAACCCCCTGTTTCAGCGCGATTACAGCTTGGGGGAGTTGTATTGCATCAAAGGGTTCTAATCCACGCATTTCAGCGTCGCGCATACGAGCTTGCAACAAAGGGTCATCTGGTGAAGCAAATGGTAGCTTATCAATGACAACACAACTCAAAGTGTCACCTCTCACATCCACGCCCTCCCAAAAGGAGGCTGTACCAAGTAGTACGGCGTTTCCATGCCGAATAAATTGTTCGAGTATTATCCGTTTAGATGCTTGCCCTTGCATAAAAATGGGATATTGCAGCGCCGTATTCAGTCCTTCGTAGACTAAATGCATCGCGCGATAACTGGTAAAGAGTAAAAATGTACGCCCTTTTGCCGCTTCAATCACTTGCTTTGCAAGCTTTACCAGCGCATGTGGCATTAGGTCGTCACGGGTCTCTGGTAGATAGCGTGGCAGGCATAACAAGGCTTGTTGCTTATAGTCAAATGGGCTCTCAACAATAAATTGTGAGGTCGGTTTGAGCCCTAGGCTACGACTGAAGTGCTCGAGGGAATTATCGACGGATAAGGTGGCGGAGGTAAATACAAAGCTTGCCTCAGTGGTTTTGACAATTTGTGCAAACTTACTTGATACATCAAGCGGCGTGATATGAATAGATAAAAAGCGTCTTGTGGTTTCGAACCAGTAACTAAATCCGGTTTGGCTGGTATCAAAGGCACGTTCAAACTGGCTTTTAAAGGTCATGACCTTTTCAAATGGGTGTTCTATTTTTTCACTTCTATCCAGACAAAGTTTGAGTACCTTATAGAGAAAGTCTAAGTTAGCTATCACTCGATGCATGGCATCGCAAATCGGTTTATTCGCCAGCGCTTCACGCCAATCACCACGAGCACCATCGCCACCAAATACCAAACGCAAATCGGCGACACTGGTTTCCAATTTATTGAGTGTTTTGCCAAGTTGTAACATATCTGGAATATCAGCGCGGTAGATCACCCTCAAATCGTTAATAAGCGCCTGCAAAGCTTTAGTGCTGATAGTCTCACCAAAGTAGTCACTGGCAATTTCCGGTAATTGATGTGCTTCATCGAAGATATAGCTATCCGCGGTTGGCATTAGCTCTGCAAAGCCTAAATCTTTTACGGCCATATCGGCAAAAAATAAATGATGGTTGATCACCACAACATCGGCATCGACTGCCTTTAATCTTGCCTTTCGGATATAACAGTCTTCGTAGTCTGGGCACTCTTTCCCTAAACAGTTATCTGCAGTTGAAGTAACGTAGGGTAATACCTTTGCGTCTTCTTCGATACCAACACAGTCGGCTAAGTCTCCACTGTGTGTTTCAGAAGCGAACTTTGCAACCATAGCAAGTTGGTGCATAACATCTGGGTCGTCGGTTGGCACATGGCTCAAATGCTGTGACAAGCGATAAGGGCAAAGGTAATTGGCTCTACCTTTTAGCAAAGTGACTTTTTTACCACTGCCAAGCACCTTTTTTAGGGTCGGCACGTCACGATGGAATAATTGCTCTTGCAAGGCCTTAGAGCCGGTAGAGACGATGACTTTACCTTTAGACTGAAAGGCAGGAATGAGATAAGCAAATGTTTTCCCCGTCCCTGTTCCTGCTTCGGCGATGCATTGTCCACCATTTTGTATAGTTTCTTCTACCGCAATTGCCATATCAATTTGGGGCTGCCTTGGTTGATAGCCCGGGAAATGCTGGGCTAAAGGCCCCGTAGAAGAGAAAGTCGTAGATACAGCCAAAGTAATGTAGTTTACAAACAGACAGGTCGCGAAATTGTATGTGGCTAAGCATCAAATCGCAACCGCTGTTTGGCAATAACTGAGAGTGGATACCAATTGAATTAATTATCTAATCAATTTGAAGGGTGAAATAGCATATTAGCTTCGTTAAAAACTTTTCATTTAGAACAACTAAATAGCAAAATTTTTGCCTAGCTACTAAAGCTATTTCCCCGCTTCGAAATAGATCATTTACTTAATACAACTGGTATTACCTGTTAAGTTGTCGTTTAATCTTGATCATACCCACCCCACAAATAGTGAGATATACGAGATATAAAGCGATGCGGTTAGTCCAAGTAGATTCTGGCGAAGGCATGACGACACGCAAGTAATCATTCAAAACCAACATACCGACGCCGACAATGATTGCTGTCAATTGAAAGTGGCGGTGATTGGCTGAAGAAATGGTAAACAAGGAAACTAGGAGTAGTACAAGGCTTGAGTAAAATGCTAAGACAGCCATACTACCAGGTACAACACTCGGGGCTAATGCTAGCACAGACAGACCTACAACAAAGCAACCTATGAGATTCTTCACTGATTTATTTAACATATTATTTCTCCCTAAATAAACGACCAGTTTGACTGGAAAATTATATCCTAAGAGGTTTATTGTAAGGAGCTTCTCGAATATAAAGTGGGTGAGCCGAGCTTGCGCTTTCAATCAGGCTAATCAAAGGTTTGTTTAATATGGTACTGCCACAGTTAATAGGTTGTTCGCTATTCAGGCCCATGTATCTAGATTCTCACCCTTATGTTCTTCGTGAGATTTTTCCTCCTCATCCTCTTCATCTTCACTTTCTTTAATTTTTTCATGCTCAGCAGCTTGGCGTTTAAGTTCGACATCTGTTTTGAGGTCTTTCTTAATTTTTTCAATCTTATAGTGCTGAACACCAGCTACATGAAATGCAGACTTATGTGCGACATCAAGTCTTACGATAGGGGCTAAAAAGGGTTTGAATGCATCCATATGATCCTCCACTAACCTGCTGTTGATATTGCTTATTATCGGCTGTTATAAGCTATTCTTTAATTTGCGTTAAAAAATGATTGCCAAGTAGAACAAAATTATGTTTATCTATAAATGAACTTTTTGAACAGCAGATATATTACAAAGGTAACATCATGCTAATGACACTGACAGCAATTCATCATCACCATCATCATACGGGATAACCTGTCAGGTATTTCGCTGGTGGGTTATTCCTTAAAGGAACCTCCGGCGAAACAAAAAGTATAGTCAAAGTTTATTTCGCCCCGAGGTTCCGCCTCGGGGTTTTTCGTTTAAAGAATTAGGAAATAAATAATGAGTAACAATAATCGTTTAAGAATCGCAATCCAAAAATCAGGCCGTCTTTCAAAGGATTGCCAAGCCCTACTCAAACAACTAGGTGTAAAATTAAATCTACGTGAACAGCGTCTAATTGCACACTCTACCAACATGCCTATTGATGTACTTAGAGTGCGTGATGATGATATACCGGGTCTTGTAATGGACGGCGTTTGTGATTTAGGCATTGTTGGCGAAAATGTTTTAGAAGAAGCGCAAGCTGAGCGTGTGCGTAACGAGCAGTTTGCTGAAGTCACTAAGCTTTCAAAATTGGACTTCGGCTTTTGCCGTTTAGCGCTGGCGTGGCCACAAGAGCTAGGTCTACAGGAAAAAGCCTGGTTTAACGGCAAACGCATCGCAACCACCTACCCTGAGATTTTAAAGCAATATCTAAAACGTGAGAACATTGATGCTAGTGTGGTCATGTTAACAGGCTCGGTAGAAGTTGCACCTCGAGCAGGTCTCGCTGACGCCATTTGTGACCTAGTATCAACCGGTGCAACGCTCGAAGCTAATGGCCTTATGCAAGGCGATACTATCTTAGAATCGAATGCTTGCCTCATTCAAAATGCAGCATTGACTGACCAAAGTAAGCTTGCGCTAATCGATAAGCTAATGCCACGCCTTAAAGGAGTGAAACAAGCAAAAGAAAGTAAGTACATCATGATGCATGCACCAAAGAACAAGTTAGATGAAGTATGTGCACTTTTACCAGGTACCGGCCAACCAACTTTGCTTGCACTTGCTGGCAGCGATGAATATGTTGCACTTCACATGGTCAGCTCTGAGACTCTGTTTTGGGAGACAATGGAAGAGTTAAAGGCGCTTGGCGCTAACTCCATTCTGGTTATGCCAATTGAAAAGATGATGGAGTAATACCATGTTTGATTGGCAGTTAGCCACCAGCGAGCAACGCATAGAATGCTTGAGCCGTCCTGCGGTCAAAGTGGGTGACAAGGTAAAAGCGGCAGTTGAAACGATAATCGAAAACGTCGCTCGCAACGGCGACAACGCACTTATTGATTATGCTGAGCAATTCGATGCTCGCGTCAGCCCCAGAATAAGAGTGACAGAAACAGAGATCGCCGACAGCGAATACGCGTTAGCGCCAGAGCTGAAAAGTGCTATTGACCTAGCTTATAGCAACATTAAAAAGTTTCACCAGTTGCAGCTACCACAAAGCAAGACAGTTGAGACTCAGCCGGGTGTGATCTGCGAGCTTAGATATCAAGCGATAGAAGCTGTAGGCTTATATGTACCTGGTGGTAGCGCTCCTCTACCTTCTTCTGTATTGATGCAAGGTGTTTGCGCGCAGCTAAGCGGTGCCAAAACAATCGTGTTAGCAACCCCAGTTAAAGGTGATAGTCAGATAAACCCTGCGATTTTGTATGCAGCTAAACTCTGTGGCATTACTGACATTATTGAATGTGGTGGTGCTGGAGCAATTGCTGCGATGGCTTTAGGTACCGACAGCGTACCAAAAGTGAATAAGATTTTTGGCCCAGGTAATAGCTTTGTTACGATGGCAAAACAGTTACTTTCTCAGTCAGTGCCTGGACTTGCGATTGATATGCCTGCAGGCCCTTCAGAGGTGTTAGTGATTGCAGATAAAGGGGCTAATCCAGAATTTATCGCAGCCGATCTACTTTCTCAAGCGGAGCACGGTGAAGACTCGCAAGTCATATTATTAGCATCTGATAGTCAGCTTATCGAAGAAACTCAAGCTGCAATCGAGCGCCAACTCGGCGAACTTAGCCGCGCTGATATTGCCAGAGCTGCGCTTAAAAATAGCACGCTTGTTTTAGTTGAGAGCATAGAGCAAGCATTTGAGATCTCAGCAGAGTATGGACCAGAACACCTTATCTTACAGATAAGAGATGCTGAATGCTTCCTGCCGCTAGTAAAAAACGTGGGCTCAGTGTTTGTCGGTGACTATACGCCAGAGTCAGCAGGTGACTATGCTTCAGGCACCAACCATGTACTGCCAACCTATGGTTATTCAAAAACCTACTCAAGTTTAAATCTGATGGATTTTTATAAGGCTTACACAGTACAAACCATCACAAAAGAGGGCCTGCGTGGTTTGAGCTCTGCCATTTTACCTCTGGCACAAGCTGAAGGTCTAGACGCTCACGCGAATGCTGTTAAAGTAAGGTTGGAGAGTATTAATGACTAGTATTGCGTTACCTAATAACATCGAAAAACTAAAGGCTTACAGCTCTGCAAAAAGCGAAAAGCTGACAGGCACAACATGGCTTAACGCCAATGAAAGTCCATACGCTCGTATGCTTGAAATGCGTTTTGATAACTTAAATCGTTACCCTGATCCGCAGCCACAAGTCGTAATAGGTGCCTATGCGAGCTACGCAAAAGTCGAGCAAACAAATGTGCTGATGACTCGTGGCGCAGATGAAGGGATTGAACTTTTAGTTCGAACTTACTGCGAGTCAGCCAAAGATAGCATTGCGATTTTTACTCCTACCTATGGAATGTATAAAGTTACGGCTGACACTCATAACATTGCGATTAATGAATTAAGCCAAGATCAGCTTGCCAATGACGATGTGGATACACTAACCGCTGCAATTGGCGAGGCTAAACTTGTCTTCGTCTGTAATCCAAATAACCCAACCGGTGCAATGCAACCTGCCAGCAAAGTTGCAGCACTTGCAGGTAAGCTTCAAGGCCGTGCAATTTTGGTCGTTGATGAAGCCTATATTGAGTTTTGTGAAGAAAAAACCTGTGTCGAGCTAATCAAAGAGTTCTCAAATGTCGTCGTGCTGCGTACGCTATCTAAAGCGTTTGCACTAGCGGGACTTCGCGTTGGCTTTATGTTAGCAAGTGAACAACTATTGGCACCGGTGAGAAAAGTGATTGCGCCCTACCCTGTTTCTACAGTCGTGGCACAAATTGCAGCAACTGCGTTAACGCCAGACGCATTAACTCAGATGCGTCGCCAAGTCTCTATTTTGAACCTAGCAAAAAAGAAGCTTATACAATGGCTACAAGACAGCGAATTCGTAAGCGCAATATTATGTGGCGAAGGCAACTTTGTTACTTTACAGCTAACCGACAAACAGTTTGTAAAGCAAGCGATGCTCCAAGGTTTAATCATGCGGCCATTTGTGCTGTTTGGCGAGGACAATTGGCTGCGCATCTCTATCGGCAACGAGCAGGAATTAAAACAAGTAGAAAATTGGCTGAAACAATGCCTAGTCACTGAGGAAGTATCATGAGCGCCCCGTATTTATTCATCGACCGCGATGGCACTATTATCGAAGAGCCAATAACCGATAAACAAGTAGATAGTCTAGAGAAGCTAGCACTATTACCTAATGTGATCCCTGCGTTATTACAATTACAGTCATTTGGTTATAAATTAGTGATGGTATCTAACCAAGATGGCCTCGGCACAAGTAGCTTCCCTAAAGCAGATTTTGATGCGCCTCAAGATAAAATGATGCAAATACTAACAAGCCAAGGGATCCGTTTCGAAGAGGTATTGATCTGCCCTCATTTTGATGAAGACAATTGCCAATGTCGTAAACCTAAAACTGGATTACTCACCGAACTGATGCGCTCGGGCAAAGTGGACCTTAGCAAATCGTTTGTTATTGGGGATAGACAAACGGATATTCAGCTCGCAGAAAACCTCTGCATTGAAGGTATTCTCTACAAAGATAACTGGCCTGCTATTGTGACGCAGTTAACCACCTTAAATCGCAGCGCACAAATTGCCAGAAATACCAAAGAAACGCAGATTTCGGTGGCGATAAATCTAGACCAACAAGCCAATGGGGAAATTTCGACGGGGCTTGGTTTTTTTGACCACATGCTAGATCAGATCAGAACCCACGCCAACCTTGGCCTGAATATTCAGGCGAAAGGTGACTTACACATAGACGAACACCACCTCGTAGAAGACATCGGGATTGCTCTTGGTCAGGCTTTTAAGGCCGCGCTTGGCACAAAATCACAAATCGCACGTTATGGCTTTGCGTTGCCGATGGATGAATGTAAAGCAGAATGTCAGTTGGACTTATCTGGACGCGCATCTTTTGTACTCAATGCTGATTTTACACGAGATAAAGTGGGTGACTTGGATGTACAAATGGTTGAGCATTTCTTCAAGTCATTTGCGGATAATGCGGCTGTGAGTTTAATTCTGAGCGTCAGTGAAGGTAATGCCCATCACCAAGTTGAAGGCTTATTCAAAGCGTTTTCTCGTGCTATTCGTATGGCAATTGCAACGGATGCGTCACAGCAAATGGCAAGTTCTAAGGGGTGTTTATGATTGCAATTATTAATACCGGTTGTGCCAATATTAATTCAGTGCGTTTTGCATTTGAGCGCCTTGGTGTTACACCTGAAGTGATCACTGCACCGGAGAAACTAGCCAGCTTTGAACGAGCAATTTTACCGGGCGTAGGCCATGCCAATGTGGCAATGAAGCGTTTAAATGAACAAGGCTGGGCAGAGGCGATAGCTGACTATCAACGGCCTTTGATGGGTATTTGCTTAGGGATGCAGCTGCTTTGTCAATCGACAGAAGAAGGTGATATTCCGTGCTTAGGTCGCATTCCGGGTAAGGTTGAGTTATTAGAGACTAACGAGTTAACAGCACCGCACATGGGCTGGAATAATCTCCGAGTGGTGAAGCCCCATGCGCTCACGGCAGGACTCAGTGAACAAGAGCAAGTGTATTTTGTGCACAGTTTTGCGCATACCATCAATCAATCGACACTGGTTTCGGGTGAGTACGGTCAAGCGTTTTCTGCGATTGTTGCAAACGACAATTATGCTGGCATGCAATTTCACCCTGAGCGCAGCGGCAAGGTTGGTGCGCAGCTTTTACAAAACTTTATTAATTGGCAGCTATAAAAGGACGAACAATGATTATTCCCGCTTTAGATGTATTAGAGAACAATATTGTTCGTTTGTATCAAGGCAAGTACGAAACTGCACAGTTTTACCCATTTAATTTAGCGGAGCGTTTACTTGAATACCAAAATGCAGGTGCTGCAAAGCTCCATTTGGTAGATTTAGAAGGTGCTCGAGACCCGAGCAAAAAGCAATGGCGCACCATTCAGGCAGCGACTAAGGCTTTATCTGTACCCTTTCAAGTAGGCGGTGGTATTCGCAGTATGGACGACGTAAAGCAATGGCTAGATGCCGGAGCCGCCCAAGTGGTGATAGGCTCGATGGCGGTAGATAAACAGCAAGAAGTTGCAGCATGGATTAAAGCATGTGGCGCCGATAAATTTGTGATAGCACTTGACGTGAACAAAACTGAAAATGGCTGGTCTCCTGCTACTCACGGCTGGCTCAATGATGCGAAAAGCGATCTATTCGAGCTGTTAGATTTTTATGTAGAGCAAGGTGTAAGCGACTTTTTATGCACAGATATCAGTAAGGATGGCACGATGACAGGTCCATCGTTTGCATTATACGAAGACATCACTAAGCATAACAGTGCAATTAAAGTACAAGCATCAGGGGGCGTGAGCTCTCTTGAGGATATTGCACGGCTTGCGAAACAACAAGTAGGTGGAGTAATACTTGGCAAATCGCTACTTGAAGGTGTTTTTAGCGTTGAGGAGGCCTTAACATGCTATCAAAACGCATAATTCCTTGTTTAGACGTAAAAGACGGCCAGGTTGTCAAAGGTGTTAAATTCCAAGGCCATGAAGTGGTTGGGGATATTCTTGATCTCGCCAAGCGTTATAGTGAGGCCGGTGCTGATGAACTGGTGTTTTATGAGATCAGTGCCAGCGTTGAAAAGCGTTTGCTTGATGTGAATTGGGTAGCTGAAATTGCTAGACATATTGATATACCATTTTGCGTAGCTGGTGGGATTAAATCGGTGGCTGATGCAGCTCGAGTGCTTGAGCAAGGTGCAGATAAGATCTCCATTAATAGCCCTGCCATTGCAAGGCCTGAACTCATTAAAGAGTTACATGATGAATTTGGCAAGCAATGTGTGGTTGTAGGCGTAGACAGTTTTTATGATAAGCAAACTCAAGAATATTTAGTATACCAGTTAACTGGCGATCCGAATGCGGCAAGTCGTACTCGATACAAAACGCAAGAATGGGTCAAACGAGTTCAAGATCTTGGAGCCGGAGAGATTGTACTTAATTGTATGAATCAAGATGGCGTGCGTAATGGCTATGACATAGCGCAGCTCAGCGCGATTAGAACATTGTGTAAAGTGCCACTTATCGCCTCTGGCGGCGCAGGCAGTATGCAAGACTTTGTTGATGTATTTAAACAAACTAATGTCGATGGTGCTTTGGCTGCAAGTGTGTTCCATAAAGGTGTGATTGAAATTCCAAAGCTCAAGCAGTTCTTAATAAATAATGATGTGGCAGCACGACAATGATAATTAATAAACAAAACATAGCAGAAGTAGATTTTGATAAATCAGCACTCATTCCCGCTATCGTACAAGACGTATTAACCGGGGTAGTGTTGATGCAAGGCTTTATGAACAAAGAAGCCCTTGAAGTGACACTAGAAAAGCAACTTGTGACTTTTTATTCGCGTTCTAAATCGCGTCTTTGGACCAAAGGTGAAACTTCAAATAATGTGTTAACTTTGGTGGCAGTGCATACCGATTGTGATAAAGACAGCCTGCTGATTTACGCAAAGCCACAAGGTCCAACTTGCCACCTTGGCAGCGAAAGTTGCTTTGCGGATACCATGCCAGAGCTTGCATTTTTAGGTAAGCTTGAGCGAGTGATTGCCCAGAGGAAAAATGCATCCCCTGAAAGTAGTTATACCGCTTCTTTGTTTGCAAAAGACTTAAGCCGTAGTTGTCAAAAGGTCGGAGAAGAAGGTGTTGAAGTGGCACTGGCGGCGATGAAAAACGACAACGAAGAGTTGCTCAATGAGTCCGCAGACTTATTGTATCATCTTATTGTCTTATTACAGAGACAAGGGCTTACGCTCAGTGATGTGGTCAATACGCTAAAAGATAGGCATCAGTAATTTGCGCTTTGGGTAAGTAATCATTTCACCTATCTTTTCGTTGGCTTGTTCCGACATCGTGCCGTAACAAGCCAACTTACTATATTTGGGATAAATCTGTAATTAGATCAACTCCTATTCATATAAATAAGGTAAACTTCTCATAGTCTTACAACTATGCAGTGGCAAAATATTAGTCTAACTTTAATGGTGCTATTGCGAACAGTATGGAACGGTTTATGAAAACAAGATTACTTGCTCTAATGTTGGCAGGGTTGACAGCTGTCGGATGTTCAACACTGACTCCTGAGCAACAAGAAAAGCTTGATGATATGTCGGGGTGTGAAAAGCTAAATACGCTTCTAAGTGCATCTTCAAATGGGTTTTCTGCGCTTAAAGGCGCTGAAGTTGGTACAAAGTTGATTAACTCTTGGCAGGCAAAAGCACATCTAGTTGGCAACAAGTGTCAAATTATAGAAAGTACTTTAGGTAAAACAAAATATACCTGTTCAGAACAGTTCAAAGAGTACGAAAACGCAGTAAAAATTCATAACTATGCGCAAGGTCTTGCAAAGCAGTGTTTAGATCCCTCTTGGGTGGGTGATAGCCAGAAAAGTGGTGACCTGATGCGTACGCAAATTATGTCACCGAGCTCGACCAGCAAAATCGCAATTGAACTAGGCAAAGGTCTTGATAAAGTCACGCCATGGATAGTTACGTTTAATGTAACTGAGAAATAAAATCCAAAACGCGGAGAAAAACCCTGCTTCTCCGCTTATCGATTGATTAGCTGAATTAGTTCAGATTAGCATTTCACGCGTTTTCGACTTCCTTCAACTAGTCTGACTTAGCTTGGATAGATTCTACATTAGGTTGCTAATTTCGACTCTATATCTTAATTTCTTCATTCCATCGTCACACAAAAACCGCACACTCTGGTGTACTTATTATGTGGATGTATGCATTATTGTGACCAAACCGAATATTTTTCTCATCAATTTAGACTCTTGTACAGATAGACTAGCAGAGTCTACTTCTCAATTTGATAAATTCTCACTCCCCTTTGAAAGGGTTAGCGCAGTGAAAGGAGCAGAGCTGAACGCAGATGTATTAGGCGCGAGCTATTGTAAGAAAAAAAATGCTAAACAGTATTTTCGCCCTTTAACGCTAGGAGAGATAGGTTGTTATCTAAGTCACATGAAAGCACTAAGCAGAATTGTTGAGTTAAAACTCCCCTATGCTTTTATTTTTGAAGATGATTTTCAACTACACAACGACTTAGCACAGATAGACCAAATGATTGCTTCACTGCCATTTGAGTGGGATATGATCAAGCTATTCCAGTCTCAGAAGAACAAAAGAACTCCGATTGCAAGCTTCCCCCTAAACAAATCGCTATCGTTATTTATGCAAAATAAAGTACCTGCAGGAACGGTTGCTCAGCTTGTAAGTCTTAAGGGGGCAAAGAAAATATTATCCAAATCAATTCCTTTTGGTAGGCCGATCGATATTGATTATCAACATTTTTGGGAAAAAGAGCTGAGTGTATTCGTAATGAGTCCTTGTCCTGTCAGCCATGGCGAAAAGTTTGCTAGTACCATAGATAGAGCACCACGCGTTACAGGAGCAAAACGGTATTTTTGGCGTAAACAGTTGCTCCAGATAAATAAATTTATAAAAAATAAGTTTTATCGAAGTTTAGTTCTCAAACGCTATCATCATCATTTCTAACTACACAGTGTGAAAACCGCTGTATGCCTTTTAACCGATGGGGGCGATGGCTGTACATAATAGAGAAAAATTCGTGTTAAAAGTGTAATTTATGAGAAGACTTCTGAAAAAGATATGCTAGTATCTAAGATTATTGCAATAAGATTAACTTTTTGCTTAAACCATTAATAATAACAACGTTGAGGGAGCACAGACGTGTCTATAGAAATCAACTTTGAACTCTCTGATTCAGATCTAGAACACTTCCGTGGAATGATGAAAGCTGCTATCGAAAAAAGTGGCGATGTGAGTGATGCCGAAATCATTGCTAAAGCGCGAGATTTAGTGGCAACAATGGAAAAATCCAACCTTCCTGAATTTGTTAGTACTCGTCTAATTTCATTACAAACGCTAATTGATGCTGTGTTAGATGAAGAATGGCAAATGCCTGAAGATGAAAAGCGAGAGATCATGGCTTCTCTTGCTTATTTCAGTGAGCCAGAAGATATCGTTCCAGATCATATCCCTGTACTGGGTTATGTGGATGACGCGATTATGATTGAACTTGTATTGCAAGAATTGTCACTAGACTTAAAAGCATACCGTGAATTCTGTGGCTTTAGAGCTACTGAAGAAGCAAGGCGTGGTGATAACGCCAAAGTAGACCGTGAAAGCTGGCTAGCAGGTACACGCTCTCAGATCCGCTCTTCTATGCGTAGAGGCCGCTCTAAGAACCGTTCACGCTTCTTCTCTCGCATTATGTAAGTTAAGTTGTTCTAAGTTAAGCTAATTGCGACTGAGCTTAGGACTACGGATTTAAAAGGGCTGATAGTTATCAGCCCTTTTTGATTAGGCATTATTTTATTTCATTTGGGTGAGAAACACCCATCCATGCTTTATAAAGTAATGCTTGCTCGTTTGATGGGTTTGGCATGAATGTTATTTTTTTAGGCTTATCATGGTCACGGTCAAGCTTGATTTTGGTATTCATTAACTTATCTCGACGGATAAAATCTATTGTGATTGTTTGACCTGGCTCGAAGTTTTCTAAGCTTGTTTTTAAATCTTTACGAACATGGTGCTTATCAAATGCAACGATAAGATCGCCTGCTGTTAACCCCGCTTGCCATGCATTTCCTTCACGAGCCACATGGGTCAGCTCCAGTAACTGACCCTTTTGCCTTGCCATACCATTTAAGCCAGCAATCACTTTTGCCGACTCTGGATAACCATAAACAAGCCCTACTTTGTCGAATAATTTGTCAAAATCTATATTCGCTGGCGTATCAACATATTCATTCCACCAAGCACTATAGTCTAGGTCTGTGAGCTCTTTTAGGATGTTTTTAACATCTTCGCTGGTGAAGCTGTGTGGCAGTTTGTGCTGTTTGTAAAGCGCTTTATGAACGTCACGGTAGCTAATTTTTCCGTTTGACTTTGCGAGTAAGTCAATATCAAGCGCCATGGATACCAACGCCCCTTCTGAATAGATATTGGTGCTGTAATTTATCCCATGATCGCCACCTTGATTGATCCATTTATCAAAGCTCGTTGCTGCGACTGACTGAATATGACGACCAGGAGTTTTCAAATGACGGTTAACACGCTTAGTCAGCATGTTAAGATATTCATCATTGGTGGTGATCCCTGCGCTTAGCAGTAAATAATCCTCAAAGTAGCTGGTTGAGCCTTCTGCTAGCCACAATAAATCAGTGTAGTTTGGTGCGACGTAATCATAAGGAACCATACCTGCTGGGCGATAGTTTTTGACATTCCACGTGTGAATGAATTCATGTGCTGCAGTAGAGATAAAACCAATGTAATCATCTCTGTCTTTAAAACTGTTCCTATGTCTTTGAATAATCGTCGAGTTTAAGTGCTCAGTTGCCCCTCGTGCACCACTGGTTGCATGCACCATAAAGACATAACGGTCATAAGGATAATCGTGCCAAATAAGCGTGCCGGTTTGAACGAGTTTTTTAAGATCAGCGAGCATTTGGTCAACGTCATAGTTGCCGTTGCCCCAAATAACTAATTCATATTTACGGCCATCTACCTCAAACTTATGCAGTTGATTAATGCCAGTTTCAATAGGGGAATCTAACAATATGTCATAGTTATCGGCTTTGAAGCTATGTTTTGAATCGGCAAAGTCCATACCGGAAACAGAGCGCCAGTCTTTCGGAACATTGAGTTCAACAGATACAGGCTCAGATCTGAAAGATTCACTAAACATCAAAAAGCCAGATGCATCGATAAACGCGTGGGTGTCGTCTATGTGTCTGGCTCGAAGACCTAACTCATTGGCATAAATCTGGTATTTAACCGTCAGTTCGGTCGGCTCGCTAAGGTGTACACGCCATGTGCTTTTATCAATTTTTTCCCATTTTTGTACTTGTCCGTTTTGAGACTTGGCGTCAAAAAAGCGTACGCCATTGGCTAAATCCAATATCTCGTAGCGACCTGTGCGCCAATCTGGGAGTTGCACATCAATGCTTGACTGTGAGGATTTTGGAAACTTTACTTCCACTTCTGCGAGGTGATGCTGTGGTTGCGTAATTGAAATACGGTAGTCGACGTCAGCATAAACACTAAATGTTGCTGTACATGCTAAGGCAATAAGACTTTTCTTCATTATTATTTGTCGGTAATTCGAGATATGATCAATTTACCAAATCAGCAACTTACACGCTAAGTAATATCGATGAGTAAACAGCAAACTCCGATACGTTACCACGTTAAATTTCTGCACATAACGACCTAATTTGTTGTAGACTTAATAACTAAGAGATTATTTTATGATTGGAAATCTGTGACTGACAATGCCTTAATGCTCGAGCAAAAATTAAAGCAAGCCATCGAGGCTAGAAAAACGCTTGAGGATGCAAGAAAACAACAAGTAGAACTTCTAACTCAGTTTGCTGCAAAGTTATCCCTCGCCTGCAAAGGGCAAGATGTTTCGCTTGATAATCAGCTGGCTAAGTTTCGTACTGTGCTTAATAAAGGTGTTGATTTTGAGCAGCTAGCGCCGTTTATCGATGGTATCTCTGAGCCATTGAAGTCTCAAGAAGTGACCAACTCCAATAACCAAAAAGCGTTGCAAGTAGCGATTCAACAAAGCGGCAAGTTGCTGCAAAAACTTAAAGGCTTGCCAAATGAATCACGCAGAAAGTTGCGTCATTTGTTAGATGTTGAACTTGAAGAAATTAACTCCACTAATGCTTACATCCCAGTGCTAGAGTCTTTAGTTTCAATTTATCACACCGTTTTGCAATCTAAAGTAGAAGTTAGGGAAGAAACCGGCGATGGCCGTCATCCTGAGTTAGCTGCAGAGCTTCAAGCTTTAATCAACGAATTAATTTTCGAAGACGAAGTGATAGAAAAGGTTAAAGAGATCCGGGCAAGCGTTGCTGACGATGACAGTTTAGATAATTTATATTCTGCAGCGACAGAGATCATTAAAATTATTGCGCAAACGATTGCCAAAGAACGCCAATCTGCGCAAGGCTTCTTAGTTTCTTTAAATCAGACACTAGAAGAGCTACATCGTTCTATTGTTGAAACAACAGCACGTTCAAAATCAACATCTAAAGAGCTGCAATCGTTAAACAATAAAATTGAATCAAAAATTCAGAACTTAAATCAGCAAACCCAAAACGCCAGCTCAATAACAGAACTTAAGGCCTTGGTCGATAATGAGTTGAAGCTATTGAGTGCAGATTTGATAGCGCGTGAAAAACTCGAAAAAAATGAGCGAGAGGCGCTGCTAGACTCCTTTGATGCAATTAATAATCGAATTAACATTTTAGAATCTAAAGTTTCAAATTATAAAAAACGGCTCAGTGAACAAAAATTCAAAAGCTTACTGGATAGCTTAACCAAATTACCAAATAGAGCCGCGTTTGATGAGCGTCTAACCCATGAAATGCATTTATTTGAGATTAATGACTCAGATGTGACTCTAGTTGTGATCGACGTCGATCACTTCAAGTCAATCAACGACCGCTATGGACATAGCGCGGGCGACAAAACATTACAGGTGATCGCAAGAGCGCTTAAAAAGTCTATCAGGAAAAGCGATTTCATCGCACGTTACGGCGGTGAGGAATTTGTCTTGCTAATGCCGGGGATGCCATTGACTCATGCGCAAAAACCGCTTGAAAAAGTCAGGCAAGTCATTAAATCTATACCATTCAAATTTAAAGAAAAAGAAGTCGAAATTACGATTTCTCTCGGCGCTACTCAGTTTGTCAAAGGGGATACAGCGCTCAGTGCCTTTGACCGAGCCGATGCTGCGCTTTATGAAGCGAAGAACAGCGGGCGAGATAGGCTATGTTTTAAGTAAATAGAGTTAACTTGGGTAAAGGCTGAGTGGCGAGCTTTTATACTCGTCCCCGCTTTGCTTAGTTATACCAATTCGTTTAATTAAGCGTTCTATTTTGAGGCAAGAAAATCTTGTCGATAACACCGCTACCGCGTCCTGCTATCGCCAAGGTACCTACATCCATGTAGGCAAGGCGAAAATTTTGCTGTTTAGTTGTTCTAAATGAGAAATTTTTAACGCAGTTAGCGTCTGATTTGCTCCTTCAAATTGAGCAAGTATTAAGACTAGTTGGTATTACCACCCGCTGCGCATAACAAACAAGGAGTAAGCCTATGCAAATAGAGCTAAACCCAACTGGGGTTCTTAACTTATTATCAAGATTGGAAGTCGATTTACTTCAGCAGTCAACCACAAGTGAGAGGTATAGGCTTTTTAGAAATTGTGCATTGGCGGTGTTGAACGTAGGTAGCCATACTGATTCCAGCTCAGAAATATACGATAAATATGAAGATTTTGATATTCAGCTACTCGCACGTGAGCGAGGAATAAAAATTGCGTTAAGCAATCCCCCCGAGTCAGCTTTTGTCGATGGTCAAATAATTACCGGTATTCATGAGCACATATTCTCTGTGATCCGCGATATACTTTTTATTTGTCAAAAATACCATGGTGAGAATAAATCTCCGGTGGAAATTACTCATATGGTTTTTGACATGCTGCGTAACGCCGATGCGCTTGAAGTGAATAAAGACCCTAACATGATTGTCTGTTGGGGCGGTCATTCAATCAATGAAGTTGAATACAAATATACCAAGGAAGTGGGCTATCAACTGGGCCTTCGTGGTCTGAATATTTGTACTGGTTGTGGACCAGGAGCTATGAAAGGGCCAATGAAAGGAGCTACAATTGGCCATGCCAAGCAACGGATCTCTAATAATCGTTATTTAGGGTTAACCGAGCCCAGTATTATTGCCGCTGAGCCGCCTAATCCTATTGTTAATGAATTAGTGATTTTGCCTGATATTGAAAAACGTCTAGAAGCGTTTATCCGTATCGCACATGGCATTATTATTTTCCCAGGCGGTGCCGGAACAGCTGAAGAGCTGCTTTATTTACTGGGTATTTTGTTACATCCAGAAAACGAAAAGCAATGTTTACCTGTGATCTTAACTGGCCCTAAAGAGTCAGCTGCATATTTTGAAGAGCTCAGTGCTTTTGTTGAAAAAACACTTGGGAAAGAAGCCCTGTCTAAGTTTGAGATTATCGTAGACAATCCAGAACTGGTAGCCAAAAAGCTCAAGCAGTCGATGGCAACGGTGCGTGAGTATCGTAAGTCTCAGGGTGATGCCTATTACTTTAATTGGACATTAAAGATTGAAAATGATTTTCAGCATCCTTTTTCACCGACGCATGAAAATATGTCTGGCTTAGACTTACACTTAGCGCAACCAAAACAATTACTGGCCGCTAACTTAAGACGTGCTTTTTCTGGTATTGTTGCCGGTAACGTGAAGGATGAAGGTATTACAGCAATTAAACAGCACGGTCCGTATGAATTAAGTGGTGATAAATCACTGATGGCCGATATGGATAAGCTGTTGGGTGCATTTGTAGCTCAAGGGCGAATGAAGTTACCTGGAAGCAAATATATACCGTGTTATAAAATTAAAGCTTAGAGTGAATGAATAATTTGTTGTTAATAGATGCGCTTAACCTTATCAGGCGCATCTATGCCGTTAACGAACCAAAAGGTAATAAAGAACAAGAGGCTCATATTAAGGCCTCTTGTCTTCGTGTAGAGCAAGCTACTCGTAGCTTGTTACGTAAAACGGGGGCGACACACGCCGTTGCGGTCTTTGATGGTGATAAAAGTTGGCGTTATCACTTCTACCCAAAATATAAAATAAGTCGTCAACCTATGCCCGAATTCCTAAATCATAACCTCGATAAGTTTTCAGAAGCGTTTGCAAGTGTTGGTGTTAAATCATTTAATCCCGAACATGATGAAGCTGATGATGTGATAGCGACACTTGCTTGTAAAGCCGCTGCCGCCAATGTTAACTGCACGATAGTATCGACTGATAAAGGCTTCTTACCCCTGATCAATGATGCTATCTCTGTGTACGACTATTTCAAAAAGTCGATAATTTCGCTTGAAGATATCAAAAGTCGATTTTCTGTGACCCAAAGCAAGCTCGAAATGTTTTGGGCATTAAGTGGTGACAAGACGAACGATATTCCAGGTGTTGCTGGGGTTGGTGTCAAAACAGCGCAAGAGCTGCTTGCAAAGCATGATGACTTTGAAAATATGCTAAAAGATGAGACAGTAAAGCCTGCTGCAAAAGCAAAATTAGAGGCCGGAGCAAGCGATTATGTTACAAGTCTGGCACTAGTGACACTAAGGAGAGATATTGAAATTGGCTTTAGTTTGAAGGATATACGAGTGGTTTGAAGGGACTTTTTATTGGCAATGTATTACATCGTCGCTAAGCGCTAGGCTAATGTAGGTGACTTTGATATATTGCATGCAAGCGTATCTCAGTTTTGTTGATACAGAGTCCATTTTACCCATTCTTTATTGAGCAGTTAGATGATTAGGAAAATATTACAGTACATATTTCTTGGCCTTGCGGTTTACGTTACTGTGGTGTTTCTCGTTATCAACTACTATAAAGATGATCCGCAAGCGATGATTTGGCAGGATCGAGAAGCATTTAATAATCGTTTCATTCGTAACCTTAGCCTTGAAAAACCAACTGAGTTGGATACAGTATTAGATACCTTGGGTAGTCCGGATCTAACGTATGTAAAGAAGAAACAAGATAATACGATTTTACAAATTGTATTTTATCGTACTCAGCTTGTAAAACCGGACGGGATTACGACGGAAGATGAATGTACTGGATTATTATTTGAAAATGGCGTACTGAAGCTTTGGGGTCCTGGTGCAAGGGTTACATTTGATAAAGTGTCATACCAATCAGATTAATGTTCCAACCAATTTTAAGGGTGAAATAACATATTAGTTTCGTTAAAAACGCCTCATTTAGAAAAATTAGATAGCAAAGTTTTTGTCTTGCGAGTAGGGCTGTTTTTCTGCTTAGCAATAGGCCGTTTACTTAATAAAATTGGTAAAGTTTGATGGACGCAAGGATAGTCACTAGTAAAACACTGTTTGCGATAGCTCAGGGCACACACAAAGTATTACGTCTTTATTATCACAAAGAAAAGTGGTCATCTATTTACCCTACCCTAGTTAAACTTGCACAGCTTTATATGGACTGTTACGAGTCCTCCCCTAGCAGCTTGCATGGACAGCTTGGGCTTTATTCACAAAACTTGGGCTACAACACCAATCTGGTCATGAATCAAAATGTGTTGGTTTGTATGGCTTGTCATCACTTAAATTTCTCGCGTGCCGTAACTGAAGAATTATTGCTTGCGAGTTTTGCAGACTATTTATGCGTTGCCCGCGAAAGCGACCAACTTGCAGCGGGTAAAAAGCTAGACGCGCAGCAAGATAAGCTTTGGAAAGTTCGACATCAACTGGCAGTACAAATACTGAGTGATGGACAAACACCGAACTTGCAGTGCTTGCGAGTTTTATCTCGCCTTTCAAATTACGACAACAAACTAGTATCCTCTATTCCCCAACGGTTTAATGACCATGCTTCTTTGATCGTGGCAATTACTCATCGAATAGCAAGCCTAATAACACCAACCTATAGACAAAATAGTATGGCTTTAGATCGAGCAATTAAGCTTCTTTATGGCAAACTTAATTACACTTTTGCATTAAAGGTACTGAGTGCAATTGCTGGGGCATTTGTAAAACATCCCGCGGGAATGCTGTGTGAAATTAAGGGCGAAGTGGGCTTTTTGGTGATACAAAGTAGTAGTGAGAAAATAATTGCTGTTGTTGAACAAGGGCAAACTAAAAAGTTGGCGAAGGCCAATCGTAGGTTCCAATTCCACTGTAGCTTGACCACAACGACAGATGCTAATCTCCTATACAATATTTGGGATAGAGCCGCTGAACCAGTAGTACAACCTTTTGGTTCGGAACACTCACATTTATTAGCAACAGTAAAAGCATTATCTCACAGTCAATTTCAGAGTATTCGGGCACTTGAAAAACTGATTTGTGAGTTTGAATCAGTTTCAAGTGCGGTGCAGATCGCAGCAAAGCAGTATAACCGTGAAAATCTAAAAGCCGCATCCGTTAGGCACTCGCTTGCAATGGTGGGACTTGATGCAGCAGGGTTACTGGCGCAGCGGGTGTTGCTTGAACAAATTATAACAAATCACAAGCTTCCTTTTACAGAAGATGTCGTGCATAAATACGGCATAATCAGTCAAATCATTGCCTTATATGTGGGTGAGAGTTATGGTGAACAATTTGAGCGTTTGTTGTCGCCGTTCGCAGCAGTTATTGTGTTTCTGGTGACTAAACAAGGGGTTGAGATCCAACATGCTACTGCGCTCCACTCTCGTGAGTATTCAGAAGAACTAGTATCAATTGCTAACCTATTTGGGATCCGTGCAATAGCAAAAGAAAAATACCTAGACTTTAATCAGCAGTACTTTGAAAGAAGTATTCTTCACAAAGCCATGCTAGAGAGCGAAACGCTAAACAAGTCTCAGATCAATGCTCAGTGTAGACTATTCATTTTTATAAAACTGATTGCACTTAAAGTGATATCACCAAATTTTGTGTTAACTGCCTGGCAAAAGCAATTAGTTGACGATGTTTTAGCTGAAAGTCGTTTTGTTACCGCACAAAAGTTCGATTTGGCGTTACTAGAGACTGGATTTTACTCATCTATTGCCTGATATTTATTCTATAAATACTATCAATAACAAGCATAAATGATATGTATGTCATTTTTCCATTCCATACTGGAATAAGACCTAATTAATTGCTATAAAACGCGGCTTAAACAAGCGAACGTACACCTTTGTTAATTTCTACTAAACTTAGTCTGCAATTCTTCTCGGGTGTATTCCAACTTTTGATAAAGGAAAAAACATGGCACAGCAAACCATCACAGTTATCCGTGGCGACGGCATTGGCCCTAGCATCATCGATTCAGCAATCGAGATCTTAAAAGCCGTAGGTTGCGACTATGAATATGAATACGTAGACGCAGGTTTGGCTGCATTAGAAAAAACAGGTGAATTACTTCCAGCTGCAACGCTAGAAGCGATTGAGCGTAACAAGATCACGCTAAAGGGCCCACTAACTACACCTGTTGGCGAAGGTTTTACTTCTATTAACGTGACATTACGTAAGCATTTTGGCCTTTACGCAAACGTTCGTCCAGTTAAGTCATTTGAAGGTACTAAAGCACGTTACGATGATATTGATATCATTACCGTACGTGAAAATACGCAAGGTATGTACTCAGGTCTTGGTCAAGTTGTTTCTGAGGATGGCAACGAAGCGGAAGCAATGTCAAAGATCACTCGCGAAGGTGCTGAAAAGATCGTAACTTTCGCTTATGAGTTAGCACAGCGTGAAGGTCGTAAAAAAGTAACTGCGGTTCACAAAGCGAACATCCTAAAATCAACTTCAGGCCTATTCCTTAAAGTTGCTCGTGAAGTGGGTGAGCGTTACCCTGAAATCGAATCAGCAGAAATGATCGTTGATGCTACTTGTATGAAACTAGTAATGACACCTGAAGAGTTTGATGTGATCGTAACAACAAACCTATTCGGTGACATCCTTTCAGATCTTTGTGCGGGCCTTGTCGGTGGTCTTGGTATGGCACCAGGTGCGAACATTGGTACTGATGCTGCAATCTTTGAAGCGGTTCACGGTAGTGCTCCAGACATCGCAGGCAAAAACCTTGCAAACCCAACTTCTGTTATTCTTGCGTCAATTCAAATGCTTGAGTACTTAGGCGAAGCTGATAAAGCGGAAAGAATCCGCAGTGCAGTGGCTGACGTTATTAAGAGCGGCGACCGTACAACTCGCGATCTTGGTGGTAGCCACGGCACTACCGATTTTACACAGGCGGTAATTGAGCGCCTTTAATTCTTAACGCTTGATTTAATCTGTGGGTGGTGCGTTAGCACCACCTTCTTCTTAATCCCACTAGAATCCCACCAATTAACGCAAACCACCCGATACTACCTCCAGACGATCCGCTATCACCAGAATCCGTCGGCGTTGTTGTTGGGGCCGTTACTGTGATCTCGACAGTGCCTTTAGTGCTTTGATCTGCGCCATCCGACAGCGTTAACACGACATTGTATGTGCCCGCTTGAGCGTAACTATGCATTGTAGTTAAACCAGAACCTTGCGTGCCATCACCGAAATCCCAATTAGCTTGATAGTTACCATCACCACCAGCAGCAGTTACGACAAAGCTTGCCTGTAAGTTAGATGTGGTCGCTGCGGCTTCTATGCTAAGTGGCACTACCACTGTCACCGAGGTTGATTTAGCTACCGCCTCACCTTCGGCATCTTTCACATTAAGCGTTACCGTGTACGTGCCGCTTAGCTCATAGATATGTTCGACTGAGTTTGATGTCGCGGTTGCCCCGTCACCAAAGTTCCACTCAAGCTCATAAGGCGCTTTGCCACCAATGATTTCGGCATTGAAGACAAAACTTTGCCCTACTGCGGTCGCTTTGATATCACCGACAGCAAGTGGGATTGGCTCTACATTACCAACGCTGACATTTGAGCTCAACGCTGAGCTGCTCCCATCTGCTTTGGTGCGTGTGAACATTACCGTATAGTTGCCAATATCTTGATAGTTATGAACAGGTGAAAGCGCTTTACTTGTTTGACCATCACCAAAGTTCCACAAAAAGCTATCTGATTCGTTTAAAGCTAAGCCTTTGACATTGAACTTAACGGTGTTTTGCGATTGTACTTGAATGATTTGAGGATCGCTGAGGTAAATTACACCAACTTGTGCACTGCTTGCATCTTCTTCTATGGTATTCAATCTAAGTTGAACACCAAAACCTGGCAAATTAACACCTGATTCCTTTTGGATTGAGAAGGTGTAATCCTGAGTATCATCAAACGTACTGATTGGCGTTAGATGTTGATCGCCAAGACCCGCTTTTTGAGTATCTAAACGCAGAGTTGCATCTTTGACCTGAATAATACTCGTTGCGGGTGTAGTGCCGTCGGCTTTGAAAATAGGGTTTTGGTCTTGATCAATCACCAACATATCACCAGAACCGGGGTGTAACGAAGTAGAGTTATTGCTTTGCCCATCGTTGCTGTACCACATCAACACTCCTGAATTATAACCCGATAAAGACAAACCAGCATCTAACCCTCTAAATGAGCGCAAATGCGCATAGTATGCGTTACTAGGCTTAGCTCTGTAGCCTGAGATTTTACGAAAACCGTTGTAGATTAGGTCATTTGTTGGCTCCGCAGTATTGGTATAAATTTGCGTACCATCCGCTGTCACTTCGATATTATCTAGTAATACTCCTTTGAGCGTTTCAAAATCGTCGGTTTGATAAACGAATGTCACGGTGATAGTTTGTCCTCGGTACGCTGAGATATCAAAATCTAGCGTAATTGGATTAGCGCCAAAAGCAGACGACTCGCCATCCATGTAGTGAGTGATATTGGAGTAATTTGGATGGTTTGATTTTGTTGTATTTCCCGCTATTGGCTGTCCATTTACCGCCACTTGGAAAATATCGTAGTTGAGCTCGATACTATAATTTGCAAGCATGGATAATGAAATTTGACTTGCGTTGGGTAAGCTTAAGGTAAAACTTGCTTGATTATTGAGTTTGTCGTCTTCTCCGGAGTAATAGTGATAATTCCCATCAAGTGGCGTTATGAACTCTTCTAGTTGCGCAGGCAGATTTATTTTTATTTGATTCGTAGTACCATTGTTCACTCCAATATCCGTGAGTGTTACTGTTTGTTCTGTACTCAAGTCGTCTAATGTGTACTCGGTTTGGTTTAACCAATTTCCTGCATAATTTTGTTGTAAAAACTCAAGGCTTTTAGGGGAAAACTGGGTCGGTTGCGAGCCACTTAATTGACCTAAGTAACTGCCTGAAGACATGACCGACCATAGTGCAACGGGTTCACCTATGTCATTGGAATTTAAATCGTATTCGTCCGGTAATCCGAGGTCATGACCAAACTCATGGACAACCACCCCAATTGCAGCATCGATAGGATTAATGGTGTAGTTATAAACTTTGTAGTTGGTATCTGGAATTGCTTTTGGTTGGTTGTTTTCATCAAATACGAAGAAGCGATGTGACCAAATTGCGTCAGTATCTAATACGCCGCCACCTGCTTCTTGACCAATACTTGAATGAAATAACATGACATGGTCAATAATGCCATCAGGTTCAAGGCGGTTGCCATCACCATCTATATCGTTCAAATCTGTTTTATCGTACTCAGATAAGTCGATATTAAATTGAGTCACGGCCTTACTAACAGCTTCGAATACTAACTCTTCCGGCCTTAAGTCGCGGGTATCGTCTTCTTGCTTGCCGTAGTAGGCTGCGTTTTGAGAGGCTCTTACCCAACCAAATGCATTGCCAGATACTTTAAAGCTACCGCCTGAGGCCGCTTGATAAAACTGGGTAGCTGATTGTAACGTTTCATTGTTCGGTCCGTTATAGCCGCTATCTGAATATAATAATGATTGGTAGTGAGACGCGGGATAGCTCGAGTAGTACATGTCTGTATCACTCGGATTTAGTCGGTTTTGGTCGTTAGGTAAATCCGGGAAATCGACCAGAATAGCAAGAATTTTGGCTTCATTAAGTGTTTGTGCCGTACCCACTGCAAATTGTTTGGCTAACTTAGTATTGCCAAGGTGCACATTTTTAATTGCATAAGGTGTTTTTATTTGATTTGCAATAGGCTTTGTCTTGGTGAATTGCTCAAGCGCTATTTTCCGCTCGTATTCACTCAGCGTGCGGCCGAGCTTTTTCTCCTGCCAATAGATAACCTGATCTTTATAGATTACCTGAGCTTGCGCCGTACTTGATAGCAGTGTGGCCGATGCCAATATGCTTAGTTTAAAAATGTTCATCTAAGAGACCCCAGTACAATTGAGCTTTAAGTTTAGCATTTTTATCGTTTTGTTCCCGTATAAGTTCTACTAAATAAAAAAATCTAATTGGTGGTTAGTTTTAAATTGAAATGTAATATTTCAACAATTGAAATGTGGAATAGTGGAATTTATATCTAATACTGTGTAGGCTAACTTTGAAATCAACTTTAAAGGCAAAATAATGACAAATTTCTTTCAACTAATCGTTCTCGTGGTGGTACTGGTCTCTTCATAGAGTTCAGCGGGGAGCTATTACTTGAAAGAAATACTCAAACCCCGCAACCAGCGGGGTTTTTTTTGGATTTTAGAAATATAACAGGCACGCACAGTCAACGAGGAATGAGGTAATGGCAGAGCAATACAACGGCTCCGAGCTAGTAGTAAAAGCATTGAGCGCATTAAAAGTAAAATACATATTTGGCTACCCTGGAGGGTCGGTTCTTGATCTTTATGATGCGTTGTTTCAGCAATCAGATATTGAGCATATCTTGGTTAGGCATGAGCAAGCAGCAACTCACATGGCAGACGGTTATGCCAGAGCAACGGGGGATGTCGGTGTTGTCCTTGCGACCAGTGGCCCAGGTGCTACTAACTGTATTACAGGGATCGCGACGGCCTATATGGATTCAATCCCAATGGTTGTACTTTCAGGGCAAGTACCTTCAAACCTAATCGGCGATGATGCATTTCAAGAGACGGATATCGTTGGTTGCTCTCGTCCTATCGTTAAACACAGTTTTAACTGCCGGGACGCGACAAAAATCCCAGAGGTGTTAGCTAAGGCATTTTATCTAGCCAACTCTGGTAGACCGGGACCAGTTGTGGTTGAGTTGCCAAAAGATATTTTGAACCCTGCGCTTAAATTCGATTACCAGATGCCTGAACAGATTGATATGCGTACTTACAACCCGAGTGTAAAGGGGCATTCCAAGCAGATCCGCAAAGCGGTTGAAGCCATTATTGAAGCGAAGCGTTTGGTTATCTATTCTGGCGGCGGCATTATTCTTTCGAATACCTCAGAAAAACTAACTGAGCTGGTTGAGAAACTAAACGCGCCTATCACCAATACTCTAATGGGTCTTGGTGGGATCAGTGGCACACATCCTAATTTTATTGGCATGTTAGGGATGCACGGTAGTCTTGAAGCGAATAAGGCGATGGCGAATGCCGATGTTATCTTAGCGTTAGGTGCGCGTTTTGATGACCGTGTGACTAATAATGTTAAGAAGTTTTGTCCGGATGCCAAAATTGTTCACGTTGATGTGGATCCAACTTCAATTTCTAAGACCATTCAAGCGCATATTCCAGTTGTGGGCTGCTTAGATACGGTGATGGAGCAATTGCTACGCGGTATCGAAAAAAGCGAGAAGCGCATCGACCGCGCTGCACAAGAAGATTGGTGGCAAGCAATTACCACATGGCGTGCTCAGAAATGCTTGTCGTTTACTGCGGGTGTAGAAAAAATTAAGCCGCAAACGGTTATTGAAAAGCTATACCAAATGACCAGCGGTGACGCCTATGTTTGCTCGGATGTAGGACAACACCAGATGTTTGCAGCGCAATACTATCCGTTTAAATCACCTCGTCAATGGATTAATTCAGGCGGCCTTGGCACCATGGGATTTGGTTTACCCGCTGCGATGGGCGTAAAAATGGCATTCCCGCAAAGTGAAGTATTGTGCGTAACTGGAGACGGCTCTATCCAAATGAATATTCAGGAGCTTTCAACCTGTTTGCAATACGGCCTTGCTGTCAAAGTCATCTCATTAAACAACCGCTCTCTTGGCATGGTACGCCAGTGGCAAGACATGATGTATGAGGGACGCCACGCGAGTTCTTACATGGAGTCACTGCCTGATTTTGTCGCGCTTGCAGAGAGTTATGGTCACATCGGAATTCGGGTTGATAAGCCTGAGCAACTTGATGCGGCACTGGAAAAAGCAATGTCGATTAAAGACCGACTTGTATTTTTAGATATTTTGGTTGATGAGTCTGAACATGTGTATCCAATGCAAATTAAGCAAGGTGCGATAGACGAGATGTGGTTGAAAAAAGGAGTAAAAGCATAATGAGAAGAATACTATCGATTTTATTAGAGAATGAACCTGGCTCTCTTTCTCGTATTGTAGGTTTATTTTCTCAGCGTGCGTACAACATTGACAGCTTAACGGTGGGTACAACCGCTGACAAAACGCTATCTCGCATTACCATCACGACCCAAGGCGATGACCGCATTGTTGAACAAATCACCAAGCAAGTTAACAAGTTGGTGGATGTGCTTAAGGTTATTGATCTAACCGACATGCAGCACATTGAAAGAGAGCTGCTATTGGTAAAAGTCTATGCCAGAGACGAAGTAACACGAGCAGCTATCAATCGTGTTGCCGAGGTGTTTCAAGCCAGCATTATAGATATGGGCAAACAAAGCTATATATTACAGATGGTAAGCTCAGCCGACCGCCTTGAGTCTTTCTTGGATCTATTACGTCACGAAAGCGACATTATTGAACTTGTGCGCTCTGGCGCGGTAGGTATTGGCCGTGGTGACAAAGCGCTGAAAGGATAAAACCACTTACCTTTTAGCTGTCACTGTTATCTTTTTGCGCGGGTAAGCACGTTGTATTGCGTACAACCCGCTTCAGCCATTTTGCATGTTAGCTTCGATTTACTCTCATTAGGTTACTGGCTATAATCTCGTTTTTATCAAGTTAGATTATACACATGGAACTCGAACGCTTCTGGCAGCTTGTCACCGCCCCCGGTCATTCAAACGATAATGAATATTTAAAAACGCGTTTATCACCGCTAAGTTCAGAAGAAATTGCTCAGTTCGATGCATTATATATCAAAGAACTAAGAGCACTGTGGTATTGGGATAACTGGAAAGTGGCCTACGTGATTGCAGGCTGTAATAGCGAATATGACTTCTTAGATTTTTGTAATTGGATCATCAGTCGCGGCCCTGAAGCGGTAAGCGTACTCACTGCGGAACCAGACGAATTAGCTAATAAGTTTGCTATACCGAATAAAGACGACCTGCCCTACCCGTTTATTGACGAATTAGATTTAGTTGCAGGGTTGCTTTTTGAAGAAAAAAATCAAGACGAACTTCCGTATCACAGTGTCGTGAACTTTCCGCCGCAAGGTAAAAAGTTTAAAAATAAACCAAAACAGTTAAAGGCTGAATTACCTCAACTTTTTGGCCAATATTGGCTTGGGTAAAGTTTAGTTTATTGTTTTATATGATGGGTTTTGGTTGGTCTAGAGTTAGACGCTGAAACTCATTATTACCATCGCAAAATGTCGCCGCTCCAGATGCCTATCAATTCTTCGCGCTAACTTACCAAAATGACTTTGCTAAAAACGCAACCTCTTGTTAGGTCTTAAGCAGTGGAATACTATGTTTATTCCCTATATCGAAAACGAAAAGAATAATGAACTTAAACACTGAATCTTTTCTTCCTCTCTGTCTATTTCTTAATTTTTTTGGGTGAAAAACACCTAAGTTGAAGTTGCGATTTTATGCCCCTATTTCGAGTGATGAAAAGCTTATACATGAATTTCTTGGCTGGTGGCCATATATGATTGCTGGCATTAACAACTTCCGCCACCTCCACCATTGCAGCCACCATCCCCTCCTGAATTGCCGAAAAAGCCAAAGTACACGTTCGAGCTATCTGAAGTTCATATTACCTCGTCTTGCTAGTACTGCCCATTTGTACGAACCATTTCATTAGCGTACACAGGCTCGCCATTATATTCAGTGAGAAATTCATCAGACACTTCGAATCCGTATGCCTTGTATAACTCCTTTGCAGGCTCATTTGTCTTGGCGACAAAAAGGTTCGCCTTGCCGCATATTTGTGACAAAAGGAATTCGAGTATTTTTCTTCCGACTCCGTTTCCTCTGGCACTAGGGCAAACAAATAGTGCCCTAATCTCTGACCCAAATATTGCTCCAAACCCAAGAATATTCCCATCAACAAAAACGTATATCTTTGATTCCCTAAGCGCAGACAATCTCTTTTTATCATTCTCTAGAGGCAAGAGCTTAAATGCTTTTTTCTCAAAACGAAGCTCATCTAGCTTAGATTTTGAATAGATCTCCAAAACTCTTGGGTAATCGTTCTCGTTGAACTCTCGAATATTCATGAGATGCTAGCTCTTATCAATTTTAAATATATCCATTGTGCGTTGTAGCGTATCGCTGTTTAGTTTCATATCTTTAAACAATTCATTTAACGCTTTCGATGTATCTAATTCATGGTTTGCGGCTTCTAATACGGCAGCGGTATTTTGTGAGATATCGGCGGCGACTTCTGATTGTTCGCTGGCTGCCGTAGCAACCGAGGTTGTTAGTTTTTCTACATGTGTACTGTGTTCGTTTACTCTGAGCGAGACTTTACGCGTTTCTTCTACTTCGTTCATGGTATTTTGTGTGAGCAGTGTGTTTTCTCTGATTGATTTAACAACGCTTTGGCTTATTTCTGACAAGCTAAGTAGTAGTGTGGAAATTTGCTCTGAAGATTGTTTACTGTTGTTTGCAAGTCCTCGGACTTCATCGGCCACAACTGCAAAGCCGCGGCCATGCTCGCCGGCCCGGGCTGCTTCTATTGCGGCATTGAGTGCTAGCAGGTTCGTTTGCTCAGCGACACTGCGAATTGAATCCAAGATGGTATTTATCTCAGACACCTGCTTTTCCATACTGGCGGCCATCTCGTCGACGACGTTCATATTCGTCGAAAGTGTTCTCATGGTATCTAAGTTCTTTTGATTGTCTGCAAGTAATTGCTGTGATTCGATATTAAGTTGGTCGCTGGCATCCAGTGTGTCTTGCGCAAGTTTTGCGATTTCTTGGCTTGTTGTGGCCATTTCTTCTATTGCAACGGCAATAGAAGATGCCATCCCTTGGGTTTTTTGTGCATCCTCATTGACATTAGAGGCTGCTAAATGCATTTTTTCGCCAAGCCTTGTACCTACCTGTACCGAATTTGCCAGGCCAACCATTAAATCTTTAAAAGCATAAATCGTATTGTAAATTGATTCAGAGATTTGCCCAAGCTCGTCGCGAGTGTTTAGGCGCATATCTAAAGTCAAATCGCCCTCTTCCGCTACGCGTTTTAATATGCTCGTTAATTGTGAAAGTTCTGAGCGTAGTGAGTGAATAAGGTGAAGGTTGATCAGCGCGATAAAGGCGAGTACTACGACAAAAAGCGCAAACATAAGTATGCTATCAAATGCTATATCTGATTTGTTCTTTTGACTGTCTTCAATTGTCATTTCCCAAACGGAATCGAGCTTGGCCTTGAACTTACCGATTAAACTCGTCGCTGCAGAGAACCACTCGGCACTTGAAGGTAAGCGGTTAAAGTCAATTTCTCCTTGGCTTTCAAGAGTATCAAGTATTCGATTAAACGCTTTTGCCTCGCTTGAAGATAAAATAGTTTGTATATTGCTTTGGCCTGTACCTTCTAGGGCGGTCTCCAGTTGATGCAATGACATCTCTAGCTGTTGGCGATAGTATTTTATATCGTCTTTGAGGGTGTTTGACATTACTTTTTTCGCAAGCACACCATTGACCTTGCCCCGGAGCTGACCAAGGCGCTCTTTGCTTTGGGCGATAAGAAAAGCAATAGAAAGATCAGAAGATAAGGTTCGATCTGATACATAGGCCTGAATCTTTGCCGCCGTATCCAAAGAAACCTGATTGAGTTTGCTGTAGTAAGCAAAGGCATTACCGCCGTTTTTCCTGTCTACTTCACTCCTTACCTTTTGCTTTTCGGTCTCCACTTCAAAAATATACGGTAACCATTTTTGCACGTTTTTATCTTTTAGAAACTGCGAATTGTTAATTGACTTTAACGTGGATATCGTTTGATCAGCAATTTCGCGTTGCAGGCTTACTTTCGTTTTATTTTCGCTACTTGGATCACCAAGGAAACCAGCTGTTAAACCACGTTCTACCGCGTGGTGGTGCGCCACTTTTTCTATGGCGTCGAGTAAAACGACGTAATTGATATTTTGTTCAGCGGCGTTGTACTCTCTCCAATTATTCAAAACGTTTTTGCCCACTAAAAATAGTAAAAATGCCAGCAGCGATATAGAGCTTATCATCGTTAGCTGCATAATTGAGAATCTTTTCAAAATACCCATTCGTCTCTCCGTAGTGCGAGCGTAGATTATTGTTTAATCAACATAACTATAGTTCAACAAAATTAAGATGAGATATTTTGTAACAAACATCATGATTGATTTAGTTTTTCTAGGCTGTAAGGATATGATGAATGTTGTCTAAAGTAGTTTTTCTGAAAGCGAATGGTAACGCAGTGTTATTACCTTCTTGGTGCTGATAATGGTATTGGCACCAAAAAATAAACAGATAAATGTATGAAAGGATTTATCAAACTAATATTGGTGCGCTTATCCCATTGAAGTCTTATGCAGTCGTATTTACGTGTCAAGGTATAGTGTACGACCTTTACTCAAAAGGTGACAATCGTTATGAAGTAAGGTTTGAACGTGAGCCTGGTTTCGACCTTGAGCCTGTTGTTATCTATCCAGAACAGCACTACATTTTGGCTACAGTTTTAGATGCCATGATGGTGAGAGTGGAAACGCCTTAATCGGTCTTACAAAAGTCATCGATAAAAAAACAAAAGGGCGCCGACGGCGCCTTTAGAAATTAACCTGTAATGATCCTCAACATTCTACGAAGTGGCTCTGCAGCCCCCCATAAAAGTTGGTCACCAACGGTAAATGCACTGATATATTTTTCACCCATAGTGAGCTTTCTTATTCTGCCGACAGGAATACTCAGTGTGCCAGTAACATTAACTGGAGTTAGTTCTTTTGCAGTAATATCACGCTCATTTGGAATAACGCGCACCCATTCATTATGTGCTGCTAGAATTGCTTCTATTTCTTCGACACTTCGATTTTCACGTAACTTGATGGTGAGCGCTTGTGAATGACAGCGCATGGCGCCAATTCTTACACACAATCCGTCGATAGGAATGGGTTGCTTTGATGAGCCAAGGATTTTGTTTGCTTCTACTTGTGCTTTCCACTCTTCTTTACTTTGACCAGATGGCATTGGAACGTCAATCCATGGAATTAAGCTGCCAGCCAAGGGCACACCAAATTGATCTTGTGGTAAAGATTCATCTTTGATTTTTTCTGCCACAAGCTTATCAATTTCTAAGATGGCCGAACTTGGGTCGTCTAGTTGTGCTTTAACAGAGTTGTGGATCTCACCCATTTGAGTGATGAGTTCACGCATATTTCTTGCGCCTGCACCTGATGCCGCTTGATAGGTCATTGGGCTCACCCACTCTATTAAGTCTTGCTCGAATAAACCACCAAGCGCAAGTAGCATAAGAGAAACCGTGCAGTTACCACCGACAAAGGTTTTTACGCCTTGTTCAAGACCTTGTTGAATGACATCGTTATTGACAGGATCAAGCACAATAATACTGTCTTTTTCCATTCTTAGTGCAGAGGCAGCATCTATCCAATAGCCTTCCCAGCCCTGTTCACGCAATGAAGGATATACAGATTTGGTATAATCTCCGCCTTGGCAGGAGATGATAATATCCATTTCGCTAAGCGATTGAATGTCGCTTGCGTCTTGAAGCGGCTTTGGCTCACCACCACCTTTAACAACGGGGCCAAGTTGACCTGCTTGTGAGGTAGTAAAGAAGTGTGGATCAATGACCTCAAAGTCATTTTCTTGCTGCATACGCTCCATTAGCACGGAGCCAACCATTCCACGCCAGCCGACGAGTCCTACTTTTTTCATGATATGTGCCTTAATTTTGGTTATACGGTTCATTGCGTGAGTCGTATGTCTAGATGGCTACCTTAGCAAAAGAATACGCGATGGACTAGCTAGAAGTTAGGATTTTAAAATAAAAAACCCCGCATGGCGGGGTTTGGATACAACATGTAAAGGTTGTCCTAATTTAACGCATTTGCGTCAACAAGAACTCGGTACGAAGCCAGCTATAGTTTTGTTTTTAAAGCGCTTAAATAATGTTACTGGTTAAATATGACAGATATATTAACAACCTAGTAACTTACTGAAGTATTTAGATATATTTTATATATAGACTAACTATACACAAAGTTACAGAACTTAGTCTATGAAATAACGAGTAACAAAGAAAAAAATTTAGAAAGATTGATAAAGATCAAAAAAGCCAAGGCATGCCTTGGCTTTGGTTAAAGCTTAGTTGCTCCTTAGAACTCGTAGCTGTAGCTCAGGCTAACTGAGGTGCCAACATCTTTTTGTCTTACTACCACGTCAGATTGAGTTACTTCTTGATCTTCATTTAGCAAGTTCTTGACTTTAAATTTAACTTTAGAGTTAAAGTCTGGATACCAAGTATATACTAGATCAAGTGAATGAAATGGTTGCTCATAAGCATCATCTCTACCGCCTATCCCTGAAGCCAAAATACGCTCACCAAAGACGTTATACACTAATGAACCACTGTGTTGACCATCAGCCGAGTCATAGTTTAATTGCATATTAACTACGTACTCTGAGTGACCCGTCATACGCTTCGTTGGGTTGGTTAAGTTACCAGCACGAGCAGGATCTATCGATACTTCAGAATCACTCAGGGTGATGTTACCTGACGTAAAGAAGCCACTCGCAAGACCCGATAAGTCGTATAACCATTCGGCTTCAATACCGTATACTTCACCTTCCTCACCGTTTACGAAGGTTGCTGTATAGTCTTCATCACCAACGCGCAAGATAGTTTCTATTGGCGCGGTGATATCTTTATAGAATGCCGCAATTGAGAAGTTGTCGCCATTATCCATATAGTACTCAAAGCGCGCGTCATAGTTTTTCAGGTCGCTACTTTTAAGGCCAGCTACACCGAAGGTGCGGATATCGGTTAATGGATCATAGTAGGCAACCGGTACTAACTCACGTAAGTCAGGACGTACAGTGGTTTCACCATAACCAAAACGTACTTGATAGTTACCGTCTGAAAGATACGTTAGCGATAGTGCGTTAAAGAAGTTATCTTCGTTAACTGTACCGGCTAAAATACGCTCTTCATCGTAAATCGTTTCCATCGTTATGCGGTCGAAAATCAGACTCGATGTTGCAAGTGACACTTGTTTAAAGTCCTCGTAACGAATACCACCACTAATACGCCAGGTATTGTCGAAGAAGATATCAAACTCACCATAGCCCGCATCTATCTTTTGAGCGGCAATGTAATCATCTGCTGCTGGTGCCTGAGGTTCGTTGAAGGTCAACAAGAAAGTGTTGTTGTTCAAAAACTCATCGTCAAGATAACCCGATAATCCATAGATCTCAGACTCATCAAAGTTTACTGGGATGGATATACCACTTTTGTTGTTTACAACGAAGTTACTGGTATTGTAAACACGCGCTCTATCCATAAAGTCGTAACCACCTTTAAGAGTAATTTCTATACCCTCGAAGGTTAACGGTAAGGTGACATTGCCGCTGTAAGACTTTACGTTGTCTTCCATGTCGGTAAAGGCGTACGTTATACGGTTATCATCACCGGTAACGATGGAGTTTTTATAAGAACCGTCTTCGTTATAGTTATCAATAAACTTAAAGTCGATTTCTGTTGGAATATCGGTTTGCGCTTTTGACTCTGTATACTGCCAGTCAAAGCCTACCCCCCAGTAATCGAGGAACGTGTGTTGACCAATCACTTGGTCGATATCCAACGTGCGTTCTTCGTAATCAAACTGATGTGAACGCTGTGCCGCGCCCGTTCCCGCAATTGTTCTAACGGTACTGCCGTTAGGGCTTTGTAACACGGAAAACTCTGATTCGGTTTCGTTATCTTCGAGATAAATCTTAGAATAAGTAATGCTATGCTGATCTAAGCGGTAACCGATATTGAATACACCATTTAGGCGTTCAGTTTCAGTCGTTACTTTAGATTCTTTAAGTGTTACATAACAAGAGTTTGCAGTATCTTCCGCAGTCTCAAGCTTAGACGTACAGTTTTCAGCTAATGTGTCGTCAATAACACCTGTTGTGCGGTCGCTATAATTCCAATCGTTGTCATAGGAACCTGCAAGCATAAAGCCTACCATGCCGCCTAACCAATCTTCTTGGAAACTATTGCCAATGTTGGCTTTTACATCAAAGTTTGGATCTAGCGACTCTTCTTTGACTTGAATATCGCGAGGAAGTGATGACACAAAACCTTTGATCACGTCAATTGCTTGATCCGCACGTGTTAGCCCGTCTTTATCTTTGAAACCGTTTTTGTCTACAACTTCGCCGATGTCAAAGTTACCGCGATATCTTACAACTGCATCTTGTAGTACTTGAGGTATACCTTCTGTAGTTCCGCTGTAGGTAAAGCCTTTATCAGAATTAAAGTTTTGGCCAATACCTACCTCAATACCTGCGGTGAACTCCGATGGTACTGACTTAGTGCGGATATCGATGTTACCACCACCGAATGCAGCAGGCATTGATGGAGAATAAGCTTTTTGTACCGCTAGACTTTCAATAATGCTTGCTGGAAAAATATCGAGTGGAATAACGTTTCGGGTTAAGTCCGGGCTAGGTACTGCGGCACCATTCAGGCGAGCACTTGAGTAACGCTCACCTAGGCCACGAACATAGATAAACTTGCCGTCAACTAACGTAAGACCGGTAACACGACGTAGCGCCGATGCTGCATCACTATCACCTGTTCTAGATAGCTGCTCTGCGCCTAAGATATCCGCAACGAATGCTTGGTTCTTACGTTCTTCAATTACCGCTGCAGCACTACCTTGTAAACGAGTACCTACCGCAACAACTTCTTCGATTGCTTGTTCTTCTTCTGCAACGCTTGGTAGAGAAGTTGCGACTGTGAGTGCCGTACTGATGGCTAAAGCAACTTTTTTAAATTTCATTTGAGTATCCATATACAATCCTGCCAAAAATCATAAAAAAGGCGCAATGACTGCGCCTTAATTGTAATAACTAAGGTCATTACGGATAATTAGTCAGCGTTTGAAGCCTCAATTGCTTTCTTAGCCCACTGATACCATTCAGAAGATGTATCTTTATCAGATACCGCACCTATGTAATCAACAGTCGTGAAGAAGTTGTCATTTAGGCTGCTTAGGTCGTTTGCTTCAACAGTGATAGCGGTAGAGCTTGAATTTGTTGAGAAGCCATCTGCTGCAATTACGTCAGCTGCACCGTTTAGAATTTGGTTAGAACCTGCGTTAACAAACCAGTCTTCTTTACCTTCACCTGCAGGTAATGGGTCAGAACCATTTTTAAAGTTTGCAGCACAAGCAAGTACAGAGCTTACATAGTTAAGCGTATCAGCTTCAGCGTTTGCAGCAGCCTTATCATCTTTAAACTCTAAACATTCAGTGCCATTCGCAGCTGATGATTTAACCACTAATGCGTTGTAGTACATACCACGGATTGCATCGTCAAACTTCATACCTTGTGATTCGTCATCATCACGAATTGAGTTACCATCAGTCGTTAACACAGTTACGTTTGCAAAGTTAAGCGTAGATGCCGGTGCTTGGCTGTAATCGGGGCCTGCTGCTTTTTCACCATCAGTTTCAAAACCGTTGTTACCCATGAAACCTTCTTCGCCAGCAGGGATTAATACCGCTTTGCCGTCGTCATCAGCATAAGTAACGTCGCGCTTAGTTTTAATTGTGCCGTGCTTAACCAGGATGAATTGACCTTTACCTTGCCAACCTGCATCTACGTCTACTGCATCATCTTGAGTGTCGGTTACGACGATGTTTTTGATGCTAGCCGCGCCGCCAAAGAATTCGATACCGTCATCAAAGCCTTGGTGAATGTGTAAGAACTCAAAGCTAGAGCCAGAACCTACAGCGTTAAGCGTTAGCGAGTTTAAGTCGTCTCCAGGGCCGCCATCACGAGGACCAGAACCTGCATACCAAATGTGTGCATATTTGATTTGACCGCTGCTATCTGCGTTGTTTTTACCGCCATAGTAGCTGGTTACACCTTCAGAATCTGCATTACAAAGGTCGCCATCGCGCTCCGCATCGGTACACTCGTTTGTGATACCAAAACCGTTAACCATTATGCCACCCCAGTCCGCAAACTGTGGACCGATACCTGCTAGGTTAAATGCGTCATATTCTGCAGCCGAAGTGAAACGAATTGGCTCAGCGGCAGTACCAACTGCGTTGATCTTCGCTCCACGCGCGATACGAACCACTGACTCACCAGAAGTGAATGCCATTACAGCACCTGGCTCTACAGTTAGTGTTGGACCATTCGCCTCGATTGTACAACCTGTTGAAGTGTTACAATCTTTACCGATTAAAAGTGCACCCTTAAATACGTGAGCACCATCATTCTTAAGTTTTTTGAATGTAACATCAGCTTGAATTTCTAGTGATTTAGACGCGAAGTCAGTACCGTATACACAGTGTGGTGCTTGGAACGTACCTTGAACTTCAGTGCTTCCTACCGCTCGAGTTGTACAAGGGTTCTCTACAACTGGATCTGGAGTTTTATCGCCAGTGTTTGTCGTATTGTTTGAATTGTTAGTGCTGTTATCGTTTACAGTAGGTGTAACTTCGATGTCACCACCACAACCAGTAAGTGCCATAGCAGCGACGATTGCAGAGACTCTGAAGAGGTTTTTTAGTTCCATTGCTAACTCCAATAGTAGACTTTTAAAAAATTATTTTTTTACTGTGTTTAAATGATGTGACTAAATTAATGGTGTTTTATTACACCAAGATTACACAAAATGATTGTAATTAAATCTTCACAATAAAAAATTGAACTTTTAAAAATAAAAAAACCGCCCGAAGGCGGCTTTGGTGTTGCGATTATAAAATATTATAATAGAGCTTGTTTTAATGTTTCAGCATGAACTTTTTCTCGCTTCACATATTTAATCCATTGTTTAGCAAGATTTGCCGATTTTTTGTGCTTTTCAGCTTGTTCGAATGCCAATATAGAAGCATCAAAGTTTTGCAGGTTAAACTGTGCCATTCCAAGTGCAACATAGGCGTTAGACTCAAACGTTAAATCGCCTTTATTGAGAGCAAGTCGGGCGTGATCTGCGGCTTCATCATACTTTTCAAGATTTAAGTAGATCTCTGCAAGTCTCTGATCTAAATTGCCATGTTCAACTTTTTCAGTTGCTGCTAGGAAGAAAGGTAGTGACTTTTTATCTTCTCTTGCTTGAACGAACGCTTCTGCAATAAAAGTTAGGTTTTTGGCGCTGTCTTCAACGACACCTGCTTTTATTCCGTTATCGAGTGCTTCCGCTGCTTTAAAAGGCAAGGCGTTCATTAAATAAACTTGAGCAAGCTGCATATAATCCGACTTTGATTTTATAAAGCCCCTTTGCTTCGCAGTTTCAAATGTTGCAAGCTGTTTTTTCTCGGCACCTATCTCACCGTACATACCACCAAGTTGGATCCAGTATTGTGGTTTGTCATAGAGGGTAACCATTTTCTCTAAAACATCCGCTACCTTTTCTGGCTGATTTAATGAATAATATATCGCACGCTGAAGAACTAGCCAGTTTTCTTTTGGTAGTTCACCGTCGGCTTCAACTAAATTAATTGCAGTATTTATATTTTTTATCGCGTCATTATATTTTTTTAGTTGATATTGTGCTTGCGCTTTTAAAATATAAAAGTTGCTTTTTGGGGCCTGCGTATTAACTTCTTTCCACTGTTCAAGGAATGATAATGTACTTTCAAAATCATTATTTGCCATGGCCAATTGAGCCAAACTAAATGTCGTAGAAAGACGCAGGGACTCAGGAATAGATTCTTCAGCAATAACTGCTTTGAAGGATTCGATGGCCTTGTCTAGCTTATTTTCGTTGTAATAAATAAAACCATAGAAGTTATACATCATGGCTATTTCATAACTGTTCATGCTTGATGAACGCTCTTTGACTGAATCAAGTGCTGCTAAGCCTTCAGTTACTTGACCATCGTCTGCGAGTTTTTGTGCGCGAGCTAGTTGGCTATACACTTTTTCGCGTAATGCAGGCACTCGCTTGGTTTTCGTTTCTGAGTCAGCATAAGCCGTTGCCAAATTAACATTTGGTAAGACTGAAATGAGACTTGGCATTATTAGCCCTGTGCTAAATAATGCACTTAATAAAGTAATTTTTTTAAACATTTTCATAATCGCAATCCTTAATGACAATTAGCCATTAATTTGAAATGAAATCTTATTCTGAACACCCGCCACTTCAACCGGTTCACCGTTTACTACGCGAGGTTTGTATTTAAATTTCAATGCCGCATCAAGCGCTGCTTGATCAAAAATTGATTCCGGTTCGGCACTTACTACAACAGGGTTTCTCACAGTGCCTTGCTTAGTTACAATGAACTCAACAATCACATAGCCCTCAATTCCGCGTGATAACGCACGTCTTGGATATACCGGCGCAACTTTAACGATTGGTAGATATTCACCATCACTGGACTCAAGTGCCAAACCACCCGCCAAATCTACGTCAGCGTCCACATTGGCACTGAAATCAAAGTTGCCGCCTGTTGCGTCAAGATTGTTGTTCTGTGTTTGTGGTGCATCCATTGGTGGAGGCGGCTCTTTTGGTGTCGGTGGTTTTTGTGGCTTACGCTCTTTTTTCTCCACCGTTTCCTCTTTTTTAAGACGGACGAAATCTAGTACTTGTCCTTTTACAGGATCTGTCATTGCTCCTTCCCCTCCTTGGATAAGCGCTTGCATACCCAAGAAAAGGAAAAAGGTAACTATGCCTGCAATTACTAAAGCAATTAAGTAACGCATGGTATGTTCCTATGACTCCTGTGCTGCAATTGAAACATCAAATGCGCCAGCTGCGCGTGATGCATCCATTACTTTAATTAGCGTGTCAGTAGTTGCCTTTTTATCAGCTTGAATAACCACGCTACCCTGTGGATTTTCCGCTTTAAGACGCTCAATGTTTGCTTGAACTGCACGGATGTCTACTTGGCGTTTGTTAATCCAAATTTCACCAGTATCTGAAATTGCAACCAAGATATTTGCTCTTTGCTTTTTCACTGCGGTGGCCGCTTCTGGGCGGTTAACATCAATACCCGCTTCTTTAACGAAAGAGGCCGTTACAATAAAGAAGATAAGCATGATAAATACAACGTCCAGCATTGGTGTCATGTTAATTTCTTCTGCTTCTTCTTCTTGGAATACTTTTGCAAGTGGTGCTCTCATAATTCTTTCCTCACACGACCGATTAGTGGTCTAGTAGCATTTTATCTTCTAACAACTCAACTTCACGCTTGGCTTTACGCTGCAGGTAGGTCGATGCAAATACACCCGAAAGCGCGCCAACCATACCTGCCATTGTTGGGATAGTTGCTTTTGATACCCCAGATGCCATCGAACGTGCACTGCCTGACCCGGTGATCGCCATGACATCAAATACTTCAATCATGCCGGTTACCGTACCTAGGAGCCCTAGTAAAGGACACAGTGCCACCATGACATTGATATAAGGCAAGTTGGCATTGAGTTTGATCCCCACACGAGAGATAGTCGCTTGTCTTATCTGCTCTGCGTTCCAACTGTTACGCTCATTTCGAGAGTTCCAAGCTTGTAAGACTTCGTTTTTGTAGCCTCTGTATTTACCGAACACAAACATGAAGCGCTCGAGAATAAGTAGCCACATGGCGAAGGTTACGAAGCCGATGACCAGGAGAACCTGGCCACCCGTATCAAGGAATTCACGTAAAGCGTTAATTGCATCAAGCAATAAAACCACGATTACGCTCCTTTCTCGCTACGCTCTGCAATGATCCCCGCGCTCTGCTCTTGAAGAATAAGGAGCAAGTTACGAGAACGTGTGTTTAGTAGTGTGTAAAGGAATACGGTTGGGATAGCGACAACCAGACCGAGTACGGTGGTTACAAGGGCCTGAGAAATACCACCAGCCATGAGTTTAGGGTCGCCCGTGCCAAACAAGGTGATTGCTTGGAAGGTGTTGATCATACCGGTCACTGTACCTAGTAGACCAAGTAGCGGTGCTACGACTGAAATAATTTTGATTAAAGTTAGGTTACGTGTGATCTTTGGCATCTCTCGAAGGATTGCTTCGCTTAACTTAAGTTCTAGCGTGTCATAAGCCACATCTGGATATTGCTCTTTCACTTTCATCACACGGCCTAATGGGTTGTCGTCACGCGCAACGCTATCTTTAAGCTGGCGATTAATTTTAGAGCCCATCAACATGAGCGATACAAAACGCTCGATTGCAATAAGTAGTGCCAGTAAACCAACACCTAGGATCACATAACCTACTGCGCCACCTTGGTGTACTTGTTCTTCGGTATTTGGTGCTTGTACTAGTAGACCGAGAATTGAACCGCCTGTTGGGTCAAGGGCAAAATCGACAGAACCTGTCTTCGCATTTTGTAATTCATCCGCTGTTGAGGTGAAACGAGACGCTGGCTGACGAGTCAGTTCAGAGAGAGTTTGTGTGTCGTTGTTGTAAGTCAGGTATTTACCATCAGCGATTAAGTTGAATGCACCGACGCGAAGCACTTCTTTATTTTGCTTGGCACCACCGGCTACGATAACTTCGGTATTAAAGCGTGACACTTTACCTTGCTCTGTCATTTCACGTTGCATCTCAAACCAGACTTTTTCAATGTCTTCGATTGATGCTAGACGTGATGTTGAGCCCATCTTTTTCGCAAGCTCAGTCATGTAATCATCACGACCTTTAATTTCAGCTGATACAACTGAAGTTGCGAACTTATTTGAACTATCGCCAGCTACCTGTTGAAGCACACCGAATAGCTCTTTTAATGTACCCATACGCTTGCTGAGAGTGTCACTTAGGTTTGCCAGTTTAATTTCGTTTTCTTCGAAATTGGTTTCTAGACGCTCTGATTTTGCCAACGCTTGGTTACGTTCACCCGTTAACGCATTCAACATTTGGATTTGGTTGTTTTGCTGCGCTTTGAACTCGGCTTCACGTTGTTTGTTTTGCGCTGTTTGTGCCGTTTGACCTTGCTCTAAGGTTTTAAGTAGTGAATCTAAATCTAATGCTTGTTCAGCATGCACAGATGCGGTTAACGCAAGGGTTGTTGCGAAAATAGCGTGTTTAGTGAATTTTTGTACGAATTTCATAGTGGTGTCACCTATTACTCTGCAGCCTGAACTGGAAGCGTTAACATGTCTGGTGCTAACTGCTTACGTGCGATGCGAATGCCTTTATTGATTTGGCTGATGTTGGTATCTGGTAATACGTCAAAAGCGTTACTGTCTTTGTTCCAAAAACCAGCTTGGCTGCCATCTTTTGTGACATAAAGCAGCTCAAGGCGACCAATGCGTAGGAAGTCTACTTCGCGTTCTTGCCCATTCACGTCAAGTAATGAGGTATAAGCTTCGATAGTACGGCCGTAGTCAACTTCAACTTGGTAAGCTTCAAGTACGCGGCGGAACTTTTCGCTTGATGAGATATCAGCACGATCCATCAAGTTAGTTAACTGAGTAATACGCTCAGCACGCTCTTTAGGAAGGAATGGCACATCTAATTCAACGAACTGCTTCAGACCAGTGATCATGCGCATCATGAGAGGTGTGATTTGACGCTCGATCACCGAAACTTGATCCATAGAGGTGTTAATTGCCGTCATTTCTTCAAGTTGGTTTTTGATTTGTTTTTCTAATTGAGCGTTGTAAACCGATAAGCCATCGATTTCTTTATTCAATGTCTTGAACTTTTGCAAACGAGACTGCATATCGTCTGCAATACCATCGATTTTCCCTTGAGATTTTAATGCAGATTCATTGATAGCTGCACTTTTGCCCATCGCTTGATTTAATTCTGTTGCTCCGGCAGAGGCCGTTGCTAGCATACCTGCTATAAGCAAGTGGTTAACGCACTTCATCGCATACACCTTATAAATTATTGCTAGTTGCTTAAAAACTGGGTGCAGTCTAATTACGAAAAATGACAACCATGTTGCGCAACTGATACACAAATATGACAGCTGTCATTTAAATTACATTTATCAATTAACTTACTGGTTTTAATTGGATTTTGTTGGTTAATGAGATGTTGCGGGTTTTTTGTGTCATAAAAGGATCACAAAAAAGCCGCTTTTGTTAAGCGGCTTTTAAGTATTGTTGGATTGGCATTATACTCTAAACTTGAGCACCATTTGTTCTAATTCGTCGAACTGTAGTTTCAATGACTTACACTCTTCAAGGGTTGCGGTTAGGTTATTGCTGCCTTGCAGACTTAGGTCACTAATATGGTGAATGTCGCTATCAAGTGATTGAATAACTGCGTTTTGTTCATTTGTTGCACTCGCCACTGCGTGGTTTACACCATCTATGGCATCAATCGAATTGCTCACTTCTTGCATTTTTGTACCTGACGTATTGGCTCTATCTGCGCTTCTTGCTGAGTCTTCTAAGCTTGCTTTCATTACGGCCACAGCTGAAGCCGAGCCTTGCTGCAGCTGTGCAATCGTGCTTTCGATTTCTTGCGTTGATTCTTGTGTGCGCTGCGCCAATTGCCTTACTTCATCGGCAACGACAGCGAATCCGCGACCAGCCTCACCTGCCCTAGCTGCTTCAATGGCTGCATTTAATGCCAGTAGGTTGGTTTGCTCACTAACTCCTTTAATCACTTCAAGTACTTGCCCTATGCTACCTGAGAGTTTATCTAACCCGTCCAGCGTGTCTTGTGCTTGAGACATTTTTTGTGTCAGTGAAGCGATTTCTTCGATATTTTGAGTGAGTGAATGTTGGCTTTCAACAGAAAGCTTGTTGGCGTTACTGGCAAGTTCTGAAGCATGGGTTGCATTGTTTGAGATCTCTTGTGCACTTGAAGAAAGCTCGTTGATGGCTGTCGCGACACTATCGGTGCGCTTGGACTGATCGGTATACATAGATAAGGTATCTTGCGTTTGTGCAACCAAGCTATTCACTGCGTTTTCAAGTGTCACTGTGGTATTTTTTACCTGCGTAATTGAGGCATGAATTTTATCGATAAACTGGTTGAAATAATCGGATAACTCGCCAAATTCATCTTGGTTCTCTACGACTAATCTACGAGTAAGGTCACCTTCACCTTGGGCGATGTCTTTGATGGCTGCGTTGAGATTGTACATCGGGCGCATCAGATACTTGAGTAATAGTTGTAGCATCACCACAATCGCAATCACGCCAAGTAGCATATAGATAGCAGCCATATTTCTAAAAGAAGATACGGACGAATAGGCAATTTCTTTATTAATAACAACGCCAAGATACCAGTCGACATTTTTAATGCCTTTCATTTTTACAAACGAAACAAGCTTTTCTGTGCCATCAATTTCAAGCTCCGTGAAATCCCGGTTTAATGACAGGCGTTTACCAAACAGCTCTGACATCGGCTTGTCATTCAGTTTAGTATCTGGATGACTGAGTATTTTACCGCTTTCATCAAGTAAAAAACCGTAACCAAACCCTAAAAAGTCAATTTCGTTGATAATTTCTGTGATGGTTGACATGTCTATGTCGCCCCCAGCCACACCGGCGAAACGGCCTCCTTGTTTTACCGGTACAACGGCAGAAATAGTGAATTCGTTGGTGGTAACGTCGATATAAGGTGCGGTAAATGCGGTATCTTGTTTTTGCTCAGCGAGTTTATACCAAGGGCGGCTAGTAGCATCAAAATCAGCAGGAAGTTGGATACTTGGATCGTCCAACACAAATGTACCATCTGGCGTGCCAATAAAAACGTTTTTGAAATCCCCCGCAGTGTCTGCGGTTTTTAATCGTCTTCGTATCTGTTCAGTAGAATCATCAGCTCTATGTCCTTCAGCAATTGACACCACGATTTCAAGTCTGTCATTGAGCCAATTGGCGATATTTTGTGATACCGAATTGGAAATCTCTTGCAAAACCAAGGTAAGCCGAGCTTGAGTTTGGTCTCGCATAACGAGAAAGTTGTTTACGGTAAATAAGCCGAGCACAATCACTAATACAAGGGAGGCTGCTACGGTTACTTTGGTGGTGAACTTTAGCGCTTTAAACATCATGATCCTGTTGAACTTGTTCTTTTCTTCAGCCAAACAATAAACTTGTTGGCCGATTGTTATTAATAGATTTAGGAACTGGATTCCTTTGTAACTATTTTTATCAAAAACTCAAAGGTTTGTCTTTGATTATCGGCAGGAAATGAGAGAGGTTTAGAGTGAATGTTAAATAAAGGTGAGACTACGCTCACCTTGCGTTAAAGTAACGACGCTTGATAATGTCGCCAAGCAGTATCTAATTTAACACCTGCTGATTGCTCGAAGTATTGCCAATTCCACTTTATATCATCATGTGGGTCTAGCTGGGCATTGATTTCCTGAAGCAGGTCCCGTTTACTTTGTTTTGATAACCAATTAATAAAGAAAGCAGTATTCTTATAGCCATCTTTATAGGTGCCTCCAGGCCTTTGGGTGTCATCTGCAATATACCCCGCTTTTAGCCTGACAACATCTGCTATTCCCTCAATAATTGGCCCTATTTCCTTGTAGTTATGATCATCTAGCTGATAAGCATGGGCAATTTCATGATAGAGAATACCGATGAGTTCATCGACGGATTCTGTTTCGCTGTGCGATTTAGAAAAGTTTTCCATGTAATTCGCACTAATATGGATAGTTGCACCGTTAAAATCGCCCTCTTTATATGCAACTCCTTTTAGGTCTTCAAAGACAATATGAAGTGTAGGTAGTTTAGGCGCGCTTTCCATCTCCTTATACAGCAATCTAGCCACGTTATAACTTATTTGCTCTATTACTTTATTATCAATTTCTTGCCATGCGAAATGGTTAATTTTAGTTGTTTTACTGAGCGAGACGGCAGGCAGGGGAAATTGACGCCATGCTAAATCTGACTGAAACGCGATCGGTTTTAATCGCGCTGCGGCACTATCGGCGTCATTTGCAAGTGCGGACGGCACACTTGCAAAGTTGGTGATAGCCGCAAGAAATATTCCTGCTTTAACCATTATTTATACTCCGACAATGAAGGCGGTCTCTGCGTCTTGGATTGACCCCATGCCTTATTAGGCTTGTTAGACATTTGATACTCCAATGTACCGCCACTCATGATATCGTTATGTGTGATATAACTGCGATTAAGTGGTTTACCATTTAATTTAATGGATTTTATGTATTTATTCTCGTTACTGAAATCTTTCGCAACGGTTCTAAACGCTTTACCGTTTGCAAGTTTCAACGTAACTTCAGGCACCTGAGGCGCACCAATCGCGTAGCTTAGGTCGCCTGGCGCAACAGGATAAAAGCCCATCGCTGAGAATATATACCACGCAGACATCTGACCTACATCGTCATTGCCTGCAAGGCCATCCGGTTTGTCTGAGCTTAAGGTATCCATGATCTGACGAATGCGCTCTTGGGTTCTCCACGGCTTACCCGCGTAGTTATATAGATAGGCAATATGATGGCTTGGTTCATTACCATGGGCATAGTTACCAATCAGACCTGCAATATCTTCGTGCTCTTTGATCATCTCTTCAGAAAGGTGGGTATCAAACAGTGCATCTAGACGCGCTTCAAATGCATCATCACCACCCATTAATTCAATCAGGCCGGCAACATCGTGCGGTACATAGAAGCTATATTGCTTAGCGTTACCTTCCGTATAAGGGCCCATGTATTTTGCTTCAAACGGGTCAAATTCCGGATCCCAGTTTCCTTTTGAATCTAACCCTTGCATGTAACCGGTTTCTTTATTGAACACATTTTTATAGCTCATTGCACGGCGATAATAGTCTTTCGCTTTGCTGGTATTGCCCATCGCTTCGTACATTCTTGCAATGGCAAAATCATCGTAAGCATATTCAAGTGTGATAGAAATAGACTCAGGAAGTACGTCCATTGGTACATAGCCAAATTTCTTGTATTCTGGAATGGCGTCATACACTGGGTTATTAGCCGTGTTTTCAATTGCTTCTACTGCTAAATCAATATCGTAATCTCTGATCCCTTTTAGGTATGCATCAGCAATGACTGAAACCGCATGATAACCAATCATGGTCCATGTCTCGTGGGCATGGAACGACCAAATAGGTAACATTTTTTCATAGCTTTGCTGATAATGTACCAGCATAGATTGGATCATGCCGGATACGCGGTCTGGGTCGATATAAGTGAGCAATGGATGTAATGCACGATAGGTATCCCACAACGAGAATAAAGTATAGTGCTCGAAACCTTTGCCGTCATGAATTTCACCGTCAACGCCTCGATACTGTCCATTTACATCTTGGTAGATATTAGGCGCTTGTAGCGCATGGTAAAGCGCAGTGTAGAACTGACGTTTTTGCGCTTTGGTGCCTTCCACGTCGACTTTATCTAAATAATTTGCCCACTGAGATTTCGCATTAGCGCGAACGGTATCAAAATCCCAATTTGGTACTTCAGTTTGAAGATTCTCTAATGCATTTTTGCGGCTAACTGCGGAAAGTCCAACCTTAACTAATAGCGGCGTTTCGTCTAGATCATCAAAGCTTGCAACAAACTTAACTGCTTTACCTGCTGTCATTTTTACTGCGGTATTCTCAATCGTAGAGTGTTTGCTGTCTTTTCCTAAGCAATTCATACAACGATAACGATTATTGTCTAGATTATAAAACTGATAGTCAGTGATAGGTTTTGAAAACTCGATGGCAAAATACATTTGGCGGTTACGCGCCCAGCCATTAGTTGCACGGTAAGCAACCAATGTGGTGTCATTTATTTTGCGTATGTCGCTCCAAATCACTTTGTTCTCAAAGTTGTAGATAGCTGAGGTCAAATCAAGCAATACATGACCTTGTTTTGCTTTGTTGAAGCTGTATTTATGCATACCCACTCGAGTGGTTGCGGTGACTTCAGCCTTCACATCATAGTCGAGTAACTCAACGCCGTAATAGCCAGGTTCTGACCACTCTTGGTCATGAGAAAAGCGCGAGCGATACCCTATGTCTGGATTTTCAGCGGTACCAGCATCGAGTTTTACTTCGCCAGTCATTGGCATGATCAGCAAGTCGCCAAGATCTGAGTGACCAGTACCAGAGAAATGCGTGTGGGAGAAACCAACAATAGTATGGTCATCGTAGTGGTAACCGGCGCAGCGCTTGTAGATTTCTGGTTGAGGGGAAACGCCGCGCATAGGGTTATCTGTATCTGGGCTTAATTGCACCATACCAAATGGGACGACCGCGCCTGGGAAGGTGTGGCCATCACCGCCAGTACCAATGAAGGTATCGACCCACTGTGTATTTGACTCAGTGGCGTGAACTGTTGCGCTTAACAACACACTTTGTGTGATTGCCAACGCCCAAGTTTTAGCTCGCATTACTCTCTCCTAGTTTTTGTTTTGAATTGGAGCGTTCCAATTTTATTTTATAATACCCTTTATGAATACGTATTCAATACTATGCGACGAAAAAATTATGCAATAAAAAAGGCGAGCTATGCTCGCCTTGTAAACTTTCGTTAACTTAATTCAGTTTTGCTTGCCACTTTTGCGCCAGCTTAACCACGTTTAACCCATACCATGCGATGTAAACATAACAAAGCAATGGCACAATAAAGCTGATCTGAATATGGAATTTATCTGCAACCACGCCTTGAACGAGCGGCACTATAGCACCACCGACAATAGCTAAACACAGCCAGCCTGAACCTTTACTGGTTAATGAACTCAAGCCTTCAATTGCCATTGAGAAGATTGTCGGGAACATGATTGAGTTAAACAAGCCAATCGCGAGCACGGCAATCATCGCTATGTTGCCACTTGTGCTTATGGTCAATGCCAGTAATAAAATAATCACAACTGAGTTGAAAGCCACTGCTTTTGAAGGTGCAATAGTCTTTAAGGCTGCTGAGCCGATAAAGCGCCCTACCATAGCACCACCCCAGTAGTAACCGATAAGCTTAGCTGCGGCATGCTCTTCAAGCCCTGCTATTTCAGGCTCTGCAAAGTAATTTACAAGGAAACTGCCAATCGCAACTTCTGCACCTACGTAACAGAAAATGGCTACCACACCCATTACTAGGTGAGGAGCCTCAACTAGGTTATGGTGTTTCGCTTTACAATCAACAGCTTCAGTATGCTCAGCAATGACGGGCAACTTTAAAAACGCGAATACTACAGCGATTGTAAGTAGCGCAGCAGCCAAAATAAGATAAGGTACCTTTACACCCTCTGCGCTTGCCGCAGCTTCCACGGTTAGCGTACCGGCTGAGCCAAACAATAAAAAACCACCCACGATAGGGCCAATAGTGGTACCCAGTGAATTAAGCGCTTGCGCAAGGTTTAAACGACTTGATGCGGTGCGAGGATGGCCGAGTGCTGCAACATAAGGATTCGCTGATACTTGCAAAACAGTGATGCCAGATGCAAGCACAAAAAGGGCTGAGAGAAAGATCCAATATTCGTGAACAACAACAGCAGGGTAAAACATGATGCAGCCAATCGATGCCACGATTAAGCCAGTTAGTACCCCATTTTTATAGCCAAAACGTTTAACTAAATATCCAGCAGGTAAAGAAATAATAAAGTAGGCACTAAAAAAGCAAAACTGGATCAGCATGGCTTCTGTGTAATTAAGGTCAAATACGCCTTTTAGACGTGGGATGAGGACATCGTTTAAAACGGTGATAAATCCCCAAAGGAAAAAAAGCGTTGTCATTGCAATAAGCGGAAGTCGATAATTATTATTCTCGGTATTCCCGCTTGTGACGAAGGTTTGATTTGTATTTATTTCGCTCACAAGTGATACTCCAATCTGTTTTCACCTTGATTCTACACACTGTTACATGAAAATCACAAATGTTTTATTGGATCGTTCCATGTTTTATCTGCTAAAGTAACGAAAATGTTCAGCAGTAGGTTAAAAGTTAGATGAATTTTAGAACAACGCAATTTTTAGAAGCACACATTAAAAAGACGCTCAGCTTTTACGCACCAAATTGCGTGGATGAACGTGGTGGCTTTAATCACTTCTTCAAGGATAATGGCGAGGTTTATGATGCGAACACGCGTCACTTAGTATCAAGTACACGCTTTGTCTTTAACTATGCTATGGCTTACGATTATTTTAAAGAGCCAGCTGACTTAGACAAGGTTAGGCATGGTATCGATTATTTAGAAACCGTTCATAGGCAAGAAAATGGCGGCTATGCGTGGTTACTTGAAAATGGAAATGTTGTAGATGGCACCAACCATTGTTATGGCCTCGCCTTTGTTTTATTAGCTCATGCTAGTGCGTTGAAGGTGGGCTTATCAGAAAGTAAGTCTGTAATTGAGCGAGTATGGCAGCTATTAGAAGAGAAATACTTTGAGCCAGAGTTTGGGCTTTATAAAGACGAATTCGATGCAGATTTTAACCAGGCAGATAAGTACCGTGGGCAAAATGCCAATATGCATACCTGTGAAGCGCTAATAGCTTGCTTTGAAGCAACACAGGATGAAAAGTTTTTACAGCGTGCATATGAGCTTGCCGACAATATGGTTAATCGTCAAGCTGCTAAGGCTGAAGGGCTGATTTGGGAGCACTATGATAGTCAATGGCAAGTCGACCTTGAGTATAATAAAGACGATCCCAAACACTTATTCAGACCTTGGGGATTTCAGCCCGGTCATCAAACTGAGTGGTCAAAATTATTATTGTTGATTAACCGCTACATGCCAAAGCCATGGCTTGTGGAAAAAGCCGTTCACTTGTTTGATGAGTCATTAAAAGCAGCTTGGGATAGTGAATTTGGTGGAATTTGCTATGGTTTTGCACCGGATAAGTCGATTTGTGACGATGACAAATACTTTTGGGTTCAAGCTGAGTCTTTCGCTGCTGCGGCGCTACTAGCACTTGAAACCGGTGATGAAAGTTACTGGCAGTGGTACGACAGAATTTGGCAATATGCTTGGGATAACTTCGTCGACCATGAATACGGTGCTTGGTATCGTATTTTGAATAATAAAAATGAAAAGTATAGCGATGAAAAAAGCCCGGCGGGCAAGACCGATTATCACACTATGGGCGCGTGTTACGAAGTACTACGTTCAATGAAGTTAAAAGGCGAATAATATGGCACTTGTTTGTTTTGGTGAGGCGTTGATTGATTTTTTATCGGATGGAAAAACACCAGAATCTTTTACTAAATTTGCAGGCGGGGCGCCTGCAAACGTGGCGGTTGCTGCGGCAAAGCAAGGCGTTAATGCGTATTTTTGCGGCATGTTAGGCAATGATATGTTCGGCCAGTTTTTAGCTGAGGAGCTACAGGCCAATGGCGTAAATACTCGTTACCTTGAGTATACAGATAAAGCTAAAACGGCATTAGCATTTGTCTCTCTTGATGAGCAAGGTGAAAGAAGCTTTAGTTTTTATCGACCACCAGCGGCGGATTTGTTGTTCAGGCAAACACATTTTTCTGATGATATGTTTACAGCGCATTCTGTATTACATATATGCAGTAACAGTCTTACTGAAGAAAATATTTATAAAACTACGGTTTATGCGCTTGAGCGCGCGCGCGCAAATAACATGCTTGTTAGTTTTGATATGAACCTCAGGTTGAACCTGTGGAGTTCGACTGCGCATATTCTTGATAGAGTTTGGCATTGTATCGCGCTAAGTGATGTTATTAAACTTTCTCGCGAAGAATTGGAATATCTGAACGCAAATAGCCATGCAGGTAAAACAGAAGCGCAAACCATAGCCGCAATTATGGATAAGCAAACTCAATTGTTACTAATAACCGACGGTGCAAACCCTGTTGAGGTTTATCTGCCAAATGTTAGTGCTAAAGTCACTGTGCCAAATGTTGTCGCAGTGGATACCACGGCAGCGGGAGATGCGTTTGTCGGAGGGTTACTTGCTGAAATCATTCGAAAGTTTAAACCTACCCGAGATGCTGAGTTTGCCATCTCACTGGATGAGGCGAAAGATTTAGTCACGTATGCTGCGAAATGTGGAGCGTTTGCCGTTCAACGCTTTGGAGCATTTGCCGCTTTGCCGTCTAAAGGCGATATTGGCGAATAGAATACTTTTTCTAGGATAGATGCACGCTCTCTCGCAAGGCATTTATCCTAGGACTTGCTTCTTCAGTCGCTGTCGTTGTGGGGCCACTCTACAATATGCGCTTCAAAATCAGATTCTAAATCTACCTCCAGCTCAGAGGTCGCCTTACCAAAAATACTAATGCCCGCATCTATCATGGCCTGTTTGGACCCGTTGTTTTTAAGTGGATGCCAGCTTGCCAGTCCCCTGCCCTCATGAAGTCGTCGATAACTACAACTGTTTGGCATAAAAAAGATATCTTTAAGGTTTTCTTTGGTTAGCTGTACGCAAGACGGTACTAGAACTTGCCTTTCGCTGTAGCGGCTACAGCCACAGCTATTTTTATCGTTATATTGGCAGACAACATCGGTGTAGAGTAACTCTTCACCTTCGCGTAAAAAGTCAGTGCTCTCGAATGATTCATCTTCTTCATCGCTGTCGATAAAAGAGTGTAAACAGCATTTACCACAGCCATCACAAATCGCTTCCCACTCATCTCTAGTCATTTCTTCGAGAGTTTTTTCTTGCCAAAAGCTCATTACTTCGCCCCTTCATTACGCTTTTTTGCATCCTATTTGATTTGTGACTGAGGAATCGATCACATCAAACAAGCGGCGCATTCTATAGGATAGTTGAATGTAATTCAAAATTGGCGAACTATTTATGGCTGACTATGATTAAAGTACTATTTTTATATCGTAATCTTTGGTGTTTGGGTCCGCAGGCTTGTGATCTTTCAGAGAAGATCTGAATGGCATGTGAGGCTAGTCCATTGATAAGCGAAAGTTATTGTATTGAGATAACATTAAGTGCAGGATTACATACTCAAACTAAGCTACCTTATAATGGTAAAGAATTACTCTCCTCGGCTGATCAAGCGCTTTATTTTGCCCAAGCGTAATGGCCGTAACCAAATAGCAATCTCAGGTGAGTTGTAGAATTGGTATTTGGCAGAAAATGAATTAGTGCATTAAGCTAAGGCACCATAGAAAAGGATGTAAGATGAAGACACTTCACAGAATCGCCATTTTACTGGCTTTACTCATTGGGGCGATAGCTGCTTATAGTTATAGCAGCCAAACCGGGATGTTCATATTTGTAATATTGGGGGTGGCACTTGAAATTGCGTTTTGGCTTAAGCTAATACCGCGACGAAAAATTAAATTGTGAACGCGAATACATATTTTTGTATATCAGCTGAAAGCAGGGGTTTTAGTTAATGGCAGCTTGATCTCCATGTTCAACCCGCCTAATAGGCTATTAAAGGATTCAATTTGTCCGCTGTGGGCTTCTACCACTTTTTTGCACATCGCAAGGCCCATACCCTTGGATTTTCCCGAATTGGTTCTAGCAGATTGTGATTTGTAAAGCGGGTCGAATAGCTGTTGGTGCGCTTCATAAGATAAAGGAGTGCCTGAGTCCTCAATGCGTATGATTAAGTTGCTGTCTACGCTGAAGAAGCTCATCTTGACTTGGACCTTATCTCCACCATGCTTAATGGCATTTCCTAAAATCTCAAGAATGCAGTTGGTTATTGCGTCTAGGTCTATGGTTATCTTTTCCGTACCAGATATTTGATAATTAACTTCTAGCCGTTCTTTGTTATCTTTAAATAAAGTCGCGGCCTGAGTGTGCACTTGATTTACCAATTTACAGATTGTGAAGTCTCGAAGGTTAAGCATTGTTGCTAATTTTTCGTGATCTGTAACGAGCATCAATTGATTTATAAAGTGATTGAGCTCGTCAATTTTATCCATAAGTTTGCTGTAGCTTTCCTGCACATTTTCAACAATATTGTATTGCAAAGATTCAACTTGTACTTTCATCACAGTCAAAGGAGTGCGAAGCTCATGAGACAGATCTGTGAATAGGCGTTGCTCTTTCTTTTCTAATGCCTGCTGATTTTCATGGTTAAACTGTTTTTCACTTTGTACAGTATTGGCCAATGCGTTGACTTGAGTTTGTAGTGTTGATAATAGATTGTTTTGGGCTGACTTATTCTGTTGTGCGAGCGCTAATGTGAACAACATAACCTCGATTAGGTAGCCAAATTTAATCGCGCTTGAGATATGAAGAACATTGATAAAACCCGTATACATAGTCCCACCGATAGCAATGAAATTTACAAAAATAACATGATTTAGCAGGCTGAGGGAAAAAGTTACAGAGCCAGGAGCACGCTGTTTTAAAGACCAATAGCTGGTATAAAGAAATAGCGGAATAATACTCAAGCTTAATACCAGATTATAGTGAACTGATTTTGAATAGATTGCGATTGGGATTAGCAGCAAATAAGCTGTTAAAAATCCATTATATAAAAAATGTAAAGTTTCGTTTCTACGCTTTAGTTGCAAAAACTGTCTAATGAAAAGAAGATGAAATACAGGCACAAAGGTCATCAGACATGCTGAAAACAAGGTCGCAAACTTACCGTGTAAAGGCCAAAAATACTGAAACGTGAACCCCGACATGTCTAAAACAATAAGTAAGAATAACAATGTCCATATACAATAATAAGCGTTTGTGGTGTTTGCATTGAAGTAAAAATTGACAAGTACGATGATAAACACTGCTGCTATTATCCCACTTAGTGCCGCGTTCATTAGCGTGCTAGTGAGGACATTGCTATTAAGTTCATTGTCATTAATCAATCTTAGATCAGCCGGTGCATTCGCAAAAGTCTGATATCTAACTATTAAACTAGCCCCAGCTAAATCCTCTTTTGATACTGGGACATATAGTTGAGGTGCTTGCACTTCTCTTTCTGCAAACGTTGTATTTAGTGTATGTTGTGTTAAAAATGAGACCTCATTGTCTTTTATCAAGGCAATATTTAGCCAAGGTAGTCTGCCAAAACCAAACGCAATATAATTTCTCTCCATTGGTAATAGCATATCGGGTGTGATCACTGCCCATTGATATCGCTTGTTTTCATGCTCTGGTCTCTGCTGATTAAGTTTGTCCAATACAGCTTCCGCTTCATCTGGACCTAAGACCAAGATTGAAGATAGTTGTGCTTTATCGACCTTATCAAAATAAATTGTTAGTGGTGTACTTACTCTATACTTGGCATTTGACGTAAAGTCAGCCGCACTGACTGCCATGGCGGCAAGAATTAGTAACAGTGAAAAAAGTCTAAGCATAGTCATATACGGCACAATAATTATAGGTAAATCCTACTTTTAAATAGTGAAGCAAATGTGGATCAAATTTGAAGAAGTAAACAAATGTAAACGCATGCCTACGTTAATAAGTAGAAAAAACAAGATATTACTGCTGTATCGAGAAACTGTTTATGAAAATACGATGAGAAAGTAAGCAGCCGTGACGAGTTACATGAAACTGAAATATAACTGTAACAATAGAGTGGTTAAATGCGCGACTGAAATAAAAATGTAATGAAAGAACATTACTTAATCTAAGAGCGAAACTATGGTTAATCAATCTCAGACCTCGGGATCAGCTAAACTTTTAAACTGGCTGTCTATCATACTACTTGTTTACTTAGTCTTAGTCGCAGTGGGAACTGTGAGTGGCGGTTTTAAGTTGGCTTCAGGTGGAAGTGAAGGCGCGAAAGAAATCTTTGCATTTGCAACTAATCCAATTGTGGCCCTACTTTTGGGAGCTTTAGCTACTGCACTGGTGCAGTCCTCATCAACGGTGACCTCAGTTATTGTTGGTCTTGTGGCTGGTGGATTACCAATAAACATTGCAATTCCTATGGTAATGGGGGCAAACATTGGTACGACTATTACCAATACGCTTGTTTCAATCGGTCACATTCGCAGTAAAGAAGAGTTTAGAAGAGCGTTTGCCGCATCCACCGTACATGACTTCTTTAATTTATTAGCCGTCGCTATTTTTCTACCGCTCGAAATCATGTTTGGTATTTTTGAGAAGTTAGCATCGGGATTGGCCCACGTTTTTGTAGGTGACGCCGATTTATCCTTAAAAAGTTATAATTTTATTAAGCCGTTGGTCAAGCCAGCGGTTGGCGTTGTTAAAGATGGCGTTAGCTTTTTAGACTCCACTGCTGCAGGTGTTGCTATGGTCGTTATCGGGATCATGATGATTTTGTTCGCCGTAACCTATTTAGGCAAGTTACTGAAAAAGGCATTGGTCGGTAAGGCTAAAGAGTTACTACACAGTGCTATTGGCCGAGGTCCATTTGTTGGTATTGGTTCGGGTGCTGTAGTTACGGTAATGGTACAGTCATCATCGACTACAACTAGTTTGATGATCCCGCTTGCTGGAAGCGGCGTATTTACCACTCGTCAGATATATCCATTTACCTTAGGTGCGAATATAGGCACTACAATTACCGCATTATTAGCGGCTACATCTATCACAGGCCCCGCTGCAGAAGTAGCATTAACTATTGCGCTTGTGCATGTTATGTTTAACATTTTTGCTGTTGCGTTTATTTATGGCTTACCGCTGCTTAGAGAAATTCCTCTACATCTGGCTGAGAAGTTAGCAGAAATTGGGGCTAAAAATAAACCTGCGGCTTTAGCATATGTCTTAGGTTCATTCTTTGTATTTCCAGGACTTATTATGCTCGCAGTACGATAAATTTAACTAAAAAGTGCGTTTAAAGCTCGGTATTGCCGAGCTTTGACTTTTTTAGTCTTTGGTTGGTAAGTCATAATTCTGTAATCTAGCTTTGAGATAATTAACATTGTCTTGTAAATAACGAAAGAAAGTAATGAGTAGCAAACCTGGTATTTTTAGTTTTAATGCAGCACAGATCACAAGTTCTATGAGGGGACAGTACCGTGCTGTTCAGCCCTATGAGAAGCTTAGTCTGCAACCAGGTGAGCAAGGACTTTCTTTGGTAATTGAGTTGCCAATCGATGCACGTATTGATGACCGAGTTAACGTTGTACTTACAAAGCACGACGAGCGGAATGCAAAGTGCGAGGTCTCTTTGGTGGTAGATCCGGAGTCTTATCTCACTAAGATTGTAGAAATCAAAGTAAAGCAATCGCTTGATGCTGGTCCCTACTTTATGCAATTGAACCTAGTGGGGCTCCACGATTATTTAAAGAATGCAGCTGAGTTTGATATCATTTTGAATGAGAGAATTACCGTAAGCGAGCCAGTATCTGAGCTTGTCAAAACTCAGACTACTGGCTTCAAACGTATTTTTAACTCGGCAGTGAGCGCAGTATTATCCGTTTTTTAGCGACTATGCTGGTAATGAAATCTTACCCATAGAAAAAGGCAGTGCATTACTATCACCTGAAACGGTTTCATTCGCAAGTAGCGCAAACAAAGCGGCTTCTTTGGCGTCGGGGTTTACTCCCAGTTGTAAAAAGTCCTTGAGTAAAACATGGTTACTCAAATGGCTTTCAATTCGCTCCATTAAAAATACATTATGAATACCACCTCCGCTAATATATAGCTCTAATTCAGTTGTACCAAGCTCATTCACCGCATTTGCGACAGTGATAGCTGTGAATTCAGTCAGTGTCGTGATGATATCTTCATGATTATAATCTTTTCCATCCAATGCGTGATGCACAAAGGTTTGATTAAATAACTCTTGTCCAGTTGATTTTGGAAGTGGCATCTCAAAGAATTGGTGCGACAGTAAAGCTTCGAGAAATGGCAATTGAATTTTGCCACTTGACGCAATCTCACCATTTTCATCGAATGGCAGTCCCAATACGTGGCGGCAATATTGGTCTACTAATGTGTTTCCAGGACCAATGTCACTACTTATACTCTGCGTAAGTGTACAGTTTTTTGGTAAATAAGTAAGGTTTGAAATACCGCCAATATTGAGCAAAACCCTATCGATACTCGTGCTCGAATATAACAGGTAGTCACCATATTGCACGAGAGGCGCTCCTTCATATCCCTTGGCGATATGCTTTTGTCTAAAGTCTGCGATGGTGATGATGTTCGTTTTTGTCGCAATAATATCAGCATCAACGATTTGCAAGGTGCTATTTAATTTTTCAAAGTCAGCAAAGGCTTGTTTCGGACAATGGTAAAGTGTTTGTCCATGACTCGCTATTAAATCAACAGTGTCGGCTGCAACTTGCCACTCTGCCAAAATATTATTGATTAGACTTGCGTACAACTCGCCGAGCCACGCATTTAATTGACACAACGTCTTAAGATTTACCTGAGATCTAGACGCATGATCACTGAGAAGCTGCTTTTGCGAAGGGTTATATTCTATTGTGGTAAATCGCTCAACCGTTAGCTGTGTATGTTTCCCGGCACCTTCAATTTTACATAACGCAATATCTAACCCATCTAATGAGGTACCGCTCATTAGTCCGAGTATATATTTGGTCTTTTTTTCCGCGATCGTGGCGAGTTTAATAATATCTGCTTTCATCTATAAAGCGCGCTCCATGATCAATGCTCTTGCCTTTTCATACTTTACTCCGGATAAACTGCCAAATCCTTCAAGTTGTCTGAATTTATATTTAGTAAAATAGGGGCAATTTAAGCCTAGTAAAAACAATGTTTTGAGGTGAGTAGAAAAATTAACGCCGCGTTGCGACGCAAACTGTGAAGCGTCTCTTAAAATATTTCTTGTTGTTTCAATATCTAATCCGTGGCTCTCTTGTGCATTGACGATCAAATGCTTACCGCTGCAGACCCCACAATGGCCACATTGCTCTGGTGCGTGCATATCGCCGAAATAACTGGCGAGCGCTTTGTGGTAACAGGAAGTCAGCTGGAAAAATTTGAGTAAATGTCTTAGCCGTGCAAGTTCGCCTTGCTCTTTAATTTGTGATTGCTGGTAGAAAGACTCAACCAGTTCATTAATGTTAACTTGTTGGACAGGCTTTGAATAAACCGAAGTATATTTAGCGACTTTTACGTCAATCAGTTGTTGATTTTGCAAATACTCAACGACTTCTTGCGCTTTAGTAAGGGAGATGTTGTACCCATCTAATGCTTGATGTGAAAGTAATCCCCATTTCTTTTTGAATTCAAAACATGAGAATAGCTGAGACAAAAACAGTTGCCGTTCCGGCGAGTACCTGGCTAATATTTTATCTTTGTCTTGAGTAAATGCGATACTTAGCTCCGCAAAGTAGCTGTAGTTTACCCGTAAGTAACCTTGCAGTTCGAGTTGGACAATAAGTGTTTTTAATACCAATTGATTAATATTGGTTTTGTAGGCAAGTTCGTATTCGTTGAGGTGATAATCTGTAGCTGGCTCACCGAAAAGTTCGTTAAAAAGCAGCGTTAATGACTCTCGCTCTAATGCACTGGCATAAACGAAGTTCTCTAATGTGGCAATTTTTTCATTATTAATTAAAGCAACGCAATGTGCATTTTCGCCATCCCTGCCAGCCCTACCGACTTCTTGACTATATCCCTCAATAGATTTTGGCATATCATAATGTAGTACCCAGCGAACATCGGGTTTGTCTACACCCATACCAAACGCAATAGTCGCTACAACGATAAGATTAGCTTTCGCTAGAAAGTCAGCTTGAATTTGGGCCTTTTTCTCACTCTGCAATGATGCATGAAAGGCTTCTGCAGGAAAGCCACAAGCGGTTATCATTTTTGCTACTTCTTCAGCTTGTTTTTGCTGCGTGACATAAACGATACCTGCGCCTTTTGCTTTTTTCAAAAAGGCGAGTAGATATTCGTCTTTCTGAGATTCGCTAATATGCGCCGCACTTAAGAATAGGTTCTTACGGTAAAAGCCCGTTCTAATGATATTTTGATCGGATACATCGAATTTATCTGCCATATCGCGTGCAACTTTATTTGTTGCTGTCGCGGTGAGTAATAGCACTTGGTTGACACCAAGTTCATATCGATATTTAGCCACTTTTAGGTAATCTGGCCTGAAATTATGTCCCCACTCAGAAATACAATGCGCTTCATCAATGACAAGAAAAGAGATATTGCTTTGTGATAATAGAGTCCGAGCCTTTTGGCTATTCAGCCGCTCGACAGATATAAAGAGGACTTTAAGAGCATTGTTTCGCACCGCATTTTCTATGCGTAATGTTTCCTCTTTATTTTGAGTACTATCAAGACAAGCCGTCGCAACCCCTTTACTTTGTAGGTAATCTCGTTGTTCATGCATCAATGCCAATAGCGGTGAAACGACTACGCACACCCCTTGCTTCATGATTGCTGGTAACTGATAACACAACGACTTGCCTGCACCAGTTGCAAAAATAGCGATTGCACTTTGGCCTTGCAGTATAGATTCTATGACTTCCGATTGTCCCGGGCGAAGTGTCGTATGTCCAAATGTGCTTTGTAATGTTTGAAGGAGTTGCTGCTGTTGAGTCATCCTGAATCTTTTCTATATTTTTCTGAGATATTCGCTATTGTGCCATTTAAATTGGTAATTGCTTCATTGACCCGCTCAATGTCACTACGCTTAAATGCATGACGTCCAAGCATAAAATGAATAGCGTTATCGTTAACTACATAAGGGTGTAGCTGAATGCTTTGATAGCCTAGCTTGTTGATATAGTAGTAGCCTGCGTCTTCATCTTCAATCAGAAAATCGACGCGGTTTTTAGCCACCATTTCTATTCGCCTGTCCAAGCTCGCGATTTCAAACAACCGCTTGTCATACCAATCGATTTTTTTTATTTGCTTCACTTCCTCACCGTAGTAGGCTCCGGGATTAGCCGTAAATGTATAGCCTGCAGAAAATAACTCGATTAAGTTGCTATCGAGATCTATTTCCTTGTTAGCAAACAAACGCATTTTTTCACGCCGATATGGCGACGAGAAGTAAGCGATTTTTGCTCTATCAACACTAAAACTTGCGGATGGTAGGACATCAATTAAGCCCTTCTCAAGCTCGGTGATCCCACGTGCTGATGAAGGAAGTTGAATAAACTCGATACAAAACCCGGCGCGCTCAAACACTGCTCTAGTGATATCTACGTCTATGCCATAAGGACGAGTGCCATACATAACAAAAGGCGGCCAGCTAGAGCCAATGCCGATTTTTAGGGACAACTTATCCGCGCAATCGGAAGCGTAGCTTTTTGGAAAAGCCAAAACGAATAATAAAACGGATAGACGAATAAGCACTGCCAGAACTTATGACTCTTTTATGAAGTTCATTATGTCATTATGAAAGACCAAGCAGAAAAAGAAAGAAGAAATTGCTGATAAAAGCCAGATAATGGATAACTTTATGTTTATGTGCATAAAAAATGAGCTTGACTGGCAAGCTCATTAATTGGGGATGGTTAGATTAGTTAGTTACTGCTTTCCATACCGCAGCAGTTCCAGGTTCCTCGCCTCGAGTCCACCATTTTGCTTCAAAGACATTACCATTGTGAATTACACGGTCACCACCAACATATACGGTAGAGCGATCCCAAGTCGGGTATTGGGCGCCACCGTCTTTAATTGTGACATTGAATGTTGTATCTACAGCGTTAACCCCGTCTGATACGGTAACTGTGACTGGCACGGTTGTGTCGGCAGTGACATTTGCAGCAGTAATAGTGGCTGAGCTACCATTTGCTACAACGCTCAGTTCGGCTGGTGCATTCCAGCTATAGCTAAGTGCTGCGCCTTCAGGGTCAGTAGCTGATACATTGACAGTAGCCGAGGCTCCTTCGTTAACCGTAATATCTGAAACCGGTGTAACGACTGGCGCTGCATTTGCACCTTCTGGGTTTACAACTACAGCGACTGTTTTGGTTGTTGACAATGCGCCGTCATTCACCGTTACAGTCAAGTCATAGCTTGTCTGCTGAGTGACAGATGGAGCAGTTACAGCGACAGCTGCGGTGTTGTTAGCAGATAAAGCCAAACCAGGCGCAGCAACCCATGAGTAGGTTAGTGGATCATTGTCTAAATCGCTTGCTTGCGCATCAACATTCACAACCTGACCTGAGGTCACATTGATTGGTCCAGAAACGCCGATAGAAGGAGCACGATTAGGGATCTCACCCGCTGTAAGGCCATCATACATCGCATTTAGAATGTCGCCATTATCAGCGTCAATTTCCCAAGCAAATAAACCAGCCAGTTGATGAGTGTTCGCATACTGGCCTTTTGCGATAACGCTGCGTGGGCTATCGTAAGTGATGAGTTTACCGTTACTTCTGTTCCAAACATATGCTGCTTGTGCTTGCTCATCGTAGCCTACTTCATAACCATTAACGCCTGAACCACCTTGGCCTACAGCGTTTGCTGCAATAGCCTTGTAATCCATAATACCCGGCTCCCAAACGCCCTCACTTGTAGAACCAGTCAACGGCCCATTGCCCGGCGCTGTCATTGGATTGCCTGGAATGGTCGCATTTGCATCAAGCACACCTTCCCAGCCGCGACCGTACATTGCAACGCCCATAACGAGCTTAGAGGGCTGTACACCTTGTTGAAGTAATAACTGAATTGCATGGTCGCCAGTGTATGCAGGGCCTTTGCGTGGCACTCCATTGTCATCAACACCTGTACCGTTACATTCATCTGTACTTAGATGAGAGCCACAATAGATACCAGTCTGATGACCCGTTTCATTGTTCCAAGCGCCATAGAAGTCATAGGTCATCGCAAAGATATAGTCCATATACTGCTGAGCAGCTTGGTAATCTACATCTTCAATCTTGTCGTAACCTGCACCTATTGCAGAAGTCAGCTCATATTGACGGCCAGTTTCAGCTTCTAATTCATCTAGCATTGCACGAAGTTCTTGCATTAGCGCCACATATGCTGGACCGTCGTTAACTGGATCGCCCAAATCTGGGTTTGGACCATCACCGCCGGGAAATTCCCAATCGATATCTACACCGTCATAGAACTTCCAAGTTTTAAGAAATTGTTTTACTGACGCGACGAAAGTGTCGCGGTTTGCTTTATTTGTAAAGCCATGGAACGGATCTGATAGCGTCCACCCCCCTACCGAAGGGAGAATTTTAAGATCTGGATAACGTTGTTTTAGTGCCATCAATTGAGAATAAACACCGCGAATAGGATCTTTTGCATCCACCCCTGGCATAGATTTTTGGACGGCTGCCCAAGGGTCATGAATGACGACTTCATAATCTTGAGAGTCAGCACATGCAGTTTGTAGCGCTCTCCAACTATTACCATTTTCAATGGATTTGAGTGATTCGTTAGGACCACAAATAGGAATAAAGCCATATAAAATGTGAGATAAGTTATGCGCTGGGATCTTAGTTACGTCGTAGTCACGACCATAAATGCCCCATTCAACGAAATATGCACCCGTTACCCGGCCTGGAATTGTCCCGTTATTGCGGTTGTTAGGATCTACATTCATAGGAAGTGGCGCGAGATGTGCACCGTCTGTGTCGGCAATGACGATTTCTTTCCCTGCGCTTCTTGCACATACAGTACCTTCACATAGCTCTAAATAAAGCTGATGGCGACCGGATTTAGTATAGGGAAATTGTACTACGCCACTTTTAGTACCAGCTGCAAGCGTACCTTGGTTAACGAGCTGGTCATCAAAATATACTTTATAATTGTCGCCGCCAGAGCCACTCCATGCATTCCATTTGATGCTGATATTGACAACTTCTTTGGCTTTAACCAGTTGTTTGTATGAGCCTAGCCCATCAACGTTAACCTCAACGAACGAATACTGTTGTGGCTGCCAGTCTAGCGTTGGTGTGGAAGGAGCGGCAAGTGCTCCGCCACTCAGTAAGGCAAGTCCTATATAGCTGGTGATTTTGTTAAGTTTCATATCTTCAACCTTATTGTAGTTACATGTTGTACCCAATTAATTTGGGTTTTCTTTAAATTGCTTTCCAAACATCGGACGTGCCGGGTTCTTCTCCTTGCGTCCACCACTTGGCTTCATATACTTTTTGTTTATGCGTTACTCTGTCGCCTGCGACATAAGTAGTTGTGCTACTCCAAGCTGGGTATTGGTTATTGGTGCTATCTTGAACGGTAATTTTGAAACTTACGGTCGTGCTTGCTTTGCCATCGGTGACATTAAGTTCAGCCTGAAAGGTTTGATCAGCGGTAACTTCAGGTGTTGAGATGGTAATGGTGTCACCTTCGCCACTAAAGCTAAGTGGTGCAGGAATGCTCCAAATGAACGATAGTGGATCATTTTGGTCGTCAAATGCATGTGCATGCACGGTCACTTGGCTGTTTTCTGAGATAATTTGGTTAGAAATTGGGTTCACCGTAGGGGCCGTGTTGTCGCCGCCTTTTACGATGCTAAGATTGCTAGTGTAGGCTACACTTGGCAAAAATACTTCGTTTGCCAATAAGGCGTTAGGATCAAATACGATTGAGCCATCCGCTTGCTTAATACCAATGTTGACCTTATTACCGTAGTTGCTATTAAGATAAAGAGCTAACTCAGCTTGCCATCTTGATACATTAGTGGAGGTTACATTCAGGTGATGGCTAATTAATTCGTTGCCAGATTGGTCAAATGTCCTAAACCACACACTATCGCCGGCTTTAGCATCTTGGCCTTGTTTTACGAAATAGCCGCTGCTCACCCATTCTGGTGGTGCCCCCGTTGGGGTTATTGTGATATCAGAGCAGTTATAAAATCCCTCTCCTGCGACATCAAACCGTTGCCAACGGGTATATAATACAGCATTGCCCTCTCGGCCTTGCGGTATATCTATTTCCATTTTATAGAAGCGCTTACCTTCAGGATCCACGACGAAATCAATATTGCCAAATTCATTAATAAGCTCTAAATCATTCCAAGTCAGTGGAGATGTATCACCATCATAGTTCGGCTTTGACAGGAAAAACTGCCAAAAGCTGGGGTTATGGGGGGTTGTAGCTCTAAAGCTAATGGCAAGTTTATTTTGGGCGTTTGGCTCTACAACTGTGCGCTGCCAGTGCGGTGAGACAACACTCATGCCACTTTTGTTCGGGTCGCCAGCTGAGCAAAGCGTACCATCGGGAATATTTGCTTTTACCGCCTCTAGATTATTGTAGTCAGCGGTATTGGTTGAAAACTCATGCTCTTGCACAAACTGAAAATGGCCTGAGTCTAGAAAAGCTGCTCGGCACGCTAGGTTTGGGATATTTGAACCATCATCTGGCCACCAATAACCTCCTTGCGCTTGACAGATAGCTTGCCTTGCTTTGGGAAAGTCCATAAAACCATGAGCTGAAACTGCGTTTGAAAGCAAAGCCGAGGTTACGCCAAAAAGACCAAGCGCATATTTACGGTATAAACTATTCATGCTTATTCGCCTTTCATAAAGGGGGAGCAAAGCTCCCCATTAACTATTTACAAATTGCAAACCTTGGTATAGTCGCTGCTGACTGATGGCTGCTTATTGCTCCACCACTTCGCTTCATACACCGCGTTTCCTTCAACAATTAAATCACCTTGAGCAGCATGTGTACCTTGTGGCAAATTAGGGTAAACCACAATTTGACTGATAGGTGTGCCTTTACAGCTAGTTACCGGATCGGTAGGTCCTGTGCCAGGTGCTGCGACCGGTAGGTCGTTATATTCGCTGGTGAATGCATAACGGTTTCCGTCTTTCTCAACTACAAAGTTAACGGGGCCAGAAATAGGCATGTAATACATGACTTGGGCATTGATGGTTTCGCCTGGAGCAAAAGACTTAGGCGTACCACCCCACTCATTCACAAGCGTGATTGAGAATCGATGGAATTCATTTTCGAAGCCGCCAATATTATTACCCGCAGCATTTGAGCCATTTACGTCCACTGCCATGCCTAGCTTTTCTTGTGCATTCCAGTTCGATTTAAAAATTGCCGATGTTGCAACAGGAACATCAAACGAAATTTTCGCGCCACTCAAATCTATCGCTGAGTTGTTGGTAAAGGCAAAAGTTGGTGCAATCGGATAGTTAGCATCTCCTGCTGGAAAATCCTTCGCTACGAAGGTTACATCAACAGCTGACGCTGGTTTTACAAAGCTCTTATTTCCTTGTTTTACAGAGTAAGGCGTGCCACTTTGGTTAAACTTGTTGTAGGCTAAGGTTGTTAGCGATGAACCCATAAAGTATTCATTCTTGCTAGCATCATAATCAAAGTCACCTGCAAGCTCCCAGAACATGATACCGCCTAGTTCTTGGTTGATGACATAGTCGACTTTGGCGGCCATTGATTCTTCATCTTCAATAGATAGAAAAACATTCTTGGTGGCGTTCCAGAGCCAAGGAGCAACGGCAACAGAATCGTAATGGCGCGTATAGCTGCCATTAATTTGATGCTCAGGGTTATTAACTGGGTCTAGTCCATAATCACTTAGGTAACTACCTAGCACGCCATTTTGAAGGTTTTTAACATGCCAAAGTGGGTTCGAACCTGCCGGTACTTCTAAGCCAACGTCGTTCTTGTCGTGCCACAAGTTATCGATACCTACTGCACCATTACCGCACTTGTTCTTTTCGCCGCTGCCAGTTCCTGGAGGGCAATCAGCTTGGTTAGGCAATGCAGCCTGTCCCCATAAACCATTTGTACCGCCCGTAACATCTCTAAAACCCCGAGTATAATAAGGGATGCCAATGTTGATCCGTCCTGCAGAGACAGAGCCTCTGAAATATTTGACCGCCCAATCAGTGTTAAGGTAACCAATTCCTTCAAATTCTTTGGTGCCATATACATTCCACTGCTTAAGTTCTGAATCTTCGCCAGTGTCGAATAGCGATGCGTTATGACCAACGTGCTGGTTCCACGCTCCGTGTAAGTCATAAGACATGATATTGACATAGTCTAGATACTTGGTGACTTGGAATGTCTCCATACCACGTAGAAGGTAACCAGAAGAAGGTGATGCAATCGTTAGTAAGTAGTGAGTATTGTCTTGTTGGCCTGCTTGGTCTAATGCTTCTCTCAGTTTTTTCATTAATACTTGATAAGAAGCATTCAATGCTGCTCTACGCGGGTTAGATATTGCAAAATCATCGGGATGACCAGAGTCATTCATTGAAGATGGGTATTCATAGTCGATATCGACACCATCAAAGTTGTATTTACGGATAAATTCAACGGAACTTGCTACAAACGCATCAATACCTGCATGATTCACGCTTCCATCTGCATTGGTAGTCATCGTATAGAAGCCACCGCTGGCGACACGCTTACCTGTTTCGTCAAAGTAGCCACCAGTTTCTGCCCAGCCGCCTACGGAGATCAAAGTTTTCACATCAGGGTGCTGTTTCTTGAATTTGTTCAGTAAGTTAAAGTGGCCGGTATAAGGAAGAGATGGATCCATTTCTGCCCCAGCAACACCTGGCCATGTCATATTCGTTGCAGGATTGTTAGGTGCAGTTGGGTTCCCTATTGATACCTTGTTATTGGCATCAACGTGCGCGAAAGCGTAATTGATGTGGGTGATCTTATCCCATGGAATATCATCAACTAAATAGCTAGGCTGACCATTCTTACCCGTTCTCCAGCTAGTAAAGTACCCTATGACACGTCTTGGGTGATCGCTTCCCATTTTTTCACGGCCGTTTTCATCGTAAATATCACAATAGTTAGGCGAAGTGTTGGGGGTCTGGTAAAGGCCATGTGGAACACAGCTGTTTGCAACTGGAGGTGTTTCAATCACACTTGCATTAAGTATGCTCTCAGCCGTTGCACCGGTATTATCTTCAACAATAAGCTTTAATGTTACCGCACCAAGTTGTGTTGGTGTCCAAGTGTGCTGAGCTGGTGTTGTTGTACTTTCAAATGCGATTTGGTCGTTAATAAGCAGCGTTAGTTTTGCTATTGAGCCGTCAGGATCCGAGCCATCAAGAACGATATCTACAGGTTGATCAATAACTAGATCACTACCTCCACCGAACGAAAGGTTTGCTGTAGGTAACTGATTTCCTGTCGTATTAACGATAACATTTGTTGTTAACGTGTTGGACACTGCTTGCTTATCATCTGTTGCAACAACAGAAATTGCGTGAGTTCCGGCGATTGCCGCCCAATTAAAGGAAAAGCTATCACCCGTTGCTGTTGTATCAATACCGACTGACATGCCATCTACAAAAAATTCTACCTGAGTTACTTCGCCATCTGTGTCTGTTGCATTTACAGAAATGGCAACGCTGTCATTTTCATTAAAAGAGGTCCCGTCAACTGGCAGTAAATTCTGTATTAAAGGTGGATTGTTGGTGACAACGCTGTCACAGTCACCCAATTTTTTCCAATCATCCCACGGACCAGAGTGTGTAATCGGATCGGCTTGTGTCCACCATTTTGCTTCAAAAGCTTGTTGCGATTTTTGTACCTGAGCGCCTCCATTGTAAGTAGAGTTTTGTGACCATTCTGGTAGGCCATCACAGTTGTAAGCATATGAGTTTGCGCAAAAAATAGCTCCAATGAACGCAGCCATTTGCGATAGTTTAAGGGTCTTTACATGTTGTTTCATAGTTTGGTTCTCCAACCATTTATTGTATTTGGTTAACAATAACACCATAAAGCTAACACATAAAATTAATATGGCAACAACAAATTTCGGTTTAAGTTTACGTTTACGTAAACGTTGTTTTCATCCTTTTTTCATTAAACTGTAACACTAACACTATGAAAAATATGCTTAGTTTCGTCTTGATAAGGCACATAAATTAAATTTGTAATTATTTAAAATTAAGTGATAGTTACCATTAAGATTTACCAAAAAGCATGTAAGTAACAGTTTGTTTTAGCGGTATATATTAAAAAGATATTAACAAGTCCAAAGTGTAATATAACTTATGAAACACTTACTCCCTTTCTTGTCGTCGTTTCCTTTTTGAACTAGATTTAACTTAATTCGTTTAGGAGAATGAACTTTGGAATTTGACGAGCAATCGACGACTGCAGGTGAAGCAATACGTATACTTTGTCTTGATGATGAAACGAACGTGATCCGTTCGCTCAATCGATTATTTCGTCAAAATGGAATACACGCAGAGCTCTGCAATGATCCACAACAAGCCTTGTCACTTGTGCGAGCATCCTCTTTTGAGGTTGTTATTAGTGATATGCGGATGCCCGAAATGGATGGTGCTACTTTCTTACACGAGGTGAAGAGTATTTGCCCAGATACACAAAGGATATTACTTACCGGATATTCTGATCTCTCATCAACAATTAAAGCGATTAACGAAAGTGGGATCCATGCATACATTCAAAAGCCTTGGGATAACGATATACTCGTACATACGGTAAGAGAGTGTTCAGAGAAATACAGATTAAAAAGATTAAATAAGAAGCTTAATAAAGAGATAGTACAAAAAAATGAGCAACTAACAGAACTAAATGAAAACCTGGAAGGATTAGTACAAAAACGGACAGCGCAGATCCGTAAAGTATTAAGTCAATTAGAGCAAGCTAACCAAAAAGAACGTAAAGAACATCGAGCGACCGTAGAGTTGCTATATAATTTTCTGAATGCGAATCCTTTTATTGATGGGAAAAAAGCAAAAAATATAGCCAAGTTATGTAGAATCATAGCCAAGAAGTTAGCGCTCTCAAATGAAGTAGCTGAAACGGCCATGATGTCGGGATATTTAGCTGAAGTTGGCTTACTTGCTATGGATCCTGAAATTTATAAATCACCAATAAGAAAGCTAAGCGAAGCACAAAAGAAAATCTATTATACACACCCTTCCATTGCACAGCTTATGTTGATGCCGGCGCAGCACTTATCTGATGTAGCTGAAGCGATTTATCATCAGTTTGAAAAGTTCAATGGCCAAGGTATCCCTAAAGGGCTTAAAGGTAAAGAAATTCCTTTGGGCTCACAAATACTTGCAGTCGCTAGAGATTATTATGACAATTTATATAGCACGAATGGTTCTGATAACGAGAGAGCTGATTTAGCACTAGACCTTATTCGAACCTATAGGGGAAGCTTTTATTCCCCTGAAATTGTTGATATTTTGGAGCAAGCAGTAAATAACAACGAGTTAGGCCAAGATCAAGTCGGCTCGGTTGATATCTTGACCACCGAAAAGCTCAAACCTGGCTTGACATTGGGCTTAGCACTTCACAGCAATCAAGGAATTTTATTATTACCAAAAGGGCACACCTTTACCGATAAGTCTATTGAAAAACTTAAGCAGCTTGAAGCGCAGCGTCCAATACCTTTTCGAATTATGATTAAGCGATAATTATATGCTTACTGGTGAGAGCTTTATTAAATACTTGTTTACTGACAGTGTTTAGATGATAGCCAATATAGCTTTCTCGGATGTTAACACGAATGAACTGCTAAACTATATCAATGAGTCTTAATACTTGGTCAATTTGTAGGAGCAAACCTGACGCTTACAGCTTTAAAGGTTTCTAATTTAGAACAACTAAATAGCAATAATTTCGCCTTGCTTACATTGATGTGAGTACCTAGGAAATAGCAGCCTGCGATAGCGGTGTTGTCGACAAGATTTTCTCGCCTCAAAATAGATCACTTAATTTTAAGCTAATTGGTATTATAGTGGCTCCTTTCAGTATGAGGGAACACATCATACATAAAGTCATATTAAGCCAATATTGGCTTTAGTTAAAATTAATTATAAAAAAGCCCAGTAAACTGGGCATTCTTAGGATTTAATCTAACATTTTGTTAAGTGCTTGAAGTGGGTGCTTTGGTTTTATTCCCTTAAAGCGTTTAACCTGACAGCGACAAGAGAAACCTGTCACTAATACTTCATCTAGAGCGGTGTTATCAATATGATGCTGCCAAGAGGATTCATAGAGCGCTCTTGAATTTTCTTGGTTTTGCGTTTCGTGGCCATAAGTTCCCGCCATGCCACAACATCCGGTATTAACCGCTTCTAAATTAGAGTTCAATTTATTAAAAATGCCTTGCCAAACACCTTTTGATTCAGGCATTGCTGTTGTTTCTGTACAGTGGCTTATTAACGTAAATTTTGACGGACTGATTGTCGCAGCCGTCGGGATTTCAACAGTTGAAAGCCATTCATGCGCCAATTGTACTTTAAAGTTACCCCTACTCTTTTTTAGGATATCATTATATTCATCGCGATAGCACATCACCAAAGAAGCATCGAGCCCAACTAGAGGCCTGTTATATTCACTGATTGTATTCAAAAACTGTGCAGCGCTGCTCGCGGTCGATTTAAATTCCTTTAAAAAACCTTTAACGTGTTGTGGTTTACCGTTTGGTTTAAATGGTAACACGAGTGGATAAAACCCAAGCTTTGATATAACTTGCACAAAGTCCGATACTAATTCCGCTTCATAGAAACTCGTAAAGGGGTCTTGAACAACAAATACTACGCTTTGCTGTTCTTCATCGCTTAACTTTTCGAAACGGCCCTCTGAATAGAAATATTTGTTCGGCACTAACTTGTTAAGCTGCATCTTACTTAGTGCCGGCGAGTCAACATAGCCAATTAGCCGTTCAACGAAAAAGTTTGATATTTTGTTACTTTGTAGGGCGTTAACTACATTTGGGAACTTGGCCATAGTAGGTAGTGCACGTTCAATGTTCGCAACTAGGTAGTCTTTAAGTGGTCGATTGTAACGACTGTAGTAAAAGTTTAAAAACTTAGCGCGAAACGTAGGAACATCAACTTTTATTGGGCATGCCGTTGTGCACGCTTTACAGGCTAAACATTCATCCATTGATGCTTTAACTTCATGGGAAAAGTCATATTCGCTTTTCTTACGGGTATTTAGAAAGCGCTCCCACCAAGTAGTGTCATTTTCATGGTTGATTAATTGTTTTTCTGTCGCAATCAAATCAACCCCTTTATTGTTTTGGAGTCTTAACCACTCTTTGAATAAGCCTGCACGTCCTTTTGGAGAGTTTCTGCGATCTTTGGTGACCTTGTACGATGGGCACATTGGTGATTTATCATCATAATTAAAGCAAAGTCCATTACCATTACAATTGATCGGTGCTTCGTAGTTTACTTTTACTTCAGTTGGGATTGTTCGGTCAAACCAAGCTCTTTTCTGCGCATCGACTGACACTAATTGGTCACCTGAATCCAGTGGTGTACAAATTTTTCCAGGATTTAAGCGATTGTTTTTATCAAACAAGCTTTTAATTTTACGAAGTTCATTAAATAGTTGCTCACCGAAAAACTCAGGTCCGTATTCACTTCGGTAACCTTTTCCATGCTCACCCCACATTAGTCCTCGGTATTTTGCGGTTAACGCCACTACCTTATCTGAGATCACACGTAGTAGTTTTTCCTGTTCAGGATCGCACATATCAAGCGCTGGGCGTACGTGTAAAACACCGGCGTCAACATGACCAAACATACCATAATCTAATTGATAACTATCAAGTAACTCTCTAAACTCAATGATAAAATCAGCAAGGTTTTCAGGTGGAACGGCTGTATCTTCAGCAAAAGCAAGTGGCTTTTTATTGCCCTTGGCGTTACCCAATAAGCCAACCGACTTTTTACGCATCGCATAAATCTTAAGGATATCCGCCTTATCATTGGTAAGTTGATAGCCAATAACACCTGCTTCTTTGTTCGCAATAAGCTGATCCAATCGTTGACATAAGCTATCGACTTTAGATGAAATTTCATCTTCTGATTCACCATTAAACTCAACCATGTTAAGACCTTGCATCTCAACACCGGGTACATCTTGAATTAAGTCCGATACTGAGTGCCAAATGATGTCTTCTTTGGCAAGACCTAAGACTTTACTGTCAACGGTTTCGACCGAAGTTGCATTAGCGGAAACCAAGAAAGGACTGTTTCTGAGTGCAGATTCAAATGAATCATACTTAATATTGATCAAAGTTTTAAATGGCTGAATTGGCGTTAAATTGAGTTTTGCTTCGGTGACAACACCAAGCGAACCTTCAGAGCCCGTAATAATTCGAGACAAGTCAAAAGTGGTTAGTGAATCGTCGAATACATTTTCGAGGTCATAACCCGTTAAAAAGCGGTTTAGTCTTGGAAATTTTTCAAGTATAAGTGCTCGATTGTTTCGACAGATCTCGATGACATTCGCATAAATGTGAGAAGTCTTTGAGTTTTGCTCAGCTAGTAACTCCGCTTTGTCAATTGCTAACTTTGAGGTATTTAGTTCTGTACCGTCCACCAAAAAGGTTTTTAACCCAAGTACATGATCGCTTGTTTTACCATAAACGAGAGAGCCTTGACCCGACGCATCAGTATTTACCATACCACCAATTGTTGCTCGGTTACTGGTGGAGAGATCTGGAGAAAAGAAATAACCGTAAGGTTTTAAAAAGTCATTAAGCTGATCTTTGATTACACCCGCTTGAACTCGAACCCAACCTTCTTGTTCATTGATCTCAAGAATTTCTCTCATGTGCCTCGAAAGATCTATCACGATACCTGGAGTAAGTGATTGACCATTAGTACCAGTTCCTCCTCCTCTCGGACCAAAGGTAAGAGATAAAAACGGGTCTTGTTGGGCGATTTCCAGCGCAAGCTGTACGTCTCGATTTGTTCTAGGAAACAATACAGCTTGAGGGATTTCTTGATAGATACTATTGTCGGTTGATGTAACAAGGCGAGTTGCATAACTCGAATCAATGTCTCCACTAAAACCTGCATCAATTAGTTTGCTTTGATAGAGGTTGATAAGTTCGTTTGCAGAATCCTGCTGACTAATATTTGCGATCATGACGGTATATTTTACTTGCTTTGAATTAATTGTATCACGAAGGATTAATGATCAACTTGAGAATTTTATGGTTTGTTACAATTGGAAATAGTTTATTTCACCATGCATCTTATACTCTTATTGTAAAGGAGGAAATAACATGAAAATTATTTACGACCTCGCTGGTATCGTGTTTTGCATTCTAGCATTGATCTTCTTTGTTGTGCCCGGTCCATCGATTATCTTTTTACTTGCGGCACTTGTGTGCTTTTCAATGAATCATGATGGTGCGAAGAAGCACCTAAAAAATGTGCAGCGTTTGTTTAAGCTTGGCTGCGAAAAGTTAGATAGGACATTTCAGAAATGAAATGGCCCCAATGTGTTACATTGGGGCCATTAAATTATTTATTAAACTTCTCAGCTAGATAAAGCCACGTTTCAAGTACTGTATCAGGGTTAAGTGAGACAGAATCAATTCCTTCTTCAACTAACCAAGCTGCGAAATCTTCATGATCCGATGGGCCTTGACCACAAATACCTACATATTTGCCCTTCGCCTTAGCGGTTTGAATTGCCATTGAAAGCAGTTTTTTGATAGCCGGGTTTCGCTCATCAAATAAATGTGCAATAAGGCCAGAATCGCGGTCCAGACCAAGTGTTAATTGGGTAAGGTCATTTGAACCTATCGAGAAGCCATCGAAATATTCTAAAAATTCTTCAGCAAGCAGGCAGTTTGATGGCAGTTCACACATCATGATGACTTTTAGACCATTCTCGCCGCGTTTTAGACCATGAGCTTCAAGAATTTCAATAACTTGAGCTGCTTCTTCTAGGGTACGAACGAATGGGATCATGATTTCAACGTTAGTTAAATCCATCTCATTACGAACACGTTTGATAGCTTCACACTCTAATGCAAAACACTCTCTAAAGTCTTCGGAAATGTAACGGGATGCGCCGCGGAAACCAATCATTGGGTTTTCTTCTTCAGGCTCATACTGCTGACCGCCAACCAAGTTTGCATACTCGTTTGACTTAAAGTCAGACATGCGAACGATTACACGCTCCGGAGCAAATGCCGCACCTAGCGTAGAAATACCTTCAACTAGCTTGCTGATATAGAACTCTACTGGTGATTCATATCCTGCGATTAGCTCTTTAATTTCAGCCTGTAGCTCTGCATCTTGCTTATCAAAATGAAGTAGTGCTTTAGGGTGAATACCAATCATACGGTTGATGATAAATTCAAGACGCGCAAGACCGATACCTGCATGTGGTAACTTCGCAAAATCAAATGCGCGATCTGGGTTACCTACGTTCATCATTATCTTCATCGGAATAGTTGGCATTGAATCGATGCGAGAAGAAATAACATCGAATTCAAGTTCACCTTTATAGATATAACCTGTATCGCCCTCTGCACATGATACTGTTACCGTGTCGCCATTAGTGATCAAATCGGTTGCGTTACCACACCCAACTACTGCTGGGATCCCTAGCTCACGAGCAATGATTGCTGCGTGACAAGTACGACCACCACGATTCGTTACGATAGCAGAGGCACGCTTCATGATAGGTTCCCAATCAGGATCCGTCATATCAGTAACAAGTACATCGCCTTGCTTTACCGAGTCCATTTGATCAATTGAAGACAGGACTTTAACTACGCCTGAACCAATCTTATGACCGATTGCACGACCTTCAACAATAACTTCAGACTTTGACTTTAGCTGGAAGCGCTCCATTACGTTCGCATCTTCGTTTGAACGAACGGTTTCTGGACGGGCTTGAACGATATAAAGCTTACCGTCATTACCATCCTTCGCCCATTCGATATCCATTGGACGACCGTAGTGCTTTTCGATAATAACAGCTTGTTTTGCTAATTCTTCTACTTCTGCGTCTGTAATCGAGAATTGGTTAGATAGTGCTGAGTCTACATCAACAATCTCAACTTGCTTTCCGTGAGACTCATCACTTGAGTAGATCATTTGGATTGCTTTTGAGCCTATATTTCTCTTAAGAACTGCAGGTTTTGCTTTTGCTAGAGTTGGCTTATGAACATAAAATTCATCTGGGTTCACTGCGCCCTGAACTACCATCTCACCTAAACCATAGCTAGAAGTAACAAAAACAACATCTTCGAAGCCTGATTCAGTATCTATTGAGAACATAACACCAGACGATGCTTTGTCTGAACGCACCATACGCTGAATACCGGCAGAAAGCGCGACGCCTCTGTGATCATAGCCCTGGTGTACTCGATAAGAAATAGCACGGTCATTAAATAGCGAAGCAAAAACATGCTTGATGGCGACCATTACGGCATCTATGCCACGAACGTTTAGGAAAGTTTCTTGTTGGCCAGCGAAGGAGGCGTCTGGCATATCTTCTGCTGTTGCTGATGAACGAACAGCAAAGGAGACATCTTGGCTTGCGTCACCGTGTAACTGGCTATATGCCTCACGGATTGCTTTATCTAATTCTGGTTGGAATGGTGTATCGATAACCCATTGTCTAATTTGGGTGCCGACTTTGGCTAATTCGTTGACATCGTCAACATCGAGAGTATCTAGGATTGAGTGGATTTTTTCATTGAGGCCTGACTGCTCAAGAAATTCATTAAACGCATCAGCTGTTGTTGCGAATCCACCAGGTACTTGTACACCAGCGTTAGCAAGGTTAGATATCATTTCACCTAGAGAAGCGTTTTTACCACCAACTCGAGGTACATCTTGCATACCCAACTCTTGATACCAGAGAACGTAGTCTTGCACGGAACTGTCTCCAAAACAAATTGTATTAAATGTGAGAGATTAATTGACCTTTCCACTTGGTCAAGGGCATTCTACAACGGTAAGGCAGTCTTCGTAAACCGCGATGGCTTATTTTCAACAATTTCTGAATGAATAATAGCAAAATGAGAACAGCATTTTATATTTCCGATGGCACCGCTATCACCTCTGAAGTGTTTGGTCACGCAACGCTTTCAATGTTCCCTGTAGAATTTAATCACCAAACGATACCGTTTGTAGAGACAACAAAAAAAGCAAATGAAATCAAAAAATTAATAGACTCTGTCGCTGAAAGTTCAGGTGAGAAGCCGTTGGTGTTTTTTACATTCGTTAATCCAGAATTGTCCGATATTATTTTATCGTCGCAAGGGGTTTGTTACGACTTTTTATCTTATGCGAGCGAAATAGTAAAAAGAGAGCTAAAAGTTCAGCCGGTGCCCAAAATGCACCGCACGCATAGCATTCACGAATCTTCTTATGATTTTAGAATAGATGCAGTTAACTACGCACTTGCAAATGATGACGGCGCAAATATTAAAGATTATGACGAGGCAGACATCATATTGGTAGGTGTCAGCCGCAGCGGTAAAACGCCAACTAGCTTATATTTAGCATTGCAATATGGGATCAAAGCCGCGAATTACCCAATGACGGAAGATGATTTAGAAAGTGGAAGACTACCTAAATGTTTGGATAAATATAAAGGTAAGCTGTTTGGTTTAACCATAGAGCCAGAAAGGTTAGCTGCAATAAGGCAGGAGAGGATGGCAAACTCAAAGTACGCATCAATCAGACAATGCCGTATTGAAGTCAAAGAAGTTGAGATGCTATTTAAAAAGAATAAAACGCCTTACTTGAACAGCACACGTTATTCCGTTGAGGAAATATCAGCAAAGATTATTTCTGAAACAGGTCTAAAGCGCCATAAGTACTAAAAAGGCCGCAATGCGGCCTTTTGTTTGTTATTTATACTGTTTTGCGAGCATCTTTAAGTAGATCTGCAACTAAAAAGCCTAGCTCTAAAACTTGGTCTGCGTTTAGACGCGGATCACACTGGGTGCGGTAACGCTGAGATAAGTCCTCGTCTGATAGACCGTAGGCACCGCCAACACATTCAGTGACGTGTTGCCCTGTCATTTCTAAGTGCACACCACCAGGATAGCTACCCTCAGCTTTATGCACTGCGAAGAACTGACTGATTTCTCTCAGGATATTGTTAAAACTACGTGTCTTATATCCAGTCGTCGCTTTTTCAGTGTTTCCGTGCATCGGATCCGAAGTCCAAATAACTTTGCGGCCTTCTTCTTGAATTCTACGAACTAATTTAGGCAGCTTTTCCGGCAGCACATCTGCACCCATGCGTGTGATAAGTGTTAGACGACCAGGAATATTATCAGGGTTAAGCGCATCGACAAGTTTAATTAACTCATCTTCTTGCATCCCAGGGCCAACCTTTACGCCAATAGGGTTTTTAATACCACGGAAAAATTCGATATGAGCGTGATCTAATTGACGAGTACGTTCACCAATCCAAACAAAGTGAGCAGAACAATCGTACCAGTCCCCAGATAAGTGGTCTCGTCTAGTTAAGGCTTCTTCATAACCTAACAATAGCGCTTCGTGTGAGGTATAAAGCGGAGTTTCCTTCAGGCTTGGTGCTACTGTTGAATCAATGCCACAAACTTCCATAAACTCAAGTGCTTCTTGAATACGCTCCGCGAGTTGTTGAAATTTGTCTTTTAACGGATTTGCAGCTACGAAACTCATATTCCAGCGATTTACCTGATGCAGATCTGCAAGACCACCCTGTGCAAACGCGCGAAGTAGGTTAAGTGTTGCTGCAGACTGGTGATATGCTTTCATCAATCTATCAGGATCTGGGATACGTGCTTCTTCCGTAAACTCAAAACTATTAACGATATCACCACGATATGAAGGTAAAGAAACACCTTCAATAGTCTCGAAATCTGAAGAACGGGGCTTAGCATATTGCCCTGCCATTCGAGCAATCTTAACTACCGGGCATTTACCGCCATATGTTAATACGACAGCCATTTGCAAAAGTGTCTTGAACGTATCACGAATATTAGCGGCACTAAAATCTGAAAACGATTCTGCGCAATCACCACCTTGCAATATAAAAGCTTTACCTTCGCAAACATCTGCTAGGCTTTTATACAAGCTTCGCGTCTCTTCTGCAAAAACGAGCGGCGGTGCTGAATTTAGTTCTTTTTCAACTGATTTTAACTTCTCTGAATTTGGGTATTCAGGTTGCTGTAAGATAGGTTTATCTCTCCAGCTATTTGGGCTCCAATTAGCCATTGTATTTTCCTCATTCCAATATGTGTTACCACCATTGAACAGTACCCCAAGCCCCCTTATTCATCAAGGAAAAACTTTAGTTTGTTTTGTTAAAGAACACATCATACATTATATAATTTATTATAATGACACTTTAGCTAAAACTGTTTTACAAATTAATCACAGTACTAAGCTTCTTAAAATAAGGTGATTTTTAATACATCTTTCCAGCTAGCAAAAAAGCAGACCTAAAGTTGGCAACTATCAGACTTTTATCAGCTGATCTTTATTCGCTATAATGAGTATCATCAGGCATTTAGAGTGAATTGAAGACCCTGGAATCGATATCAAATATAATCTTGTCGACATCTTGTTTTTCACTTTGAGTTCCTTGATTAGAGGTCAGTTCAAGAATTTGAGAGCAAGCGGGCTCCTACCCTACCTCTTCAGCAAATCATCTTACAGAGCATTTATATACAAAGACGACACACTGACTTTAGCTTATTATTATGTTAAATTGATGTTTGTTTAAGTTCAGACTAGTAATTCTTCAAGTCAGCTATAAGTCACTGGGTAGTGACTCGTCGTATTTTATGAGTAGGAAGGAAGCAAGAAAAAATGAGTCTATAGTGATTGCTATGAGTACTAACCACATGTGCTATATAGTTTTTGGAAGCATTAACACGTATAGGTACTTCAAACAGCCCTCTCCTCCAATGAGAGCTCAATGCTGAAAAATAGGGGAGATTTCTCTTTAGTGCGCTGGACTATTAAAATAAGTTTTCTTGATTAAGCTATCTTATTGAAACAACGAAATCTCGCCGGGTAACACAGTGCTTAACTAATAAGTAAAGTATTCTACTGTCAAAAAGGTGGTATTGATTACGCAGTACTACTGAGTTTACTCTTGCCCCTCATTCTTTTCTCGATATCTAACACAACGACCTTTATTCTTACAGCTAATCACTTTGCCTAAAATAATTAGGCATAAGGTTACTCGCTTAATTGCTATTTTCATTTCCAAAACTCTCACTAGTTTCTGGCCAGTTAATTTCAGAGATATTGTCCCATGAGCAGTTAGCTCATCTAGCTTGACTCGTTCGCAAACAAACTGTTCAAACGCTTGAAAGATCTCTGTCTACTTCACTCTTCGACGATCTGACCATGAGCACAAGTGTAAAAACTATATGATATTCAAATAACCAAAGAACATGAGATGTGTCTTCTATCTACTTGTGTTTGTCCGTTATTTTAACTTCACTACAAATCGAGTACGGCATTGACATTAGTATTTGTTCCGGTGAAGTTTGAATAACAGTAAACAATCACAGAAGTAGCTGGTTTAGTTATTATAAAGTTAGTACTAGCACTGAACATGTGCATGTAGCAAAATAAACTTGTCTTTTAATCGTCTTCGTATTTTAGTCAAGTACGACTGAAAATGTGCGGATGTTACTCGAAGATTCATAGCCCAGAAAAAGAAGTGGTCCGGTTATTCTCTTAGAAAGTGAAAAATTAAATTCAGTATTTTACTCTATAACTTAGCCAACCCCTTTGAAGGATCCCAAATGATAGTCATCGCAAAGTAAGTGCACACTTATCAACCATCTATCATCTTCCCTTCCTAGCCTAACTAGAATCTATCAAACCTTCATGTCTACGAAAAAGTACAGTCGAAACAAAATAAGTGAGCACTTACAAAGGCTTTTCGATACCAAAACCTTTGACTGTAACAAGACAATGCGAGAATCAACAAGTTGACTTTAATTTATAAAAAAGAGTATTATCGCGAGATAAAAAAGAACACATCATACTTTTTTTTAAAAAGTATAAAATTAGCATTGGATTTAAAATTTAATCAAAGAGTTGTCAAGTAACGTTGTCATTCTGAGTGGTTTCTAGCCGCTGCTTTTTAGTCAGTTAATATTAACTCCCTCCAAAATTTATCAAAATCTAATTTTATAGGAGAAATCCAAAAAAATTTGATATAATTTATCCTACCTATAAAGAACACATCATACAAATTGAAGTAAAAAAATTCCAGCTCCACAAAACTAATTAGCAATTTCATCAAAACGACATAGAATCACTTTCCTATTTTTAAATTCACTAGTTGATATTTTATTCTCTAAAAACCTAGACGCTCCAAATAAAAGCTTAATAAGTGAAAATAAATATGAGCTAACAAAGTATTTCTGATATAATTTGAACACACCTTAGGGAACACATCATACTTAAAAGTTCAACAAACATGTGCATCATCACAAAATACCCACAACTAATTGATCAAATAACTAAGTTCTTAACACTGATCTTCTAAAACGATATCTAGCTTAATTTAGCAAACGGATATGGTTAGTTTGTTCCATTAAATACTCGTAATAAAATCACTTAGCGAGATATCATTATTTTTGATATAATGCCAAAGAGATATTGAGAACACATCATACAATGAATAAATTTAATATACGTTCAACCTTCGACATTCTTAACGAACACATTAATCAGCTATGCCAGGAATTAACAGAAGCTGATATTAAAAAGGCAACTTTTTACGAACTACCAGATATAAAAAAACAAGATGAAGAAACCGCTCCAACAAATATAACTGTTAAAAAAATAGAAGGCGAAAAAGCACTCTCTAAATGTTTAGATGCTTATCGCGACCTCTATTTAAACGACCGAGAAAGCGGAAAGTTGTTGCAAAGGTTTCCTGGTCTTTTGTTAGTCAATGACCCTAAAGAAGTTATCAAGTCTAGGGTGAATGCAGTGAATCTTGCCAAAGAAAATTTTAAAAATGCTATTTTGGAAATTTCTAACAATGATGCCAGATTCGAAGTTGTTCATAGTGCAGTTCCTAACTTAATGACTTTAGCTGCCTATCGAAAAATACATAGCGAATCCGAAGCTCCCTATTCCGTTCGATTTACTTGGATGAAAAAACATGCAACCAGAGTTTTGAGTAAAGAACTTGCTATGGAGATGTTGAATCGCTCTTCACTTTATTCAAATCCAAGGATGATAGATCAGGAAAAGTGGCAACAACTTGTAGAACAAGAAAAATATAGAGTTTCTAGTCTATCAGAAAATACAAAACTCAGAATTAGAAGGCCAACTCGAGTAACACCTGAGGTGAATGTAAGATATACAGCTCAGAATCGCTATCATGTGAGTGCCGCACTTCCATTTATACTCTTTAACCCGAATCCAGACACTAAACTTGGAGAGCTAAGTCATTTTACACAAAAAGATGATCATCCAAGAAAGCGAGAGTACAACTTTCTAGTCGATAGAATTTATTTAGAGAAATTTGAATAATAATAAGGTAATTCATACGGAATCTGACGGTAGCAATTAATTTAACATAATCTTGTTAAATTAGTATAGTCCATGCAAGCGCTAACTGACTTGTCCTCATTATAGTATGATGTGTTCTATACACTTTAAAACTTATACCAATTAATTTAATTAAGTGATCTCTTTTGAGGCGAAGAAAATCTTGTCGATAACACCATTACCGCGTCCAGCTATCGCCAAGGTACTTACATCCATGTAGGCAAGGCGGGAATTTTACTATTTAGTTGTTCTAAATGAGAAATTTTTAACGCAGTTAGCAACAGATTTGCTCCTTCAAATTGAACAAGTATCAAGACTACTTGGTATTATAAGACTATAATGAAATCGTTATCTTCACAGATTAAGTACTAAATTTCTTCAGGTTAAATTTTGATTTATCATTACGTGTTAAGCTCTGAAATAGCTTATCGCCTACGGACTCGCATCTAGAAATCACTAAAAAATCAACTTCTGTTGGATAACAGAGTTTTTCTATTTTATTGTTCTAAATAGGAAAATTTGAATTATCGATATACTTATTAGATCTCCCAAGGACTAGAGAATTGACTTGATCCGCTGATGTAGTTTCAGGATATATTGATGGCAGTATTTTTTCACCGCAGAAAATTTCAAGAAGACTTTTAGCTCTTCAGACTCCATCTTTTTGAAGAATTGGGTGGCGATAAATTTCGCTCGGAAAGTATCCTCCGTTGAAATAGAAATTAGCTTTGATACCAAAGTTCTTTATTTTGGCTAGAAATACTATCCTAGCCAAAACAGAAAATCTTATTTCTTAACGATTTCTTCTAATGTATCTTCATCAATTACTTCAACATTTTCGACGATACGTTTACCACCTTGAATTTCGATACGTTTATGGTGTTTATTGAGAGCCAATATTTCGTCACAGAATTGAGCAGATGGGTGCATTTCGTACACATAATCAACGATTTTTCCGGATTTTTCATCCTTAACATTTGAAATGTTGTATTCGGATATTGCCCCTTTCTCGATCAAATCTTTCATTGTTGTGGTCATATCACGACGAAGTGCCTTCAATTTATTCTCTGTAATTTCATCATCAGAATAAATTGAGCCGTATTTTTCCATAATTGAAATTAGGCGAAAGTGATAAGTTTTACCTGGGGCTGCATAACGCCATAGATGATACAAACGTAGCATCATCCAACGAGACAAACCACGTTTTAACTCTTGAGCACTGTTGAAATAATAACCTTTATACTCCAAGTTATCGATCATGTTATGAACAAATGCATTTAAACATGCAACACATTTGATGTTCCCGCCCTGCCCTTTTTTTCCACTAAAGTGTAGCGACGACAGAAAATTCATGTTTGATTCGTAAAATGAATCATCAATACTTGGGTTTTTAGTATCGGTGGCCGTATATTTGAACGAAAGTTTAGAACCTTGAAGGGCTTCCAAAGATTCTTTAATTTGCGGATAAGGCATTGATTGACCAACAGCTTTTAATTCTTGAGCAAGCTCGTTCATTGAAAAAATAACTGCGTATTGAATACCGGACTTAAAATTTATTTTAACAATCTTGCCTTTGGAAGCTAGGCGGATCAACGCGCGCTCGACCTTTTCTTCGCGGTCAGATGGCCAAACTAAAAACTCTTCGTCATCACCGTCTTTTTTAGTACTAACAACAGCAGGCGTAATTTTTATCTCACCTTCGTATAGAATACCATCTACTTTTTCAGATATTTTTCTCGTTACGATCGTTTTTTTAGGCGCTTCTTCTAACGGTAATTTTTTATGCCCCGAACGAACAAAGCGTCCCCATAAATCGTAATGATTAAAGGTGTTAGAATAAGCTCTTAACCCATGGGCGGCATTTTCTAAAGATACTCGAACATCTTTATTATCCGTAAACAACGCCAAACTTTCGTTATCGATTGCACTTTCTACACCATGGATCTGTCCACGAAGTGAATCAGGCAAATTGTCAACAGAGATGTTCACCTTCCGGCTCATTGTTTTACTTCCAAATTTTCATGACGTCTAATAACAACATATTCGACAGAAAAAGTTAATGATTAAAGTTAGTAAAAAAGTGATCCGAAGTAACTTTTTTTGTTGGGATCATTGTTTTACTAGGTAGGGCCTATTTTCAGATCAAGTTTTTACTAACTAAGGTAAAATTAACGCTGAAAAACCTTTGATTAAGGCTTATTTAGCGGACTTACAACGACAAACCTGACGTACTTGTGGAAAACTCCACCATTAATTAGTAAGGATCTGATCTATGCTAAGTAGAGATCAGATCTATACATACCTTAAAGCACTTGATCTTATACCATCTGTGCATAACAGTTTGATCTTACTTAGTAAAAATTTGATCTCCAGAGGCATAACTGTGAATAATTATGTGTATAAGCTGTTTATATATAACTTTTTGAAATAGTAGTTAGTAAAATTTCGATCTCGGAGTTATAAGAGATCTGATCTTAACCTAGTAAAAAGTAGATCTATAAAAAACAAAAAAAACGATGTAAAACAGTTGGATAGCGTATAGTTTCCTTACCTTAGCCTTTAATACCTATATATTTAACCATATCTAAACTTTCTTATTTATACTTAGATGTAAATCAAAATTACAAATGTCTTTGTTTTTTTGTGTTTACAGCAAAATATATGGACATTATAATATTCGTTATCAAATAAAGGATAATGTGTATGTCTATAAATAACAATGCGCTATCAACGTACCGGCTGTTGAAAGCTACGGCAGAAGTAGCTGAACAATCACTTGCTGGTCGTATTCAACATTATAGAGCTCATCTTAAAACTGAAGAAAAAGAGCTCAGAACTTATACGCAAAAGGCTGCCGCAGATCTACTTGGTGTAAATAATAGAACACTAAAAAGACGTCATGACCAAGGTGACTTTGATACCATTAATATAAAGAAAGGTGCAAACGGTCATTATGCATACACATTAGCAAATATCTTCGCTATGGCAGATGTTCTGGGTGTAAATGCAGATCAACGAAAGTCTAACGATAAATTACAAGTCATTGTGATCAATAGTTTGAAAGGTGGTTGTGGTAAAACAACAAGCTTGGTGAATATCGCTGCGGCACTAGCTACAACTAATATTAAGCGCTATCGCATTGGGATCATTGATCTTGATCCACAGGGATCATCATCAAGCTTTTTTCCATCGAATGATCATGAACCGATCACGGTTGGTGATCTAATGAGAGATTGCATTGAATTAGATGAAGGTGAAACATGGAAAGATCTTGTCTCTAACTCATTCCAAGAAACCCACATTCCAAATATTCGTGTACTACCTTCAGGTATGGATGACTTTTACTTTGAACATGAAACAGCAACAGAGTTAAAGGAAAGTTCAAGCTACGAAAAGACACGTCATTACCATAAGCTTAAAGAGAAGGTTATAGAGCCCGTACAAGACGAGTTTGATATTATCCTAGTAGATACCGCACCTTCTCTTAATTTTATGTTCTATAACGCATTGATGGCGTCTACGGCGATGTTAATACCTGTACATCCAGAGGCTGTTGACTTCGACGCTAACAATAAATACCTGAAGCGTCTTGGTGAAATATACCATACTGTTGCTGCTCTTGGTCACGAAGGCTGGGACTTTATGCAATTTTTAGTCACTAACTATGTTAAAGGCAACCATTCTCAGCGTGATATCGTTAAAGATGTACGTAGTGCGTTTGGCCGTCAAGTAATGAGCTATCCAATCAATCACAGCTCTGCAATTACGGCGAGCTCTTCATCATTTAATACAATTTTTGACCAAAAGACTTCAGATAGTTTAGCAAGTCGTGAAGCATTGCTAAAAGCGCAAGAAAATATCAAAGATGTGGTTGATGAATTAGAGATGCTGATCCGTTCAAATTGGCCTTCAACACAATCTTCGCTAGCAGAATAAAAAGGTATTAATAATGGCTAGAAAACGTAAAAATGATACACGAATAGATCCTTTTGCTACTGCGGTTGAGGGGAGTAGTCTCGACGATCTTTTAGATCAGGCTAAAGTAGGCGACGTGGTTACTATGCCTGCGCCAAGCGATCCGACAAAAACCATAGTACTAACCTGTGAAGTAGTGCCGTTTAGTGAAATTGAGAGTAAAACCACCGTATATGGGCAGAATCGCCGCGAGCAATCTTTATTAAGCGAAAAAGCAGTCGCAGATATATTACCTGCCATTAAAAAAGATAAGCGAAATCTCCACCCTGCTCTATGTTGGCATCACAACGGCAAACTTCACGTTTTATCAGGCTCAAGACGCCGTAAAGCCTGTTTGCTGGCCGAAGCAGATTATGTGGTGTTGAGCTCGAAAGACTTTAGTGACGAAGATGCAAAAACATTAGCGGTATCTTCCGATCAATACATCGCTCCAAGCCTTTGGGAGTTAGGTAAAGCTTATTTTGACACTAAGCAAAACTTGATCGAGCAGGGCCAAAAAGGATCGTATCGAGAAATCGCAGCCGTGGAAGGCGTTTCTCACACAGCTATTGCTGATGCGTTGAAAGCTTATGAAAGCATTCCGGTCGAAGTATTACAGTTGTATCCAACGGCAAATCATTTGGGTCGTGAAGCGGCTAAAAAGCTCATTACTGCAAAGCAAGAGCAGCCTGACCTGTTTTCAGAGCAAATTGCTGCGCTTAAAACGCAAGACTTTATGGCAGAAGAGATGTCAGATGAGAAACGTGCTGTTCAGATCACTAAATTCTTAACTACATTCGGAAGTAGCGATTCTCGCGTCGAATCCATGTTAGAGAACGACTACATTCGAGTGCAAAGAAATCTAAAAAGCGGTGATGTTACCGTGAAAATAGATAATCGAGTATTGACTGATAAGCGTTTAGAGCAATTGCAAAAGTTGCTAAGCAGCTATAACTAAGGTTCGTACAAGAATTGCTGAGTTGGTTGAATTATCAAGCAACTCAGCGCTTTTTCTACCCAGTTGACCTCCAACCAGTGCTTTTTTAACGAATTTCTCGCATTTCTCTCTTTAGCTCAAATCACTAATTTCATATACTGGCTCTTTATTTCAATTTTGACGTGCATTTAATGTCTTCGCAGTTATCTAAAGAGCAACTTTTCGCTTTATTTGAAGAAATCAAACAGGAACAAGCTAATCAATTTCCTTTGTCTGAACGTTTTCTTCGTCAGTACTTCAATTCAGCTTTACTTACGAAAGCTAAGGAGTATTTACAAGACGAACAAGTCTGCTACCTCCAACACAGCGAAAACTTTGCGCAAATTGACGCGCAGGTATTGGGAAATTATGGCAATACCTTCACTCAACACATCAAAATAAACCAATCACAAGGTACGGTTTCGGTTGAGGCAAACTGCTCTTGTTCGAATAATCCTAAATGCCGACACATTGCTGCAGTATTGCTAAAACTTAAAATCGAACATTCTGGCGGCTTTGGTGAAGCCTATTTGGTTAATGATTGGTTTAATGAACTCGGGCAGTTGCAGCAAGTAGATAAAGCAGACGCGGAAAACGTCTTGCTCTTCGTATTAGAGCCTCGGGCAAACGAAGTCCTTGTAAACCCTAAGGTATCGCCAAATCGGCCCGACGGTGTTTACCCTCTGGGTCGAGTGCTAACAGAACAGCAGCTCAATAGCCAAGTTGCGCCAGCTGGCTTACTAGAAAACGATTTCCGCTTGTTTAGCTGGATCCGCTCGCAAAACACACCAGGCCACTTTGAGCTATTTGGTGCTTGGGGTTTCAATGCGCTAACACAATTGGTACATACTCACCGCTGCTTTTATCGTAACCAGCGCCAACCTTTGGAGCTTGGACACAAGCAAACGCTAGATTTTTATTGGCATCAAGAAGGCAATGAATACCAACTTAAAAGCCGCCTTGCGAATGTTGAGCATTGGCGCTTGATTAAAACAGAACCTCCTGTGTATTTAGATACAGAGAACTTGATCGTTGGCCGAATAGAGTCAGAGCTTACCGCGCAGGAAATCGCCCACCTTCATACTATGCCTACAATAACGGCAGAGAAGCTAGAGCAGGTGATGGCGCGTTTCCAAGATATCTTTACGGATGATGTCATTGCGCCTCCTGCTGGATTTTTGCAGTTAGCGAGTAAGCAATCTAATGTCGCTAAGCTTATAAAACTAGATAGGCCAAATAAAATTCGCTTTGCAATTGAGCCACTTGGAAAAGGCGCGACGAAAAAGCAGTTAGCAAGGTTAGAGCAGGTACTTACAGGTCTGGGTTTTGTTCATGAGGGCGACGAATTCTTATTACCAACCGAGGATGGCGTTGAAGTCCATTGGTTTAACAGGGAGATCAGGCCGCTTTTACAGGGTAAACGTTGGGTTGTTGACGAGTTGCCAAGCAATGGCCTTGTTGTTACACCAAAAGTGCTGTTAAGCCTCAAACGAGATAAACAACATCATGTGCTCGGAAAGGTGATGTTAGATGACAAGCCCGTTACGCTCAACTGGGATAAGCATCCGGTTCATGAGCTTAACAACCTTGCCCATGAATATCGCTACGTCGAAATCGGTGAGCAGTTCTACGCCATAAGCAAGTCCGTATTTGATGAATTGCTGGAGCTTAAATCTCGTTTTAGTTATTACCTTTCAAGCTCACAATTTAAATTTCCGTTGTCGTATGCCAAAAAGCTGTTTGAACTGGACCATATTCATACCGACTCTGACGATCACAAGCTACTTGAGTACCTCGCTGAGCTAGATAAACCGATAGAAAGTCTTGAAGTGATCCCAGCCAGCGAAGGGCAGAGCTTCACCCTACGAGATTATCAGGTGCAAGGCGTTAATTGGCTTAAGTTCCTCAATCGTCATCAGTTAGGTGGCATTCTAGCCGATGATATGGGCCTTGGAAAAACACTTCAGGTTATTGCTTACTTTATTTCTCAGCATAATACGCTGGTGACACAGCCAAGTTTAATTGTCTGTCCAACGAGTTTAGTAGGGAACTGGCGTGACGAATTTAAGCGTTTCGCTCCGCATTTACCACTTACTATTATTCATGGCTCTAATAGAGAGGAAGCACTCACTAACCTCTCTGGTGCGCGATTTATTCTAACGACGTATCCGCTACTTAAGCGCGATGTGGCGTACTATAAAGGGCTTGATTTTGATTCCATTGTGTTGGATGAGGCGCAATATATAAAAAACGAAAGCGCACAAATATCTAAATGCGTAAAAAGCCTATCCGCCCGTTTCAAGCTTTGTTTAAGTGGCACACCGGTAGAGAACAACTTACTCGAGCTTAAATCGTTGCTTGATTTTGTGATGCCAGATGTGCTGGGCACCAAGCAACAGTTTAAGCAACACTTCCAGATCCCAATTGAAAAGGAGCAAGATCGCCCTCGAGCTCGAGAACTTAGATCGCTGATCGCGCCGTTTATTCTTCGTCGTACAAAAGCTGAGGTGGTGAAAGAGCTACCCAATAAGACAGAGCTCATCAAAGAATTAGAGTTCTCTGATGAACAACATAAATTATATCAAGGTGTTCAGCACCAAGTAGAAAGCAAATTGCTCAATCTATTTCAGGAGCAAGGTGTAGAAAGAAGCAAGCTGGCGTTCCTCGATGCCTTGTTAAAGTTACGTCAGATCTGCTGTCACCCACAATTGGTCGATAAATCGCTGACCGACCAACACGGCGCTAAATTTGAGTGGCTTGCGCAACACCTGCCTGTGCTACTCAGTGAGGGGCGTAAGATAATTATCTTCAGCCAGTTTACCAGTGTGTTAGATCTCATTGCTGAGCAGTGCCAACAGCAACAGTTGAAATATACTATGCTGACAGGGCAGACGAGGCAACGGGATAAAGCCATTGAGGCGTTTACTCAAGGCAAATGCAATGTCTTTTTGATAAGCCTAAAAGCAGGTGGAACTGGTTTGAATTTGACTCAAGCAGATACGGTTATCCATTTTGATCCTTGGTGGAATCCTGCGGTGGAAAATCAAGCGACAGATCGTGCCTATCGTATCGGACAAGATAAGCCGGTATTCGTGTACAAGCTGATTATGGCGAACTCTATCGAAGAGAAAGTGTTTAAGATGCAACGCGATAAACAAGCCCTTGTTGACGCTCTGTTTGCTGAGTCTGGCGTTAATCTTGGTCAGTTTGATGAGTCACAGATGCTCGCGCTGATAAAAAATTAAAAAAATTTGGAACTAATCAACAAAGCTGAAGGTCTATGATAGTGCTTGTTGTGGCATTGTTGATGCAGTGAGCATATGTTGATTTTCCCCCTTTGTTACTGATTGTAATAAGCCAGCTTAATTAAGCTGGCTTTTCTTTTGATAAAAAAACATCATTCACTCCATTTTTATTCCATAATCTCACGCTTTAATAGCTATAACGGAGAAACGCCATAGACTAATTAGGATAACGTTATGCTTTGCAACGATGCGACAATTTCACACTTAAACTTTATTGAGACACAATCAGAATCAGACTATGATCTACTTAATGAAGTTGCGAGTTCAGACGACTTGTCTAGTATACTTACCATGTTACTGTTCGATGACACGCTTTCAGACAAATTAAAGCGTCAAGTTAGACATCAATTGAAAAAGTTAAAAGCAAAGAGTAAATAAATCCTATGTCTACCCCATCAAGAATCTTGCTCGTCGAAGACGACCAAGATATTGCAGAGCAGGTGCTGTTATTTTTTAGAGCATCCGGTTTTGAAATGTTTCATATTGCAGACGGTGCAGAAGTTGTGCCCTGGGTAAAGGTAAACCAACCAGATGCGATCTTGATGGATATTATGTTGCCGAACCAAGATGGCGTAGAGTGTATGCGTCAAATTCGAGAGTTTTCTGAAGTACCTATTGTGATGCTGACTGCCAAAGTGGCAGAAGCAGACCGTTTACAGGGCTTAGAAGTCGGCGCAGATGACTATGTATGTAAACCTTTTAGCGCTGCTGAATTAGTGATGCGTATGAAAGCAATCTTACGCCGTTGTGTAAACTCCAATGCGTATCAAAAGCCTATCGAAGTAAATCGCGAAGAATTAACGGTTAAACTGAAGGGCAGTACATTAGGCTTAACCAAAGTTGAGTTTGACGTCTTTGCACTTTTATATGACGCACCAAATCGTGTCTTTTCAAGACAGCAAATTCTTGATTATATTCAACCGGATAACTTTGATATTTCGGATCGCGTAATCGACAGCCACATTAAAAATATCAGAAAGAAAATCAAAGGATTAGATTTATCTCCGAAAATTGTAGAGTCGGTATATGGCGCCGGATATCGCTACAATGGTCAACAGATCACTGAATGACTAAGTGATTGAAATTTATATCTAAGGTATTATCAAAGCAGAAGAACCGATGAGATCTCAATATGCTTTGGTCAATGCTCTCTAATACGCCTGCATGGTTTAGTCTTGCGCTATTCGCAGGCGGTGCGGCTACTCTACTCCCCGTTGTTTGGGTCATGCGTAGCACTTTCAAAAATCAACTCAATACTCAACTCGCCTCCGAGCAAGCACTTAGGTCACAACTAAGCCAAGCCGAGCAACTCGCTGAGCAATTAAGAGCGCAGCAACTACAAAGTCATGGCCAACAGCAGCAATTGCAAGCAAGGTTAGCTGAGCGTCAACGGCAAGCCGCTGAATATCAGCAGTTGTGGCAGCGAGAGCTCGATGCTAAGGAAGAAATTCAAGTGCATGCTCATGAGTTAGAAGTTGAAATGGCCAATCTACAAACCTTGCTGGAGCAAAAGCAACTAAGCTTTGAGCAGCAGCTTGCGCAGCTTGAACAAGCGAAAGTCCAGCTTAAAGAAGAGTTTCACAATCTCGCGAATCAAATATTTGATGAGAAAAGCGAGCGTTTTAGTCATCAAAGTAAAGAAAAAATCCAGCAGTTGTTGCAGCCAGTACAAGGTGAATTAAAGGGCTTTAGAGATAAAATGGAAGCCATTCATAGTGAAGAGCTGAAGCAACGGGCGTCATTAAAAACTGAATTGTTGCACTTACAAGCCAACAATAAAGCCATGACTGAGCAAGCAGATCGTTTGACCACCGCATTACAAGGGCAAAAGAAAGCACAAGGTAACTGGGGCGAACTCATGCTTGAAAATGTGCTAGATAGCGCTGGGCTACGTCCGGGGTACGACTATCAGCGAGAAGTAAACTTTAATACCGACGAAGGCAAGTTTCGCCCTGATGTCGTGGTTTACTTACCGCAATCTCGTCATCTGGTAATTGACGCTAAAACCTCATTGAATGCCTATACACGATATATCAACGCCATAACCGATAGTGAAGCGAATCAAGCCATTGTGGCACACACCGAAGCCATCACTGCAAGGATCAAAGAGCTGGGTAGTAAATCTTATGAGCGCTTACCTGGTCTTAACTCCCCAGAGGTGGTCATTATGTTTATCCCTGTGGAATCTGCATTTGTTGAGGCGGTTAAGCATAAGCCAACACTTTATCAGGATGCTTTACAAAACAATGTATTGGTAGCAACGCCAACAACACTTTTAACCAGTCTTAATATAGTCAAACAGCTATGGCGTTTTGAAGAGCAAAGCAAACACACCAGAGAGCTGGCGCTCCGTGCTGAAAAGTTTTATAACAAGCTCAATAGCTTCCTACATAGTATGGAAGGCGTGGGCAAACAGCTTGATAAAGCAAAAGAGAGCTATGAACGCGCGTTTTCTCAGTTGTATATGGGTAAAGGCAACTTAATTAAGCAAGCCTCTGAATTTAAAGAGCTAGGTGTTGCTGTAGTCAAAGAGCTACCCGAAGAACTCGAAGAAAAAGCCAAACTTGAGCTCGAGCCGGTAAGTCAGCTTGGCAATCACGACAGCTCGAAATAACCTTTGAAATCCAAAAAGCAAAAAAGGCCCATTGGGCCTTTGAACGAAAGATAAAAGAATTTAATATCAGATGATTAAGGTGCCTTGCACTTGGCATAGTCGCTGTGGCGTGGCGTATCCGAATACAAGTGCATATAAAGCGCAAATTGGCTGACATCACGCCAAACATTGCTACTGGCCGGTGGGCATAGTGATTGCTCGATATAACCCTTAAGTGCCTGTCCCGTTAATGCAAGTTTAGTCGGGATACGGATAAACACATTGATGTCATCTTTACTGGTTTTTAAATGTGAGAACTGCCAGCTTCCAACCATATACTGTTTGGTAAAGTAGCGATTGATACGCATTTGGGATTCTTGACTAAGCTGCTGAATGGGTGCTTCAGGCATTTCTGTGATAAGTGCCCATGCACTGACCAGTGAAATCATAGTGGCTAGTACAAAAGTCCAGATCACAGCTGGCGATAGTTTATTTTTTGGCTTTATTTGAAGTTGCTGTTGGTTCGCTCTAGATTCAACAATTTTCAACCATTCAGCATGTTTTAGCGTCCGTTGTGTCATGGGTACTCTCCGTTTCTGCATGCTGGTATTTAAGCGCTTCAATGTGGAGTAAAGATGGAGTGAATACACATCAGACCAGAGTCTTATGAAGCATAAGGTAGATCTAAAAATTCTTTATTATCAATGAAAGAATAATTCTAAAATCCGCATCCTTTCTGATATGAGATTACTTAATCTTAAGCTGGTATTGAATAAGTAAGTACCAACATTGTAGTCGTAAGTTGAATAGGTATCGTACTGTATTCTGTGTTATTTACTGGGGTACCTTGTTCAGTCTTGATTTATCTTCATATTGACTAAATTAAGTAATAATCGGTCTTTTACAGACTCTGCGTTCAACATATTCACGGGACAAACTATGCAATTTATTAATAACAAGCTGGAAAACGCTGTTCGCAAGCCACTCTCGTTGGCTGTCGGTGCTGCGCTTCTTTCAACTATTTCAATTCATGCGCAAGCGGAAAGTAACAACACTGAAGCCAAAGAAAGTGTTGAAGTCATCGAAATCACTGGTACGCGAAGAAGTCTTCGTAGTGTTGCTGAGAGTACAGTGCCGGTAGATGTCATCTCTTTAGAAGATATGCAAAGTACAGGTCAGCTGGAGCTGAGCCAAGTACTCACTACGCTCGTACCTAGTTTTAACTTCCCAAATTCAACGCTGGCGGATGGTACGGATCACGCTCGTCCGGCAGTGCTTAGAGGTTTAGCACCGGATCACACCTTAGTGCTGGTAAATGGTAAACGTCGTCATGCCGGCGCATTATTGAATTTAAACGGTACTGTTGGTCGTGGTTCAACGGCGGTTGATTTAAATACCATTCCAGCTGCTGCGATTAAGCGTATAGAAGTCTTACGTGATGGTGCTGCTGCTCAATACGGCTCAGATGCCATTGCTGGCGTTATTAATATCGTGCTTAAAGATGCCGAAGAAGGCGGTAGTATTAGCGTGACCTATGGTGAGCATGATACACAGATGGCAGGTGTACCTGATTTATTACAAACTCGTGCAAACGCAGCAGGCGATTTAGACTTTGTATTAGGAGATGACCGTAAGCGTAATGATGGTGGTACTACAACAATTGGTGCCAACATCGGTTTTGCTTTAGGTAATGATGGCTTTATTAATCTGTCTGCTGAATATAGAGATAAAAAACCGACTAATCGTTCAGGCTTCGATCCAAGAGAGCAATATGCTCGTGATGAAAATGACCAACTTGACTCAAGAGAGTTTTCATTCGATCGCTACAACCACCGTTTTGGTAAAGCCGAAGTGGAAGACTTTGCACTATTTTATAATGCGGGTTACAGCTTAGATGCGGAAACCGAACTTTATTCATTTGGTAGCTACTCGACACGTGAAGGTAACTCCGGTGGTTTCTATCGTCGCGCAAATGACAGTCGTAACCTAACAGCGGTATACCCAGATGGGTTCTTGCCTCAAATCGTCAGCGATGTAGATGATTACTCGTTTGCGCTTGGTGTCAAAGGCACTCAAGGTGAGTGGGATTACGATATCAGTACAAACTATGGTGTGAATGACTTCGCTTTGGGTGTCGTAAATAGTTTGAATACTTCGATGGGGGTAACAAGCCCGACTGAGTTTAATAACGGCGCTTTAGTCTATTCACAGTGGCTCGTGAATGCTGATGCTAAAACGGCATTGGATTTAGGCTTACCGGATGACGTATTTTTCACTATTGGTGCAGAATATCGCCGCGAAACTTATGAAATTGAAGTCGGTGAAGAAGCGTCTTACCTCACCGTGCTTGATGCAGAAGGCAATCCCGTTGCGGCTGGTGGTGCGCAAGTACTCGCTGGTTTCTCACCAGCAAGTGCTGTCGATGAATCTCGTCATAACATCGCTTTATTCGCAGAGTTTGATACCTACTTAACACAGGACTGGAACGTCGTCTTGGCGGGTCGCTTTGAAGATTACAGTGATTTTGGCAGCACTTTCACCAGTAAACTGGCATCGCGCTATGTGGTGTCGGATAACTTTTCACTACGTGGTGCAGTAAGTACAGGTTTTAGAGCGCCTTCATTGGCTCAAACGTCCTATAAATCAATTGCTACGGTATTTGAAAATGGCGTACCGAGTGAAGTTGGTCACTTCCCTGTTGATACTCCTGCTGCAAAAGCGCTGGGTGCTCGAGAGCTTGAGCCGGAAGAGTCGGTCAATATGACGGCGGGTTTTGTTTTTACATTGGATGCGTTCTCATTTACCGTGGATGCTTATCGCATTGACATCGACGATCGCATCGTACTTTCTGAGAACTTGGGTGGTCCTGAGGTCATCAATATTTTGCAGCAAGCGGGTGAGCTCAATACGCAAAGTGTAAGGTACTTCACGAATGCTATCGACTCGCGCACTGAAGGTGTGGACATCGTAGCGACGTATAGTTTTGATCTTGCCGACTACGGTGATCTGCGTTTAAGTGCCGCGCTAAACATCAATGACACTGAAGTTACGCATGTAAAAGCAAATCCTGCTGAGCTTGAAGCCCTTGGTGACAGCTACGAGTACTTTGCTCGTCGTGAAATTGCACGATTTGAAGATGGAACACCAAAAGACAAATGGAACTTAGCTGCAATTTGGCAATTTGGTGATTGGCAGACGACATTACGTGCCACACGCTATGGTGAAACGGTAGATTCTTCGAGCGCAGTAGAAGGCGATGAAGTATTAGACGCTAAATGGATCACTGATCTAGAAGTGGCTTATAACCTCGGTGACCACTGGAAGTTTGCAGTAGGCGCTAACAATCTATTTGATCAATATCCACAAGATACCGTTAGTAATATTGGTTATACAACGTTTAATCAGATCTTCCCGTACTCTGCGTTTTCGGCATATAACACCGATGGTCGTTTCGTGTATGGCAATATCAGCTATCGTTTCTAAGCAAGCATAGAAAGACAAAAGGCCAAGCATCTGCTTGGCCTTTTGTACTTTATGCTGATACATCTACCGCGTGAGGTAAGTTTATCTGAATACACAAACCGCCATACTTCCCTGACTTCACTGTGATTTTTCCATTCATCGCTTCAATCAAGCTCTTACAAATAGATAAACCAAGACCTGAGCCTCCTGTTGCACGGCTTCTCGATGCTTCGACACGATACAGACGTTCAAACAGTTTGTTTTGCTCGGCCTCTGATACGCCTGGTGAGCTATCATCTACTTGTAGAAATAGTCCTTGCTTATTGACCACAGCTTTAAACCTTACCTTGCCGGGTTTATCTGTATATAAACATGCATTTTTAGCAAGGTTATCGATAACCCTATCCAGCTTCGGTTTATCAATGTAAATACTCATATCATCGACGTGAATGTCGGCGATAAATTGCAGCTGATTACTTGTTACTAGCCTTTCAATGTCATAAACATAGCTTTGGATAACCGTTTTCGCGCCATGCTGCTGAGGGTGGATCACAAGTGCGTTATGATCTGCTTGAGATAATTGATATACGTTCGAGATCAATTCATTTAGCTGATTTATCTTGTTGTTGATCTTGGCATATGCAATTGTGTTGTCATCAATAAGATTGTGTTCCATCGCTTCTATATGGAGCTTTAAGACACTGAGTGGCGTGCGTAACTCGTGGGAAATATCGGCCAGCATTTTATCTTTATGCTCAATATTCAATTGATACATTTTTGCTTTTAGCGCCGCATTTCTATGTTTGATGACAAAAAATCCGACTAGAAATAACCCAGCTAAGAAGGTCGATATTGCAGTGATCACCCACATTTGTGTGGATAGCTTGGCATTTTCTAAGTTAACCTCAGTTATGGCTTGTGCAGAGCGGGCTTGCTCAAGTTGTTGAGATTGAATAAGCGCGTCAATACTGGCTTTATAGGTACTTACTTGTTTTTCCAGTAATGCTTCATGAAGTCGAGTCTGTAGTTCTGAAGTCGACTTCATAAATTGGAAAGCTTGAGCGTATTCATGATGTGCAGCAAGCGTTATCGCTTTAAGGCGATGATATTTTTCGAGCAGCAGCTCTGCCGTTTCAATTTCGGTTAGAGCGTCCAGCTTGGTGAGTAGTGTTTTTGCTTTGTTTACTTCTTTGCGTTTTAGCCTAACTTCTAACTCCGTCAGGTAGGCGTAAAATTGTTGCAGTGTTGAGCTGGTTTGAGTGGCATATTCAATGCCTGCAAGTGCATCTGATAACGCATTGTCTAAGTCTGCCTTGGCTATATGGATCAGCGCTGAGTTACGATATGCCCTAGCGAGTGAAACCCTAGCATTGAGTTCTTTTAGAAATTCAATGGCCTCTTTTGTTTGCGCTAATGCTTCGTCCGTTTTACCATTTTTAAACTTTAGCTCCCCCAAGCGAAGGGCTGTGCCAGCGACGTTGCGTAATTCTTTTGAAGCTTTATCTGCAACGAGAGCTTGTTGGAAGAAATACTCAGCATTCTCCTTATCTCCCATACGCACAGAAATATCACCAAGATTATAAAAATTAGCCCCTTGCTTTTCGTACTGATCAGTTCCTTTTAGCAATTCATAGGCTTTTAAGTGGTATTGCATAGATTGCGCAAGCAAATTTCTATGGTCGGCAACTACACCCAGGTTATTATAGGTTTGCGCAACTAAATTTGATTTATTCATTGCTTCGGCTGAAGAGAGTGCTTTTAAGTAAAAAGACTCGGCCTTTTCAAGCTGGCTTAAGTGACGATAGTTAATACCTATCTCTCTGTATACATCATACTTACGTGCTTCGGTAAGAAAAAATTGCTTTTCAATATAACTAAGTGTAGATATTGATTTCTCGTATAAGTCCTGCTTTCGATAAATCATGGCCTGCAAATAAATCGCTTGATATCGCGTTTCTTCTTCTTCACTGACGCTGGCCGTTTCAATTTTAACTAAGGCTTCGGTGTATTTTCCTGCCTTTTCTAAATCTTCTATTTCCTTGATAACTGTATTCCCAGCCTGGCAATGCATCGCTGTAAGCAGTGCTACTGCTTTTATTAAGTTCTTAATGGGGGTCATGTATCAACTTCAACGTACTATAATCAGTTTTATAGTTTTACATGGAAAAATGGGGTAAATATGGAAAGTGTAAAGGGGGTTTACAGCAGAATGAAGTGCTTATAAATCTGAGGTTAGTCATATTTTGGTTTTTAGTCAAAATAAACTCAGAACAAAATTTTACTAAGTAAGTTAGTAAAAATGTGACCTGTCGCTGGTTTAGTTAGTAAAATTTTGGTTTGTGACAGTGAAAAAAGTCACAAATGCGCTCTTTTTTGTCGGGATCTTAGATCTTTACTGTAAAGATCGGGATCGCTAGGTGTTGAGTTAATAAAATTCTGATCTCAAATAGGTCTAGGTTAGTAAAAACATGATCTGAATAGCTGATGTTGGTAAATACGTGATCTCAGTTACCAGTGGCTAGTAAAAATCTGATCCACAATAGATAAAAGGGCCTGACGGCCCTTGCTGATTAAGGAACTATATAAGTCGATATTTAGCTAGAGTGTTTAGAACTGGTTCATGGTGTTGGCTTCACCGCCTGCTTTGAGAGCATTCTCACCAGAGAAATACTCTTTGTGGGTGTCACCGATATTAGATCCAGCCAAGTCTTGGTGTTTAACTGATGCTTGCTCGCGACGGATTTCTTGTCGTTGCACATCGCGTACATAGGCAAGCATACCCGCGTCACCAAAATAGCCTTCAGCCAGAATATCAGTGCTGAGCGCTGCTGTATGATAAGTTGGCAGTGTAATTAGGTGGTGGAAAATCCCCGCTTCTCTTGCCGAGTCACGCTGGAAGTTTTGCACCAGTAGATCGGCTTCTGTTGCCAATTCGGTTGCGTCTAACTCTGGTGCCATCAATACTTTTGCATCCGCGCTTGGATTTGGGTATGCCGATAAGTCTTTACCTTGCTCCTGCCATTGTTGGTATACCTGTTCACGGAATTTTAATGTCCAGTTGAACGATGGTGAGTTGTTGTACACAAGCTTAGCGTTAGGCACTTGCTCGCGAACTCGGTTAACCAGCTCGGCAATTTGCTCGATATTTGGCTTTTCGGTTTCAATCCACAATAGATCTGCGCCTGACTGTAAGCTAGTTACACAGTCTAGTACCACACGGTCTTTTTCTGTGCCTGCTCTGAATTGATAGAGGCCGTTATCCAAGCGAACTGGTTTCTGTAATTCGCCATCCAGCTTAATTGCCATTTCACCTTCTTGTAAATCAGCGGCTGAGGTCACAGGCGTGGTGTCTAAGTAGCTGGTGTATTGACTCGCAAGGTCACCAGCTGCTTTTGATACTGGTACCTTTTGCGTCAAGCTAGCACCCAATGAGTCGGTACGAGCAACGATCACGCCATCTTCAACACCAAGCTCAAGGAAAGCGTATCGCACAGCGTTAATTTTAGCTAAAAAGTCCTCATGGGGAACCGTTACTTTACCTGCTTGGTGGCCACACTGTTTTGCATCCGATACTTGGTTTTCGATTTGAATAGCACAAGCGCCCGCTTCAATCATTTGTTTAGCTAAAAGATAGGTCGCCTCTTCATTACCAAAACCGGCATCAATATCTGCAATGATAGGCACTACATGGGTTTCGAAATTATCGATTTTGCTAAGGATCTCGGTTGTGTCTTGGCCTTTGGTTTTTGCTGCATCAAGCTCTTTGTAGAGATGGTCTAGCTCTCGTGCATCGGCTTGCTTGAGAAAGGTGTAGATCTCTTCAATCAAAGCTGGAACCGCTGTTTTTTCATGCATACTTTGGTCAGGTAGTGGGCCAAACTCTGAGCGTAGCGCTGCAACCATCCAGCCACTTAGGTATACATAAGAGCGCTTTGTGGTTTTATTGTGGCGTTTTACGGCCATCATCATTTGTTGCGCGGTAAAACCGTGCCAACAACCAAGCGATTGTGTGTATTGGCTGCTATCTGCGTCGTACGCTGCCATGTCTTCACGCATCACTTTTGCCGTGTATTTTGCAATGTCCAAACCGGTTTTAAAACGGTTTTGTAGGTGCATACGGCTGGCATACTCAGGACTGATAGACTGCCAAGTTTTTCCTTGGCTTTGGCATAGACTAGAGAAATGATCTAACTGAGTTTGATACTGAGACATAATTAGCTTCCTTTGAACGGGTACTATAAATCAAATTAAATTCTGGTTGTTTGTTACACGAAACCAACCGGTGTGAGAGTGGTTGGCTGCGGGCTTAATTAAACACTAGGCCGATAAATTAGATTTTTTAAATTTATAGTTGTTATTGTGAGTATATTTTTTGTGAATGGTAAAAGGGGTTCGTTTTTCCAAAAATTGTTTTATGTTTGACCTATCCCGTTCAAAAAATGTTAATCAAGGACTCTCCATGAGCAAGTATGTCACTCATTCAGGCTTCCAAATTGCGACTCCACTGGCGCACTTTGTTGAGCAATCTCTACTTCCCGGTACGGGGATCGCGGTCAATCAATTTTGGCAAGGCGTAGCGGATATTTTTTCGGAACTTGGGAAGCAAAACCAAGCGTTACTCAACAAACGCGATACCCTGCAACAGCAAATTGACGATTACCACCTCTCTCATCCTGATTGGCAAGCTGCAGAATATCGGACATTTCTTGAATCTATCGGTTATTTGCAGCCTGAGCCTGAAGACTTTGCCATCGAAACCGAGCATGTAGAGCCTGAAATTGCGAGCGCAGCCGGTCCTCAGTTAGTGGTGCCTGTCAGTAACGCAAGATTTGCGCTCAATGCGGCGAATGCGCGTTGGGGCTCCTTGTATGACGCGCTCTATGGAACGGATGTTCTTGGTGAAGAGGATGGTGCTGAGCGTACTCAAGCCTATAATCCGAATCGCGGATTTAAAGTCATGGCTTATGCTAGGCAATTTCTCGATAAAGCGCTGCCGCTGGCAGAAGGCTCTCACATAGAAAGTACGAACTACGCGATTCTAGACGGCAATTTGGTGATTACACTAAACGACAGCACCCAAGTTGCACTGCAAAAGCCTGATCAGCTAGTGGGTTATCAGGGGGAGGCACAAAATCCAAGTGCGATATTGCTATGTCATCATGATCTGCATATTGAGATCCAAATCGATCCGCACCATCCGATCGGACAGGCAGACAAAGCCGGGATCAAAGATGTCGTCCTTGAGGCTGCACTTACGACAATCATGGATTGTGAAGACTCAGTTGCGGCGGTAGATGCACAAGACAAAGTATTGGTATACCAAAATTGGTTAGGTTTGATGAAAGGGAGCTTGAGCGAGACCTTCGAAAAGTCAGGACAATCACTGACTCGGACGCTAAATGCCGACCGAAGCTATGTAAATACACAAGGCCAGCGAATGACACTAAAAGGTCGTTCTATGATGTTTGTGCGCAATGTTGGCCACCTAATGACAACACCAGCGATACTGGATGCAGAAGGAAACGAGCAGTTCGAAGGGATCTTAGATGCCATCATGACAAGCACGGCTGCGCTGCATGATTTGCAGGGAAATAGTCCGTTTAAAAACTCGACGGCAGTAAGTATCAATATCGTGAAGCCAAAGATGCACGGGCCTGAAGAGGTCGCTTTCACTGATACCCTATTTAGCCGAGTTGAAGCGATGCTCTCGCTACCTAAAAATACCATTAAAATGGGGATTATGGATGAAGAGCGCCGTACTTCGGTAAACTTGAAAGCGTGTATTGCTGCCGCTAAGCAGCGTGTAGTATTTATTAATACGGGCTTTTTGGATAGAACAGGCGATGAAATTCATACCTCAATGCTGGCGGGCCCTGTATTGCCCAAAGTGGCAATTAAAGGACAGTCTTGGATAGCGGCCTATGAAGATCAAAACGTGGATATTGGCCTTAAAACCGGTTTTAGGAAAAAGGCACAAATAGGCAAAGGAATGTGGCCAATGCCAGATAAAATGGCGCTGATGATGGAGCAAAAGCAAGGCCATCCGGAGTCTGGTGCTAATACTGCATGGGTGCCCTCTCCTACCGCAGCAACGCTCCATGCAATGCACTACCACTATGTGGATGTGTTTGCCCGCCAACTTGAGATAAAAACACGTCAGCAGGCGTCGCTCGATAACTTACTGACGCCCCCGTTGATGTTAGAAAACGATTTGTCTGCGGAGGATATTCAAGCCGAATTAGACAATAATGCGCAGGGCATTTTGGGCTACGTGGTGCGCTGGATAGACCAAGGCGTAGGTTGCTCAAAAGTGCCTGATATCAATCACGTTGGATTAATGGAAGACAGAGCAACGCTTAGGATCTCAAGCCAGCATATCGCTAACTGGTTATATCATGGTATTTGTAGCGAAGAGCAAGTGGAAAAAACCTTTAGGCGCATGGCGGCTGTAGTAGATGGTCAAAACGAAGGTGACAGCCTCTACCAACCAATGCTCAATGACCATAAACCGCTTAGTGAAAACCTTGCTTATAAAGCGGCGTTATCTTTGGTATTTGAAGGCCGAGTTCAACCCAATGGTTACACCGAGCCGCTACTTCACGCCTATCGACAAGCCTATAAGCAGCAGGCAAATTAGTCCCTTTTTATTTCGATGTCACTCAAATCAAGGCTGGTCAATCCAGCCTTTTTGGTTTTTCTGCTTGTGTCGAGGTAAGCCTCGACCTACGTTGGGTTCGTAGGTCGTGATTTATCACGACGAGCTTTTTCATCGTAGATTGTTTAGGTGCTTGTCGAAATATTTGTTGAGATTTTTGTCGAGGTAAACCTCGACCTACGTCGGAACCGTAGATCGTGATGTATCACGACAAGTCTATATGTATATCTTTCAGCACATTAGCACCTACTATGGCCATAATATTTCAATGGCAGAATTGGCTGATATCGTCCCATTCACGTAAAGAACCGTTTTACTGAGGTGTTCGGGCTCAACCCAAATCAATATCTGCAATGGTTTCGAGTGCAGAAAATGTGTGATTTATTAGAAAGCACGAGTAAGCCATTTGATTGGATTGCGCACCAGGTAGGATACGACAGCCTGCCGTAAGACGTTTAATAAGTGTATGGGCTTAAGACCAAGCGAGTTTCGAAAACGTTTCTAGTTATTTAAACTTGACTTAAAGTAAAAATATTTGACTTGTGATTGAGCAAAGTTTACGCTTCCAATGTAAAGAATATTTTACTTTGAGTAAAGTGAGGGTAACATGGAAAGCAGCAATAAGATTAAAGCGTTTTTAGACTCGTTGAGTTTCCGTGACTTAACGATTGCGATAGAGTTTTTGGTAACAGGTTATATCTTGTATTTTTATTTAGGCGAAATAACAGCGGCTACAGAGCAGTTACGTCAAGATCCTAGTTGGGTATCAGGATTGTTGCTCAAGGTGATTGTTATTTCTATCGTGACATCTATTGCAGGTCAGCTGCTACTGAGCTTTGTTAGCGATAAAGATATGGATAAGCCGTTAGATGAGCGTGAAAAGTTGATTGCGCTATCAGGGTGCAAACCGGCCTACTGGGTGCTTCAGATTGGTGTGTGTATCTCTATTTTCCAGTATTCAGCCGAAGCACAAAATTGGTCGCAAGCGCTTCCTTTTGAACTACCATTTGCACCACTTCATATTTTAGTGATTGCATTTTTGCTGGCTGAATTGGTCGGTTATGGAACCCAGCTCGTCAAAGCTCGTTTGGGGGTTGTGTATGTCTGATTTACCAATAAAAAACAAAATCAGAATGCTACGTTTTATGAGGGGTGAAATGACACAAAAAGAACTTGCTGAGCGGGTGGGTGTCACAAGACAAACGATTATGGCCATTGAGGCTGCCAAATATTCTCCCTCGCTTGAAGTCGCCTTTAAAATAGCGCATGTATTTAATATCTCTATTGAAGAGGTATTCGAATATCAGCCATAAAGTGCCAAAACAAGCGTGATGTAAAGGGGGTTTACGTCACGCTTTTTTGTTTCTGTGAGCACCGATACGTTTTTTGATTTAAATAGTTTAATTATCAGGCATTGTGTTCTAGGCTTTAGGTAAATATATTGTTACTACTAAAGATAGTGCCTATGCAATGAACTGAGTAGTCATGCTATAAGGCCGATTGTCACAGACTTGCTCACGAGGTGTCATGGTTAAGCAGTACATATCAGTGAATAACTTGATTGGCATGGCTATATTGGTGTGGAGCTTGGTAACTACTCCTGCCAGTGCAAGCGAATGCAGTAAAACGGTGAATATCGGCGTTGTTGCCGATTGGCCACCATTAACTGTATTTGATGAGCTTGGACCTTGGGGCCTAGACGTAGACATTGCCGAGATGGTGTTCCAGCACGTTGCCGTGTGTACTACTTATATTCGCCTCCCTTCCAGCGCTCGCACTTTTGAAGAAATGTCAAAAGGAGTGATAGATGTTGCGGTAATGGTTAGCTACACTAAAGATAGAGAAGTATACGGAGATTTCTCTCAGCCCTATCGTTTTGAACGTATGCGATTATTTTCTTTATCACCTCCCACAGCGCTTCCCAATTTAGCTTCATTACTAGAGCAATCGAAAACTATAGGGTTAAGCATCGGATCCTACTATGGCGAAGAGCTTGGTGAGCTGAAACAAGATCCTCGCTATAAAGATCAGTTTGTGAGTATTGCCAGTGCGCAGCGTCGAGTTGAAATGCTAATGAAAGCGCGTGTTGACTTTATTGTGGATGATATGATCACGGGAAATTATTTTATTAAAGAGCGAGGGCTTGACGCAGCGCAGGCTTGGCCTTACGTGATACATGATAACCAAGTACATTTTTTGCTGCGTAAAAATGTTTTTAGTGCGAGGCTAAAAAGTAAAATTGATGAAGCGATCGTAGAACTTAAACCTAAGATTGAATTGTTAGTGGCGAGTTATCAGGCAAATGCTTCTTTTGGGGTTTCAACTGTCTCAAATCGGTTCCCCGGTTACCAGTTGTTACCGCTTTCAAATCTTAAATAGCAAGGATGCTTTGTCTTACTCAGTTCCCTCATTTGATTCGGTTTTGACTGTTTTCTAGTCAAGATAAGCTTAATCAGATTGTCACATCAAAACGGTAAATTATCGCAAATACCTGCAAAATCTCAGATTTTTTAAATTTTTTTAAGATTTTTTGTAATCCTTTAAAACCCCTTAGCTATCATGGGATTAACCTAGGTACAAACGTCAAAAAATTGGCTTTTTACAAAAAGTCAACCTTGAAGTCTTAACTTTATCACCCTAAGCTTATTTTAATTGAACGGTCAATTAATAAAAAGCTATGCCAAAAGTCGGAATGGAACCTGTTCGTCGTCAGCAGCTAATTGACGCCACTTTAGAGTCAGTTGCCGAGTTAGGATTACAAGCAACCACTATTAATAGTATCAGTAAAAGGGCCGGTCTCTCATCAGGGATCATCAGTCACTATTTTGGTGGTAAACAAGGCTTGATTGAAGCAACCGTGCGCTATCTATTAAACAACTTGAAATACAGTTTGTTGGACAAAACCTACGGTGGTTGTAGTGCCGAGCAGCGACTCATGTATATCGTAGAGGCTAACTTTGCCATGGTGCAGCAGCAGTCAAATACGACGCGTACCTGGTTGAGTTTCTGGGCGCAATCTATGCACGATGACGAGCTTCACCGACTACAGCGTGTTAACAGCCGCCGTCTGCAGAGTAACTTAGCGACTTCATTTGCTGCCTTTATGCCTCGGCCTGAAGCAAAAGAAGCGGCTGAGCTTGCCGCCGGTATGATTGACGGACTCTGGTTAAGAGCTGTACTAAGCAAAGCTGACCATCATGCGTTTCATCATAGTGAAACGCTCGCAAAACGCTACATTCAATCACTTATTAAGCAGTTTGGAGGATAATGTGACAGTCCCTGTATATCAAAATTTTATTCATGGCCAGTTCTTGGCAAACCACTCAGGCGAAAAGTTTGCAGTAAAAAATCCAGCAACGGATGAAGTGATCTACGAGGTAGAGGTTGCTGATAGTCATGTTCAGCAAGCTGCGATTGAAAGTGCCAAAGCGGGCTTTGCATTATGGTCAGCAATGGCGCCAATTGAGCGTAGTCGTGTTTTACATAAAGCGGTATCTTTGCTGCGCGAGCGTAATGATGAGCTTGCCAAGATTGAAGTGTTAGATACAGGTAAGCCTTGGCAAGAAGCGGAATGTGTAGACATTCAAACAGGCGCTGATGTGATTGAATACTTTGCAGGGTTGGCTCCCGCTCAAGTTGGCACTCAGCAGCCTGTGGCAGGTGACTTTTTCTATACTCGCAAAGAGCCTCTGGGTATTTGTGCAGGCATTGGCGCGTGGAATTATCCTCTGCAAATTGCGTGTTGGAAATCAGGGCCTGCACTTGCCGCTGGTAATGCTCTCATTTTCAAGCCATCGGAAGAAACACCACTTGGTGCAATTAAGCTGGCTGAAATCTTTATTGAAGCCGGTGTCCCTGCGGGAGTATTCAATGTGGTACAAGGTGCCGCTGAAGTGGGCCAATGGCTTACTACCAGCCCTGATATTGAAAAAGTATCGTTCACCGGTGAAGTGGGTACTGGCAAAAAAGTAATGCAAAGTGCGGCAAGCAATTTAAAAGAAGTGACGATGGAGCTAGGTGGAAAATCACCGCTGATCGTCTTTGAAGATGCTGATATTTCTCAAGCGATAAGCGCCGCGATGTTAGGTAACTTCTACACCCAAGGTGAAGTGTGTACTAACTGTACGCGCGTATTTGTACAGCGTAAGGTTTATGACGCCTTTTTGGCCGAGCTAAAGCAGCGTACTGAACAAAATATCATCGCCGGCGATCCGCTCGATCCAAACGTAAATCTTGGCGCCCTAATCTCAAAACAGCATCACACCTTGGTGATGGATTACATTGCAAAAGGCAAAGCTGAAGGCGCAACCTTACTTACCGGTGGTGAGGCACTTAGTCCTGAAACGGCACCAAACGGCTACTTTGTTGCACCGACTGTATTTATCGATTGTCATGATGACATGACCATAGTGAAAGAAGAGATCTTTGGTCCAGTGATGTCGGTATTGGTATTTGATGACGAGGAAGAAGTCATTCAGCGTGCAAACAACACCCACTTAGGTCTGGCTGCGGGTGTATTTAGTAAAGATATTCAACGTGCACACCGTGTCATCCACCAGCTAGAAGCTGGTATTTGTTGGATCAATAGTTATGGCAACTCACCCGCTGAAATGCCCGTTGGAGGCTATAAGCAGTCGGGCATTGGCCGCGAAAATGGCATCGAGACGCTAGATCAATATACCCAAACTAAGTCTGTGTATGTTGGTATGAGCGATATTGAAAGTCCATTTTAATCGAGGAGCATGATGACTGATTTTGATTATATTATTGTAGGTGCAGGTTCTGCAGGCTGTGTGCTTGCAAATCGCCTATCGGAAAATCCAGCGCACAAAGTACTGTTACTCGAAACGGGTGGTAGCGATAAGAGCATTTTTATTCAGATGCCAACCGCGCTATCTATTCCAATGAATACCGATAAATACGCTTGGCAGTTTCATACTGAGCCTGAGCCGTATTTAGACAATCGCGTTATGCATTGCCCTCGCGGCAAGGTACTTGGGGGGTCGTCGTCAATCAATGGCATGGTGTACGTTCGAGGTCATGCAAAAGACTTTGATGAGTGGCAAGACCATGGTGCGCAAGGTTGGGATTATCAGTCTTGTTTGCCTTACTTCAAGCGCGCTGAATCTTGGTATTTAGGTGGCGATGAGTACCGTGGTGAGCAAGGTCCGCTTGGTACCAATAATGGTAATGAAATGGCAAATCCGCTCTATCGTGCATTTATTAGCGCAGGTGAGCAGGCCGGTTATGCGTTTACCAAAGACTATAACGGTGAGCAGCAAGAAGGCTTTGGACCAATGCATATGACCGTCAAAGACGGTAAACGTTGTTCATCAAGCCGAGCATACTTAGACCCAATTAAGCACCGTAGCAACCTGACTATTGTAACGGGAGCACTGGTACAAAAAGTACTGTTAGATGGTAAAACCGCTACAGGCGTTGAGTTCAGCGTGAAAGGAAAACTGAAAAACGCGAATGCAGCGAAGGAAGTGATCCTGAGTGCAGGTTCAATCGGTTCACCGCACTTATTACAATTATCTGGTATTGGTGATAAAGAAGCGTTGACAGCCGCGGGCGTTGAAGTGAAACATCATTTACCTGGAGTTGGCAAAAACCTTCAAGATCACTTGGAGTTTTATTTCCAATACAAGTGTAAGCAGCCCATCACCTTAAATGGCAAGTTGGGGTTAATTTCTAAAGGTTTGATCGGTGCAAGATGGTTGCTTGATAAGTCCGGCCTAGGCGCAACTAACCATTTTGAATCTTGTGCCTTTATTCGCTCGAAAGCGGGCGTTGAGTGGCCAGATCTTCAGTATCACTTTTTACCTGCGGCGATTCGCTACGATGGTAAGAGTGCCTTTGATGGTCATGGGTTCCAAGTTCATGTCGGCCACAATAAACCAAAGAGCCGTGGTGAAGTAACGATTAAATCAGCAGATCCAACGGTTGCGCCTAAAATACAGTTTAATTATCTGGCAGAACAAGAAGACATTGAAGGCTTTAGAGCTTGTGTTAGGTTGACTCGTGAAATCATTGAGCAGAGTGCGTTTGATGACTTTAGGCAGAGCGAGATCCAACCAGGTGAACATATCCAAACCGATGAAGAGATTGATGCCTTCGTGCGTCAAGCGGTAGAGAGTGCTTACCACCCTTCTTGTTCATGCAAAATGGGTGAGGATGAAATGGCGGTTGTAGATTCACAAACCCGTGTGCACGGTGTAAAGGGGCTACGCGTTGTGGATTCATCTATTTTCCCGACCATTCCAAACGGCAACCTCAATGCGCCGACTATTATGGTCGCGGAAAAAGCAGCGGATATGATTTTAGGCAATTCGCCACTTGCCGCTGAGGGAGCAAACGTTGCTATGACGCAAAACTGGCAACAGGTTCAACGTAGTTCGGAGATCTAGTTTCGCCACTCGTATGGGAAAGTTCGTGCCCCATATGAGACCTGCAGTGGCATGCAGTGCAAATCGTTTGCACTGCATTAATGCGGGAATAATGTAAATAAAAACAACGGAGAAAAAATGAGTTACTTCTATCAATTTTGGGAGGGTGACAATGACAGTATGGCTTAGTGCAGGCATCATTTTCACCCTATTGGCAATTGCCTTTATTTTATTGAAGTGGGGGAATTTACAGTGCGTTGGTGTTACACCGGTTAAAACGTTCACTTTTATTGCAATCTTATTTACTTCTGGCCTAGACGTTGGCCTGATCATGTTTCCGCTTACGGAGTTTGCGGGTTACGCAGACATAAAAGCAAGCCCAGAGTATGCATTTACTAATCCGCTGGCCATAGAGTTCGGCTTTTGGGGATTTTTAATCTGGGGTTTCTACTTTCTTACGTGCTTTTATTTCTGCGTAATAGAGCCCAAAGTGAAATTTTTTGAAATTCCTTGGGTAAAATTCATTAATAACCTAGTTATTATCGGTACATGTGCGTTTACTGCATTCTTATTACTGTCTAACCTACCTTGGTATTTACCTAGTTTAGGCGATGGTGAGTCGATTATTCCTAGTTTCTATCTGATTGTGTTTGCGGCGATCGCCTTTGCGGTTTATTCAAGCACTAGCCTTAAGTACGTGCGTTTTTTAAGTATCACAACGACATGGGTATTTATCGGTTTAATTGCCTTTATGTGGGCGTCTGCGTTTGTCTTTGGTGACAGTGCAATGTCGAGTTATACCAATAACTTGGCGCTGATCGGCGGTTACTTTGCCAATATAGATCAGTTTGTGTTGCCACTTAATGACTATCACGAGTTCTATCTATTCTGGTGGTTTGCGTGGAGTATCATGATAGGGCAATTCACATCGCGTTTTGTCGGCGGCTTGAAAACTTATCAAGTGCTAGCGGCGATGCTAATTTTCCCATCTATTCCAATCGCAGCATGGTTTAGTGTGCTTTATCACTATTATGAGGCTGGGATCCCAACTGCGGGTATTAAAAACTTTGCAATGGTCTTTGTTGGCGTGGTGTTTGTAATCAATTCGCTCGACTCTTTGATCCGTTTATATACAGATAACCTTAACCTCACAGTTAGCCGTTTAGGAAAAAGAAACTATATTTTATTTAATATCGTGGCGTTATCACTGCTTACGCTGTTATTTAAACTAAACTTTTTACAGATCCAATGGGTTGGTGCGTTAGTCATAGGCTTGTTCTTCTCATGTTTTGGTTACATTGCTTATAGCAAATACAAAACCGTGAGTAAGATTGATAGCTCGCCAAAAGACAACCTTATCGACTTTAGAAAAATTGAATCAGTAAACTAGGGATACAACCAGATGACAACTTTAAAGAAAACACTTTGTGCACTCCCACTTGTACTTGCATCTAACTATGCGGCTGCAGATTGGTCTGCAACACTCACAGGCGCGTCCGACTATACCTTTAACGGTGTGAGTCAAACGCAAAATGACCCTGCACTTCAAGGCAGTATTGATAAGGCTTTTGCTAATGGCGTTTATGTAGGTAGCTGGGCCTCAAATGTAGACTTTGGTGACGGCACCGATATAGAGTGGGACTTCTATGTTGGCCGATATGTAGAGCTAAACCAAAGTTGGAGCCTAGACTACGGTATTGCTTATTACTCTTATCACGGCGATAGCGGCTCAAGTGATGGGAACTACCCCGAGGTGTATACCAAGTTTGGTTACGCTAGTGAATTTGGCCAAACTGAATTTAATTTTTGGTACAGCTGGGACTATTTTGGTTCGGGAGCGGGTCATACCATTGCGATGGTAGCTCATACCTTTGAAATTGCTGAAGACCATGCTTTGAGAGCAAGCTTTGATGTATCTAACTCTTTGGATGGTGATAAATTTGCTTGGGATGGTAATGATAAATCTTACAATCATTACCGTCTTGCATATCAAACCGCATTTAAAGGGTTTGATATTGAAGTGGCTGCTGAAAATACGAGCTTAGATTGGGATACGGCTGATGAACGTATCGTACTTTCTGTGTCGAGAACATTTGATTTGTAACTCGCATTAAGATGTGATGATTGTAATACCAGCCTAAGCTAGGCTGGTATTTTTTTGCCGACAAGGCACGATGGTTCAGTATTATAAGGTTGATGATTATGAATCTTAACCAAGTTACTCTCCCCGTTGATGATATAGATGCAGCCTGTTTGTTCTATAGAAAGCTAGGTTTCACGCAAATTGTTGATACACCGCACTATGCTCGATTTGAATGCCCTGAAGGTAATGCCACCTTCTCTTTGTCGTTAGAAACGCCTCCTATCAACAATGGTGCGGTTATTTACTTCGAGCATGAACAGTTAGATGAGTGGGTTTCTGAGCTAGAGGCCCGAGGGATCATATTTGAGCAACTGCCGACAGCGCAGCCTATCTATGGCGAGAAGCCATACTGTTTGACCCCGCAGGGAACAAGATAAAACTCTACTGGGCCGGTGAAAATCGACTGGATCCTCCTTGGCGTATAGAGCTTAAAGGGCTTTAGTAAGTTCACTCTTGTTTATTTAATGTTAAATTTCGTTTTACAAATATTGTTAAATTGTGTAACTTTAATGGCGACTGTACAACGGGGCACGAAGTCCGAGTGGAGTCGCTAAAGTTAGGGGGTTTTTCACTAATCACCTGATGGGTTGTTTTGACTTATTGAGAACGATGTATTGAACGTTTCTATTGATCAAGTTGTACCATTCTCCCAATTTGCCGCTACTAGATAAATGGATGTGCTTGTTGCGGCAAATTATTTCTCTATCGTCGATTAATTGCTAATTTCAAGCCTATGAACTTTCTAAAAGACATTCCAGCTGATTTACCCGAAGAAATTTTCGAAACGGTACTGTCTCATCCAAATATTCGTATTGAACGAATTGTATCAAGCGGGCATCCCTCGCCAAGCTCAGGATATTATGACCAAGATGAAAACGAGTGGGTGCTGGTGTTGCAGGGCTGTGGCGAGTTGACTTTTGATGACGGTAAAATTGTCACTTTAAAGGCGGGAGATAGCCTTAATATTCCCGCACACCAAAAGCATAAAGTAAGTTATACAGACACTTCTGAGCCAACTATATGGCTCGCCATTTTTTATTAACTAACCTGAGGTTTGGATAAGGAATGTTCCAACTCATTGTTGCTAAAGCACAACTTAGCTTTTTCCTTGTCTAGCCAGAGAGTTTTAGGGAAAACACCGCTTCCGCGTCCTGCTCTCGCTGAGGTACCTACATCCTGTAGGCAAGGCGAATTTACGCACCAATAGCTGGCTATTGGAAGTGAATTCAACGCAGTTAGCGCTAAAACTAGCTGCTAGAAAGGCATTAATTATCCGCAGCTCAGGTTAACTACCAAAGTTTAACTGAACGAAGCTTAGATAAAACTAAAGTCTCCAACAAACACTTGGTTATCGTTGGAAACTTGGGTAAACCACTCTTTTAGGCTTTCAATGGCTGCGGTTGTTTTTGCCGCAACGGTATCGCGATGTGGCGTCACGGCATATACGCTGTATTCTCTTAATGACCACTCAGCACATAACCTTTTTAGTCTACCTGATGAAAGGTGGTGCCTAATTTCTGGTTCAGGTAATACCCCATAGCCGATACCATCAAGCGTGAGCTGAATGCAAGCTTGCATATTATTCACCATAAAACGTGCTGTTGGCAGCGCCACTTGCTGATGAGTTTGTTGATTGCTCAAATGATAGGGATTTTGTTTGCTACTAGAATGACCAATTAAAGCATGAGGCGCTAAGCTTTCTGGGTGCGATATATTGAGTTGTGCCAGTGGGTGATGGCAACTGACACAGGGGATAAGTTGCCAGTCAGCAAGGTGGCGGGCAATAAGGTTTGAGTCCTGTAAAGGGCCTATACAGATAGCTAAGTCGACGCCTTCGGTGATGATGTCGATGGGTTCGTCGGTGAGGATCAAATCAACTTTTATTTGTGGAAACTGCTCACTCAAATAGCGCAGTGGCTTACTGAGTAGCCCTCCTCCAAACCCGATGGGGGCAGAGATCTTCAATATGCCAGATGGCGTATGCTGCAATAACTCAAGTTCATGCTCCGCTTGCTTCGCAGTTTGCAGTATTTGTATCGCGGATTTGTAGTAGATAGAGCCCGCTTCGGTGAGCGTGAGGTTACGAGTATTTCGATTAAATAAACTTAGGCCTATGTCTTGCTCTAATTTGCTGATCTGCTGGCTGACGGCCGAGGTGGTCATATGCAATAAGTCAGCGGCTTTACTCATACTGCCAGCTTCTACCGTTTTTGCGAACACTTTAAGTCCGCGAGTCAATTTCTGATTCATTGTTAAGACCTGCTTAAAATACCTTTAAGAAAAACCGCATTGCTCCAAAATACGCAATCATCATACCATTACAAATGAAAATAATTGTTATTTATCTTGTATTCTATCATGGAGGTTCCTCGATGTTGATGGCCTGTCGTAGTTTGGCGCCACTCTCTTTAGCTGTTGCAGCTGCCCTGCCTTTTTCTTCACTTGCACAAAGTGATGCAAAACCAGAAATAAAAGAAGAGGTGGAAGTGATCGTCGTATCCGCTTCTGGATTTGAGCAACTGCTAAAAAATGCGCCGGCGTCAGTTAGCGTTATCAATCAAGCAGAGCTGCAGCAGCGCTTTTATCGAGACCTGACCGATGCCATGACAGATGTTCCCGGAGTTGTAGTAACTGGAGGCGGAGACAGGGAAGATATTAGCCTTCGCGGCATGGGCAGTCAGTACACGCTTATTTTAGTCGACGGGCAAAGACAAAGTTCGCGTGAGACTCGGCCAAATAGTGACGGTCCTGGTGTTGAAGGTGCATGGACGCCTCCTGTTGCTGCCATCGAACGTATCGAAGTTGTGCGCGGGCCTATGTCTTCGCTGTATGGCTCTGATGCAATTGGCGGCGTAATTAACATTATCACTAAAAAAACGCCTGACCAGTGGCATGGAGAAGTCAGAGTTGACGCCACCAGCCAAGAAAACAGTCGCTCAGGTGATATTTATCAGGCAAATTTCTTTGCTGCAGGCTCGCTAATCAAAGATACCTTAGGGGTACAAATTTACGGCCAAACTACGCACAGAGACGAAGACGAAATTGTGTCTGGCTTTAGAGGTCGCGATGCAGATACGCTGAAGGTAAAACTGGCCTATACGCCATCAGATGAACACGAATGGTTATTGGATTATGGTATTGCTTCACAAACGCTTGATGCCACGCTAGGTAAAACGGTGGCAACGCTTGCGCCAGGTGAGCCGTGTGGCCGCCGTGGTTGTCCTGAGTCCACTACAACCGAATACGATAGTGAGTCAATCTCTTTGACGCATAACGGTTACTGGTCATTTGGTAGCTCTCGTAGTTACTTAAAACATGAAGAGTTTGACAATAAATCCCGTGAGATGACGGTCAAAAACGTAGATTTCCAGTCTCTTTGGACGTTACCGCTTGGTGAGTCTCATACTAGCTCAATCGGTGTTGCTTATCTTAATGAAGATTTGACCGACAAAACCAGTAACCGCATTAGTGATTTGCAGCAAGTCGACAACGATCAGTGGTCGGTATTTGCTGAGGATGAGTGGCGCATCGTTGAGCCATTTGCCCTGACTATGGGCCTACGCTACGACAAAGACGGTAACTTTGGCGGCCATGTTAGCCCGCGCTTATACGGTGTTTATACTGCATCAGATGCGGTGACGGTTAAAGGTGGGATCTCAACCGGCTTTAGAGCGCCTAACTTGCGTCAAAGTACGGCGGCGTGGGGCCAAGTGAGCCGTGGTGGTAATATTTATGGGAATCCAGACTTAAGCCCTGAAACCTCAATTAATTACGAGGTAGGCGTATACATTGAGCTTGCTAAAGGGATCAGCACCTCAGCAACGGTATTCTATAACGAGTTTGACGATAAAATTTCACGGGTTTCGTGTCCACTAACTCAATGTACGGACGGCCCTAACGAGTTTGGTTCGTTACCGACAACCTATGTCAACGTTGATGAAGCCGTAACCCAAGGGGGTGAAATTAGCTTTTCGGGTCAATTGACTGAAAAACTAAAGCTTAGCGCAAACTATACCTACACAGATTCGGAGCAAAAAACCGGAGTATATGCAGGTAGCCCATTAAACCAGTTACCTAAACATTTGTTCCAAACGTCGCTTAATTATCAGTATTCGGATGAGCTAAACACGTGGTTACGCTTCCATTATCGTGGTGAAGAAAGCCAGCCTGTAACAGGGCCTTCGCAAAGTAGCTTAGTCGCACCTTCGTATAACCTAACTGATGTAGGTGCAAATTATCAGCTGAACGAAGCAATTAAGCTTGGATTTGGGATTTACAACCTCTTCGATGAAGAAATTACTGAAGCAGAATACGGCTACTTTGAAGATGGTCGTCGCTATTGGGCTTCATTGGCGTGGAGCTTTTAATGACACGAGCTCGCTCAGCGGCTAAGTCGTCGAATCGGCGACTTAAAAAGCTGTTTGATTGGCGCACTTGGCATTGGATGAGCTCTGCCGTGTGTTTGGTGGGAATGCTGCTATTTGCCGTGACTGGGATCACCTTAAATCACGCAAGCCAGATAGAAGCTGCACCTACCACATATGCTAAAGAAGCGGTGCTGCCAAGTGCTCTGTTGACCCAGCTTAACGCGGCAGCAGAGCAGACAGCGCTGCCTCGCAGCTTTCAATCTTGGTATCAGTCACACACAGGTGCGGCGTTACCTGCACTACAGCAAGTGCAGTGGAGCGAGTACGAATTGTATGTTGCGCTGCCAAGAGCTGGTGGCGATGGCTGGTTTAGCATTGCCCTTGATAGCGGTGAGTTTTATCAAGAGATCACGGATCGTGGTTGGGTATCATACCTTAACGATCTTCACAAAGGACGTAATACAGGATTTGCATGGCGTATGTTTATTGATGTGTTTTCAGTAGCTTGTGTAGTGTTTTCACTCACAGGCTTATGGCTTTTATACAAGCATTCTCGAGGAAGAAAGTCGACTTGGCCGCTCGTCGCAGCAGGCTTTGTATTACCTGTTTTAGTGCTGATGGTACCTGCGCACGCTAAAGCTGATGAAGTTGAAATCACGATCCCGCGTTTAAACGTTGCGGAATATCACCCACCTTATGTCGCAGTATGGTTGGCGAACAGCAAACAACAGCGAGTTGCCGATATTGCCGTTTGGTATGACGTTAATATGGCGGATAAAGAAGGTGAAAAGTGGCTAAAAGACTTACGCCTTTGGTGGCGTAGAAGCGGCCGTAGCCTATCCATGCCTGTAGATGGCGTGACTGGTGCGACAAGGCGTCCAGGTACGGCAAAGATTGATTTAACCCCTTGGCGCGATGAGTTTAAAGCTTTACCTGCGGATGAATACACGCTGTTCGTAGAGGCTGCTCGTGAGCTTGGAGGTCGTGAAGTATTGAAACTGCCTGTGACTTTACCTATCACTGCACCTGTCACTGTGATTGCAGAAGGTAAATCTGAACTCGCTACAACAATTTTAACAATGGAGCCTTAATCGTGAAAATTTCAACGTTAGTATCTGGTGTCTTAGTTGCCTTAGCCGCATATAGCCCATTAAGTGAAGCACACCGAGTATGGATCAAGCCAAGTACCACCGTGGTGTCTGGTGACAGCGAATGGATCACGTTTGATGCAGCCATCGCCAATGGGATCTTTAACCCAGATCATTATGCTTATCCACTAGAGCGTCTATCAGCACTGTCTCCTTCTGGTAGCAAGGTTGAACTTAAGAACGCTGCAAAACTTAAGTATCGCAGTGTGTTTGACATTGAGCTCAATCAGCAAGGCACTTACAAAGTGTTTAATCAAAGTCGCTCGCTGGTGGCGCGCTGGACTGATGAAAATGGTGAAAAGCATTACTGGCCAGGACGCGGCAAAGTTGGCTCAGTAGAAGCCTTTAACAAAGAAGTGCCAAAAACGGCAAAAGATTTAAGTGTGGTCGACGTTGCAAGACGATTAGAAGTATTTGTAACTTTGGGCGCACCAAATAACACTGCGCTTAAGCCAACCGGCAAAGGGCTAGAGCTAAACCCGGTTACTCACCCTAATGATTTGTACACCGGTGAACCAATTACCTTGCAGTATACGATGGATGGTGAACCTGCCAAGGGTGCAGAAGTGATAGTAGTACGTCAGGATGAAAAGTACCGTGATAATAGTCAACCAAGCAAATATACAACAAATGCCAAAGGTGAAGTGACGCTAACGCTATCTGAGCCAGGCATGTATTGGTTTGAAGTGGAATATGAAGATGACAAAGCACAAGCACCCGCCACAAAACGTGCCGGCAGCTATGTCACTACCCTCGAGGTATTACCGCTTTAACTAACGGTCCCCATGTGGTTTGAGACGTGCAGTCGTCTCAGCTTATTTAATTTAGTGGTCATAACAGAGACGCCACTAAGTGCCCAAAGGGGGAGGCGTTCCTTCCTCCCCCTTTTCTTCTGTTAAAACCTTCACGATGAAAGCTTCACAATCACTGAGCGATCCATCTAACTGCCAAAAGTCATTACTAAAATCAGGAACCATTTGATTTTGGCTGAGTTCACATAAATAGTTCAGGAGCTTGGGGTGGATATAGTAGTCTCGACAGACTTTGGGTGTGTTGCCAAGTGCCTTTGCTACCCGCTTGATTAGATGGGTATCAAAACGCTTTCTTTTACTACCTTCAACCTCTATTGCAACGTCAAATGCGAACTGTACCGCTAACCGAGAAGCTACCCAAGTGCGGTAATCCTTACTGGTAAATTGTGGGCCGTGTAGCGTGTGGATCTGCGTGTTGACGTCATCGCTGGTTAAATCGTGCCATCGCCCTTGGCAATGATATCGAAATAACCCATAGCCAGTTTGTACAGCGGATTCACTAATAAACTGACAAAGTTGTTCGTCGAATACGTCAACTTTTCTTTGTTTACCGTGTTTTCCCTGAAACTCAAAAGTTATCCCTACTTCGTTATGTTTCAGGTGCTTGCGCCTTAACGTGGTTAGACCACAAGTATCATTGTGTTGATAGTAATGTTGGTTACCAATACGGATCCCTGTGGAATCAAGCACCATAACAGCCAGTGCGGCAACTTTTTCTTGGTGCCAATCATCGTGTTTTAGCTGCTCTATACAGCGCGTTCTTGCTTGTGGTAGCTGTTTTGCAAATTGGGCCATGCGGGTAAATTTAGCTTGTTGTTGGGTGAGTTGATAGCTTGGATGATAGATATATTGCTTTTTACCTTTACTATCGAAACCAACGGCTTGCACTTTATCAAAAGCACAGGCGCTGATTTGAACCTGCTTCCACATCGGTGGGATCACCAACTGTTTTATTCGCTTTTTGATCACCTTAGAGCGAATGGGGTTGTTGCTCGCATCTAAATAGCAAAAACCACGGCCCCACTTTTTTCTAGCAACCTCTAAACGATTACATTCGTGAAACTCAGATTGAATACCCTTACAGTCCACATTATCTCCAGTGACAGAATGTTGCATAGAACTAGAAATGCAAATCCCAAACCAGAATTTAATTACCTGAAATACTTTACTTTTTTATCTTAGCCTAAGAAGTATTTGGTAAATTTTTCATGATGTTGTTAACCTTATCGCTTCAAGTTTACTGAGCTGACCGCAAAAGTACTCATTATGAGAGACCAGCATAAATCCACAAGGAAGCTGATTAAGCATGGCCGCAAGCTCTTCTTGTGCTTCAAGGTCGAGGTGATTATCCGGCTCGTCAAGCAGTAAAAAGCCTTGCAGTTGCACTGCCAGCACGATGGCCGATTTCATTCTCTCGCCACCACTGAGGCTCGAGATAGGCCCTGAAATCTGGTTGAGTTTTAGGCCGACGCTTGCAAAGCTGGTGATGATATTATGATGTGGTGTATCAAGTAAGCGCTTGGCAATATCTAAAACGCAAGGGCCCTGCTCAAGCCAAGCACAGTGCTGATCTAAGTAAATACATGTTGCTGGGCGCTGAATTTCTCCGCGCTTTAACTCTAGCTTACCCGCAAGGGTTTTAAGCAAGGTCGATTTACCGATGCCATTTTCTCCAATTACTCTGAGCTTTTGTGTTGTATCCGCAAAAAGGTTCAGTGTATTTTCCGGTCCAAAGCACAGTTCGGCTTCACATAAGCGGAGCTTTTCTTTTGCTCGAAAAGCTGAATTAAAATGAAACTGCTGTTTGTCTTCTCGATAGTACACTGTATTTTTCTTAATATTATCTTGAGCTTTTTGAATTTTATGGGTTTGTCCGGCATGACGTTTACTTCCTCTGTCAGACTTAAAGTCAGCAATCAGTTTACTTTGGCTACCAGCGCGTACTTGTGCTTTCCCTTTATTGGCTTGCCGTTGATGTTGCAGATCCGCTGCAATCATGGCTTGTTTAAGTGTTTTTTGTGCCGCGCGATTTGCTAAATGTTGCTGTTTTTGTCGAGCTTGAGTTTGAAGTAGTGTCTCTCTAAAGGCGTCAAATCCATGTGAGTGATGAGTTAGCTCCCCCTGTTTTATGTGCAGTATATGGTCGGCTGCATCTAATAAAATAGGATCGTGTGTGACGGCAACCACACCATGTTTGTGGTGCTTTAGCTGCTCGGCTAGCCAGTGCTTATTGTTGCTGTCCATGTGATTGCTCGGCTCATCCAGTAATAGGATTGCAGGCTGAGATTGTAATACTTCGATATAGGCTCGCATTTTTGCCCCGGGACTTAGCAGTGTAAAGGGGGTTTCCAAAGTGAGTTCTAGCGGCGCAAGTGTTGCTTGCCAAGTTGATTCTAACTGCCAATCATCTGAGATTAATTCAAAATCGTACCCAGAGGCTAACCCCTGATGGGCCCGATGCAGTGCTGCTAGCTTCTCTTTAAGCCCTAGTAGTTCAGAAACGGTAGCAAAGCGGTTAGTTGCATCTTGTGGGAGATAAAAGCATTTCCCATGACTTTGGCGCTCGCCCGAGGTTAGAGGCTGTTCACCGGATAGGGCTTTGAGTAAGTGTGATTTGCCCGCCCCATTAGGGCCTGTTATCGCAATAAATTGTCGCTCTATTGTTAAGTCGACATCGCAAAATAAGCATTGACCATTTGCAAGTGTCAAGCTTGCATGTTTTAACTGTATCCAAGGCATAATTACTGCTCCTAGTTGCAGCAGTGCAAAAGGCTAAAGGCTAAAGGCACAAAGACTCGTAAAAGCCGTAAATAGTAAAATAGAAAATGAGAGTCTATAGATTAGTCTGAGAAGCCTCAACGATAACCATAAGCTTTGCACTGGAAATTAATAATAAGTTCGTCAGTTACAAAGGGCTTAGTTATTCATTGTGATGGCAACTCCTAATAAGAGGGGAAACAGGCGGATATAAATATCAAGCAGGTAATAGTTTGCCGACACTAGGTTAAATGTCAAGGTGGCATCAGAGAATTCGTCGGTTTTATTTTAAACAATTGTTTCTCCAAGTTGTCATGTGGTAGTGTTTGGCGACAAGTTGTAAGGAAACTAATACCAACATGCTAATAAGAAGAAGCCTTTCTCCGATTTTTTCCTTTCTTTATTGCGCCTTGCTTATTTTTAATAGCAGCTCGTTTGCTCTGGAGCAACGCAGCCAAAACACTTTACCAACATTAAGCAATGGCATTGTATATCAACATATTCAATCTGATATTAACGTAGCTAGACTGGCTATTTTTGTAAAAGCGGGGCACTTATATAACGGTGATGCCCATGGTGTTTCCCATTTAACAGAACACTTATTCAATTTAGGGGGAGATGCAAAAAACGTATCGAAAATTGACGACTTTCTCGCATCAGTAAATGGCACCAGAAGAGCAACTTTAAATACATCTGGGGTTAGATATTGGTACGAAATTCCCACAGAATATCTAGGTGGCTTGTTACCTCTTATTCAAGAGTCATTAGTTGGAGTCACAGCTTCTGAAGATGCGATTGCAGCTCAAATAGCTGCAATCGATAATGAATGGAAGCAAGGGCAACGCTACCAAGAGCTGATTGATTGGGAGCAAACTTTCAGGGTATTTGCGCATACTGATCTAACGCTTAAGGATGGGTCGTTTTTTATGGGGAGTACCGCTGAATTTCAAAAATATGCAGCTAGGTTACAAGACGAGCTAAAAAGGTTATTTAGTAGGTACAATGGTAAAAACATCACGATTTTAAGTGAGTCATCACACAGCAAAGAAAGCGCTTTTAAGTTGATGGAAAAGACGATAGGCGCTGTAGAGTTGAGCGAACGAGATCACGCACAAAGAATGACTCAAGAGCCTTCTTTGCACTTTACACCAGTGACTGAAGTCAGAAAAAAACAAAATCATGATGACAAGGAAGTTCAATTCACATTTGCGGTTCCCCCTATTGCTAGCGCACCTCCTGTTTTTACACGGTTCTTAATACACCTTTTAAAGCATTCATCCATCCATACTGTTAGCTTAGGGCAAGCAACACTTCAGTTTTCACCCACATCAATTGAGTTTTCACCAAACGCATTTCATCAATTTGATAGCTTACACATGACTTTTCCCCGGCGCGAAGTTGAAGGGGGATCTATATATGAGGATGCGCGGCAATTTCTGTCGATTTTTAACTCTGTACTGTTAAGCTTGGCGGCAGTAGAACGAGAAGCGGAATTGGTATCGGTATACAATGATTTTGCAATGGAATATAGGCTGACATGTTCACAGAAAAACCTATCATTTGAATTGGCCAAAGAGTTAGATAATCAAGTTCACTTTGGTCGATTGACCGACTGGCTTAACGCTTGTCATATACCTCAAAAGCTCGATAGAGCCTTGTTTAGGCGCTTCGTTGAAACGTTTGTTTCCGCAAAAACTTACACTAAGCTATTTGTGAATGATGATGAGTGGGTTTCACTTAAGAATAAAGATGTGATGGAACATTACGACCAGCCTTATGTTTTGCTTGAGTCAACAAGAAAGAATGAGGTGAATACCCCACTATCTTTTCGTTTTCCAAGAAAAAATGCCTTGGTAGAAATGGTTGAAAAATCAATTGTCGCGAAGAAAGACGTGAGATTGCGAGCTGTAGAAGATGGCAAATTTGCATCCCACCGTGTGCTAAAGGCTGGTATTTCTCACATTCATGACTACGCAGAGGCACTAATAATTAAAGCGCACCTGGAAGCCAAATATAGCAAATGGTTAAGTGATGCTGATGCGTTAGGTACCCCTGTCACGTTTTTAATTGACGATAAGTTGAGTATTGTTGCAAGCGGCAGGAAATCGCTCGCCACTTATCTGGCAAACGCTATTGAAGTTCCAATTTCGGTTTTAGGTGATGATCTTGCAAAAGCCAAGACTGACGCGATTAGCGCGATTGAGAAAAAGGTCAATGACAATCAAGTGTTCAGAATGAATGAGTTTTTGGCACGGATCCAATCGAACCATATTTGGTCTGATGAGCAACTGCTTGCTGCTATTAGGCGTTATCCTACAAAGTCACCTGATAGCGTGAGTCACGCTTTACCGGCACCCAGCTCGCAAAATCTAGAACTCAAAAATAATGCGCCAGTAAACATACTGGCATCGTTAAGACAGGTGCAAACAGGCTCACTAGAAGAGAAAGTATATGCGGTTTTGCTCAACTCGATTATAAGAAGTGATTACAAGGAAAGGTTTAGGAATACACTTAAAATTGCCTACACAGCAATAACAGGTCACAAAGTGAGTGATAAAGGAACCGGCTTTGTTACTTTGCTACAGACATCGACACACTCAATCAGTGATATGAAAAAAATGAACCATCATTTTTTTACTGATATGTTGAGTAAGGTACAAAGGTTAACAGAGCAGGAGTTTTTACAACTGAGTGATGAAAGCAAAAAAGAGGTAATTAGATTGAGCAATCAGCTTGATTATGTATTCGCTGACCGGCTAATTTCTCAAACTGATGAGACTAGTATTAACTCGATGAAACTATCTTTGTCGGAGTTTAAAAGGTTTTCGAAGCGATTACTCAGTAATGATTTGGCTGAGCGGTATGTCGCAATTATAGGCATAGAAAATAACACAAAGAATAATGAAAACCGGTAGCCGCAGTGCCTCCAAGCACAAGATAAACCTATGACATTCATGTTAGGCAGGAGGCAAAGCTTAATGTCCACGGCTGACATCAGAAGAGCAACAATTCACGACGTAAACATGCGCGAGTTGTTGCTCGTCGGACGTAAATCGACTGGCCCCTAGCAGAGTTTTACTCATAGAAAGTTGGTGTGTTTGGCTCTCGTAACCTCTCAGCGTCTTGGCTAGCAAAAACCTCGAACTGATGTTAATAGTTTGTATTTCTCTTTTGACTAATTAGTAGGAACTGTATATTTTAAGGTGATTGCTAATATGGAGAAGGGATCTGATGAAAGCAATTGCAGGAAAGGAAAGTGCTGTGAGCTTTATCGAAAATTATGAATTTGATGAGGCTGTGCTCGAGTGGTTTGATTGGCATGTGGAAACTCATTTTGGGCAAAGGTTATCTGAAAAGGAAATACAAGTAGTTGTAGAAGGCTTAAAAGACTACTTGATATTTACCATCATTTCGCCTCATAAAGTGGCCGCTGCAAGCAAGCTGGTTGACGAACTGTTTCATGCTTTTATTTTACATACACATCAATACGCGTCCTTTTGCGAGGGGGTTGGGCAGTTTATTCACCACTATCCAGTGCGCAAGCGCGAAGTACTAGGTCATCAAACCCCACTAGAAAACATCGAATATAACGAGCATTATCAGGCAATAATTAGAACATACTGTCTTGCTTGTTTGGCTTCAGACCTAGATCCCCTCACAACAACGCAAGTCCCTTATTTATTTCAAGTTGACTCACTGTTACCAAAAGAACATGCGGTCTTGTTTGATATTCAGTTTTTTCAATCTGTGCTACCAAAACTTGGAGCGCACCATTTTATGATCAACGAGTAAAGGAGATATACATGTCATATTTAAAAAATCGAGCAAAAAGTAACAAAGCGGCTCACGCTCAAGTCGCGATAGAATTAGTAAAAGCTGAGAAGTTTGCAGACGTTTGTTTAGCTGGTGTATGGCCTAGAAAGTAAACGCTTTGAGTCTAGAATAAGCTTATTTTTATGGATATATTCGAAAAAATTGTAGCCCTAGAACAAGGGCTACATACACCGCAAATGCGCAGTGATATTGAGCGGATCTCAGATTATATTCACGATGAATTTTATGAAGATGGCCTATTTAGCAAAGGGATGACCAAAGCTGATATTCTAGCGGGGTTAAAACATGAAGACCTTAGCAAGCATAAAATAGTCAGTGAGGATTATAAATTGGTGTCTCAGAGTCGTACGCGGGTGACCATTACATACACCTCAGCACTTGAGAGTGCTCTAGGTGAGAGATCATACTATGCCCAGAGGCACTCTACTTGGTGTTGGTGCAGTGATGATAAATGGCGTCTGATAAGCCATAGTGCAGCATTGATATAGTCATATTATCGTGTTCATCTAATACCTATTAACCTTAATACTTGCTGAGTTTGAAGGAGTAAACTTGACGCTAACAGCGTTAAAGATTTCTTATTTAAAACAAATAAGTAGAAAAATTTTCTCGCCTCAAAATAGCAAGCTTAATTAAGCTAATTGGTAATAAGGCTAAGAGACTCGTAAAAAGCAATTAACAGCAAAACAGAAAAAGAGTCTATAGATTAGTCTGAGAAGCCTCAAAGATAACCATAAGCCTTGCACTGGAAATTAATAATAAGTTCGTCAGTTACAAAGGACTTAGTTATTCATTGTGATGGCAACTCCTAATGAGGAAGTAGAATGAGTAGAGGCAAATAATTAGCGGTAAATAGCGCCTACGTTTATTTGCAGGCACTAGATTAAATGTCAAGACACTGAATGGATTAAATTACAATTGAATGGGCATAAATGGTTTGATGAAGGCGCCGACCACAAGGGCAAGCAACACACTGACAAGCGTGCCCAACATCACGTATTCGGTGAGCTTTCTGTCTTGGCTTTGGGTTAGATCGCCAAAGCGAAACACCGATTTAGCGGCGAGAATAAAACCGATAGCAGCCCAGCTATCCAGTAACACGCAGCTCAGCAGTAATACACGTTCAAGCTGACCAATTAAGCTTCCTGCTTGCGGCAGGCTATCAAGAGCTGAATTATTGAGTTGCCATCGCTCAAGCAGCATGCTGGTGAATATCGATGCGGGATGCAATACCATTAAATAGCCCACAACCAATATTAGCAGCTGGACATTGGCAAAAGGCTTGGCAAAGACACTGAGTGCAATCTCAGGCTCTGCAATTAGCCAAGTGACGACCACTAATATGGCAATATGTGCACATTGGTCTATCACAAAAGGAATAGCTCCCTTGCTAGAATAGGATTTAGCTAAGTCGATACAGTAGTGACTAATACCTACCGCTAGCGCAAAGAGCAGCGCATTCCATTGTGCTCCCCAAAACAAAGTAGACTGCCAAAGTAGGATGATTGCAAGTGCAGCCCCGCTATGCGCGATACTATGCCACAACAATTTGATGGACTTATAGTGACGGGTATTTCTATCATGTACCCAGCTCATAGGTTGGAGGTAAAAGTCAGTGAGTGTGTGGCCTATTACTAACCACAATAACAATACTTGCCATTCGTTCATTAAGTCCACCTCGTGATATTTAAGCGTTGAGCATTCGACTATTGGTGTGAGCGTGCAATTGCTAAAAATTGATCTAGTAAAGCATAGTGTGCGCTATTGAGTAACTTAGTCACATTCACCCGACTGGTGTTGAGTTGTTTTGCAATATCGGCATGGCTCAACTTAGGGTGTGAAATATGAATAAAAGCGGCCTCTGCTTGTTTATGGGTTAAGTTCGAAAGTAACAAATCCACAAATGCTAGGTTTAGTGTAAAGTGGGCATTGCTGTCATTGTTATATCTGAGTCTTGCTTGTCCTATTGTGTCCAACCCTCGGCCCGCTAGTACCAGCGCAGTACCCGTTGCGGTTGATAAATCTGCGGCGGTGATATTGACTTCACCGACTGCGAGGCTGAGTCTGGCATCGCTATGTCGGCTAATTAAAAACAACCGTAGCCGTAACGCCACATTGAATAGTTTCGTCGCGTCTTGCAACACAAGCTGAAAGCCATCGCCGCGGTAAAAGCTATAATAGCCCTGCTCTGCAGCTGCTATATCAGCTAAGTAGTCCTTTAATTCACTTTGCAGTGTTGTAAGTTGTAGTAGTGACAGTGATTGTGAGCCGACGATGTCTGCTGTGATCACCGCACCTTGAAGTAGTGATGTCATGTAAGTAACTTGGTTTGGTTACATATCGATAAGTAACTAATTTTGGTTACATTTATTTTGGTATGAAGCTGGATAAAAAGCAAGCAGTCGGTAAGACTTGTTCACTTTGACAGTATTTTACCAAAACGAATGCAGTTATGGAGGCAGACAAAGCTTCCGTTGATGTGAGAAATAGACGTTTATTAGCAGCTCTAAAACTTACATTTTTAAATTTAATATACTGATTTTAAAGTGCTTTATTGTCACCTCGGGCGTGGATGTTAGTGAAGCACGGGGCCACTTTATTCATGACTGACAAAACGTCGTTTACTATCCTCGGCGAAGTGCCTACCAGTGTCGATTATCTCACCGACACGATGTACTATTGATAAATCGAATATCGGCCAAGAAAGAAGTGGTAGAGCTTACGGTTGCGAATCAATAACTGGAGTATAAAATGAGCCAATTAGCTCAATATCAGCGTTTTAGGCAAGAACTGGGGCAATTGCTCGCACAATACAAAGGCTATGGGTTGGTACTTGGTTTTCTGCTAAACCTGAGTATTTGGCATATTGCATCTCAGTTTGTTGCTGATCCCTTTGTCTCTAACTTTTGGAATCAAGTGTTTGTTTCCTTACTCTTTTCTGCGGTTTTTTGCTTGCGTACTGAGCGAAAACCAACTTAATTTTCTCGCCGAAAAGAAAGGCACAATACGCATGTGCCTTTTTACAGCAAGCGCGGCTATAAACAATACTGTGAAATGATCTTATACACTTGGTTGATATTGTCGCCCGCTTTAAATTCTTTACTAATTGGCGTTGGATCTGAGCCAATCCAGATTTTTAATTCCGCGTCTAGGTCGAAGTGACCCGCAGATTCTTTGCTGTATTTTGTTATTTTGCTATACGGAATGCTGAGCATTTCTACTTTGCTGCCCGTCATGCCTTGCTTGTCGATTAAAATTAAACGCTTGTTAGTAAAAATAAATAAGTCGCGGATCACTTTGTAAGCTTGTGCAACCTCTTCTCCGGTGATAAGTGTATCTTCTAATAACTTATCAACTTCGTTACTGTCTACTTCGCTTGCATTACCGAGTAGACCACTTAATAGTCCCATTGTTATTCTCCGTTTTTTTCAATTCGTCTTAGACTGATCGCTAGATAGTGCTTAGGTCGAAATGAATTAATGATGAAAGTGACAAAACCAGCATAGAAAAGCACGCTGATTTTGCCAAATAAATAACCCGAGTTTGGAGTAAGAAGTTAGCTTATATCTCTTATCAAACAAATTTTGCCATCACGAAATGCAAACTCTGAGCGGCCTTGTAAGGAGATGCTTTGCCCTGCTTTCATGCCATTGGCCAAGTCTTGGGCTAATTTAGCTTTGTATGTCACATGAACAATAAACAGATCATTGTCTTGCGTGGCGGCGGTTAAAGATTGATTGCGTTCGGAAAATAACTTAGCGGACTGATTTGCTAATTCTGCAAACTCCATTTTACTGGTTGTACGCGTCGTAATTTCACCATTGGCGAGATTCTCAAATACGACATCATCCGTGAGCTGAGCTAGCATACCCGGGATATCAAAATGATTGTAGGCTGAGATATAATTTTTAACTAAGGTTTCCATTTTTCCTCCTTGGTGTAATGGATGTTAATAAAAACTTAGATCGGTTTGTTCAATTTCGCACACTCTTTTTACCACTTTTTGCTGTGCCATGACTCGCATAAATCGACCCAAATGCGCATAGTCTTTTGGCGCAGTATTAAATCCACTTGCCCAATGGGCTAGCATAAACAAATAATAGTCACAGAGCGTGAGCTGCTCACCAGCTAAATAGGTGTTTGTTGCTAACTGCTTATCGATGAGTGCAAACATGTCGCCGACTCGTTGCTCTGCGGCTTGAGACATGGTCTTACTGTTCTCTAGTGACAGCTGATATTTTTCAGGATAAAAATACAGCATGAGTTCTGGCTGAACTGTCGTGGTTAAATAAAAAAGCCACTGATAAAACGTGGCTCTCTGTGGGGTTTTCGGCGCAGGGATAAGTTGCCCCTCAGGGTGCTTTTCGCATAAATGCAAACAAATTGCCGCACTCTCGAAGATGACCTGTTCGCCGTCGACCAATGTCGGGATCCGTCCTGTTGGATTGAGTTCTAAATAGGTCGCAGACTTTTGTTGTTGTGTCTTTCTATTGACTAAGAGCAGTTCCTTTTCTAGCTGTAAGTGCTCAAGTACGAGGTGCGGTGCCCAACTGGCATTACGAGGGTAGTAAAATAACTGATACATCTTCTGCTATTCCTTGGCGATACTTTTTGTTAGCGTGTGGCTGGTTTACCGTTGATAGTTGCAACTTTTGCAGAGGCTGTAAACCGTTATTTTGCTTTTAGCAGGGAGAATCAAAAATGTATATTGGCAAGCTGTCAAAGCAAACAGGGCTGTCAGTTAAGGCCATTCGCTTTTATGAAGAAAAAGGGCTTATACCTACCCCGGAGCGGGTTGGTAAGTACCGTGTCTATTCGCAAGTGGATGTCGATCTGTTGTTATTAATAAAAGAAGCAAAATTGCTCGGTGTGTCGATTAAGCAATTGCAGCAGGTAATTGAAATTAAAGGGCGACAAGTCAACTGGGTAGAAATAAACACGTTTTTAGTTGAGCTCAAAGCATCCTGCATAGAGCAAGTTGCGCAGCTTCAGCAAAAAATACACCGAATTGAACACTGCATCGCATCGCTTGATGAATGTCCACAGATAAAACTATCCCAGTCTCAGGTAGAGTAACTTGACTCTCCCGTTAGGGGGAGACAGTACACTCGTTTCTCAGTCATTGATAAGGAAACGACGATGAAAAAAATACTGCTACTAAACGGTAACCCCAAAACCAAAAGCCTGTGCCACGCTATCACAGCAAGCTACGAGCAAGCTGCAAGCACCCAACATCAAATACGCAGAATGGATCTTAGTGAGATGCACTTTGAAATCAATTTGATGTATGGCTATGAAGCAAATCAACCGTTAGAGCCATGCCTCAAGCAGTTCCAAGAGAACTTACTGTGGGCGCAGCACATTGTGATAGTAAGCCCAATTTGGTGGTTGGCGTTACCAGCCAAGCTCAAAGGGCTAATAGATAGAACATTACTTCCAGGCTTTGCTTTTAAATACAGTGAAGCAGGAACTGAAATTGAAAAACTTCTAGCGCATAAAACCGCAAGAGTTATTCTCACATCAGACACGCCGCAAACTTATTTGGAAGAAGCCGCAACTGGGCTTGTGGCTCAACTAGAACATGGGACATTGGGGTTTTGTGGTATAGAGCCAACTCAACATACGTTATTTGGCCCAGCGCACTTAGCAACTCCTGAGGTAATTGATAACTGGCTGAGTGAAGTGACAAGTTTAGCCGTGCGGGGCGAGTGAGTAAAAACACACAACTTCTATTGCTAAGCTTATTTTAAATCAAAATTTGCAATGCCGAATGTTGCTATCTTTTACAGCAAGATGGCAACTTGGGCGGAGTGTATGCGAATTTGGAGTTTATTACTTTTTGCGTTTCCATTATTGGGAGTTGCAAATGAGCCAATTCTGCCACTTGAGTCTGCAATAGGACTTGATGCCGATAAAGTCAGCTTGGGCAGAACACTTTTTTTTGATAAGCGACTTTCTCGAGGAAATCAGGTTAGCTGTGCGTCATGCCATCAACTTCCCAGTCATGGCGCAGATGTAAAGCCCCTTTCCAGTGGTGTTAATGGTGCAGTTGGTGAGCTAAAAACTCCGACCGTTTACAATGCAGTTTTTAATATCCGTCAAGCGTGGGATGGCCGTGCTCAATCGCTTTATGATCAGGTCGACTCACCCATCTTAAACCCTAAAGAGCATGATATGACTTGGCCAGAAGTCATTGCTAAGTTAAATCAAGATAAAATACTTGTCGAGCAATTTGATAAAGTATACTCGCAGGGAATAACCAAGCACACGATAAAAGACGCAATAGCAACTTTTGAATCGTCGTTAATCACCGTTGATGCGCCGTTTGATTTATGGCTCAAAGATAATAGTGTAAAACTGCCGAAGCCTGCTATTGCCGGCTATGAGCTATTTAAACGGTATGGCTGTATTAGCTGTCATCAAGGGCGCAATGTTGGCGGTAATATGTTTGCCAAAATGGGCACTTTTGGTGATTACTTTGGCGATAGAAAGACGCCAATTCAAAAAATGGATTACGGCCGTTTTAATGTTACTGGCAACGAGCAAGATCGCTTTGTGTTCAAAGTGCCGAGTCTGCGACTTGCTAGTAAACAAGTATATTTTTTTCACGATGGTAGTCATAGTAGCCTAGAAGCTGCCGTTGCGACCATGGCCAAATATCAACTTGGCCGCAATATCTCAGACTCTGATATCAATAAGCTAGTTGCCTTTATTGGCAGCCTAGCAGGACATCACCACGAAATGGATTTGGAAAATCACGAATGAAGAATAAGGCCTTCATTGGTGTGCAAGCATTATTGCTGTGCGCGCCAATTGCGCTTTTTGCGTACTTTTACTCGCAACAAGAGCTCAGTAGTCAAACACACCAATCACGAGTTACCCTGCTCTTTGAAGCCAAAAGTATTGATGCCAAACTGGATGCCGCTGTGTTACAAATGCTTAGTGCACAGCTCAATCAATATGATGAGTTAGCGCAATTAGCACATGCAATTGACGCTTTGAATACACCTGAGCGGGATGCGTTATTTGTAGAAACTACACCGGATATTCAACAGCAATTTGATGCTTATCGTCAACTGCTTAGTGATAAAGTATTGCAAGTCGAATCCATTAAAACAGCTGCAGCAAACATTAAGAACAGTTTGCTTTATCTCCCCGAGCTACTCATTGAGCTGGAACAGAGCGAGCCTGAATTGGCGACACATGCAAATAGAATGCTTGCTAATTTAATGTTGGGTCAGCTTTACGAATTTGTGGCAGAGCCTTTACTTATAATTGACTCTGAAAGTCGCTTAGAGCAGTTGATCTACCAGCATTTTAATGTTGCCCTAGTTAACAGTGCAGAATTAAAAAAGGCAAAACAACGCTTTTTATCTTTACCTAGTGACCAAGCTTTTTCAGCGCTTTATGCGGCATATAGTCAGCACCACAGTGAAACCATAGAAAAAACCAAGCATCAAAGTGAATTACTCTTGCTGCTGACCATTGCGCTATTTTTGCTCTTGGTTGTGTTTGCTAACCGGCTTTATGTAGCCAAAAATAAAATTTTGAGCACCAGTAAAACTTTGTCAGACGCCGTTGCGCGTTTAACCGAAGGATTTGCTCTTTTTAGTCGAAATGGCAATTTGTTGCTCTGCAACAGTGCTTGGCGTAGTCACTTTGCAATTGCTGATAGTGATAAAATGCCACGCAAACTAGAAGAATGGCAGCAGCAGTTTGGAGAAATCTTTAACTCCGATGCTAATTTGCATCAAACAGAATCAGGCGCTTGGCTTCAGGTAAAGCAAACTAACACGCACAATAATGGTCAAGTGTTTGTAAGTGTCAATGTCTCCCTTTTTAAACAAGCGGAAGAAGAGCTGCGAAAATGGGGCCATGCGATTGAACAAAGCCCCTCTTCTATTGTGATCACCGATCCTCGTGCTCGTATTGAATACGTTAATCCTAAGTTTGAACAAGTTACCGGGTATTCACTTGAGGATGTGAAAGGACATACACCGAAAGTACTAGGTTCCAAGCAAGGGTTCACGGACTACAAAGCACTTTGGCAAACGATTAAACAAGGTAAAGTCTGGCGTGGTGAGTTTTACAACCGCCGTAAGTCTGGAGATTACTATTGGGAGTACGCATCTATTTCCCCGATTAAAAATCAGCAGGGGGAAATCATAAACTTTATTGCGATCAAAGAAGATATCACAGCACAAAAAAGTGCAAGTGCGCAGCTTAAAACTGCGGCTGCGGTATTTAATGCAACGCAAGAAGGAATTATGACCACCAACGCAAAACTTGAAATCACCGCGGTCAACCCAGCCTTCACCAAAATTACCGGTTATGAAGAACATGAAGTACTCGGTCAACGACCCAATATTTTAAGCTCGGGCAAGCATGATAAACATTTTTATGAGCAGATGTGGAGCACTCTCAACTCGCACGGACAATGGGCGAGTGAGATCTGGAACAAGCGTAAAGACGGTACTTTATATCCAGAGTGGCTAGCAATCAGTGTCGTGCATGATGACAAAGGACTGGTACAGCAATACGTTGCCATATTGTCTGATATGACTGAGCGCAAAGCGCAAGAGGAGCAGATTGAATATCAAGCCTATTACGATGTGTTGACCGGGCTGCCTAACAGAACGTTATTACTCGAGCGCATTGAGCAAGATATTAAGCGGATGAGCCGCACTCATCATCAAAGTGCGGTGTTATTTATCGATTTAGATAGATTTAAGCGGGTCAACGACACCATGGGTCACGAAGCCGGAGATGCTTTACTTATCTCCGTAGCCAAGCGTTTAAACGGCCTGCTGCGTAAAAGCGATACCTTGAGCCGCTTTGGTGGAGATGAATTTGTATTATTATTGAGCCAAATTGCGCATCCGGATCATGCCGCGCAAGTCGCCGATAAGATTGTCAAAGCACTAAGTAGCCCTTTTGTGATCAATGGCTTTGAGGTATTTACGGGGGCAAGTATTGGGATCGCTATTTTACCTAGTGACGCAAAAGACCAAAGAGAGCTATTGCGCCTTGCTGACTTAGCGATGTATAAGGCAAAAGAAGCGGGACGCAATCAATATCATTTCTTTGCTCAAGAAATGCAGCAGCAGGTGAATCGGCGAGTTGAGCTGGAGCAGCTACTTCGGGCTGCGCTTGAGCACCAGCGTTTAACCGTACATTACCAACCTATTGTCGATACGGTGTCGGGTAAATTATATGGCGTCGAGGCGCTCATGCGCTGGCCAACTGATTTCGGCCAGTATATTTCCCCCGCTGAATTTATTCCGGTTGCTGAAGAAAGTGGCCTTATTGCTCCTCTTGGTGAGTGGTTACTCGCCAAAGCATGCAATGATATTCGCAGATTAAATAAAGCGCTTGGCATGAATTGTTACTTGACGGTAAATGTCTCGAGCCAGCAATATCGACTCGGTTTTAATGCCACTATCATTAAACAAATCATGCAGCAGTCAGGCTTTCATCCAGAGAACCTAACGCTTGAGATCACAGAAAGCATCTTGCTTGAAGACGATAAAGCTGTAACCGCTTGGTTGCAAAGCCTACGGGCAACGGGAGTCAACTTAGCAATCGACGACTTTGGCACTGGCTACTCTTCGCTTAGTTATCTTAAACGTTTTCCTATCAATATATTAAAGATTGACCGAGGTTTTATTCAAGATATAGATCAAAACCAAGATGCTGTCGTTTTGGTCAACGCGATTTTATCGATGGCCGAAAGTTTATCGCTCAAAGTGATAGCTGAAGGCGTAGAGCAACAAGGGCAGCTAGATTGCCTAACAGGTTTGGGCTGCCAGTATGTACAAGGGTATTTTTATGCCAAACCAATGGCGATTGAAGTATTAATTGATTGGGTTGAGCAATTTGCCATTATATCGGATCGAACATCTCCAAAGCTATGGTTGGATTGAGGGGCGGTGCTTACGAAGCTATTAACTTTATTGGGTAAAGTGCAATGATCCTGTTAGATATGATGTCTAAGCCGTGGGTGGGCATCGAAATCTCTTACGAGGACATGCCTTGGGGACGTTTATTCTGTGGAAATACAATCAAGAAGTTTGATTTAGTTTGTATCGAATATAGATAATAATTGATGTGTTTGTAATTCTTTGTTATCTTTTTGTTTTTATATGTTTGATTATTAAGGGAAAATGGTAATGATAACAGGTTGGAAAGGAGCGCTAGCGTCAGTAGCACTGCTTGCATGTTCTACTTTGAGTTACGCTGGTAACGGTAAAGCAGTTGTTCCTCACTGGTTAGCGTCAACGAACGGCAATACTTCAGTGTTTATCAGTAATATCACTGATAATCCTCTGAAGGTTACAATTAAGTTCTATGACCAAAACGGTAATGTAAAAAAGGCTGAGCGTTATGAGAACTTCTCAAATTCTGGTACAGAAATTCAGGCTAATTCATCTGCATATGTAAATATTGGCCAAAGTGGTGTAACTGGATATGGCTATGCCACTATAGAGTGGGAAAATATCGGCAATGCGGATGATGTGTTTGGGTTAGTTGCATATGCTCACTTTGCGAAAACCACATTATATCGCTCAGCTATTCCAATCAATGATGGGAATCCATTTTAAATAGGTTAGCAAGGCTGTTTAGCTTTGCTAACAGCTCAATGCTGAATTGTAGTTAGTGAAATAAAGATCTGTAAGGCCAAGAAAAGTACATTGGTAACAATGATCACCAATCGCTTAAACCTCAGCCAAAGATTAAGTACCGAAATATGCGCGATTAAAAACGTAAAGGACAAGTCTGAGCTAGTACAATTAATTCAGCTAAGTGGCATGGTACTTCCAACAAACTTACCGTGCCCATTGATATTCGAAACCACCCACTCTAGGTTTTTATCGTAATTCGTGAAGGGTAAAAATAATACGTTCCAGTGGTATGAAGTGAATATCGGAACTCAAAGCTCAAGTTGTTTTTCTTCTTCCAAGTGCGTTTGTATAGCACCCGCCAAGCCCTCTTTTAATGATTCTAAGTCTTTAATTTGATTGATTAACGCTGTTCTTTACTTAATCGCTAATTCCCGAAATCGCATTATTCCTTATTGTCACTATTGAGTACGATGTTTTCTAGTAATGAAGTAAGTGTCTGGTAATATCGATGCTTGTATAATAGCAAGTGCATCGTTCTTGTCCGCTTTTTGCTTGTTCCACTCTTAGGAAGCAGATCGGAGTCAGCTTCTAGATGCCATCTCAGCTCTGCTTTACGATGCGCTTTGGTTAACGGCTTGATAAGCGCCATTAAAACACTATCTTGTTAAACCTTTATCTGATTGAAACTCTATCATTGATTTAACTGAGTCGACAGGTTGAGTCATATGACATTATTTTTCTTAAAAATACTGAAATGACGCTGATTACTCAATACTATCGACTCACCTAAGTTGTTTAGATATTCTTACTCGGTTTTATTCCAATCCAGTTGCATATCCCACACATATCGGTGCTTTGGCTCTAGAGGCTGTTGAGAGTCATCGACTTGTTCAAGCACATTGCGTGCCTTTACTATGGTGGCATCGCGACCGAACAAGTAACTCTGCTCTTTGACAATGGTCAAGTAGGCCTTGTTCAATGCCAGCGCGCGTGGCTTTGATGGTGTGATCAATTCATAGAGGTTTTTCACAGACTGCACTTTTTTGCTGTTTACCGTTCCATCTTCGTTAAACCAGCGCATCAGCATCTCTTGGTTCTGCCTAAACTCATCCCCGCCGCCAACACGCATCATATAGGTCAGGAATTCGCCCTGCTCTTCGCCTTTGTTAGGTACGTCTTGCATCTCTTTTAAATTGATATAACCCCAACCCAGCTTTCCCTCGACTTTACGTGCAAATGAGAAGGTTTGGTCATAGGTTGAGCCAATGGTTTTGTGACAGCCATTACAAAAAGCAAGCTCTTGTTCATGTTGCGGACGAAGTGCACCATTTTTGTCTTCAATATAACCGTTAATCGTCCAACCGAAGTTGTTATTGATCCCTTGGTCGCCCAAATAAAGCGTTTGAGGGTAATTTTCGAATGCCTTTTCTTTCGCTTCTCTGTAGTAAGCTGCCCCGAGTGATTGCTTGGATTTAAAGTTGTGCTTCTTCATGTAGCGCACTTCTTTCATTCTTGGCGCATTAAATACTTGACCATTATCATCCACCCCAATATACCGAACGGTATGTAAAAACTCAGTGTCTTGTGGATATAACTGATGAGCAAGCTCGATAGTATTGGCATCACCAAGGTAACGTTCACCGCGCAGCATGCTAGTGATCTGCGTGAGCTTGCCATCACCATTTAAATCTACGCCAACTCGCGATTCAGAAATCACTGGTGTTGATATTTCGTCAAGCCCCTTTACAGCCATTTCAACCAGACTTAAGTTAGCAAGATAGACGTCTTGATTATACGTTTCACCTTTTTCTCTAAAGGCGTCAGCAAGGCGGATCATGACATCTCCTGTAGAGCCATTAGTTGGCCAGAAAGTACTAGGAAAAGGCTTATAATTGAATGCCACCCAGCCACTGCCGTCTTTTGCTATACCCAGCTCATCGAATGCTTTTTCAGGATATGCCAAGTTGTTAAGCGGGGTGATCTCACCTTTCCAGTCAGGGTTATTTTTCAGTTTTTCGATGAAAGGAGTGTAATTATCTTGGTTGACCCAGTTAGTAATATCTTGATCTGAGATACCTTTGATAAGTTCTGAACGATCTTTAAACAAATTTTTCCAGTGGTTTTTAAATCCAAGGTCGGAAAACTCATAGGCACCTTGTAAATTGGCATCGCGCATCATGTTTGGTCGGTTTTTTTCATCGTATGATTGATGGCAAGCGTAGCAAGGGTTATTTACACCATCCGTTTTGGTGTAACACTGAGGCGGGATCACCGATTCAGGGTTATAGACTTCATTGTGCTGCATAAATGCAGTCGCAGGAATATCATCACCTTGTTGGTAAGGTGCTTCAGTCTGCGCCGACAAAAGTGCGATGTTGGTTAGCTCTTGGGGCTGTTCATCATTACAACCAAGTAACACTGCGCTCGTTAACGCCACTAGGGTTAGGCTAACGTATTTCATTTTTATGACTCCAAAATTTTGCTAAAAAAAAGCAGCGCACTATAAGGTGCGCTGCTACTTGTTTAATTATTTTGCTTTAGGGTCATAAAGCCATAGTGTGTTATTTTCTTGGAAGCCATCTTCGCCGATGATAATCCGGCCATCTTCCATAACGATAACGTTATCAGGCTGTGAAAGCTGATTGACGTCACAACGCTCAGCGCCAGTCAATGATGAGCGGTACGTACCACCCATTACAACGGGCTCAATACGAGTTAGGTTATAGTTGTTATCTATATGGGCACGATATACACCACCACAATCTTTAACACGCGCAGAAAGCTGAATATCACCTTCTTCATCAATCATGGTTTTATCAATATCTGCAATGCCAATGTACATATAGGCTTTATCTACTACTTCACCGGCAACAACATCTTGACCAGTTACTGCCTCAAGTACACGGTTGTGGTTGATGCTGATCCCTTCAAGTTTACGCCATTCAGCTGTCGCCCCTTTTTGGCGCGCAGCTTGACGAGATTCAAGGAAGATTGCTCGGTTATCCATAGGCTTGCCAGCCGTTACTTTACCACCACCATTTTCAACGGTAGGATAGGTCGCAGCACCTTCAGCCCATGCTTTTACGTCAGCCACAGACAGGTAGCTTGTTTGATCTTCAACATAGTCACTCTCATTGATGCCATCATATTCAGCAATCCAAGTTTCTATCTGTGCATTACTGCCATTACCAAGCTCAACCCAGCTAATGTCAAAGCCAGTTACAGCTGGATCAGTAAGGCCTGCATCCTGAGTTAACTTTGCTGCGTAAAGGGTACCCGCACTTAAGTCTTCTGGTTGATCTGCAACAAATTTAAATAGTACACCACCTGTGTCATCTTGTGATGAATAGACAGTACGGCGGTCTGGCATCACGACTGAGTTCTCATGCTCATAGCGACCAATTGTGAAGTGTTTCACAACATCAGGTGTTTCGGTCGTAGGATTTTGAATCTCAGCAATATAGCCGTAGCGATAAGGATTAGGGAAGTCAGGTGCAGTTAATGCTTCCATTGTGTCGTTGCCTGTCTCCGCTGGGTTATTCCACTGGGGATCTTGTGTTGAATCAACTTCAGACCAGACAATCCATTCTTCCGAAGTTAGTGGTGTACCCCAAGGAGATACTGAACCAAAACAGTTAGCTGCTGTTCCTTTAACACCGTCGAAATCTACCATCATAGCTTCTTCGATTGACCACTTCCCTGTTGTCGCTTTGCTCATTTTCAAACGACTAACACCACCTGGATACGCTTCCCAGTTCGTGAATAGGTAACCTGTGTCTGCGTCCACAGGAATATAACCATTAAAATCAGGATTATCATTTTTAATGATCTCTTCGCCAGTTGAGATACTGTAGTGCACACCCAATCCGCCCGCTAGACCTTTAGCACCAAGGTTCGCGAATGTATCTCCTGTTTGGCCTAGAATTTGATACTGACCAATCGCAGAAATCACGGTCTGTTGTTCCATGGTTGAAGCAGGAACTGGCGCGCTTGGGATATTTGCAGGTAGATTATTAAAGTTCACACCAGTTAGTACACCGACCGTACCCGTATTGAATGGCTTGCTGTTGAACTTATCTGTGGCTGTATTGGTGTCATTTGGGTGCTGAACGTTGAAGAACAAGTCGCCTCCTTCGGAAAGAAATAGACCAGTAACTTCGGCACCAGCCGGGACGGTTGCTATGCGAACAAGGCCAGGTACGCTGTAGCTACCATCACGACCATTTTGGCCATCTTGTCCATTTTGACCATCCTGTCCATCTTGACCATCCTGTCCGTCAGTACCACTTTGACCATTTGAGCCATTAGTGCCGTCTGCACCATCTTGGCCTGCTGTGCCCTGCTCACCTTGAGGTCCCGCTGGGCCTTGTGCTCCATCATCACCATCACAGGCTGTAAGTGCCATTGCAACTGCTGCTGCAATAAGAGAATATGCTACACGCTTCATGAGTTACTCCAGTTCCTAAGTATTATTTTTTGTAAAGCGTGCAACAGTGTGAAGTGTTCCTGTTACAGTTGACTGAATGATTTATTAACCATTTCCTACAGGAATAAGACACTTGGACTCAACTCACATACAGGCTACTTTCTGTTAGTAAGTTGAAGTACCTATAAAGGGAATTTTAGTGTAAAGGGGGTTTACATTATTTGTTCTGAACGGCTTCGTGCTTCATATAGATAAGTTCATCAGTGTTAAAGCCATATTTTTCAGACATATCTTTAAATTTAGTCATTATAGTGTCCGATACTTGAGGTGTTCTAGAAAGCAACCAAAGGTAATCACGATTGTAGCTGGTAACGAATGCATACTGGTAATCTTCACCTAACTCGAATACCACATAACTGCCATAAAACGGACCAAAAAATGACACTTTCAGGTGCGCTATTTCATCATTTGCAACAAACTTGGCTTTGCCAATTGCTTCTTTCCACTCTCCTTCCTCTGTTACATATCCCTTATTTACGACTTTAATTGACCCGTCGGAATTTTGGCTATAAGTTGCCGTGACGTTCTGCATTCCCCTTTCAAATGAATGGTCTAATCGCGCGATTTCATACCAAGTACCTGTATAGCGCTCAACACTAAAGTCTTTAACTGGTTTGATGCCATCAGGTAGCCCTGTGCATGCCGAAACTGCAAGCGTTAAAATCACCGTGAAAAATAACTGTCGTACTTTCATATAAATTCTCCATATTCCATCTTAATGTCATACGTAGTGTTCAAGCACTAAGATTAGCGATAGATTAAATTTTTACCTAGTAAGAACAAAATTTAATTCAAACCCTTACCATGCCAATTTCACCTTATTTATTTTAAACTTACGTGCAAATGAATAGATCGCAGCAAAGCGTGATGAATACAGCACAGAGCAAAAAAATACTAACTCATGGTTTGGGTGTAGCAACGGGGAAAGTTGCGTTTTATATTGAGCATCCACCAAACATAGAACCTTACAATAATTTGATAAAAGTCAGTGCGTTAGCTAATAGGGAGATCGAACATATTAATTCGCACTGCGGCAACGGTTGGCGGAAAATCTTCAATGTTTTTGCCAAGTTTTTATTTGCAGCAAAGCTGCCAGATCACGATATTACTAACTATTCAACTTGGCAGTCATATCGAGATAGTGCGTTACTTCAAGCTTCAAGTCAGGAAGCTCTGCTCTTTTCAGCGCCTGATTTTTCAGCAAAAACATACGATTGGCATATTATTGCAGGACGAACCTACGCGAAATCATTGCTTAGAGATCAGATTTTTACTAACAATTTAATTTGGCTGGATGATGAGTTCGCCGTTGACTATAACTTGCGTCTTATTATTTCGCCATTTTTGGATTATCGCCAACTTAGTAATATAAAAATCAATAGGTTAGTAGATATAATAAGACGAGGTTAGATATTAGGTGGAAACTAAACGGTATGCTAATTTGCGAATAGATCATATTTTTACTAAGTAAAATACTGATCTACTTCTTGTATCTTAGTCATTGAGATCAGAGTTTTACTAACTTTTTAGAAGTAAATGACTTGAAGTTTAGATAAAGCGCGGTGACGCTAGTAGCGGAGCAGCAATTGGTTTGGTATAGATCATTATTTTACTAGCTTAATACAAGCTACGTTGAAAAAGTAAGAAAGGAAAAGCCACACCCGAATATGGTCTGGCTTATTAGAAAACTACTGTTTTTCTACCACAAAGCCTGCAAACCCAAGGGCCTTGAAGAAAGGTTTAGCAATGCCAAAACCTGCGGTGTCTAGCAGCTCTGCAAGACGCATTTTATCCACGGGATAAAACTCATGCTCTAAATTCACCCTCATGCGCTGCTCGCCAACATCAGTCAGCCCGAGTTGTTTGCAAACGACTAATTGCGCTTCACGCTCAAAGCTTGTCGCAGGTTTTTCTAAGTCGGCAATAAAAAGATGACCATCCGACTTTAGCTGCTCACTCATTTGTTTAAACAAGCTTGCTTTATCGCCGTTATCTTTTACAAAGTGCATCACCAGCAAGCACAGTACGGCATCTGCTTGATAGGCCTGTGGTGAAATCGCACCATGATGGATCTGCACGCGCTCCTGTAAGCCTAACTTAGTAAAATGTTGATCTGCAATTGCTAACATATCAGTAGATACATCTTGCGCTATAAATCGCCAACTTGGGTTTAGCTGAGCAAGTTCAACAATTTCTTTGCCTGTCCCCGCACCCACAACCAAAATGGTTGCACTATTCGGGTAAAGCGCTAAAAGTTGTGCTCCAGTAAGCTGGTGAATTAACGCATAACCTGGCACAAGCTTTGTGATCCTAGAGTCGTAGTTTTGGGCTTCTTCGCCCGTGAAAGTCGGCATCCAAATTTCCTTATGTTTGTGGTACTAAATTTAAAGATGAGTAGCCTCCAGGCTGTTTATTCACATGGATACGAGTGGCGATCCGCTCGCTCATCTGAGCAACATGCGAGATCACACCAACCTTGCGGCCCTGTGATTGTAACGCGTCCAGTGCATCAATCGCTACACCTAGCGTCTCGGGGTCTAACGTACCAAACCCTTCATCAATGAATAATGAATGTATTTGCACTTTATTTGACGAAAGCGCAGCAAGTCCAAGTGCTAAAGATAAAGATACCAAGAAGGACTCCCCTCCTGATAAGGTGTTGACGCTACGTTGTTCGTCAGCCATATCTTTATCTATAACCGCAATTTCTAAAGACTGCTCAATATTGGTAAGCAAATAGCGTTTTGAAAGCGTATGCAATTGCTGGTTAGCATACTGCAATAAGATTTTTAACGTTTGCGTTTGCGCCCAATTACGCAACTTTTTGCCTGTTGCGTCGCCTAATAGCTTATCTAGCAAATGCCACTGCTCGTAGTCTTGTTGTAACTGAGCGAGATTTGCCGCTTGTAAAGAGAATTGTTGTTTATTCTGAGCATCAATCTCTAATGCACTTTGCACTTGTAGCAACTGACTTTGAGTTTGTTCAAGTGCTTGCGTCGTCTCGGCATGACTTTGCTTAACGTGCTCACTATCAACCCCATCAGGGTACTTACTTTCAAGTTGGCTGAGTTCTTCACGCTGATGACTAAGCTGCAGCTTAGTGTGTTGAAAGGCTTGCTGAACTTGCGCACACTTTTCTAGATTCGCTCGCGCTTCATCCAACGAAACCTCAAGTAACGCTAGTACTTTTATTTTGTCTAGCTGTCCTTGCTGATCGAGCAACCATTGTTCAAAGCGCGCATCAAGTTGCTGCAAGCGCGATGTTTGCTCGGTAATTTGCTTTTCTAGCTGCGTCAGACTGTGCTGGGTCTTTTCACGCTGTGCTTCGGTTTGGCTCAGCGCCAGCTGGGTTTGTGTGATCTGCTCTCGGCTTTGTTGCTCTTGCTGCTTAAGCTCTGCAATCCAATTATCCAAGCTGGTGTGCTGCTGTGGTAAGTATTCAGCACGTTCGCGATTGAGACGTTCAATATTCTGCTGATGTTGTAAAAGTGTATGTTCTAATTCTTCAAGCCGTTGCGTCTCATCTTGTTTTTGTTGACTGGCAAGATGTAATTGATGCTCAAGCTGAACTTTATTCGCTGTTAACGTATCTGTACGCTCGGTGGTTTCTAGCCAAGTTTGCACTCCTGTTTTAAGTTGGCTAATGGCAGCTTGAGGGGATGAATCAAATTCTTGCCACCACGACTCATCGGAAATTAACGCTTCAAGCCGATGGCGTAAAGCATCCACTGTTTGTGATAGCTGATCATATTCGGTTTGCAAAAAGGCAATATGATTACCTAAATCATGGTGCTGCTGCTGAAGTGCCTGTTGCTTATGTTTAGCCTGCTCGAGATGTTGTTGCGCCTGCTGAACCGACTGCCACTGGCGGTCGATATTATTGCGTAACTTTGATAGCTCATTTAGCTGCGACTGAATACTCAAAAGTTGCGATTCAGCTTGTTCGGCATTGCCAACTTTATACTCATCATTCAACGCATCTAGTCGAGCGCGATTCTCGTTTATTTGCTTAGTGCAGTGAGCGATTTCCTGAGTGACTGACTGCCATAGCGCATTCTCACGCTCTTTTTCACCGACTTGTTGATTATAACGCTGCAACACTTGCTCACGAGCTTGCTCAGCAGCCTGATACTGAGACCGAAAATCCGATAGTAACTGTTCCCAGTGGGCATCTATGTGCTCCACACCATAAGGGTGTTCTTTTGAGCCACATACCATGCATTCTTGCCCAGCTCGCAGTTGAGCGCGTAAATCGCTGATCCGCTCACTTGCGCGTAACTGCACTTGCTCCAAATTATCACGAGTTAGGGCTAGTCGCTGCTTAGACAACTCGTCTTGCTGCTTGGTATCTCGGATCAATATCTCAAGCCTTTCCAAGCCAATATGATGTTGAGTTTGTTGCGACCGTAACTGATGCAGCAAGGCCTCCCCTTCTTCGATACTACGATAGGCTTGCACGCATAGAGACCAGTTCTGTAATGCCAAATTTAGGTCTTGTTGAGTCAAAGGTAGGAGTGCTTCTTTTAACGCTGAAAGCGCGCTGGCTTCGGTATCATAAATCTTTTGTAGTTGCTGTACCTCAGCCTCATGTTTGCTCAATTGTGTACCTAGCGCTTGCTGCTCGTTCGGTAATTTTTGCAACTGGACTTCATGATCATTGCGTTGTTGTTGATACTTTTGCAAATCATCAAATTGAGGCTGAACCACGCTCCATTGTCCGGCAATATTGCTAACTGAGTGCAAGTTCGCTTGCTTATACTCTAGCTGCTTTAATTCAGTAGCGATTTCGCCTTGTTGCATTTGATATTTCTGTATCGCAGTCTCATGTTGCGCAATGAGATTGGCATGCTTATCGAGATAGGGCTTAGTTTCTAGTGCTTGCGCTTTGTGTAGGCTTAGCTTTTCATCCAATATACGAATGGTGTTAAAGCTTGGCTCTAACTTTACAAAATTGGCTTGCTGCGTAGTAAGCTGCTGTTCCAGTTGCTGTTGTTTTGCTTTGAGCGTTGTAATAGCGGATTCAAAATCTTGTTGCAGCAGTGCTAGTCGTTCTTGAGATAGCTGCGCAATGTGTTTATCTGTCAACTCATGCTGCTCACGATTATCACGCATCTCATTGGCTTTTAAGACTTGCTGCGCATATTCCTGCTGTGGCTTTCCCTCTTCTATTTGCTGCTCAAGCATTTGCAGCTTGTGTTCCACCTCAGCTATTTTTTGCTTTCTTAGCTCGACATCCGCGAGCCATTGCAGCTGAGCTTGCAGTTTTGTGCTTGTCTCTTGTTGTCGATTTCTTGTATCAATCAGTTCCGACTTCTGTGCTTCAAGTTCGGCTTGCTGCTCTGGTGACAAGAGCACAATTTGACCTAGCCTATCTTGCTGAGTTTGCAGCTCGATTTTCTTTTGCTTGTGCGCTTCAAAAACCGCTTTACCGATATTACTGAACTTTTCGGTACCTGTAAGACATTCTAATAACTGTGCCCGTTCATCTCCCCCCGCCTTCAAAAACGCAGAGAATTCATGCTGAGCAAGCAGCACAGCTCGAGTAAACTGTTCAAAGTTAAGCCCGACTAGCTGTTCGATTTTTTGTTCTGTTTCTTTTTTCTTCTCACAGACTAGGGTCATATCAGGTAGGCTAAACAACTCAATAGTGGCGGTTTTTAAATTACCTTTAGGGCTTTTTCTAGCGCGCTCTACCGACCAAATAGCTTGATAACGTTTGCTGTCTTGAGCAATAAAAACCACGCTAGCGGATGCCGCAACACAGCCCCGACGCAATAGGTTTCGCGGGTCGTTTAACTTAATGTTATCGCCATTAAATGCAACTTTCTCTTTGTCGTCCGATTTTAACCGTGCGGTTTTGCCATAAAATGCAAGGCAAACCGCATCCAGTAAAGTGCTTTTTCCCGCCCCTGTGTCACCAGTAATGGCATAAAGACCAGTGTCTTTGAGTGGTGCCGCAGTAAAGTCGACTTCTGCGCTTTCTATAGAGGCAAGGTTGGTGATTAATATTTTTTCAAGTTTCATCGCCCTACTCCTCCATGCTCGCGATCACTTCTGCTAACTTTTCATGCAATGTCGCGGGTGCCTTTTCCTGTTCCGGTTCAATTTCGCGGTAGGCAATATCCAACAAGGTATTGGGCGATAACGATTCAACTTTGCCCAAATCTTCAAACAACCACTCACTGGCAGCTGTGCCTTTAGACACCCGCTCAATACCACAAAATTTAATATCCTTTCCTTTTAGCACTTCACCAATCTCGGCTCGAAAGCGGCTATTGGTTTCCGCTGCAGATAATTTTAAGCGAATATAGGGAGCGCTATCGAACTTGCTAAAATCCTGCGCCGCGATAGCTTCGCATAATTCAGTCAAGCGCTTTGCACCATCTTCAGGGATATATAACACATCTTTAAAACGGGGAACGTAAAGGGGGTTTACATCTACCAGACCTTGTTCATTAAATTCAGCGAGCAATACCTGATGCTTATAATTGCGTTCAGAAAACGACATTGGCAGAGGCGTACCGCAGTATCTGATAGCACTTTGCTTCGCGACGGTTTGCGCTTTATGTAAATGACCCAGCGCAACATAGTCAAACTGCTCGCCAAACACGCCCGCAGATACAGCATCAAAACCGCCAATGTTGAGATTACGCTCAGAATCTTCTGAAATCGTTCCCCCCTTGGCGTGCAGATGCCCCATTAGCACAATAGGACCTTTCACTTTTTCTATCGTGCCTAGCGCGTGCTGATAAGCTAATTGTACCCCGGTTTGATAGTCAAACTCGTCATCTAGTGGTTTTGGTAAATCAGCACTGCGCAAAAATGGCATTGCCACAACATGCATATGCTGTGCTGCGATGGGCAAATCGATAACAACCTGTTCAGGCGCTTGCTTGTTAAAGCGACCAATAACATGGGTGTTGAATAAGGTTAAGAGTGGTTTTGCGGTTTCAATGCGATTAGCGGAATCGTGGTTGCCAGCAATCAGAACAATGTGCAGCTGCGGGCACAGTTGAGATGCTTTTTGGATAAAGGTATACAGCTGCTTTTCAGCGCTCGCAGGCGGCGTTGCAGTATGAAAAATATCACCGCTGATCAACAATACATCGATTTGCTGTTCAACAAGCACATCGCATAGCCAGTCTAAAAATAGCCGATGCTCTTCACTGCGATCATGTTCGTAAAACGATTGCCCTAAGTGCCAGTCTGACGTATGTAAAACCTTCATTTAGCGTTCCTTTTCCAATAGAAACGCTAATATAGCATCGTCGAGCAATATTCGTCTTGTGAATATTGACGCTTTCACTGCTTAGTGAGTTAGCTGCCACCAAGCAAAAATGATCACAGGTAATGCTAGTAAAAAGAATTTAGCAGGTAACTTGAAAACACGACTATGTTTATCTTGCACACGTTTAATCGCCGATTTCTCGTTACAGGCAGCTACCTTATCAACATAAAAATAGCCATCATCTAAATAATCTTTACAGTTTTGTTCGTCTGCAGGAATTGCAACAAACTTCTCTTGTTTTTTTAGTATGTAGAAATCCATACTGCCCACCACATTTGATTCGCTAAACGGGTATTTAGTACAGAGCAAAACTAACGCCAGTTTTACCCAGAGATTGTAAAGTGCGCGATTTTAAAGATAAACTTGGGTCAATATCAACAACTAATTTTGTTTTCTTTATTTATTTATAAAATGTAGACAATAACCCTGCAAAATACCTTTTTGGCATACAAATTAATTTTTGGACCTTCTGATTTTCTTTAACAAAAACAGAGGATTAAAAAACACTCAAAATAGGATCGATTTCAGTCGTATCTCAATATTGTTACTTTATCTCAAAACTTTGATTTATGCGTTTTTATTTGTCAACTTATTGACTCGTAGCAGGTTTTATTTGTCCTCTTTTGTCACTATGCAAATCACCTCTACTCACTCCAAGCAAAAAACTGAAATAAAAATGTTTATCGGTCAATACCTTGGCAAGATAAAAACGGGAAATAATAATGAAAAAATCAACGCCAGTCGTGTCTTTATTGGTTGCTCTAGTGCTGTCGGGTGTCGCACACGCCAGCGCTATTTCACAAAGCAAAGGGCACTTTGAAGATAAGTTTCGCCAATTAGATGAGACTTTACCGACCCCAAATACCTATCGTAGCGCAGCCGGTGAGCCTGGAGAGCGTTATTGGCAACAAAAGGTGGATTATGATATTGATGTAAACTTGGACGAGAAAGCCAAAAGATTAACCGCTACACAAACCATACATTATAAAAATAACTCTCCTCACACACTCAAATATTTGTGGCTACAGTTAGACCAAAATATCTTCAAAAATGATTCTATCGCCGAGCGCACAGCGACTTTTGGGAACGAATTACAGAGTAATCCGGTTACAAAACATGCAAAAATTTCACTAAATCAACTCAGACGTCAGCAGTTTATGGATGACACAGAACTTGGTTTTATCATCAATAATGTTAAGGATGGTCGCGGCAAACCGCTTAAGATCACGATTGTTGATACTATGATGCGTGTTGACCTAAACGAACCGCTTAAATCAGGTAAAGATCTACAATTTAGTATGGACTTCGCCTTTAATATTGTTGAAGAAGATGCGGTTGGCGCACGTTCGGGTTATGAGCACTTTGAAAAAGACGGTAATGACATCTTTTTGCTCGCACAATGGTTCCCCCGTCTCACGGCATATACAGATTATGAAGCTTGGACCAATAAGGCCTTTCTTGGCAGTGGTGAATTCACGCTCGAGTTTGGTGACTATGACGTTGAAATTACGGTGCCGGCTGACCATATCGTTTCTGCAACTGGTGAGTTAGATAACCCAAAGCAAGTTCTGAGCAAAACCCAGCGTGACAGGCTAGCGCAAGCAAAAACAGCAAAACGCCCGGTATTCATCGTTACTGAAGAAGAAGCGCTAGAAAACGAAAAAGCCGGTACAGATGACACCAAAACGTGGCGCTTTAAGGCCAAAAATGTGCGTGATTTTGCCTGGGCATCATCCCGTAAATTTATGTGGGATGCTAAAGGTTATCAGCAAGGTGGTGACGAGCAGCCTCTGGTGATGGCCATGTCATTTTTCCCTAAAGAAGGTGGTGACTTGTGGAAAAAGTACTCCACCGAAGCCGTTATTCATACTATGGAAGTTTATTCACGTTTTTCCTTTGATTATCCCTACCCAACCGCGCAGTCGGTAAATGGTCCTGTCGGTGGGATGGAATATCCAATGATCACTTTCAATGGTCCTCGTACGAAATTACAAGACGATGGCTCTCGCACCTATTCACTAGCCGAGAAACGTTTTTTAATCGGCGTTGTCATTCACGAAGTTGGACACATCTACTTCCCTATGATAGTCAACTCAGACGAAAGGCAGTGGACATGGATGGACGAGGGCCTCAATAGCTTCTTAGATGGTGTTGCCGGCCGCGAATGGGATCCCACCATACCTTGGGGCGTTGAGCCAAGGGATATTGCGGCTTACATGAAATCTGAAGATCAGTCTCCAATCATGACGCAATCAGACAGTGTATTGCATCTTGGTCCAAATGCATACACTAAACCTGCTGCGGCTCTTAACATTCTGCGCGAGGTGATTTTAGGCCGTGAGTTATTCGATTTTGCATTTAAAGAGTATGCCCTACGCTGGAAATATAAACGTCCAACGCCTGCCGACTTCTTTAGGACAATGGAAGAGGCTTCTGGGGTCGATTTAGATTGGTTCTGGCGGGGTTGGTTTTACAGCACAGATCATGTCGATATTTCACTAGATAAAATCTATCAATTACGCCTAGACACCAAAAACCCAGACATCGACTTTGGTCGCCTACGTGAGTTTGAAAAGAACAAGCCAATGTCGCTATTTGTCAAGCGTAATCAGGAGGAAGGGCGTTCACTTTGGGTTGATAAAAATCAGGACATAACGGACTTTTACGATAACAATGACCAGTTTACTGTTACTAATGCAGAGCGAAATGAGTATCGTGAGTTTTTATCTGAACTTAAACCTTGGGAAAAACGTGCCCTTGAGCGTGCTGTAAAAGAAGACAAAAACTATTACGTGCTTCAGTTTAGTAATGTCGGTGGGCTTGTAATGCCAATCTTGCTTGAGCTTACTTATCAAGATGGGAGCAAAGAAGAGCGGATTATCCCCGCCGAGATTTGGCGTCGCAATGCCCGCAATGTCAGCAAGCTAATTGTTACCGATAAAGATAGGCCGCTTGCGTCCGTGACCGTTGATCCGCGATGGGAAACAGCTGACGTTGATATTGAGAATAACCATTACCCAAGACGCATTATAGAATCACGCTTGGAGCTTTATAAAAAGAAAGCGCGTGAAGGCAAAGTACATCGCGATATCATGCAAGACGTGAAAGCCGAACTAAAACCATTTGAAGAGAAAAAGGATAACTAATGAAAACCTGGCTCTTTGCCTGTCTACTTGTGCTGGTTTCGCCATTTGGTCAGGCGCACCAATTAAAGGCAGCGATCACTACTGTGTTATTTAATGAACGCAGCGGCAGTATCGAAATTATGCACAGGTTCTATCTCCATGATACTGAGCACGCCGTAGAAAGCCTATTGAGTCACAATGCCGACATCTTTAACAATCCTGCTGATAGAGCAAGCTTTGCAAATTATGTCAGTAAGCGCGTTGAATTAAAAACAGGCGCAGGTAGAGTGCTACCGTTAAACTTGGTAGGTGCGGAAATCGATGGTCAATTCTTTTGGGTGTATCAAGAAACCCCGTTGTTTTCACCAATAACTGAGCTTAAAATGCGCCATAATGCGCTGAGAGATGTGTGGTCAGAGCAGGTCAACTTGGTCAATTTTGAAGGCAAAGGAAAAGTGAGGTCACTGCACTTTGATGGTAATGACGATTGGCTAAGTGTCATGTTTTAGGTTATCTAACTCGCTAAAATAAAAGGCACTTCGGTGCCTTTTTTACTTTATCAACTGACGTTCTGCGCTAAAGTTAAAGCATATATTGTTAATGAGTGATGAGGGAAAGGAATGATGGCCTCAACAAAGCTGATTTTGACTTTTATATTACTAACGTCATACAGCATCTGTGCAAGCGATCTGGTGCGCTATAACATCTCTAAAGAATTTGCTGATCCTAAACAAGACTACTACATCGCGTTGTTAAGACTGGCTTTAAATAAGAGCCGTGATAAATATGGCGCTTACCAACTAAGTGAAAACTCGTTCGATCATACTCCACAAGGACGCACCTTGGAGATTGTTGAACAAGGGAAGCTCTTAGATGTTCACTGGAGTATGACGTCAATCAAGAGGGAAAAGAGTTTAGCCACGATATATGTGCCGCTATTAAAAGGGATGATGGGCGCGCGTTTATTTCTTATCCACAAAGATACTGAAGAACGACTCTCTCAACTAAATTCGCCAGCCCAATTAATGAGTTTCACGCTAGGCAGCGGTATTGACTGGCCCGATACCTCAATCTATGAGAAAAACGGCTTTATTGTCGTTACCAGTAAAGCCTCCTTATTACCAGACATGCTACAAGAGAAACGCTTTGATCTCTTCCCTCGCGCACTTCATGAACCGTGGACTGAGTTACTAAGCATGAATAGTACCGTAGTAGAGTCCAGATTTGCGTTTTGCTATCCCACTGCCATGTACTTTTTCGTCAATAAAAATAACCGTCGGCTCAAGGAGCGCCTCTCTTATGGACTGAATAAAGCCATAGAGGATGGCTCATTTGATAAGCTGTTTTTCGGTCACCCAATTACCCGTGAAGCCATTACAAAAGCAAAATTTGACGATAGAAAAGCATTAAAACTTCAAAACCCAAACTTGAGTGGTCATACAAGGGATATTCTGTTTAACTCCAAATATACTTGGCAACCTATCCACCAGTGTATATCACCCAACTAGGGCTTATCCTGAGTGACAAACTGTTGAAACGAGAGCTATTAGTTTTGTTAGCTTGACCTGATCCTTGGATAAGGAATCAGCTAACTCGTTGTGTTTAATACTCACTTTAACTTCTACTCTTGTCCAGCTTGAGAGTTTTAGAGGTAATACCGCGCCCTGCTCTCGCTAAGGAAGCTACTTCCTGTCAGCAAGGCAAATTTACGCATCAATAGTTGTCTAAAGGAAGGAAGTTCAACGCGGCTAGCGCTAAAATTGGTAGCTAGTAAGGCGGTAATTATAGAGTTTCAGGTTACTTAGGGCTTGGATGGGATTCAAAAGCTAACAACTCAGTCGCTCTTCAAAAGCTCCTCCTTATCCAGCTGTTGGTTCTTTTTTGGGTAATGGCTACCTACGTTTTGCTAGCCAAAATTTTCAGTTAGAATAAATCCATTGCCAGCAAATAAAAAATAAAGAAGGGCATTGTCTTGATCAATATTCCACCTAATATCCCGCGCTCAAACAGCCCTTTCGGTCGAAAGCTTGGAAACTTAATGCTCAAAGCGATGGGATGGAAGATAGTTGGCACCTTTCCAAGTGAAAACAAATTCGTAGCAGCCGTCGCGCCACATACATCAAATTGGGACTTTTTTATTGGCATCGCCGTCAAGCTTTCACTTGATGTTGAAATTCGTTTTCTAGGTAAGCACACCATTTTCATCCCCCCATTCGGCTGGTTATTACGCAAGTTGGGCGGTATTCCAGTTAGGCGAGATACACCTCATGGTATGGTCACGCAGGTTCGCGATATCTTCAATGCCAACGAAAAATTGATTTTGGGCTTGGCCCCTGAGGGAACTCGTAAATACACCCCAGAATGGAAAAAAGGTTTTATCCATATCGCACAATCTGCCGAAGTCCCCATTGTACCTATGGCAATAGACTATCGGAGTAAAACTTTTGTAGTTATGCCTGCAATTGACAATGCTGCAGAGCTCAGCCCTGATCAATTACTTAACCAAGTTAAACAACAATTTTCAAAACGAATGGCAAAATACCCAGAACATGCATCGGGGCTATGAATAAAATCGTTAGCTAAGGCAATAAACTTTAAATATGTAAATCAAACAGATGGAAGCTAACGGATAAATAATGTTATTTATAGAAAAAATAAAATTAATCTAATCAATTGGTTTTGAATAATTTAGTCTAGTTACATTGGTGTGACAACTATACTACGTAGCACACTTAATCACACTACATTGTAAAGATTTGTTAATGTGATTTATATATGTATATCATGAAGATATTTAACTTTAGCAAATCAAAATGAAAACTTTTAGTAAATTAAAAGTTGATCATAAACCCTCATCATGAATAGTATTTCACCACTTATTAACGTATTCGTGGTGAATTATGCGATGGTTCATTGTTGCATTACTTGTTGGTTTTATTGGAGTAGCTTTTTGGAAAATGATGCCAGAAGCTCAGTTCCCATATGCAAATATAATTCAAGTTTCAAACAACTCGGAAGATGAGCTTAAGACAAGGCCTACGCTTGATACCCTCGAGCTTGCTCCTAAGCAAGCTGTCATCGCAGCGGCACCGCCAATACAAAAAAGCAACGACTTTTACGCTGTGAATAAAGTATCGACGCAAGCAAAAGCAGTGCTTTCAGCCGCAAAGGTTTTACCACAGGACCTAAACAATGAAGCTTATATTGAATTTGATTTACCGACACTCAGAAAATTAGAAGGTGGCGACAACTTTGAATTGCTTATTCCGCAAACACAAGAGTCATTTGTAGCAGAGGTGACTGGTATATCTCTGGCGGGAAACGGCGACAAAAGCGTATTCGGTAAAGTAACTGGTGCTGATGGTCGCTTCCATACTACCGTTTTAACTGTGGGCAAAGACGCCGTATATGGCCAGCTCACGGCACCAAGTGGCAACTATGTATTTGAATCAAAAGACCAATATGGTTGGATTGCGGCAAAGCGAGACCTTTACCGCTCCCATAAAGAAGAAGAACTGCATCCACATGATAGCCATGATGAAACAGAACATCACTCAGTTTCTGTGAAGGAAGATATTTTTCAACCCAAAAGTAACGTTAATTAAAAGAAAGGAAAAACAATGAATACAACAGTAAAGGCAGCGTCGCTGGCAACAGCGCTCGCACTATCTGCAAGTGCATCAGCAGTCACCATTGATATCGGTATTCTTTATACTGATCAATCAGCAGCAGCTACATCAAACATTAATACTAAAATCAATCAGCTGATTGCATTTACAAATCAAGTTTACAGCCAAAATGGTATCGACTTGCAGCTACGTCTTGCTGGTACCGAAAATCTAGGTAATCATAATATTACTCCAACCAGTGCATGGTTAAACAGCATTACTAACAGTAATTATGTAGCTAACCTACGCAACACTTGGCGTGCAGATATGGTTGCTGTACTTGGTACAGGTGAGCGCAATGGTAACTACATTACATGTGGTCTAGCTTGGGTAGGTCAAGGTAGCAATGGTAATTTATATTCAAGTATGAACAACCGCATGTTCAGCATTACAGGTATCGATTGTGGTGCAACAACATTTGTTCATGAACTTGGTCACAACCAAGGCCTTACACACTCTCGTAAGCAAGGTGATACCAGCGGTGGTGTTTACGTTGATGGTATGGGCCACGGTGTTCAAGACAATTTCGCAAGTATCATGGCTTATCCACATGTATTTGGTAGCGCAACACAGTATGACTATTTTTCTAACCCAAACTGGTCTCTCGGCGGCGTGCCTTATGGTGTAGTTGGCCAATCATATGCTTGGAAAACGGTGGATGCGACTAAAACAAGCATCGCAAACTTCAAGTAGTTGCTATACGTTCAAGTTTCAAACTAAAACACACCAAAACCCGCGATCTTAGCGGGTTTTTTTGTGCGATATATACTTATTTTGCTAGCCATTTATTGATTTCTTCGTACATAAAGTCACGAATAAGGGGTTGTGCTTCTTTATTTGGGTGTAGGTTATCGCTTTGCATTAATTCCGGTTTGTCCGCCACTTCTAGCATAAAGTAAGGCATAAGATAGCTATTGGTTTGCTCAGTTACTTGTTGGTAGCTTTCGGTAAACATACTGGTATAACGAGGACCTAAGTTCGGAGGAATTTGTATTTCCATTACGGCAACGTTAGCACCTACTTGTTGGCTAGATTGCACTAGTTGTGTGAGATTTGCCTTCAACCTTTTTATAGGAAAGCCGCGCAAGCCATCATTACCACCCAATTCGATTAATACATGAGTAGGCGAAATCGTTTTCAATTGCTGACTTATTTTTGCCACAGCATTACCTGTGGTTTGACCGCTAACGCTAACATTGATAATTTCGATCGGATTTTGTTCTGTTTCGTATTTATTTTGTAACAATTTAACCCAACCATCATCTTGTTTCAGGCCATAAGCGGCGCTTAAGCTATCACCAACTATCATGAGTTTTTGCTTGGCATTTGCGCTTAATGGCGCCATTACAATAACAAGTATGAACAACAACTTTAGGAAATAGTACTTCATGTCAGTGCTTTCTCAGTTAAATATGATCCAAGTAAAAGGCCTTACTAAACAGGTCTCTACCGTCGAAGGTAATCTCACTATCCTTAGTGATATCGATTTCACTGTCAAGTCAGGAGAGTCCGTGGCTATCGTTGGCGCTTCTGGCTCTGGTAAGTCAACCTTACTTAGTTTACTTGCCGGCTTAGATATCGCATCCAAAGGAGAAGTTCACTTAGATGGCGAATCATTGCAAAAAATGGATGAAGAAGCTCGAGCTCAGCTGCGAGCAGAAAAAGTCGGCTTCGTATTTCAGTCATTTATGCTAGTGCAGAGCTTAACGGCACTTGAAAATGTGATGCTTCCTGCTGAATTAGCTGGGGACAAAGGTGCAAAAAATCAAGCAACAGAGTTATTAGAAAAGGTTGGCTTGTCTCATCGTCTTACGCACTATCCCTCACAACTTTCGGGTGGCGAACAGCAACGAGTGGCCATAGCCCGAGCTTTTGTTGGCAAACCCAAAATCTTATTCGCCGACGAACCATCGGCCAATTTAGACAGTAAAAACGGCCATCTTATCGAACGTTTACTGTTTGACCTAAACAAAGAGAATGGCACCACTTTAGTGCTCGTTACTCATGATGAGCAACTCGCCCAACAGTGTGACCGCATTATTCATATTGAAGCTGGGAAACTAGAAGTAATAAAACAAGGAGCAGCAGTCAATGTGGTTTAAGTTAGCACTTACTTTATTCTCTAGGGAGTTTAGACGAGGCGAGCTAACCATCATTTTAGCTGCAATTGCGCTTGCAGTATTGACTGTGTTTAGCTTGTCTTCCATTACTGAGCGGATCCGGTTGAACATAGAACAAAAGTCCGCTGATTTTATCGCTGCTGATAGGCGGCTTTCAAGCAACCATGATTTTGACGACAGAGTATTAACTACAGCACGAGAATTTGGCTTAAATACCGCCAAGCAAGTTTACTTTGACTCTATGTTATTTGCCAACGATGAGTTAATACTTGGCTCATTAAAAGCCGTAACAGAGACATACCCGCTTAGAGGCAAGCTTACTTTAAGAGACAGCTTAGAGGGCGAGAATTACCAAATACAAGCTGCCCCAAAGAAGGGCAATGTATGGCTTAGCGAAGGCCTCTTTTACTCACTAGGCCTAAAAATTGGTGATGAAGTAGAAATAGGGGCAGGGCAATTTACCGTGAGCAAGGTGCTCATTAACGAGCCTGATGCGCCTTTCTTTTCGCTGGCGGGTAACAAACGCGTTCTCATCAATTATGATGATATTCCGGTGACTAAAGCCATTCAACCCGGTAGTCGGGTATTTTATCGCCTACTATTTTCGGGCTCAGAGCAACAATTGGGAGAGTATTACACTTGGCTCAAGCCGCAACTCAAAAGCAATCAATCTTGGCAGGGAATAAAAGACAGACAATCACCTTTAGGTGAAAACTTAGCTCGCTCAGAGAGCTTTTTGCTCCTTGCTGGGCTTTTTGGGATCATGCTTGCTGCTGTGGCGATGGCGGTATCTGCAAAGCGCTATTGTGAACGTCAATATGACCCCGTCGCCATGATGAAAACACTCGGCGGTAGCCGAAAAACTATTCGCCGAATTTATCTTTTACATCTCTCTTTAGTGACCTTTTTCTCTGTTGTGGTTGGTCTCGTCATTGGTTATGGACTGCAAAATGTTGGTGCCTCTTACCTAATTAACTTTATGGATACAGCTTTGCCAGAAGCAGGGTTTAGGCCTTGGCTGCTGAGCATTGCCGTGGGTGTGGTGTGCGCCATGATGTTTTCACTGAAACCACTATTAGATTTGTTTGATATCCCGCCGCTACGCGTCCTAAGACGCAACCTTGGAGATACCATCGCGATTAGTCGAATTCATATGGCACTCTCAGTTTTAACTATCTTTGGATTGATGTGGTTATTTAGTCGTGACATTAAGATCACCGCGATTTTATTCGGCGCAACCTTGCTACTGATGGTCGTGTTGTACGTGATCTCACGACTATTATTTTCAGCGGGTAGGAAACTGGGGTTGAGCCCAGGCTCAAGTTGGTCTCTTGCCATTGCTACACTACAAAAGCGTGCTAATGCAAATGCGGTACAGCTCATTAGCTTTGCCCTTGCTATCAAATTAATGTTGTTTTTAGTGGTGCTAAAAAATGACATGATCTCAGATTGGCAGATGCAAGTGCCAGAAGACGCGCCCAATGCGTTTTTTATCAACATCACGGAGCAAGAAATTCAGCCAATGCAAAGCAAACTCGATGAAAGTGGCATCAAACATGAACATTTTTATCCCGTATTTTTGGGTCGTGTCAACGCGTTAAATGGTGAAGAGTTTGCACGCCGAGTCTCACTGCAAGAAGGTGAAGAAAAAGACGAAGATGCTCGTGATGGGGTAGGGCGTGAGCTCAATCTTACTTGGTTAGATGAATTGCCAGCGGGCAATGAAGTAGTCGATGGCAAGTGGTTTGATGACTCTGATGCGCTTCAAGTTTCCGTTGCTCAGGGGCTTGCAGAGCGAGTAGGAATAAAAGTGGGGGACACGCTTAGCTTCCTAATCAATAGTCAAACACTTGAAGCTAAAGTGACGAGTTTACGTAGTGTCAACTGGGGGTCGCTGAAGCCTAATTTTGTGATGATATTTAATGATAAAATCGTCGGCCAATTCCCAGTGACTTACTTTACTGCCGCGAAGCTTGAAACAACCGACACTAAGGTGATTAGTCAATTCTTGAAAGCGTATCCAACAATTAGCATGATAGATATTCAGAGCCAGCTTAAACAGGCACAGTCGATGATTTCTCAAGTCTCATTGGCGATTAGCTTTGTGCTGAGTATTGTACTTATCAGTGGCTCTTTGGTACTAATTTCTCAGGTTCAGGCAAGCCTCGCCGAACGTATGCAGGAAATCGTTATTTTACGTACGCTCGGTGCTAAAGGTCGTTTAATAAAGCTCGCCACGCTTTATGAGTTTTTATTACTTGGCGGATTGGCAGGGCTGGTGGCTGCTGTGGTCAGTGATATTGCACTTTTTGTGATCCAAGTTCAAACGTTTGATGTGGATGGTCGCTTTCACCCTTATATTTGGCTGTTAGGGCCAGCCACAGGCGCAGCGTTCGTTGCCGTGATTGGTTACTTTATGGTGTCGAACACCATGAAACAAAACACGCAAGGGCTACTACGCAAACTCGCATAAAGCACTTGTCAGGCTTAAAAAGTGGCTCACTGTTTTCATCGGTGAGCCACTTATCTCGCAAAAGCAAAACTCCATCGCCTTGATCTTTACAAACTTCAATTACGTACCTACCTTTAAGTAGGGCTACGCAGTACATATGCGAAACCAAAGGATATTAAAAATGGATAGGATACCGGTTAAAGGCATCATTTTTGACCTAGATGGCACCCTAGTGACATCTGAACTCGATTTTTCACTTATTCGGGCACAAATAGGCTGTCCGGTGGGACAAGACTTACTCAGCTTTATCAGTGCATTACCTTCACCTTACATGCGTGAAGAAGCTATGAACATCGTCCACCAGCATGAGTTGTGTGATGCACAGCACTGTGATGTTATTCCTGGAGTTAAGGAGTGTATTGCACAACTTTCGAGAATGGGAATTCCACTAGCCGTTGTGACCCGAAACTTTGCAAAAGCGGCGCGATTGAAGCTTAAAACAGCGGGGTTGCCAATCCCATTGATTTTAACGAGGGATGACGCGCCAGCCAAACCAGACCCTGCCGCACTGCTGCAAGTTGCTCAGACCTGGCAAGTGCCACCTTATCAATGTGTTTATGTTGGCGATTACCTCTACGATATAGAGGCGGCACATAACGCCAATATGCCGTCATGCTTGTTTGCCCCCAATGACAAACCTCACTACGCAGAGCAAGCAGATGTCGTCATTAGTCACTTTGCTGAGTTAGTTGATGCGCTGTACACGCTAGACATGAGAAGACACCGCTACTTAGCCTAGCGCAATAACATTGAAGCTATCAGTTATGTGTTATTTGGTAGTTTGCTTTTTTGCCTTCAGTTGACTCAAATGATCCTTTGTCACCCACAGCGATATTGTCAACGTCGCTTTGTACCACGGTAAAATTGCTCTGTGCTTTCCCGTGCTTAAAACGGCCGCTGTGCATCAATACAATTTTACCTTGTTGTCCAGAAAAACAACCTGTTACAGCCTCAAAGCCATTAAATTCAACATCTCCTGCTTCGGTGTAATGAAGTAGATAATAAACTTCGCTACTGCCTTCAATCTCGCCTTCATAACTGAGGCTCACCACGGCTTTTGAGAGTTTAGCTCCATCATCAAATTGTTTTTCTGTGGTTTCTTGCCAATTGATAATTTCGTACACACCTGTTAGTTGCATCGTTTATCCCTTAATTTTATAGTGGAAAAGTTTGACCTTGCTCTGCAGTTTTATGCAGCTTGTTTTAAATCTAGCACGCGATTTCAAATTGGTATTGTAAAAACGCGACAACAAGCGAAGAGCTTTATCCATAACAAGGCAGCGATGAAATCTAACCATAGCCAAATTAACGGCGTACTTCACCAACAACAAAGCGCGCCAAATTACCAGCTCAGACGGTATTTCCCATCTACAGAGTTAGTAGGTCTTATCGAGCAGTTTTGGTTTGTCGACTGGTGTTTGCCGGATAATAAAACCCATACACAAAGAAACCTACCAGATCCTAACTTTCATTTGCTGCTAGTCAGTAATGAAATAAAAATTATTGGTCCTGTAAGCAAAGTATACGATTACACAATGCGCGGAAAAGGACAGATCTTGGGGGTTAAATTTAGGGTCGGTGCCCTAGTGGAGCAATTTGATATCACCCCTTTGACATGTATAGACAAAACCTTTTCTTTGGAGTCTCTCTGCGATGTACCGTCGAGCTCACTTATTGCTCCATTAACGATGGCGAATGATGATGCAGAGCGGGTAAAAGTACTATCACAGTTTTTAATGCCATTGACACCCCCCTTAAGCATAGGTGCAGCTATGGCTGAAGATATTCTCAACACCTTACAAGATCGCAGCGATATTTTTACGGTTGAGCAACTGGCCGAACAATGCGACATGCCAATACGAAAAATACAAAGGCTCTGCCAACATTACATCGGCTTTAGTCCCAAATGGCTAATTCGGAAGTATCGCCTGCACCAAGCGCTTGCAATGCTTGAATCCGATACGAGCACAATGGCAGACATTGTGGCTCAGTTGGACTATACCGATCAGTCCCATCTTATAAGAGATTTTAAAGAAATAATCGGCACCACTCCCAATCGTTATCTCAAGCTTCCCTAACAGGTAGTGTGCCTATGTGTGTTGTAATGCCCCTTTACAACACCACAACGCAATGACACTTAAGCTTCAATCGCTTTACAGATTAATGCAATTGCACCGCTTGTCATCGAGGCATCTAACGCTTCTCTATCTGGGTTGCACTCCATAGCAAGAGCAAAACCATGTAGATAATCAACCAGTAAGTTAATCGCATTTTGTTGTGCCTGTCCTTGTAAATCAAGCGATTGAGTGATCTCCTCAAATCGAGTTTGAAATACTTGAGCTGGACCTACAGAATCCATTGACAGTAGCACAGTTAACAATCCTGGATAGTCGTCGAGTAGCTGTAAATAACTTGCACTGAGCTGTTGTAGTTCTGTTTGCCACTTTTCAGCGCAGCTAGGTTCATAGATTTCATCGACTAAAGAGCAAGTCAAAGCCTCGAGCAGAGCCTGTTTGTTTTTAAAGTAGTGATAAATAGCCATTGCATCGACATTTAGGCAGCTCGCCAACGCTCGAATACTAGGCACTTTTCTACTTTCCTTCATCTGCAATTTGGCTGTTTGTATGATCCGCTCCTGACTTAGTGCTTCATCTTCCGCTAGCGGTCGGCCACGCTTTTTATCCTTGACACTCATTGTTTACTCTCGCTAAGATAAAATAAATTCTACAGTGTAGAATTTATTTTATCTTGAAATGGTATAGGGTTCAACCGGAGTATAAAATGGCAAATATCGTCTATATTGGGGCAAGCCTCGACGGCTTTATCACGGATAAAAATAACCGCTTAGACTGGCTACACGAATTACCTAACCCTGAAGGTTTAGACTTGGGGTTCGCCGATTTTATGGCCCGTGTAGATGCCATCATCATGGGGCGAAATACCTTTGAGACAATCCAAGGGTTTGATTGCGAATGGCCATACAACAAACCTGTTTTTGTATTGAGTAATACACTTAAAGAGGTACCAAAAGTCTTTGCGGATAAGGTATCGCTTGTGCAAGGTGAACTGACAGATATCGTCGAACAACTTGCTCAGCAGGGCTTTAAAACCCTTTACATTGATGGCGGAAAAACCATACAAAGCTTTCTACAACAAGATCTCATTGATGAGCTAATAATCACAACTATTCCAACTATTTTAGGTGGTGGAACACCTTTATTCGGAACACTAAATGAGCCGCTTAAATTTAAACATGTGAATGCTGTGAGATATTTAGATTGCGTGGTAAAAAATTACTACGTACGGCAAAGATAACGCCAAGAAGGCGCTTAAAATAAGCGCCTCAGTATTAAGCGCACTGCTTATCACCTGACGTAGCTTCCATATCTGCATGCTTTAACTGATATAAATCACGCCAAAGCAGAGGGATGATAATAACAGTTAACGTGATGTTTGAAATAGGTACCGCAAGCCACACCCCATCAACACCAAACCAAAAAGGTAATACGTATAAAAACGGCAATTGCACCAACATGTTTCCAAGCGAAATAGCCAAGGCTTTACCGCCTTTGCCAACCGCAACAAAGTACATTGAGGTAAGAAATATAAAGCCATCCAAGAATAACGTGGATAGATGTAGCTGCAAACCACGCTCGGCCGCGTTGAGCAAAGCTAAATCCTCACTAAAGAGCCCAAGTACATACGTCGGAAATAGATAAAACACCGTTACCATCACCACACCAAAACCCAAGCTCACTTTGAGCGCTAGCTTAAACATAGTGCGAATGCGCTGGTAAAGGCCAGCTCCAAAATAATAACTGATGGGCGGCTGGACACCACTGGCCACACCTTCTGCAATAAAATAGTAAATAACGCCAAGGTAACCAACCACAGCGAAAGCCGCCACCTCAACTTCACTGGCAAATATCAGCAACTGCTTGTTATGTAACGCAATGATAAAGCCAAAATACAAGAACATTACCAACCCTGCAGCGCCTTGCTTAAATATTTCGAAGATTAGAGAGAGGTTAAGTGCCCCTCTCGGCTTATTTTCTCCACAGGAGTTGAGTAAAAAGTAAAGCGCGCCAAGTGCAACTATCCCTTGTGAAATTAGCGTAGCAAGTGCAGCGCCGAGTAGTTGCCAACGTAATTCTACAATCATAAAATAATCGAGTACTATGTTGCAGAGCGCCCCTACAATCAGCAAAGCCGTTGCAATTTCCGGTTTACCATTGTTTCTTAGTAGCAATGGTAATGCACCTGCTGCGATTGTGACCCCGGCCCCCCAGTTCAATATCTGTAAGTAGTCTAAACTGGAGTGTAAAAGTTCACCTGAAGCACCTTGTATCTCTAGTAGTGTCGGTCCGAATAATACAAGGATAGTTATTACAAACACAGTCAACATGGCGATAAGCCAAAAGCTTGTGCTTATCAATTGCTGCGTGTTTGTATTGTCGTCAGCACCACGATAAATCGATAGCAAACTACCAGATCCCATCCCCACTAGAACACCAAAACCGATAATGATCCCTATAATGGGCCAAGCAAGGTTTACAGCGGCCAACCCCTGAGCACCAAGGTAGTGACCAATAAAAATACCATCGACGATTTGGTACAATCCATTGACCATCATTGCGACAACGGCAGGGATGGTGTAGCGCCAAAAAGTGCGGGTAACGTTAGCGTCCTCAGTTTGTGTTTTGCTCGTTGAATCTAACAACATGATGAAATCCTTAAGCGTGAAAAGTGGTTATTATCCTTGCAATTGAGATTGGTCAAAGTTAGTATCCATCCGAAATTCGGATGGGTTAATCGTTATGCATTGGACACTCGATCAACTTGAAGCCTTTGTCACCGCAGTAAGGCTGGGGTCATTTTCAGCTGCGGCAAGGCATTTGGGAAAAGCGCAATCTCGTGTCAGCACCTCAATTGCCAATCTGGAAGCTGATCTAGGTTTTGCACTTTTTGACCGCTCAGCCAGACTACCGGTGTTAAATCAAGCTGGTCTCGATCTGTTTAAAGAAGCCGAAGCGGTGCTTATGCAATGTCAGCGACTGCAATCAAGAGCCAATTCACTTAATTATGGTGAAGAGGTGTCTCTCACCGTTGCTATGGATGAAGCTGTACCCATCATCGCATTTGAGTCTTTGTTTGAACGACTAGCTCAGCAATTTCCGCTATTAAAATTAGCTATTATCAACGGCTCCCAAGACGATATTGCGCAATGGGTGAGTGCAGAAAGGGCTGAGATAGGCATTTTATTTCACCAGAAACCATTACCAGAATCGCTGGATTTCACCTCAATTAGCAGTTTTAAACAAGTCTTGGTCTGCTCCCCTCATCATCCGCTTGCACAACACCCAGCCCCGAGTATTGAGGAGTTAAATCTGCATCGACAGCTTGTAATACGTGATCGTATTGGAAATACTCAGTCACAAGCCATATCTACAAGTCACTGGCATATCGATAGTTACTATTACATCATGGGTTTAGTGATTAGAGGGGTTGGTTGGGCGTTGGTACCTGAGCATGTTGTCAACACGCCGTGGTATATGGGCGAACTCGTTGAGCTGTCAACTGAGCATATTCCTAACCCTCTAATTGTCGAAATGGGTATAGTACAACGTAGAGACCAAAGTAAAGGACCTATCGTCCAGTGGCTCTATAACGAAATAGCAAACTTATTCTGATCTTCATGCTTGCGTTAGACTTAGACTATATTTGCTGTCGTTAAGCTGGCGTTTTTAGTAAACAGATGGTTAAATTAGCGTGTTTTGGATAAATCGCTTTTAGTGCGGTAGCATAGGTTCACGTATACGTAGTAGAGTGGCATATAGCCAGCACATCATATTTAGGAGAGCGTGGTCTTAGCATTTAAGACCGCAGTTAGGATACATTATGTTTGATAAAAATACGCTTATTGAAGCCTATGAAAATGTTTTAATTACACTTATTAAAAAGCGCATCAACGAACTACAGTTTTATGTAAATCAAAGCGCCTACTCGCATATGTTATTATCTGTTGAGTTTTGGCATTACGATGTAAATTGGAATATCTACAGCCTGCCGGAAAGTCATTTTGAACAGCATAAAAACGTTGCCTCAGATGAATTTATTATTTTATCTGACTTTGAAGAGGACTGCCCAGAAGTCGCTAAGTTAAGAGATATTTTTGAGAGTTGGGAGGAACTAGAGCTCGCTGAAGATGAAGATGAGAACATGGATCTGTTATTCAAGCTTTCTCATGGAGCACTCGCCGAAGCGCTATGCGGAAACGAAGTTAAACCACTATTGTCAGACCTCTTCGCTGAAAATAAGGCGCTAAAAAATAGACCATTTAACGAGCTTATCAAAGTAGAAGATCCAGACGGACGTTTTGATCTCAACTTTGTGGAGGCTGTTGCTTAGCAAACCATTAAATAAACCTATACAAGATACTTATTGGCTTGCTTTAAAGTAGGTAAATTTCACTGTGTAAACCCCTGTTGTAAAGGGGCTTTACACGCTAGTTCATTTCACGTGCCTTTGTGATGGCGATTTGAATCGCAGCTTTGGCCTGTGGGCTGTTTTTCCAACAAGTTGTTCGCAACATAGAAGCGACCCGCTCAGCAATTTCTTCAACTTCATAGGTCGCAAGTTCGCTTAAACTACAAATACCGATTTCTTCAAAACGCTTTATCACCGTAGGGCCGATTCCCTTGAGGGCAAGTAAGGTGTTTTTTTCACTGTCAGAGAAAACCATAGAACAGCTATTCTTTTCTTTATCCAAACATTCAACATTGCGCGATAATATTGAAATTCTATCACTATCTTGACTTGAGAAGTCTGGGTCAACATAAATGTACATTCTTGTGATCAAGTTATCAGAGAATTCGAACACACTACAAAAACGGCCAGACGAAATTTGATTATCAGGCCAGTGTGTGCCATCACGCATTACTCCACCTTCTTGTCCTTCAACAACTACTGTTTTTCCCGACACGATGAAATTAAAATGTGCAATATCGTGCCAAATACTGTTTAGTGAGCTGCCTATTTTATCACCAAATTCAAGTAATGCTTGTTTACCTACGGCGTCACCAAACTTTGGAAAAAAGAACGTTACTTCATCATGAAATAGGTCTAAATAGCTAGAGTCTCCAGCATCAACCTTTTTAAAGTACTCGGTTACTGACTCAATTAAGGTATTTTTATCCATAGTGTTTTCTTCCTAATCCTTGCAATTAATTTGTGATCTCACTCTCTTTATTAGGGCAAACGAAATAAAAACAATATAAGCAATCTCAATTACAAGGTTTGTATACCACAATAAGGAGTGGTAACTTATTGATGAATATAAGCTAAAATCGATTTGAAGGGAGTTCAATGTTCAAGCTAAGACCATTCCGAGCCAATGATGTCGCCAATATAGTCGCGATTTTGAACGATCCTGATGTTGTTCGGTATTTATCAACAAAAATTCCGCAACCTTACACCGAGCAAGATGCAATATGGTGGATAAATGAGGGAAGTAAACACGGCCATATTCGAGCGATATGCGATGGTCAGCAGCTTATCGGCTGTATAGGTGTTAATCCTGGCGAGTTTGAATATCAGCGCTCTGGTGAAATAGGCTATTGGCTCGCAAAAAGTCATTGGCGTAAAGGAATTACTCATAAAGCCATTTTACACATTACGTCAGAGGTATTTAACGAGACCAGTATTGAACGGATCTTTGCCGCCGTATTTGACGACAATCATGCATCAATGAAGCTACTAGAGAAGTCAGGTTTTGAGCAAGAAGCGGTGTTAAAACGCGCTATATTTAAAAATGAGCGTTTCTACAACAATCACATTTTTGCCTTATTAAAGCCTTAAAGGGGCGGTTGCTTAGTTCAACCGTAAGTAGGCTACTCAAGCAACCCAGTAGCTCCGTATTAACCTAGACCAGAGTAAGCGCTATCTCTAGCGACTCAATCTGCTTTTTTAAGCTTGGATTGATTTCTTCATCGGTAATAATTGTGTTAATTTCGTTAGCGGTAACAATCTGATAAGTAGCGACTTTATCTAGTTTATGGCTCGGTCCCATAATCACAGTGTGATCGCTTTGACGAATAGTCGCAGAGAGGATCTCCGCTTCTTCGATATAGCTTGCACTAAAACCGTGGTGAATATGGAACGAGCAAATCCCCATAAAAACAATATCAAAACGGATCCGTTTCACCATTTCGATCGCCGTCATGCCTACCACCCGCATTGCAGGTTTAAACATAGGACCGCCTAACACAATCACATCCACTAATGAATGGTAGGCCAGCTCTTTGGCGATTAGTGGACAACCCGTAACCACCGTCAGCGGCATATTTTTAGGTAAGTGCTGAGCCAAATAACGGCATGTCTCGCCAGAATCAATCACTATCGTTTGTCCAGGCACGAGCATCGCTAAAGCAGGTTCAATATAACGAATTTTACTGGTATCGGGCTTATCTAAACGCTCGATATAGTCAGGAGTATTATCCTGCAGCGCTAAAGCACCACCATGAACACGCCGTAGTAGCTTAAGTTCAGCTAACTTGTTTAAATCCCGACGGATTGTGTCTTCGCTCACATCAAGCGTTTGCGCCAAGGACACAGAGGTGATCCGCCCTTGTAAATTAAGCTGATCAAGAATGAATTGATGACGTTCTGCTAATAGCATTGCATGTTCCTGCATGTTTTTGCGTAATTTTACTTGAAAAAGATCGAGATACAAGCGTATTATTTGCACGAATATGCATTGTAAAGCTGGTTTAATATAGGTTAATGCCTGTTTGTGCATGAAACATTATCATAAGGAGTAAAAATGGCACTAAATTCACTCAACCTGAACCACTATCAGGGATTGATATTCGATATGGATGGCACACTTGTTGATTCTGAAGTTGCAGTACGACAGGCCGTCGCGCCTTGGTGTGAGAAACATCATGTCGATTTAGAAATGGTATTAACTACGGGCAGAGGTGCACGTTTCAAAGACTTTATAGAACAATTTACTCCGCATTTAGATTGCCAGCATGAAGTCGAGCTGTTGGAACAAGCAGAAGCCGATCTTGCCCAAACCGTAACAGCCATTCCCGGCGCTAAATCGTTTTTAAGCGAAATAAAAGCACAGCAACGCAAGTGGGCCGTTGCAACTTCTGCAAATCGTCATAATGCAATTGCACGACTCACCACAGCAGGTTTATCTATTCCTGAAATATTAATTACCGCAGATGATGTTGGGCAAGGTAAGCCTCACCCTGAGCCATTTTTATTGGCGGCCAAACGACTGGGAGTGGCAACCTCTAAATGTCTTGCATTTGAAGACTCAGATCAAGGGGTAAGATCCGCACTTAACGCAGGCTGTGAAGTAGTCGTAGTTAACCGTTTTTGTACCATTCAACATGACCATATTGTTGCCCGTATCAATCACTATAAGGATATCTACTTATCAGAGGAAGTAAGCAAATGAAAACATGGCTGACAGGCTTTTATCAAACGAAAGATACCTACTGGGATTTCGCCGGTGTGCTCTTCGGCGGTATCGGGTTTATCGCATTATTAGGTCAGCTATTCAGTGAACTTGAGCGCCAAGGCCCAACCAACTTGTCCTATACGTTTTTAATCGGGTATGTTCTGGTATTTAGTTTTTGGCTGATGTACGGGCTGAGATTTCAGCGGCTGGCAATTATTGTTACCAATGTACTTTGCTTATTCTTGCAGATCTTAATTTTACTAACTGCAATTTTGCGTTGAATTATTGGTAAAGCTGTTCCAACAATGGAGCGTAGTTAATCTTATCGGTGGTCTTCTTATTTTCAAATAGATGGCAAAAATAAAAGAATTTACTCTACATAGGGATAGTAAAGATCGAGTGTGATTTTTGCTTTAAGTCGACGATGGTGGCTTAGATTGTTGTTGTTGAGGGGTTGGATCAATATTTAACTAACGGGCCCAACTCCTTTAGCCTCTTGGATCAGAATTTTACCAAGCTAATTCTAAAAATAGATTAATAGATCATATTTTTACTAACTAATGAGGAGAATTTAGTTGGGTAGATCACTATTTTACTAACAATATCGTAATTGAGTTGGTAAATTTGCGGTGTATAGCGCAATTGTTGCTGATATTTTATGCTAAGTGGTGTGGTTTCAATAGCTTAATGGAAAAGTGTTAGTAAAATAATGATCTAAAAAGGCGCCAAAGATGGCGCCTTAGTTAAAATATGATCCAGTACAGCGTACTAACCAGCATACCTATGATGACTAGGTAAAATAGTGATCTGAAATAACTCGGTTTAGTTGCAAAGATAACGACAAGGAGTAGCACAGCTAAGGTCGTATAACCAATAAACTCTAAGCTACCGTAGGTTCCCTGAGTTGTAAGGGCCAATGCTAAACTTCCGCAAAGGCAAAGCCAGCTGGCAATGGTTAATTGGCTTGTTACGTTACCTTTTGGGCGTGTGCCAAATACTTCTTTATAGTGATTGGGTTTTGCTACTGCAAAACCCATAAACGCAAGTAGACAAAGTAAAAACGTTAGCCATTCCATTAGGCAGTTACCTCGCGCTTTGCTTGGCGACGTGGTGTCGTTGGAGCTGCTTTGGTACTGCCGAGCTTTTTAGCTTGAACTAAGAAACCGATAGCGATACCAATAGCTATTGCATCAAAACCAAATAATACCCACTGACCATTAATGAAATAGCTTACAAGGTTGCCCTCTGTGGTCAGCATATTTACGACAGGCAGTAAGCCCCACACGATTGCATTCACTTTCGCAGATAGCAGCCACGCGAGCCTATTCGACTTAAAGAGCGCGGCCAGAGTGAATACTCCCCAGGTAACAAAGAACGCCAGAACTTCTTTGTCTGCACGGCTCGATAACTCCATTGGAAGCAAACGGTTTGCATAAAAGAACATTGCCGTTGCGGCTGGTAGTCCCATAATGGTGCCTAAATTGAGCGACTCCACAAGCCTAAGGCCTACACCCGGCTTGTCACCACCTTTGAGCTTTTGGCGCAGTCTTTTTGCCCACATAACAGCACCCGTTGCAATCATGGCACAGCCTGCCAATCCCGCGATAAAGTACAGCCAACGCAAAAGCGGCTCTGCTAAGCGCCCTGTATGCAGTGCTATCATTCCGCCGTAGAGATTTTCAGCGCCAGACAGTGTCACATTGTGTGTTTTTAACAACTCACCTGATGCTGCGCTATACATCCAACTTGGTGGATCGTCCTGCACGGCGCGTTGAGCATTGGCATAAAGCTTTATCGTTGCACCTGAGTCTCCTGGTGATGAAATCACAATGCGGCGAAGTGGTGCGTCGCCAGAGTTAGTAAAATAATGATCTAATGCTTTGTTTAATGCTAGATCCGTTAGTGGCTGTCCTGTTTCAGGGATCTCAGCAAGAAAGGGGTAGCGCTCGGCTCTGAGCGTTTTTGTATCTTCAAAGCGCTGTTCTGCAGGTTGTGGCAGTAACATAAAAATAAGCGTTACTAAGCCGGTGTAAGTGATCATAATATGAAACGGTAATGCCACTACTGAAGAAACGTTGTGAGCGTCAAGCCAGCTTCTCAACCCTTTCCCGTTTCTAAATTGGAATAGGTCTTTGAAGATGCGCTTATGGATCACCACGCCAGAAATAAGCGCAATTAGCATAAACAGAGTTGCAAAACAAACAATCCAACGCGCGGTAATTGCGCTCATGTAATGCAAATCAAAATGCAGTCGGTAGAAAAAGTTACCGCCTTTGGTCTCCCTAAACTCAGGAAGCGCCTCCAGCGTTACAGGGTCAAGATACTCAGAGTGACGTTTTCCGCGCCTTTCTCCTTCGGCTGGCTTTTCGGAGTACATCAATAGCAAGCTGGGGCGACGCTCTGTTGGCATCTCAATACGCCAAGACTCGGCGTTTGGCGCTATCTCTTGAAACCGTTCGATACTCTTTTTGACCGTTTCATTTTGTTGGGCACTTTCATAATGAGGTAAATGGTGCGTTGCTGGTTGCGCCCATAGACTGATCTCATGTCTGAAAAAGCTCGCAGTACCGGCAAAAAAGATTAAAAACAGCAACCAACAAACGAGTAAACCCACCCAAGTGTGTAACCAAGTCATACTACGAAAAAATGACTCTCTCACAGGGAGCCTCCAAAATGCGTCAAAGTTCCGTAGAGAATACAAAGTAGTCCGATCATGCCAAGAAATACCTTTTTAAAAGAGCGGCATCCAAACACCCAAATAAAGACAATGGCGTAAAAGACGATGCCGGTTGTTAATGCATATAAAAGCGCATCTAGGCGCGTAGTTGGTAAAGTTAAAGCCAATAAAGATGAAGCTAAAACGGTCACATAATAGCCGCCGAAAATAGCGATGAAAAAGCGTGCTAGTACTTCAGCTTTATATAAAATAGCCTTATGATTTGTGTTATCCCGACTAGGCATAGCACCCCTTTAAAAGACAGCAAACGTAATAGAATATTATCCAATAATTTGCATCTAAATGATAGTGATTCGCACTTGTTTTAAGTCGAGTGGAGTTGTTTTAACGACTAAGTACTCTAAGCTCTGCTAGTTAAATGGGGTTTTGAATATGGTTATGCCATAATGATCCTTGGTGATGTTGGGTAAAATAAATAAGGGAAGATGGAAGTTTTTGAACGTGTTAGGCAATGCAAGCTGTGCGATAAAACGCTTCCTATGGGGGCAAAACCTATTATTCAAGGCAGTTGCAAGGCTAAAGTGTTGATTATTGGTCAAGCACCGGGATTAAAAGCACATCAAACCTGCCAGCCGTTCAATGACCCTAGTGGAGATAGATTGCGAGACTGGCTTGGTGTAAGTCGAGCGCAGTTTTATAACCCAGATCTATTTGCCATTATGCCAATGGCATTTTGTTACCCAGGTAAAGGGAAGTCTGGAGATTTACCACCGCCGAAAATTTGCGCGCCAACTTGGCATCACCAGGTGCTAGCTACGCTCAATCAGGTGTCGCTGACACTACTTATTGGGCAATATGCGCAAAAGTGCTACTTAACGCAATATTCATCGGTAACTGAGGTGGTTAAAAATGCTGACTTTTCCAGCCAAAGTCATCTGCCATTACCGCACCCAAGTCCTCGCAATCAAATCTGGTTAAAAAAGCACGATTGGTTTGAAAAAGACAGTGTACCGCAGCTAAAGACAAGAGTTTCAGTTGCACTATCGTCTTGATAGTTATGAAATCAATTTTTAATTAATGCTTTTTACTTAGGTTTTAAGTTAAAGATAGTTATATAGGTTTAAAACTAAGGAATAAAGGTCATATCAGTCAATATTCATAATCATTTAGTTGCGTAATTACGAGTATTACCTCATACTCCATCCTGTTTACATAACGAACATTTATTAACATTTTCAAAGGACTTGATAATGATATACAAAACTACCGGTTGGGCTGCTGTATTACTCTCGCTCATCGCATTTTACCCTAGTATACAACCTGGTGCGTTTTCTGTAATGGGCTTCTATCTGTGCTTATTTTCCCTCATTATCGCAGCGTTTGCGAGCCACATGGATAAACCGATTTATTTTCGCAGCGTGATCACATTGTCTCTTATTAACATTCTATTGGTTAATGATGGGACTCGTGCAAGTCTTTGGTTTGGCCAAAGCGATTGGGTTTATATTGGCTCTATGTACGGGATCTTTCTAGTCGTAGTAAGCATTTGTGGCTTTTTGGTCAGTCGAGACCTTTTTGTATCGACGCTAGAGGGCAAAGCTGAGACCGAGTAGGATTCAGTGCACAAGCGGGAGCTTGTACACTGGGTCTATGCGCTTAATGTGCAACTAGCGACTGGGCCACACTTGTGGTCGGGCGACCAATCAACTGGCTGAGCGCATTACTCTGGGTTGCCAAATATCCTTTTTGCGCTTGTGCCTCTGCGTCAACCAGTAATGCGGCAAAAGTTGCTGGCACGCCTAGATCAACCAAGTGGACCAAATATTCTTCATCAGATACAAACTTTGCTTTTACTTCAACATGAGTATGCTTTGACACAGCTTGTGCCAAACCTTCAATTGTAAAAGCGTTATCGCCAGCCAGTTCATAGACTGAATTATCATGGCCAGCGCTACTTAATACGGTGGCAGCAGCCAGTGCGTAGTCTGCACGAGCGGCGCTGTTGATTTGAGCTTGCGGCGCAATTGAGGTAATGGCATTATTTGCTGTAAATACAGGCACTAAATCAGTGTAGTTCTCGTTATACCATCCATTTCTCAGCATGCTATAAGCCACGCCGCTTGCCCTCAAATAAGCCTCTGTTTCTTTGTGCTCTTTAGCCAGCTCCAGTGGTGAATCGTCCACATTCAAAATACTGGTATAGGCAATTAAGCGCACTTGGTTTTTCACAGCGGCGTCAATAACTGCTTTGTGTTGAGGTGTGCGGCTTCCGATCTGGTTGCCGGAGATTAGCAGCAGTTTTTCAACACCTGCAAGTGCTGCGTCAAGTGTGTGCGGTTTGTCGTAATCAGCTTGCCTTACGGTGACCCCTAAATTGGTGAGTGCCTTTCCTTTATCGAGATCTCTGACTAGAGCCACAATATGTTTGGCTGGTATCTTCTGTGCCAAAAACTCGATAACTAATTGACCTAATTTACCTGTTGCGCCTGTGATTGCGATCATGATGTATACCTCTTTTTAAAATGAGAATGTATTGGATGTGGCTATTATGGGTGGTAATTTTTGTTATCATAAGTGGGTTAATTCGATATGGTGAGTTCTGAAATTGAGTACAATAGACTTAAATGCATTAAAACTCTTAGCAATATTTGCAACGGTTGTGGATGTGGGAAGTTTTGCTCAAGCCGCTAGAAAGCTCGCAACTAGCCGTTCTAGAGTGAGTGAACAAGTGTCTCAGTTAGAGACTATGCTAGGCGTTAGACTACTGCAGCGTAGCACGAGGCAACTCACGCTAACGCGAGAGGGGCGTGACATTTTGGCTCAAGCACATTCATTACACGCTATTTTGGATGATGTTGAGGTATTACTAGATAACAAAGAGCCTCATGGTATGGTCTCAATAACCATAACACACGACACCGCACATAAATTTCTGTTACCAAAACTACCTGAGCTCACGGCGCGATATCCGAAGATCCAATTAAATATCATTGTTGATGATAACAAGCGCGATATTATTAATGACCAAATAGATCTCGCTATCAGGGTTGGCTTTCCTAAAGACAGCGCATTGGTTGCAAGGCAATTACATCAAGAATGTTTTAAGCTCTATGCAAGTCCTAAACTGATAGCATTGCATGGTTTACCAAGCAAAGACACACAGCTAAATCAGTTACCTTGGTTACTGTTAGAGCAGGCTAAATCAACGGGGATGACACAATTTTATCGTGGTGGTGAAGCCATAAACTTTACACCAACTCAAGTGCATTGGTGCAATTCTCCTATGTTGTTACAACAAATGACAGTAGCAGGATTAGGAGTTGCGCAGTTATTGCCTTCTACTGTGAAGCAAGAAGTTGAGCGTGGGGAGTTACAAATGATCTGTCCAGAGTTAAGTAGCGAGCAGCTGGTGTTTTCTCTCATTTATCCATCGCGTAAACAAATTCCACCTAGGACACGGGCGGTGATTGACTACCTATTGGAAGCGAATCTGTTTGGATAGCTTTAATTCTTTTTAATAGAATGATTCATGATTTTTTTACTAATTTAATTATTTTAAAGCGAACGTATACTTTCTTCCAACGGCTCATCACCGAGAGCCAATCCAATACAGTCTATATTTATCGAGGAAAGTATCATGAACCTAATTAACATCATTAAACCGAACAGTACAATGGCATCAGTATTATCTTTATTTGGTCGAGTAGGGCTATCAGCCATTTTTATACTGGCTGCGATTAATAAAATCCAATACTTCGAAGGTAATGCTACATACATGGCTTCAAGTGGATTACCAAGCGAGCTGCTGCCATTGGTTATAGCCTTTGAATTGATAGGAGGGCTTTTCATTCTTGCGGGAGCATTTACTCAACTGACAGCAATTGCATTTGCGGGGTTTAGTATTGTCAGTGCGTTGCTGTTTCACTTTGATCTGGCCGACCAAATGCAGTTCTTAATGTTTTTTAAAAATATTGCCATGGCTGGTGGTTTTCTCGCACTTGCCGCGTCAGGTGCTGGTAAATTCAGTATTGATAGTAAGCTCGAAGAAAGTAAGTAATGACAAAATAAAAGCGCACAGGGTTGGGACCGTGCGCTTTTGGTTGTCCTGTTACGCCTGCTTAAATTTTATTTGCGCGACAAAAAATAATGCTAGCGTTTGTGTAATTAAGACGGCCGCATGGAGGTAAACAGGAAAACCCAAAGTTGCATCGATGGTCGAAAGCGCTAACTGGGAAATATGGAAAGTTGGCAACAGCCAAGCAAACCATTGCATTGCTTCAGGAAATAGCCCGATAGGCAGCCACAGACCTGAAAGCAGCGAAAGTGGTAGGTAAACTAAATTAACCACCGCAGGTGCCGCTTTTGCTGGCACTGACAGCCCAACTAACAACCCTAACATACACAAAGGCAAGGTGCCGAGTAGGGTAATTGTAACCACGAGTAACCATTGAGCTAAACTTAAAGACAAGACGGAAAATAATGCCAGTAAGCTCATTAGGCAGGCTACGAGCAATGAAAAAGCCGTCGCACTCACACACTTTGCGAGCAGATACTGATAGGGAGAAACGGGAGATAGTTGTTTGAGTATCAGCCAACCATTTTGCTTTTCAAGGGCGACGTTAACGCCAAAGGAAAATAGCGCAGGTCCTATCATGCCAAATATCAGATAATTGATATACATATAGTTATGGGAGTCACCATGACTGAACACCACGCCGAAGAAAAGATAAAACAAGCAAGGAAATAGTGTGGCTGGGATCACAAAACCCTTACTTCTAAATGTGCTCAAAAGTTCAGTTTTGCTTTCAAGTATAAAAGATGCAGTGTTTATCATGGTTAAGCGCTCCTCGCATTCATCAGTGATAAATAAGCCTCTTCGAGGCTCATTGGGGCTACATGTAAATTGCGAATAGAAAATTTCTCTAATAACTGCTGCAAAATATGATTTGGCTCATCCGTCAAGATAGTGAACTGATCGCCTTTAATATTCAGGTCTATCATAGGTATCGCATTAACCAGTGCTGCAGCAGACAGGTCGCTGGTGAACTTGATTTGTGACCGACGATAGGTGCTGGCAAGTTCAGGTATGTCGTTAAGCTTGGTACATTTTCCTTCTTTTAAAACTAACAATTCATCCGCTAATGCTTCTGCCTCGTGAAGATAGTGTGTGGTAAGGAGTACCGTTTTACTTTGTTGTTTTAACGTGCGTACGGCCTGCCACAGCTGCTGTCTTGACTCTACATCCATACCAACACTAGGTTCATCCAAAAAAACAATGTCGGGATTGCCTACGAGTGCAATTGCCATAAACAGTCGTTGTTTTTGCCCCCCAGATAACGTATCGAAAGTTTGTTCTAAAAATGGTGTTAATTGGCAGAGTGAAATTAAACTCTCTAATGGAATTGGGGCTTGATGGTAACTTGCAAATAACGCCAGAAACTCCCTCACCTTGGTTTGCAGAGGTAGCCCGCCTAATTGCATCATGGCACCCACGCGCTGGCGGCAAAAGTCAGACTCAGGTTGGTGGCCAAGAACAGAAACTCGTCCTGACGTGGGTCTTAGTCTGCCGAGCATTATGTTGATCAAGGTGGTTTTTCCTGCGCCGTTTGGGCCAAGAATGGAATATACCTTACCCTGTTCAAGCGTAAGGTTTAGATCTGCTAATATCGGCTTAGTATTGTCGTATGCAAAACTGATATTTGATAACTCAATGGCATTGCTCACCGTCTTCGCTCCTACTTAACTGTACGATTTGCAGTATGCTTTGCTTTAAGGTGAGATGTGAGTGAGGGTTGTCAGAAAATAAAATGACAAATGTAATGACTTGAGAGGATAACTCACAGGCGTAGAATTATCTGTGAGTTATAGAGTATTACAGCCCTGTCATTTTTGATAAATGCGTGGAGAGGACTAGCTGAATTTTAGTGTCAGGGGCCTTTACAGTAAATAAAGCCTCTTCGAAATCGCCTTTTGACAAGCTATCGTGAATGTTGTTTGACAGTGCGTAAGGCTCACTAGGCATCCCCATAAATGGGAAAATCATTCGATCCATGCCACCGTCACTATCTTCGTCGTGGATAACCTGAATAGCGTATTGACCTGCAGGTACGTTTTCAAAAGTGACTCTGGTGTTGGGCGTTTGCGGCGTAACAATCAATTTGCGAAAAAAGTTAGCATCAGGATCATTCACATTTTTGTCGCTGTGGTAGTCAGCGCTGTTGTCAAATAACAGTACCAGCATTTGACCATCGGTATTGGTGACATCCGTAATTTCAACCGTTAGATTGGTTGGGGGACCTGTAACCGTATTTACACTTACCGGACTTGTTGAACTACACGCCGCAAGTAATGCCAGCGCAAACAATAGACTTAGGGACCTCATCCTTTGCTCCTATTAAGGGTTAAATTGTAGCCCCTCTAGCTTGTCAGAGAATAATCTAATTACAATTAAAAATTGTTCAATATGGTCGGTATCAGAAGCTGTTCAGACCAGTGATTGACGGCGCTACTTATGGTTTGTGATGTTCGTTCTTTTTAATCGAACAAAATAGCCAAATTTGACTAATTTTATTCTCTCGCAGGTTTGATAGGCTAACCATTAAATTATTGAGCTGAACGTATTACTTCATGTTCAGGCGAATTTGAGAGCTATTATGAAGATTATTCGAATTAACAAGGCACAGGCGACACGAGATGGTGCTGGTGTAAATATTAACCGCATCGCTGGATTTGATGGCAAGAGTTTAGATCCTTATCTCATGATTGATGAATTAAAGTCAGATAATCGCAATGACTTTGTGGCTGGCTTCCCACCGCATCCACACCGAGGCATTGAAACCTTTACCTATATTCGCAAAGGCGGCTTTGAGCATAGAGATCAAATGGGTAATATCAAAGCCATTCGCAGCGGTGATGTACAATGGATGAGTACTGGGCGTGGTGTGGTGCATTCAGAAATGCCGCTAAGTGACGCAGAGGGCATGCATGGCTTCCAGATTTGGTTAAATATGCCAGCAAAAGACAAAATGCGAGCGCCTAAATACCAAGATACAATTGAGCACCCTGTGCCGCAAATAGCGATAGCAAAAAAAGGTCATTTCAAAGCATTGGCGGGCACATGGCAAGTGGCAGGCGAGGTACTGACATCGTCATTACAGTCTCTTTCAGGCGGGGGAGCACTTGCTGATGTGGCTTTAGCTGCGGGAAGTCAATTGCACCTTGAACTGGCTCAGTTTGGCAAGGTGATGATCTATATTCATACGGGCAAACTTGAAAACTATGGGGAGCAAACGTTGCTTGAGCTTGACCCAAGCCAAAATTTTGATCTCCTCGCGACGGATGATGTTGGCTTTTTGATCCTTGCTGGGCAGCCAATTGAGGAAAAAATAGCGCATATGGGACCATTTGTGATGAATACTCAAGAGGAGCTTCATCAAGCAGTAAAAGATTATCAACAAGGACGCTTCGGCGATATTGTATAGGGGGTTTACATGGGATTATTAATCGAAGGTCAATGGCATGATAAATGGTATGATACGAAAAGTAGCCAAGGCAAGTTTGAGCGTGAGTCTGCAAAGCTAAGAAATTGGGTAACAGCAGACGGCAGTGCGGGGCCAACGGGTAAAGCGGGCTTTAAAGCCGAGTCCGGACGTTACCATTTGTATGTTTCTCTTGCATGTCCATGGGCTCATAGAACGCTCATTTTCCGAAAGCTTAAACAGCTAGAGGCGCATATCGACGTATCGATTGTTGACCCTGATATGTTGGACCAAGGGTGGCGCTTTACGAGTCAGCGTCCAGAAGTCGGTGATAGCCTGTATCAGCTCAGTTTTATGCATCAGCTGTATACTAAAAACGATCCAAGTTATTCGGGCCGAGTCACGGTGCCTGTCCTTTGGGATAAACAAACGAAGCAAATCGTGAGCAATGAATCGAGTGAAATTATCCGTATGTTTAATCATGCGTTTAATCAGATAACGGGAAACGACACCGATTATTACCCAGAGGCGTTAAAGCATGAAATCGATGAAATAAATGAGTTTGTTTACCACAATATCAATAATGGTGTATACAAGGCCGGATTTGCAACTACCCAAGATGCCTATAGTAGTGCTGTAAATGCGTTATTTAACGCGCTAGATAAGCTCGAGGCAAGGCTTGCTGCGCAACGTTATCTTGTGAAAGGACAATTAACGGAAGCCGACTGGCGATTATTTACGACTCTCATCCGTTTCGACAGCGTGTACCATGGTCACTTCAAGTGCAATATTAAGCAAATCGAAGATTACCCCAATATTTCTGCGTATGTGCGTGACTTATATCAACATCAAGGTATTGCAGATACGGTTGATTTTTACCACATTAAAAGACACTACTACTTTAGCCACACGATGATCAATCCAACCCAAGTAGTACCAGAAGGGCCAAGCATTGATTATCACCGTTTTCATAATCGTAAAGGTATTTCGTTGTAAATGACCTGACTTATTATGCTGAGTTCATGGTAAGGAAGCTTTGTCTTTGTTTCTATTTGGACTAGATTTAATAATGCGTTTGCTTGTAGCTGCCTTTTGTGCTTAAGTGCGAACGCATTTTAGGTCTTTATGCCTAACACTCAGGCCACTGTCCAAGGAGAAAATGTGTCTTCTTCCAATATTGCTAAGAGCGCTATCGCACTGCTGCTCGCCGTGATGGTAAGTGCTATCTTATATTTTGAAAATAGCATCCATCGTGACCTAAACGAGAGCTTTTTCCAGCGGTTAGAGCAGGTTCATTCAGCGCAAAACAGTATTTATTTGGGAGAAATCGACGATAATCGTCGGTTTCTTTATTTTCTATTAGACACCCCACCAATTCAGGGGATCGCCAGAGCGGAAAAAAACAATGGTATCGACCCTCAAGAAAACACTCCGCTTGATATTTGGCGAGCACGACTAAGCACGATCTTTAGGTCAATGTTGTATTCGTATGATGGCCTTAACCAGATCCGCCTACTTGACGCCCATTCTGGGATGGAAATGGTTAGGGTTGAGCGGCAGCTAGGGCAGGTAATTGCTGTACCGGATAGCAAACTACAGGATAAGAGCGAAAGTGATTACTTTATCCAAGCACTGCAACTACCAGAGCGTACTATCTACTCTACAACTATCAACCTAAATCGCGAGTACGGACAAGTTGTCACGCCTTTTCAACCAACCAAACGTTTTACTCTACCGACTTACGATATAGATAACGACTTATTTGGTATATTGGTAATTAATACCAATGCTGAAAAGATGATTGACAGAATTGTCTCTCAAGCGCCAAGTATGCAACAAGTGATGCTCTTAGATGCAGATGACTCATTTATTTATCACCAAGAATTTTCGCTACGATACAGCAAAGACTTAAACCCCGAAATCAACTTTCAAACATTATATCGCGTGACGCCATGGTCGAATAAAGTCCAGCTGGTGGAAGACAAGTCGACGGGGGAACAGTTTTTAGCGCTCATTAACAAGGTTGCAGGGGCTAACTTTAATAATCTAAAGGTTAAGCTTGTTAATCTGATCCCTTTTGCTGCTTATCAGCAAAGTTTGAATGAAAAACGGTTAACCACCTATGCTTTACTCGCTGTTGCTTGCGGTGTATTTGCGCTAGTCTTTTTTGCGTTTTGGCAATATACCAGTAGTTTACGTGCGCTCGATTCAACGCGAGCAGAGTTTAAGGCGATTTTAGATGGCGCATCAGATGGTGTACTTGGCTTTGATAACAACCTAAAGCTCACCAGCTTTAATGAATCAGCAAAACACTTCTTTAAGCAATTAAAAAATAGCAGTTTAGGTAGTAACTCACAGTTTCTGCCAGAAGCTGTGCATCAGTTTGTATCTCGCTATGCTAATACGGTTTTACAGGGTGAAGTGGTGGAATCTAAGTCATTACAACTGAAGCTGAATGCCCATGAAAGTATTTGGCTTTCACTTAGTTTATCTCCAATCTACGCGGGAAATGAACGCATTCAGGGGGTGGCATTATTTGTTGAAGACATTACTGCGAAAAAAGAAGCGGAAGCACAACTAGTTGGTGCAAATGAGCGCTTAGAACAAGAGGTGAAAGAGCGTACCAAAGAGCTCGTGGATGCTCGAGATAAAGCCGCCAAAGCGTCAGAAGTGAAAAGTGCCTTTATATCTACTATCAGCCATGAAATGAGAACTCCCCTCAATGGTATTTTGGGGTCACTAAATTTGGTGAGAAAAGAGCCCGTTACTAAGCACCAGCATAAGTACCTAGAAATGATGGAAACTAGCTCGACTACGCTTTTGTCGTTAATCAATGATGTACTTGACTTATCGAAGATAGAGGCGGGTAAACTAGACATTGATAATGAACCATTCAACCCGCTCTCTGTCATTGAGCACGTCGCACTTTCTATGTCGGCAAAGGCCAAGGAGCAGAAGGTTACTTATATTTTAGATCAAACGGGTTTAGCGCATATTGAGTTGTGCGGTGATGCGGCGCGCGTTAAACAAATAATTTATAACCTCCTTAGCAACGCGATTAAATTCACTAAAAAAGGCCATGTGAAATTGACCGCAGTTACCGAGCAACTAGACGATACGGTATGGCTTAAAATCACAGTTGAAGACACTGGGGTCGGTATTGAAAAAGCCAATCACGGCAAGCTATTCCAATCGTTTAGTCAAGAGTCAGCTAACACCTCGAACGAGTTTGGTGGAACTGGGCTTGGGCTCTCTATTTGTAAACAGCTCGTAGAAAAAATGCTCGGCCATATTCATTTTGAGAGTGAAAAGTTTAAAGGGAGTAAATTTTGGTTTGAACTACCGTTTTCTAGTTCGCAAACTAAACCCATTGACGTGCCTGAAGTATTAGCTGGCAAAACAGCCTCTGTGTTCAGTAAAACAAAATTAGAGTCAGACATGATTGCTAAACTTATCAGTAAATGTGGTGGTGAGCTTGTACAGAAAGGCGCACAGAGTGATATATGCATCGTTACGAGTGAGCAAGATTACAATCAAGTAAAGTCGGCTCAAAATCAATTTGAGAAGCTTGTTTTAGTGGGGGATGAGCTTCAGCATATTAATGATTTCGACAATATTGTGCATATCTCTGCTCCTCTTCGGGTGGGGGAGTTTGTCGCGCTATTTGATTTAAATAAAGCAATTAGATTACAGCCCAGTTTGAAAAAGTCTGGTGAGACAGTGGCATTAAGCGGTAATTTAGTCGCGGGTTGTCATTTCTTGGTGGTAGACGATAATCAAATCAATCGGATTGTGGCTAAAGGCATCTTAGAAGGACAAGGGGCTAAAGTGAGCTTTGCCGTTGATGGCCAAGATGCCGTGAATAAACTACTGCTATTTGAGCATCAAGAAGTTAACTTTGATGCCATCTTTATGGACTGCAATATGCCAGGAATGGATGGTTATCAGGCCACAAGGGCAATTCGTCAGGGTCAAGGTGGTGATAAATACAAAGATGCGATCATTATTGCGATGACTGCCAGTGCACTTGCGGGTGAAAAAGAACGTTGCTTAAACGCGGGAATGGATGAATTTGTGACTAAACCTGTGGTCGTTGAGCGATTATTTGAAGTGCTGGAAGTCTTAGGAGTACACGCTAAGGATGATGACTCTGTGCTTATTCATCCCTTCGAGAGCGAGGAAGAAAAACAAGCGAAACAGCCAATAAATGAAGCTAACGTGCTAGAACGCCTCTCTGGAGATGATGAGTTACTTAAACAAGTATACACTTTGTTTTTGAGTGACTCTGAAAATCAAATGCAACAGCTTAGATTGAGTATTAAAAATAGTAATTGTGACGCATCAGCGAGGTACAGCCATGCACTTAAAGGTCAAGCAGGTGATTTGGCTGCAGATACGCTATTTGATTTGCTCGATAAAATAGAAACTTATGCGCGAGAACATCAAGCAGGACAGTGTAAATCACATTTGGCACAGGCGCAAAGTGAATACGATAAAGTCGTAGTATTTGCGAAAAAACGTGTGAGTGAGCTGGAGCTTGCAGGTGTTAGCGGTGAGTAGACCCGCGTGTGGTAGAATTAATAATGGTGACATTCACCATTATTAATTTCTAGGCCAATCGTAATCCATTTGCGTTGCTGTTTTTCTTGCAATAGATTGCCCGAAACGTTTTTTCACTAGCTCTAAACTCATATCAATACCAGCTGAAATACCCGCTGAGCTAGTAAAATTTTGATCCATGATAAACCTTACGTCCTCAACCACTTCTAGAGAAGGGTATTGTTCTCTCAAATCGTCGATATCTTGCCAATGGGTGGTGACTCGCTTTCCATCAATGAGGCCTGCTTCAGCATATAAAAATACGCCTGTACAAACTGATGCGCATTGAGAGGTATGGTTGGCAGTTTCTGCAAGCCAATTAAGTACGTTGTGATCGCTACAAATTTGGTGATGAAGCCCACCTACAACTATGAGCAAGTCAAACTTTGGATGCGAGTAGATGCTGTAATGGGGGTTTACACTCATGCCGCCACGCGAGGTTACTGGGATATGACTTGGCGCGACAAGGTTGACGTTAATCGGAGTCTCGATAAATCGCTTTGCGGTATTGAATACCTCAAACGGGCCGCAAAAATCTAAACACTCTGCACCGTCATAGATGAAAATACCAACTTCCATTATTTTTCCCTACAGATCAGTTTTTTACTAACTTGGCTGATTTTGGTTAAATTTTCAAGGTAAATTGTAACAACCGATGAAAAAAACAACTTAAATCTTGGTTTAGATACATTCAAACAGTCATGAATTCTCGCTTCTCTTCTCCATCGCAGAGAATCTTGCTTCTCTCGCAAAGCGATTGCACTTTTAGAGACGATCCGTAATATCTTACCCACGATAACAACAAGCGATGTAACAATATGTTCAAACCTACCATCACACTTTTAAGTGCTGCTGTATGTTTAGCCCTTGCGGGTTGTGCGGGCACAGCGGATCAAACTCAAGAACCAGTAAAACTACTTCAAAGTAAGCAATATGATAATGTGCTTTTGCAAGAGTTTTCAGGCCCTTATCAAGGCGTTCCTCATTTTGATAAAATGAAGCTTGAGGATTTAGAAGCCGCACTTGAAATAGGTATGGCTGATAATTTAAAAGAAATTGAAGCGATAGCTAATAACCCTGCGAAGCCAACTTTTGAGAACACAATCGTTGCGCTGGAAAGAGCGGGTGCTGCTTTGGATCGTGTATTTACCTACTACGGTCTTTGGCGTTCTAATATTTCAAGCCCTGAATTTAGAGAAATTCAATCGCGAGTGGTACCTAAGTTTTCAGAGTTCAGCTCTAAAATCACCCAAAACCAAGCGCTTTTTGAACGTGTAAAAGCAGTCTATGAAGGTGCTGAATATAAAAAGCTAACCGCAGAAGAGCAGCGTATTACTTGGATGCGTTATAACGGCTTTGCCCGTAATGGTGCGACGCTAAAAGGTGAAGACGCTAAGCGTTACGCAGACATTAATCTAGCGCTATCAAAGCTACATACTCAGTTTGCAAACAACGTCCTTGCAGACGAAGAAAACTACGTGGTTTACCTCACTAAAGCGCAATTGTCAGGTTTGCCTGAGTCGTTTGTTGCGTCGGCAGCGGCTGCTGCAAAAGCGCGCGGTAAGGCGGACATGTACGCGATTACCAACTCTCGCTCATCCATGGATCCATTTTTAACCTACTCAACAGAGCGTGAGTTACGCGAGAAAGTATGGAACAACTACTATAACCGTGGCAACAATGGTGGTGAGTACGACAACAAAGCGATTATCTCTGACATCTTAAAGTTGAGACATGAGCGCGTTAACTTATTAGGCTACGATAATTATGCGCAGTGGCGTCTCGAAGACCGCATGGCGAAAAAGCCTGAAAACGCGATGGCGCTGATGAAAAAAGTATGGCCAGCTGCAATTGCGCGTGTGAAAGAAGAAGTGGCTGACATGCAAGCGATCGCTGACAAAGAAGGTGCTGATATCACCATCAAGCCTTGGGATTATCGTTTTTACGCTGAGAAGGTACGTCAAGCCAAATATCAATTGGATTCAAACGAAGTTAAGGCTTATTTACAGCTAGATAATTTGCGTGAAGCGATGTTCTATGTGGCAGGTCGTTTGTTCAACTTTGAGTTCACTGAAGTGCCGAAAGGGTCGGTGTCTGTATTCCACCCTGATGTTCGTGTTTGGGAAGTAACAGACAAAACCACTGGTGATAATATTGGCCTCTGGTATCTAGACCCGTTCGCACGTAAAGGTAAGCGCTCAGGTGCGTGGGCCTTGTCATACCGCAGCCATACAACGTTTGATGGTAAAACAAATGTGCTTAGCTCAAACAACTCCAACTTTGTGAAAGCGCCAGAGGGTGAAGCAACTTTGATCTCTTGGTCTGATGCAGAAACCTATTTCCACGAGTTTGGCCACGCGCTGCATGCGCTTTCTTCAAACGTGAAGTATCCAAGTTCAAACTCTGGCGTGCGTGACTACACTGAGTTCCAATCTCAGTTATTGGAGCGTTGGTTGTCAACGGACGAAGTAATCAATCGTTACTTAGTTCACTATAAAACAGGCAAGCCTATGCCTAAAGCGCTAATCGAGAAAATCAAGAAGTCAGCAACCTTTAACCAAGGTTTCGCAACGACTGAATATCTTGGTTCGGCTATCATGGATATGCTTTTCCATACCACAGATCCAGACAAGATTGGCGACCCTGTTGCATTCGAAAAGTCTCAGTTAGGTGCGCTAGGCATGCCGGATGAGGTAGTGATGCGTCACCGCACCACCCACTTTGGTCACGTATTCTCAGGTGAAGGTTATTCAGCGGGTTACTACGGTTACCTGTGGGCTGAGGTATTAACCTCAGATGCAGCTGAAGCGTTTGCTGAAGCGCCAGGTGGCTTCTATGACAAAGACGTTGCACAGCGTTTGGTGGATTACCTATTCTCAGTTCGCAACTCAATGGATCCAGCAGAAGCGTATCGCAAGTTTAGAGGTCGTGATGCTGAGGTTGAAGCGCTGATGCGTGATAGAGGCTTTCCGGTAGAGAAGTAAAAAAGCTTACTCAACTATTCGGATAATAAAAAACCCTTTGGCATGATGCCAAGGGGTTTATTTTAGGATTAGATAGAGCTGTAGTACGAGAGTAGTTTGATATTGTCAGTCACTTTGCTATGGTAGTAAGTGTTCGCAAAACAACCAAAGGAGATTAGTTATGGCGAAGAAAAGCGATGTTAAAGCGCTTAAAAAAGAGCTGAAAGCGCGTAAAGCAAAGATTGAAAAGCATGAAGCGAAAATCAAAAAGCTGAAAAAAGCGATTAAAAAGGCTTAAAAGCCATTAGCCCTAGGTAAAGGGTATAAGTAAGCAAGCGGTAAATATACCGCTCTTTTTTGCGAGTCAGATTAAATCGAAAGGTGGCTATATAGCAACCAAGTTCCCACACAGATTAAGATCACCCCACCAAAGGTTTCAGCTCGACTACCAAGAAACTTTCCAGCCGAATGCCCAATCATCACACCAATTGTCACCATCATGGTGGTGGCGAGGCCAATGAGTGCGGCAGCGAGCCATATATTCACATCAACAAATGCGAGACTGACGCCGACAGCCATTGCATCAATACTAGTGCCAAATGCTGTTATAATGGTTCTGAACCAAGGCTGTTTTGCGTGTTGAGTTGGCGCTTCGTCATCACCCTTAAGGCTCTCATAAATCATATGAGCGCCAAGTCCGAACAGTAAGATAAAGGCAATCCAATGATCCCAAGCTTCGACATAGCCTGCAGCAGATTGTCCTATTAACCAGCCAAGCAGCGGTGCACTGGCTTCAATAATTCCAAAAATAAGGCCGATTTTTATGGCTTGAGTAAGCCGAGGTGATTTTAAGCTGGCGCCTTTACCGATTGCCGCGGCAAAAGCATCGGTAGACATAGCGTATGCTAATAGTAGCAGGGTGACGAAATTCATTTACATTGCTCCGGTCAGGCGATTTGAGTCCACGATACATCCACACGCCCAACCACAGGCATGGATACATCGATGGTCTCGCCAACCGAGAGGTGTCCGCACCATGGCATTTTGGCCAATTATGTTGATACGAACTCTTCCGAGCATTGGAAGCAGGCTACTCCCCAACGAGTTGCGATAATATCAAGAATTACATGGGAAGCAAAACCAAAATGGGGTTACTTGTTCCGATAGAAAGCATTTGCAGGCTATCCTCACGAAGGGGCGAAAAAGTCTATTTCGGCTGTGATAAGCTGCTCCGTTGAATCCCCAAGCATAAGTACTTCACCATCAGGGCTTACAAGAATGCTTTGGCCGATAAATTGAACTCCTGTTTCAGTAACGTGGTCCATACCAGTGCGATTTGCTGAAATAATATGGACTTTATATTTCTTGGCTTGCTTTCTAATTGTATCAAGACTGTCTTCACCACAATAATTTGAGGGATTTACAATTAACTGCACACCTTGCTTTGTAAGTTGGGTGAGTCCCTCTTCAAACCAGATGTCGTAACATAATAAAATACCCACTTTAACCCCCATTATTTCGTGCACTTTGAACGTATCACCGGCTTGAAAAAAGCGTTTGTCGGGTGGGGCTAAAAAAACCTTACGATGCACGCCGACAGCTCCTTCTGGCTTAACTATAACTGCACTATTAAAGTGATCACGACCAGCTTTTTCAATGATCCCTGCGATGATAGTTCCTTGTCGCTGCTGTGCTAAAGGTTGGAGTAGGCTGAGAGTCGTGCAATTAGGTAATTCCTCAGCCATCTCCTCCATATGAGTGTGATTAAGAAAGAGGCAACCTGAGGTACATAACTCGGGTAACACAATGAGATCAAAGTCTGCCTGTGATAATGCCTCGACTATGGTCGTTCGGTTGTATTGGGGGTCACCATATTTGACTGCAAATTGATAAAATCCTACTTTCATTTTTCACCTATGTTACGTTTGGTCAAGTAAACTGCCTAAAGGTCAGATTAAATCTAGCGCCAACCTCTTTAGGTGCGGGGGGGATGGCATGTTGGAATTGTGTTTGAAAGCCATTCCCCATAATAAATAATGAACCATCTTCTAGCAGCTGTTCAAATTGTTCATCGGGTTTTGCTTGATGACGAACTTGAAACAAGCGCTCGGCACCTAAGCTCAAAGAAGCGATAACATTAGTTGGCCCAAATGCGGACAGATCACTGTGAAAGTCCATGTACTCATCACCATCTGAATAAAAAATACAGACGCAGACGCTAAATTCGACGCCTATTTGAGCTTGTAGCCGTTGTTGTATTGATGAAATCAAATTAGGCCAAGCTTGGCGTCGACCATGGTAGCTAGGAAATACTTCCGGATCTTCGAGACTAGGGTCTACAAACATCATTTTCCAAGGTCTAATTTCCGTATTTTCACCGTTAGGCAAGGTGATGGTTTCAGGCTGAGACAAATCACAGTGTGTGATTAACCACTGATACAGTAATTGGCTCTCTGCCTTGGTAAGAAATGCTGGAATATATTCTGCCTCGGCATTATTTAAAAGTGGAAGCTTCATGATTAACTCCTTGTTGTTGCTATTTTTCTTTAAAAAAGAAAAGCACTAAAGCAATACACTAAAGCAGCTCCCTTTTCCTACTTCAGAAGTCGCGCTGATCCTCCCTTTATGGCGGTGGATAATTTGCTGGCTGAGTGCAAGTCCAATTCCCGAGCCATGAGGTTTTGTGGTAAAAAATGGTACAAATATCTTATCGAGTGCGCTGGGCTCTATTCCTTCCCCGTTATCAGCAACTTTGATCTCACATTTGCCGTAGCGATTAATCGTTGCTGATACTGTCACTACTTTTTCTTGGTTGTTATGTTTCATGGCATCTTTGGCGTTGTTTAGTAGGTTGAGCAGCACTTGCTCTATCATCTTTCTATCAACATTAATGCTTAGCGCAGCGGGCGTCACGTCAAAGTGTAGGCTGATATTTGCGTCACGAAAGTCGCTTTTTATCAATGGCGTGATGTCATCAAATAAAGTCTGTACTACAAGCGGTTGGAGGTCAAGTTCAGGGATATGTGTGAGCTTTCTGTAGTTATCTATAAAGCCAAGTAAAGACTGGCTCCTAACACCAATCGCTTGTAGGCTTTGTAAGTAGTCTTCAACGAGTTCTTGGTCTGTCACCGCTTCGGCTAACTGATTATTGGTGATATTAATTAGCGTATTTGAGAGCGAATAAATCGGTGCGACGGAGTTTCCTATTTCATGGATAAGCACGCGGATCAGCTTTTGCCAAGATTCGATTTGGGTACTCTCTAGCTGCTCTGAAATTGCAGTAAAAAGCCAAAGTTGGTATTGGTTGTCTTGATTGGAAAACGTAAAATATTTAAATAGTAAGTCTTTGGTAATGTGGCTACCTACTTTGGCTTGTTCAAGCTCTGGGTGTGCTGCAAGTAGTGAGTGTCCAGACTCTGCGCCGCGAATATCCAACAATTGCTTTGCGCTGTTATTACAAATCAAAATGGTGTGGCCATTTTTGATAAGGATCAGACCTGCTTCTATGTGTTGTAGCATCGTTTCATAAGTGGTGACGAGCTCTGTCTGCTTGGCTTTATCTTGCTGAGCTTTCTGAATAAGCTCGTTACAGGTTGTAAGTGCTTGCTTACTTATTGGGTGCTTTTTATCAATTCTAAAGCTGCCATCTTGATACTTGAGCGCAGTAAACACCTCTTCGAATCGTTGTTTTTGTCTTTTCAGTGTGGCAATAGACAGCACTGTGAATAGCACTGCAATCGCAATGGATAACCCACTAAACAAAAAGACGTAGCTGTGGAGAAAGCCCAATACACCAAGCGTGGCGAATACAATGGCCGCGAGTTGAAAAATGGCCATGCGAGCGAGGCTATTATTCCACATCATACTTCTCCATTTTACGGTACAGTGACGCGCGGGTGATCCCAAGCGCTTTAGCTGCATGGCTGATATTTCCCTTAAAGTCTCGGACCGCCCGCTCTATGGTGTGTTGCTCTATTTCTGCGAGATTGTAGGTGTCAAAAAGTCCCACTCTCTCTTGCGTGCTTGCCGCTGGACTGGCGAGCTGAAACTGTAATTGGGTTGAGTCAGATAAAATAACAGCACGTTCAACCAAATGTTGTAATTCTCGAATATTACCGGGCCATTGATATTTGACTAAATCAGCCATCATTTTGTCGCTGACCGTTTTACACGCGAGCTTGTACTTTTTGCTGTATAGATCAGCATAAAACTCAATAAGTAGTGGAATATCTTGAGGTCTATCTCGTAGTGCTGGAAGTGTGATCTCTACGGTATTAATGCGGTATAACAAGTCCTGACGAAAACTGCCTTCGCGAACCATGTCATACAAATTCATATTGGTTGCGGTGATAAGGCGCAGATCAACCTCTATTTGTTTGCTACCACCTACTGGCGTAACTACTCGATTTTGGATCGCAGTAAGTAACTTTCCCTGTAACTCGAGCGGAATATTAGCTATTTCATCCAAAAATAAAGTACCGGATTCCGCAAGTTCAAAGCGACCTGGCTTATTGGCTTTCGCATCTGTAAATGCGCCTTTCATATGGCCGAACAACTCACTTTCGAACAAAGAGCTGGCGATCGTGCCCATATCTACAGACATAAAGGTATTGTCTTTTCGTAAAGATTGTTTATGTAGCTCTCTGGCAACGACTTCTTTACCAGTGCCGCTTTCACCTAAGATTAAAACGTTGGCGTCGGTTTTAGCGGCCTTCTCTATGGTCTGAAAAACTTGCTCCATTGCTGGACTTGAAGCAATTAAATGCTCGAATGGCTTGTTTTGCGCTGCCATTGAGATTTGTGCGATTTGCGTAAGTTTCTTGGACTTTTTCCGTTGTTCGCTCAACTCGATGCAGTTGGCAACCGTTGCGAGTAGCTTTTCATTTTGCCAAGGCTTGAGGACAAAATCGTTGGCGCCAAGCTTGATGGCATCCACTGCCATCGCTAGATCGCCATAGGCGGTGAAGAGCACAACCACAGCATCTCCGTCCAGGGCTTTTATTTGTTTGAGCCAGTAGAATCCTTCGGCGCCGGAGGTTGATTCTCGAGTAAAGTTCATGTCGAGCAATATCAGAGCAAAGTCCTGTTCCGACATTGTTTTAGCGATGTCATGGGGATTCTCTAGCGTCACCACTTTTTTGTAATATTGTTTGAGCAACATTCTCGTGGCGACGAGAATTTCGCTGTTGTCATCGACAACTAAAATTGCCTTATCGCTGATAGTCATTACATTTCCTTTCCCAATCAAACTGTACGATATCGTACACTAGGTGTTTAATTTTTTTACACTCTTTTGTTCCATTATTCTATAGAGTTAATTTATGAATTTGATTTTTATGGGTTTTTTGGTTTGGCACGCAACTTGAGTTATTAGGCTAACCTAAACTCAAGAGGGTGACAAAATGGATAGAAAAATCACACCTAACAAAAGATTTCAGCTGTGGTGGCTGGCGCTACCTATTATAGCAGTAGCGTATTTTGCATTTGATAGTGCAGCGAGTAGCAGTGGGGAACGTGTTAATCTGGCGATGGATAAAGTCAAGATAAGTACAGTGACAAAGGGTGAGTTTCATGATCTTATTCCGCTTAGAGGCAGCATCAAGCCGAGTAAGTCTGTGTATCTAGATGCCATCGAAGGTGGCCGAGTCGAAGCGCGTTTCGTCGAAGAAGGTGCGATGGTTAAAAAGGGTGACAAGTTGCTAACACTGAGCAACACCAGTCTGCAACTGGATGTGATCTCCCGTGAGGCGCAGATCTCAGAGCAGCTAAATAACCTACACAATACCCGCTTAGCGATAGAGCAAAACCGTTTAAACTTAAAACGAAACCTATTAGAGCTAGACTTTCAGGTAACGCAAAGTGAGCGAAAGCTTGCACAGTTGAAGCGCCTTGGTAGCGGTAATTTAGTTTCAAAAGGCGAGCTACAAGCGGCCGAAGATGAAACTGAGTATCTAAAAAACCGTCGTAAGTTAATTATTGAGCAGCAGCAACAAGATGAAAAAATCCGTACGGCACAAATTGCACAGCTAGAAGATAGCGTCGAGCAGCTCAATAAAAACTTGAGCTTTGCGCGTAAAAATCTTGAAAACCTAATTATCAAAGCGCCTATGGATGGTCAATTGACTGCGCTAGACGCAGAATTAGGTGCTTCAAAGGCGAGAGGCTCACGTTTAGGGCAAGTTGATATTGTGTCTGAATATAAAGTGTCGGCCCAAATTGATGAGTTTTACCTAGGCCGCGTGTATGCAGGACAAACCGCAAGGTTAACGCTGCAGGGGAGGCAGTATGAGCTAACGCTCGCAAAGGTCTATGCCGAAGTGTCAAATGGTCGCTTTGAAGTGGATTTAACTTTTAATGCTGCGCTGCCCAGCGACATGCGTAGAGGTCAAAGTTTACAGTTGGAGTTGTTATTAGCAGATGCGAAAGCCGCGACTTTAATACCAAATGGTGGATTTTATCAAGATACCGCTGGCAAGTGGGTATTTGTACTAGAGCAGGGCAGCCAGGTGGCGGTGAAGAAATCGGTGACGTTTGGCGAGCGTAACAACAAATATATTGAAGTACTTGATGGGTTGGCGGTCGGCGACCGAGTGATCACCTCAAGTTACAGCAGCTTTAAAGACATGCAGTCGGTCAGTTTGACTCGTTAATAGAATTAAAAGGCAAAAGAATATGTTACATCTAACTAAAATAAATAAAGTTTTTCGTACTGAGCTGATTGAGACTTACGCCCTTGAGGATGTCACGGTGACCGTAGAGCGTGGCGAGTTCGTTGCTATCATGGGACAGTCAGGTTCAGGTAAGTCTACCTTACTCAATATCATCGGCATGCTAGACCATATTGATGGTGGCGAGTATGTTTTTGATGGCAAGAACATCAGCCATTTAAGTGAAGGTCAGCTTGCTGATATTCGTAAAGACAATATTGGCTTTATCTTCCAAAGTTTTAACCTTATCGATGAGCTCACTGTGTATGAGAACGTTGAGCTTCCGCTTATTTATCAGGGGATCGCTAAAGCCGAGCGAGCACAGCGTGTGATAGCCGTGCTTGAAAAAGTAAATATTGCGCATCGCAAAGATCATTACCCACAGCAGCTTTCAGGTGGTCAACAGCAAAGGGTTGCAGTTGGGCGTGCGATTGTTGCAAAGCCAAAAATGATTCTAGCGGATGAGCCAACCGGTAATCTTGACTCAAAAAATGGTGAAGAAGTCATGGGGCTGCTAGCACAGCTTAATCAAGAAGGGGTAACTATAGTCATGGTGACGCACTCAGAACACCATGCAAATTATGCGCATCGCACGATCCATGTATTGGATGGCCATATTGTTTCGAGTCAAATGCAGGAGGTTCGTTGTGCTTAAAAACTACCTGTTAATCGCGTATCGTAGTTTACTACAACAAAAGCTCTACTCAACAATCAATATTTTGGGTTTGGCGATTGGTTTAGCTATTTGTATCAGTATGGCTATCTTTGTTGAGTCTGAGTTGGGTTATGACAAGTTTATTAAGGGTCATGAGCAAATCTATCGCTCGTCTGTAAAATGGATGCCGCCAAGTGCGCCTGAACAATACTATGCGCAAGGGCAAGTATTTAACGCTGAAAACTATCAAGCACATTTTGAAGAAGTGATTGATGCTACTCGCTTTCGAGAAGTGAGTGTTGCGCTTGGACACGGCAAGGAAAGTTTTCTTCATGATGGTGTATTCCTCGCTGATCCCAACTTTGTCGATTTTTTCTCCTTAGATGTAATTGACGGAGAGCGTCAGTCGGCACTTGAGGCTCCAAACACCATTGTTTTAACCCAAGCAGCTGCAATGCTCTATTTTGGTCGTACGAATGTTGTCGGAGAGTCTTTACTTGGTGCAGGAAAACTACCGTTAAAAGTGAGCGCCGTGATAAAAGATTTGCCACTGCGCACCCATTTAAATGTCTTTGCGCTCATCAGTATGGCAACGGCCACCACTTATTATGGTGATAACAGCTGGCAGCGTGACCCAAGTTTTAACTATTTCACCTACGTTAAATTAGCGGATGGGGTAACCGGTGAAGATGTTGAAGCAAAAATCCCAAATTATTTAGAAAATCATTATGGCCCGGGAACTAGCGACACCCTTGGCTTTGAGTTAATGCCTGTCACCGATATTTACCTTCACTCACATCAGTATGGTGAAATGAAAGAAAATGGTGATATCAATACCGTTTATTCGTTTAGTGTTATTTCAGCGCTTATTCTCTTTATTGCGTGTGTTAACTTTATGAATTTGTCGACCGCCACAGCAACCAAGCGCGCAAAGGAAGTGGGAGTACGTAAGACATTAGGCGCTAAACAGCAGCATTTAGTTGTGCAGTTTGTGGTTGAGGCGATGATGTTGAGTTATATCGCGTTGATCATTGCTGTAGCGCTGGTTGAGGCCGGTTTGCCCTTGTTTGCGAGCTTTATCGGCAAGCCGCTCAGTTTTGACTTCTATTCAGAGCCGTTAGTGTTGACTACGCTGTTGCTGTTAGGGTTATTCGTTGGCTTAATCTCAGGCGCATACCCAGCCTTTTACCTAAGCCGCTTTAAACCTGCTAAAGTGCTTAAAGGAGAAGTGACACAGGGTAAATCTGGTGCGCTGCTGCGTAAAGGGCTGGTGGTATTTCAATTTAGTGTAGCCGTGGTGCTTATTATCGCCACCACAGTATCTAACCAGCAACTAAAGTATGCCAGAGCCATAGAACTCGGTTATGACAAAGACAATACTTTTGTGCTGAGCCGTCTTTATACAGACATCGCCAGTCAACAACGTAGTGCACTAAAAACACAACTGCTCTCTCATCCAAATATTGTCAGTGTGACAGCAAGTTCAGCGGTACCAACAGAGACCATTGTCGATGCTTTTGGGATGGTTAATCCAAAAACACAATTGTCACAAACCATGCCGACATTGGCAGTAGATGAAGATTATTTTAGCAGCTACAACATAAAGTTACTGAGTGGTCGAGGGTTTAGTCGCGATTTTCCTGCAGATAAGTTTGTGATGCCGAGTGCGGCTGAGCCAAATCCGCGTTTTTCGGTTGTGATTAATGAAAAGGCGGCGCAGAGTTTAGGATTTAGTGCTGATGAAGCAGTTGGTAAGACATTTGAAGTACGATTAACTCGCCATTCAAGCGCTATGGCGACTATCATCGGGGTAACGCACAACTATTATTTTTCTTCACTTAAAACAGAGATAAGCCCAACGTATCACTTGCTAAGAGAGAGTGAAGGCAATTCGATGGCGATTAAATTCCAAGGTGATATAACGCAAACTCGCGACTTCATAGAGGATACCTGGCGCAAGCTAGTACCAGAACAAGAAATGGAGCTGACTTATCTACAGACTAAATTTGAGCAGATGTATCGCCAGGAAGACAAAGAAATCATTGTGTTTAACTTGTTCTCTATACTGGCTATTTTCATTGCTTGTTTAGGCTTATTTGGTCTTGCCTCTTTTTCCACAAAAAGACGCACCAAAGAGATTGGGGTACGTAAAGTACTTGGAGCTTCGGTGATGGATATTGTGATATTGATCAACAAGAAATTCTCAAAGCAAGTGATGATCGCAAACCTGATAGCGTGGCCGCTTGCGTACTTTGTGATGCAGCAGTGGCTAAACAACTTTGTCTATCGTATTGACCTTTCAATCGTGCCATTTTTAATTGCAGCAAGTTTAGCGTTTGCAATCGCTTGGCTAACGGTTAGCTCGTTAACGTTAGTTGCTGCACGAGCACGGCCTGTAAAATCACTAAAATATGAGTAAAAGGAATAAACTCCTGCGGTGCTGTTATAGCAAAAGTAATTAACTGCGTTGAATTTACGTACCAGCTTACTGTTGGTACGTAAATTCACCTTGCCTTTAGGAATAGCTGCTAGATTGCCTCTCCAAACACTCGGTTTTTACCATTTTCTTTAGCTTCATACAGCGCTTTGTCTGCTCTTTCTACTAACGCTTCAACTGGTTGATTGATATTATCCTCGCTAAGTGTAGCGACGCCTGCACTAACCGATACGGCTTTTAGTGGCGAAAGTTTATGTTCAATCGCGGTTTCGAAGAAAGTTTGTACAACTCTTTGCGCGATCTCTAAGGCGAAAGAATAGGGGGTATTAGGCAGTAAGATGGCAAACTCTTCACCGCCGTACCTGTACAGCGCATCCATAGGTCGACGAATATGATTTTTAGCGGTGTTTACAAAAACCTTCAAGACATCATCACCCATCAAATGACCATATTCATCGTTATAGAGTTTGAAATAGTCAACATCGAGCATCACAATACTAAGCGGACTGTTTGAGCGCTTTGCACCGCGATAATGGCGCTCCAAGTCAGTATCAAATAACCTGCGATTAAACGCTTCGGTAAGTCCGTCAACGTATGAATACTCTCTAAGTTGATCGGCTTGCTTTTTATACTTCAGGTGGGTGAGTACGCGATTAAACAGCGTGCGCGCCACGATTGGTTTACTGATGAAATCAACAGCTCCTGCATCCCAGCACATTTCTTGCTGATTTTCTTTAATGTTGGATGTCACAAATATGACGGGAATTCGGGCGGTTATTGGATCTTTTTGAAGCTCCGTACAGGCTTCTATACCCGTTATCCCTTCTAACATCCAGTCCATTAGGATTAAGTCTGGTAATGCAAGTTTTACATATTCCATGGCCTTCTCAGCACTTTCAAAAGCAACTACTTTGCATATATCTTCTAAACATGCGCATAGCACCTTTTGAGTGAGTGGTGAGTCTTCTATTACTACTATGGTACAGTTGTTTAGTTCTACTACGTCTTCAAACATGCTACTGCCTTGGTTTCTGTTGCAGGTTTAGATTAATGTGCTACGTCTCTATTTAAAAAGTAGAGTGTGCTTAAGCGACTATGATTAGTCTTAGCACTAGGCAAGCATTGCACTATAAATAAAGAACCCTACGTAAGATATAGTATAGACATTTTTATGCTGTAACACACTTATTGCGTAACATTTAAATTACTTTTATCTTGAATAATGTATTTTTCCTACTATAGATCTTATTACCTGTTCCCAAAGTAAATTCCTATGACAGACTCAACCTCACTTGAGAAAGCAGACAGATTTATTGGTGATGATTCTCTTTCCGATTTAATTTTTGACAATATCCCAGACTACGCCTTTATCAAAGATGATCAGCTTAGGATCGTAAAAGCGAACGATGCTTTTTGCTCCATGTATCCAGAAGAAGCCAGAGAGAAAATTATTGGCTACACCACACTTGACTCTTATCAACCAGAAGAAGTTGAAGAGTTTATCAAAGATGATAAAAAAGCCTTGGAAACAGGGTATGCAGAGTGTTTGGAGATTATCAATTTCCCAGATGGTGGCGTCAGAACATTATTTACTCGCAAAAAGCGATTCTATGATGCCAAAGGCGCGACGTTTATTTTGGGGCTTTCCAGTGACGTGACCGAAAGGGAGCATCTTGTTGCTCAGTTAAAGCGCTCCAATGAAGCCTTAGACGAATTTGCTTATATTGCCTCTCACGATTTAAAAGCGCCACTCAATGCGATTTCTAAGTTGGTAACTTGGATTGATGAAGACTACGGCGATGAGTTACCCGAAGGCGCTAAGGAGAATTTTGATTTAATTCAGCAGCGTGTGTCGAGAATGAGTAAATTGCTCCATGATTTACTGATTTACTCGCGGGTAAATCGAAAGCATAGCGAAAACGAAACGTTTGAATTCTGCGAATTTACAAAAGAGATATATGACTCTATTGATATTGAGGCGAAGCTGAAATTGGAATGCACTTCTCTAATTGTAACCTTACCGAAAACGGCATTAGAAGTTGTTACCCGTAATTTAATTAGCAACTCGCTTAAACACCATGACTGTGAAAATGGCTCACTAATAATCCACGTTAAAGAAAGCGCTAAAGAGTATGAAATGCATTTTATTGACGATGGTCCAGGGATCCCACCTGAGTATAGGGAGAAAGTATTTGAAATGTTCCAAACGCTTAAACCTAGAGATCAACAAGAAGGTAGCGGTATGGGATTGGCAATCATTAAAAAAGTGCTCAATCACTATGGCGGTTCAGTTGATATTGTAGATAGTAACGTTGGCACTGAGTTTGTACTCAAGTGGCCAAAAGTAGATACCAGAGTTAACCCTAATTAGGATTCATTTTATGCAAAATAATGATATTACAGTGCTGGTCGTCGAGGATGATGACATTGACTATATGACAGTAAAGCGCAGTTTTGCAAAGCGCAAGATAATGAACCCTATGGTACGGGCAATTGATGGCGTTGAAGCGTTAGAATTCTTACAAGCTAAGAAAATAGAGTATCCATTTATTGTTTTATTAGATTTAAAAATGCCTCGTATGGGTGGGCTTGAGTTTTTAGCTCGGTTGAGAGAAGACCCTGAGCTACAAGATACCGTTGTGTTCGTACTTACTACTTCGAAAGATGAAGATGATATTCATCATAGTTATGAAAAAAACGTAGCGGGATATTTTTTAAAAGAAGAAGCAAGTAACTCAATGATGAGCCTCGTTGATATGTTGGATGGGTATTGGCGAATTGTACAGTTTCCAACTAAGTAATGAGGTTGTAAATGAATATATTGCTTGTTGACGATGATATAGTTGACCGAAAGATGATCCGCCGCTCCCTAGTGAAAGGTGGGATTGAACATCAATTGACAGAAGTCAGTACGGTAGAAGAAGGAATATTTGCGCTCGAAGAGCTTTGCTTCGACCTATTACTACTGGATTACAATATGCCGTCCAAAAATGGTTTGGACTTACTCATCGAACTCAGGCGTGTTAACCATATTAAAGATTTAACCATAGTCATGATCAGCAATTCGCATTCTGAAGAGTTGGTTTTGAAATGTCTAGATTTGGGTGTACAGGACTTTCTACTCAAAGAAGAGGTCACTGCATCGCTTTTAAGCCGTTCTATTATTCAAGCCAGAAAACGTTTTGAGTTAGAAAGTCAGCTGCATAATAGCTACTTGCAAGTAAAGCAGATGGCCGAGCGCGACTCATTGACGGGGTTGTATAATCGTTACTACTTCGAGGAGTCTTGCCAGCGGCTGATGCAAGCCGATAAAAAGCGCTATAAGTGTGTTGGGATCCTTGTCGTCGATATCGTCGATTTTAAAAAGATAAATGACCGTTTTGGCCATGAAATCGCCGATCAACTTTTACTTGAACTAGGAGCAAGCTTTAATAGGCATACCAAGCAAGAAGATATTGTCAGTCGCTTTGGTGGAGACGAGTTTGCTTGTTTGATGGTGACTTGTGATAACCCGCTGCAAATTAAAATAGAAGCTGAAAAGCTTGTTCGTTTGTTGAGTCGAAGCTATTCAATTTATGAGCTGGACATCTACTGCCAAGTAAGAATGGGAATTTCTCTTTATCCGCTCAATGGTAATAACGCTGATGATTTAATACGTTTTGCTGATATTGCACTATTTAGGGCTAAATCCTCCCAAAGTACAATGGCGTGTATTTTTGAAGATAATATGCAGACCGAGTTCCAGATGAAGTATAACGTGGAGCAAGATTTACGAGGCGCAATAGATAGGCAAGAGTTAGAGTTGGCATTTCAGCCAATTGTCGATATTCAGCAGGCTAAAGTGGTGTCTCTAGAAGCGTTGATCCGGTGGCCTACGGCAAAATACACAAGCAATCCTCAAGAATTTATTGCGATAGCTGAAGAGTCGAAGCTCATCGAGCCTTTGGGAAAGTGGATTATTGAGCATGCGATCACCACATTAAAGCAGATACAGACAAAGTGCGGATATCCTATTCGTTTGGCAATAAACCTTTCACCATTACAGCTCGGAGACATTGCTCTGCCTGCGTTCATCAATGATTGTTTAAAGCAAGCAGATATGGACGGTACTTTATTTACGTTTGAGCTAACAGAAACAGCGCTTTTAAATGAAAATAAACGGGTAACATCAAGCCTAAGCCGCATAAAAGAGCTTGGCTGCAAGATTGCGCTAGATGATTTTGGAACGGGCTATTCTTCAATATCACATTTGCTCAATTATCCAATTGATATTGTTAAAGTGGATAAATCGCTTACCGACAGAATTGAGGTAGACGATAGAGGGAAAAGGATATTTTTGGGTTTGATTGATATGCTCAAAAGCCTACAGTTGAGCATTGTTGTTGAAGGTGTTGAGAAATATCAGCAGTACTATGTTTGTAAAGAGGCAAAAGTAGATAAAATTCAGGGTTATTACTTTTCGAGCCCTGTTTCTGAAAAGTCCGTAGTGAAAACGATAAAAGCGGTAAATCGCGACCTTGCCAGAGAATTTAAAGCAATGCAGTAGAAAGATAAAGCCAGCAGTAGCGGCTGGCTCCTGTGATGTTTGTATTAAGCGCCAGGACCACACTCCAAACAGTGTTTGATAATATCTGGGCCAAACTTCAAGTTTGCATTAAGATTCCTTAGTGCCGTTCTTAGGCCTTCTTCTATCACTGGGTGGTAGAAAGGCATGTCGAGCATTTGTGGCACGGTCATCTTGTTTTGTAGCGCCCAAGCAAGTAAATGCGCCATATGCTCAGCAGCGGGGCCGACAAATTCGGCACCTAAGAATAACCCGGAGCCTTGCTCAGCGTAGACTCGCATATGGCCTTTGTTTTTTAACATCACGCGGCTGCGGCCTTGGTTTTCAAAGCTCACCTCTCCGATGGCAAAGCAGCCGCAATTGCCATATTGCTTTTCCAGCTCTTTATAACTTGCTCCAACCATAGCAATTTGTGGGTCGCTAAATACCGCCGCAAGCTTTGCACGGCGTAGTCCCACTCTCACATCAGGGAAGCGACCAGCATTTTCACCTGCAATCGTGCCCTGATCTGCGGCTTCATGTAGAAGCGGGATCTGGTTACTGGCATCACCCGCAATAAAAATCGGGGCGTTACCTGAGCTATCAAGACATTGCATGGTATGTGGGTCGGCTAGCGGAACGCCTCGGTCATCAAGCTCAAGTGTGGTATTTTCTAGCCCTAAGTTATCAACATTGGGCACACGACCTGTGGCTGCCAACACATAGTCAAACTGCTCGGTTTGTGGTTTCCCTTGTTTGTCAATGTAGGTAAGCTCGGCTTTGTCACCGACCTGTTTCATATCTGATACTTTGGCATCAGTATCGAGGTAGAACTCATCGCTAAACACAGTGGTGGCATAGTCTTTGACGATTGGATCGGTTAGTGGACCAAGGCCACCGCCGACACCAAATACTTTGACCTTTACGCCAAGTCGGTGTAGCGCTTGACCTAGTTCTAAGCCAATCACACCGGGGCCAAATACGGCAACTGAGCCGGGTAAATCGTCCCAGTCAAAAACGTTATCGTTAATGACTAAGCGGTCGCCAAAATTATTAAATGCACCGGGGTAGCTAGGTCTTGAACCCGTAGCGATAACAAAGCGTTTAGCTGTGATCTGCGTGTGGTCGTCCAACTGTACTGTATGGCTGTTGATAAATTTTGCACTGCCGCGTAGTTTATCCTGCAGAGGCAATTCGTCTACAGCTTCGACGACAAAGCCAACGAAGCGATCTCGCTCTCGTTTGACTCTCGCCATAACCGCTTTACCGTCAATTTCAGCGGGTTTTACATTAATACCAAATTTAGGTGCGACTTCAATTTGGTGTGCAGCTTCAGCAGCGGCAATCAGTAACTTGCTCGGCATGCAACCAACCCGTGCGCACGTTGTGCCGTATACACCGGACTCAATCATCAGCACTTCTGAGGTATATTTTTTGGCGTTTCTATAGGCGCTGAGACCCGCTGTCCCCGCACCAATCACGACTACGTCGGTGTTTATCTTTTTCATTTTTTGCTCCGAAATCAGAAAGTGTGATACCAATTTACTTAATTAAGAGGTCTATTTGAGGCGAGAAAATCTTGTCGATAGCCAGGCAAAAATTTTGCTATTTAGTTGTTCTAAATGAGAAATTTTTAACGTAGTTAGCGTCAGATTTGCTCCTTCAAATTGAGCAAGTATTAAGATAAATTGGTATACTCCCCCATGACAGTCAGTTATTAGCCATCGTGTTGTGTTGAGGGGGAACATTTTGACTTGGTGAACAAGTTCACCAAGTCATGTTGTGGGGGATGAGTGATTAAGCGAAATATTCAGCTAAATCGTCTGAGCCACCGATGTGTTTACCACCGATAAATACTTGCGGCACGGTTTCGCGACCAGATAGCGCTTTAAGACTGGTTAGCGATGCTTGTTGACCAAGTACCAGCTCTTCATATGCCAGTCCTTTTTCTTTTAGCAAGGCTTTGGCTTTTTCACAGAATGGACAGCCAATCTTGCTAATAATGGTAACCGGCTCTGGTTTGATTTGGCGTGGGTTAATGTACTCCAACATAGTATCTGCGTCTGATACTTCAAACGGGTCGCCAGGCTTTTCCGGTTCGATAAACATTTTGTCAATCACACCATCTTTTACCAGCATTGAATAACGCCAGCTGCGTTTGCCAAAACCTAAATCGTTTTTATCAACTAACATGCCCATGCCGTCAGTGAATTCGCCGTTACCGTCAGGTAGTAGTGTAATATTCTGCGCTTCTTGGTACTGTGCCCATGCGTTCATTACAAACGTATCATTAACGGATAAACACACGATTTCGTCGACACCATTTTGCTTAAATACGCTGGCAAGCTCGTTATAGCGTGGTAAATGCGTTGACGAACATGTTGGTGTAAAGGCACCAGGCAAAGAAAATACAACTACAGTTTTGCCTTTAAAAATTTCATCGGTGGTGACGTGCTTCCACTCTTCATTTTCTCTAATTGGGAATGTAACCTGTGGTACGCGTTGACCTTCAATACTCTTTAACATTTTGCTTTCCTTCTTAAGTTGATGTAGCCATTATGCCGTGCGCATTTTGATTTGTATAATTGATAGTTGAGATTAAAGTGTTCAATAAAATTGATTGTTTTCAACTTCAAATATTTGTATTTTTTAACCTAGCCAATGCCGCTAAATTGAGATTAGTCAATTTTTACGGGAGTAGGGAATATTTAGATGAAAGCAAACTTTGAATTAATGGCGGATTACAATCGCTGGATGAACGAAAGGTTATATGAAGCTGTTTCGGGATTGAGCGCCACGGAATTACACCAAGATCGAGGGGCTTTTTTTGGTTCCATCATGGGATCGTTAAACCATATTCTTGTTGCTGATATTATTTGGCTTAAGCGCTATACAGAGCATAGCTATCATGTTGAAGCACTGAACGTTGTAGCAACGATGCCGCTGCCGACAAAACTTGATGCGAAGCTGTATGAAGATTTTGCAGCGTTGAGACAGGCAAGAGCTGAAATGGATAAGGTGATTGTTGAATTTGCGAATGAAGTCACTGAGGAGGCGCTTGCTGCCGATTTACACTACAAAAACACACAAGGTAAAACCTTTTCTCGCCAGTTTGGTTTTTTAGTGCATCATTTATTTAATCATCAGACGCACCATAGAGGGCAAATAACGACATTGCTCAGCCAGATTGGTATTGATATGGGAGAAACCGATCTATTAGCTCGGATCCCTACATCATTTGGTTAGTGGTCTAGCTTTACCGCTTCGGTTATGTCTAGTGTTATCAGCAATGAGAAGGGTTATAAAGCTAGACATTAGCTCTACAGGCCTTTAAAAACCGTGTTCGGTAAAGCCTGCTAATAAGAATTTCACTCGCTAACTTTTCATAATAACTCTGAATAGAGCTCCTCTAGCCATTCATGAAGGTCCTCTATCGAGTCAAAATCTTCGTCTGTTAATTCTTCATACTCTGTTAGTGAAATAAGATTTAAGTCTATAACCTCCCGAAGTTGAGCTCTGACTTTAATCAAGTCATAAGGGTAGTCTTCTCCAATGCCGACAGCTCTTCTCAAAATACTGGGGTCATGTCTTTCGACATGACAATAAGTTTTTAAAATGGTTCTTAAAGGATCTTCAAGTTTATTCATCGTATATTTACTTCTTTAGTTCAGGGTATAATGTGTGCAATTTAATGTTACCATCTTCTATTAGATATATAGCTTTGGCGTTTCCGTTTGAAAAATCTGTAACCTCGTATCCAGTGGGGTTTTTCTTGGAACCTAGTCTAGTTATTCCGCGTACCGCATTTCTGTAGTTAGAGCCAAAAATATCTTCAAGTGGTATTTATGCGCTCCTGTTTATTCCTTTAAAACGATGTTATTGAGCGAATTAAGAAAGCTTCGTCCCCCATCACACCGACTCCTCAAACCACAAGCTGATATAATATAGCGTTGTGGGAGTCGGTTTATCCGCCGAGAAGTTGTGCTTTTCTGGTGTGGTGTTGGTGTCGTCTAGGCGTTTTACCGTGGCTTGCATGTCTTCGATAGCGGCGTCTGGAAGCTGTAGGTCGTAGTGCCAGCTGGTAGATATGTCATCAAGTGAATCGCGTAGGCCTTTGACGGTGTTTTTAACTTCCGTGGCGGATTGTTTTCCGAGGTCTTGCCAGTTGATGTCTCTCCAGTATTTTTTTAAGGTAACTTTGACTATGGTTATGATGCGTCTTGGGCCTCTATTTATGGCTTTGTCTTATCACTGCATACCATCTCAGTAGAGTAGTTAAAGATTAACAACCGTGGTTTCTCTAATTAAAAATGTAAACGAAAGCAGCAGAAGAAATTTGGTGGAGAAATGTAGGCTAGGAAGATGGTTGAACCTAGCCTGGCGACACCTTTGTATTTAAAGGACTTAAAAGGTGCTATTGGTTATGGGGTAATTGGTTAGATAGCGCGACGATATCAGCCATAACACGTTTCTCTCCAAGATCAGCTAGGAAAGCTAAATGTTCCGTGGCTTTTACCTTTGGAGATTCTCAAGTTTAGGTTCGCCACCAAGGGCAAGAGCTGGCACAAAGCCATAGATCTCTCCATTTTCAAGAGGGCCTAGCTTTTCGACAGCACGTTCAAAAGAGGTTTTTCATTGTGATCTTTTAGATCAATTTCGGTGCTCATTTTGTTGAGAAAAATAAGTCCAAAGTTAGCTCCTCACCATTTTCTAAGTAATCATCGTTACTAAAATTAGGAAATATCATGCAGTAGGGAGAAGTGATTTTCAGGCAATTACCCGAGTTTTTACCCCAAATATACATTTTTCCAAACGCATCTATTGCAATGACATAGAAACTATCTACACCGTCATTTTGCATTTTTTCGAATTGAGTTCCTCTTAACCACTCAGTCAAGATATCTTGATAATCTTTTGATTCACCATCCATAAACGGCCTTTCCCCAACCACAAAAGCCGTATTCTTTCCAATACTCAAGTAAATTATTAGGTAAAGTACCTTGGTAATATTGGGTTTGCTCATCTGTTGGTTGAATCGCTTCTATCGCTGGGCCAAACCCACCAAAGTGATAAAAATTGTCAAAAACTTATTCATTATTTGCACCTATGTAGGTGTATATTTAACTTACTCGGACTAAGTATAAATAATGTGTTTTGTGCCTCAATACTCATATCTGAAAGGGCCCCATTAATATTTGTATGTAGGGGTTATCTGAGTAAATCAACCGGGACATAACCGCTATCTTCTAAAGATTCTCTTGGTATTTCTAGAACATTAGCGACTAAAGCTAATTCAAAGCACCAATAACCAATATAATAATCCGTGTACTCGAATTCGCATTCACAATTGTGATTATCATGCCAGTCCGCCAAGCCCTCTAATCCTACTGTACCAATTTTGTGCAAATTGGTTGAGTAAATCAGGCTGTTGTTCACTGGGTACCGTCAAAGCGAGTGAAAGGTTTTGATAAATTTCAGGGTAGTAGAGTGTGGGCGAAATAGGTCTATCGTTATCACCAAGTGCAATGGCTATATTATCAAGTAAGGTGTCTTTGCCGCGTTTCGCCAATAACGTCTAGCACTTCTTGAATATGAGCTTGAGCGACATCACAGGCTTGTAAGAGTGCCAGCCACCACAAAGTGTAGATATAACGATTGATATTAGGGGAGCCGACAGCATCAATTTGCCCGCCTAGCTTTTCAAAAGCATAGCGATATATTTGATGATTTGCAGGTAACTTATCACAGTAGTGTGTCAGTTGTTTGCGATACGGCAAAATCGCTTCGGTATAGCGCTTAACATCCCCAAGGTGAGCACCGTATGAGTAGTGCGCTACCGCTCGCATAATCGCGAGCTGATATATACGCTGGGCAACATTAACTCGCTCGCTAGGTGTGGTAAAGTTACCTGCATCGAGGGCTTCTTGTGTTTCTTTGATGCCAACTTCAATGTCGACTAAGAATGCTTCGAAATAATCGTTACTTCTCCGTGTATCGCGCACCTTTATCTCCTACTGATTATCTTGCCAATGTACGAGGTCTTTGGGGTAGTATGGGTGGTCAATAAAGCTGCTATCATCAATATTGAATAATTTAACAACAAGCGCAATTTCCCAGCACCAATAGCCAATGTATGCATCTGTATCCATTAAATGATAATCAGGGCTACCCTCCAAGACATACCAAGCCTCTAGATAGGCTTTTGCAAGTGCTGGACGTTGCTCTGGACTTCCTTCAACTACTTTGTACAGCTTACCGAAACGTTTTTTGAACAGAGTATCCGCTGCTATTTCACGATTAGTGTCACCTAGGGTTATAGCAATTTTATCAAATAGTGCGTCTTGACCTTGATTACCGATAAGACTCAGCACTTTTAGGTAGTATTCTTTATCCATATTTAAACAGTAAGCGAAACTCAACCATTTAAGATGATCTTCGAGGTAATCTTCTCTTATTTCTTCCCAGCCAATTCGCTCTACTTGCTCTTTATCTGGCAAAGCGTCAGCATAGTCCTTTGCCATTGGCGGTAGGTCAACATATTTAATAAAAGTGGCTTAAATTCTGAGAGATCATCGCCGCGAGAGTATTTCTGATGAAGAAGATATAATGAGTCACTAACTAGCCTAAATGAACCTTTCATTTTGACTTCAGCTTCAAACTGACTATCAGGTTGGACTTTCTGTATTTTTTTTCGATAACCTTTACTCTAAAGTTAACTCTATCATTGTAATAATCAATATCTCTCAAATTATCTCTTTGCATTTATATGTCCTAAAATCCGGTTGCTTTACCAATATTGTGGGCGTTTTATCCAGTATATTTACTATTAGATTGCCATCCAATTTATTACGGATAAGCAATTTTATGACTCTGCCATCATTATCTTCAATGGCTTCTAGTATGTCTGCTATCTGTTCCTCGTTCAACCCAGCTTTCCTGAGCTGTTTTTCCGTTAGCCACCGATCACTCAGTTGCTTGCCTGTTTTGGTTTTTCCCAATTTACTTTTATTGTATTTCGCTTCCAGTGAAAGCATAATCAGGTGGTGGATTTGGGTGTAAATAGATCCCATCTATACCGGTTTCGCCGGGCTTAAAATTACCGTCGGTTTTACCTAATGGTACAAAGCCTTTTTCCGTCATTAATTGATGGGCATTGTACCACCCGCAGCCGCTTTTCTATGGTTTAGTGATTTATGCTGCGTAAAGTCACTAGGCGTCTTACGTGATGGCGGATTAACTTTGTTAACAGGGCACCTTTGAGATCGTTTCCTTCTGGAGCTGAAAGCTCCGGCGCTTTAGATTTCTTCGGCACATTGGTAACACCAACCTGTGGTAATTCTCCTTGATATTCATCCAGTGCTTTATTAACTCGCTGTCCGATTTCTTGGCGGCTTGTTGCATATGCTGGTCGATTTTGGGGGTGACGTCGTCTAGGCGTTTTACTGTGGCTTGCATGCCTTCGATGGCAGCGTCAGGGAGTAGTAGGTCGTAGTGCCAACTGGTAGACATGTCATCAAGTGAATCGCGCAGGCCTTTGACGATGTTTTTAACTTCCGTAGCGGATTGTTTTCCTAGGTCTTGCCAGTTGATGTCTCTTAGGTATTTAACTGGGTCGTTCTTTGCCTAGCTTGCGAAGTACCGCAAGCGCAGCCGAGAGGGATTCTCCGGTATTTTTAAGATAACCTTGCCCACGCCTTTGACGGCTGAGCCCACAACCGGCACTAAACCAATACCCGTAGGTAAAGGCAAGCCAAGCGTCGGTGTCGTTGGCTTCATCATCGTCGGTCAGTAACATGACATTGGCAATGATATCTCGTAAATCCATGACTTGGTCGATAATTGGTATCATGGAAATCAAGGTGCCTACCACGATTTGTGACGTAGAGGGGTTTTGATTAAAGTCGCCTTGTAGTGTGCCCCATAACCAATCACCCGCTTGGGTTGCAATGCCATTGGCTTCTATCAGTGGTGCGGTATTGCCGCTGCGTACCATTTCACGCTCGCGCTGGGGTGATTTGTCCATACAGTGGGTTTTAGGGCGATTATCTTCTGGTAGGTAATCGCGTTTGTCCTCACCATATTGCACGGTGTATTGACCGGCGGGGCATTCTCGATTTTTGCTTTACCGCTGTCATCTAAGTTGCCAGTCAACTCTGTGCCGTTTGCAAATCGAATGGTATAAGGTGCGCCCATAATTGGGCTGCCATCTTGATAGGTATAAGACAACTCAATGGTACTGCTCATCATGGTGGCAATGCCATCGGCGGCCAGTGAGAGTCGAGCATTCTCAGAGAGTGCTTGAATTTGCGGTACACTCGGCATCGTGGCGCTTTGTTTACCGCCAATATCTTGCTCCATGCTGCCGTCAAACACGGTCATGGCTTTGCCTTTAAGGTCAGTAACTTGTCTGCAAAGATGTTGACGTTACCACTTGAGTCAATACTGATTTCACTGCCGCCATTGGCAAGGGTGAGGTTGCCAGAGCCACTGCCTTTAATCGTGATATTACCTTGGCTTTGAATGATTTGACTTCCGCGGGAGCGGTGATGGTGAGGTTGTTGTCTGCCTTGAGGTTTATATCGCTTTGGATAACATTGCGATGGCTGCGACCCGCCTTAAGGGTGATATTTTGTTCGGCGCTGACGTCAATTTGATTGGCGGTGACGTCTAGGTTGGTTGCTGCATCGGCAATGACTGACTTTTACCTCCAGTGCCAGTTGTTGTTTGGCGCTGGCGATAAAGGCTTTATTGGTGAGCAGTCGAATTGCACTTTAACACTGCCAAGTTGTATGTCTTTGGCTGCAAAATATTCATCGCACCAAGTTGTGCAAGCCAGTGAATATAAGGCTGCTTTTATCCCCATGTAACACTAAGTACTGATTACTCGCTAAGGTTTGCAGCACAATATGCGGGTATTTAGAGTGTCATCAAACATCAATAGGTTTTGGCCGCGAGAGCAGAGCACGTTTTGGGCGTTATTGGCGCTGGTAACAACGGATGGTTGGTGTCGTTAAGGGCAAAGCCTAAAATATAACTTTGGTCAGGGTCGTTGTTCATACAACCGATGAGCACATTACTGTCTGGCAGCAGTGGAAAGTGTAACCCTGTCGGTTGCTTTTGGCCGCGACAGGCATATTGTGTGAGGCGCTTTACTGATTCAGTGACTTGACTATCAAAATGTACTTGCGTGGCATATTGCCCTTGGGTATCTAGATGAGGATTGGTCTTTGACCCCGACAATGAACGTACCGTGGCGGTAAACACCATTGGCTTTGGGACTATGCTCTGGGGAGTAATACGTATTGGCTCACCTCGTGGTACACACACCGACTCGCTATGATGAGCAACTTGCTTAGGGTCATTGGCACTGCCTTGCTTATACACCTGTTTACTGCGAATACAGGTATAATCGCCACCTTTCGCTGTGCCCAATTTACCATTTAACGAAAACGAATAACCGGCATTGGCTTCGGCTACGTTGCCTACCAGCGTGACTTCATTTTACCTTGTTGATAGGCAAGCTCGAGATTGCCGGTGCGCTCAAATTGCTCAGCGGGATTGTGTGCCGCAGGTTCAAAATAGCTGCGCTGCGCCGAGCTGACGGAGGTAGGCGGATGGGCATTTACATGCACTTGGGAGCCACCCATTCTAAAGCGATGGCGACTTTGGCACTGCGTAAACCCGACAAAGCCGGTTTTATGCTCGTGAACCAGACCATCTTTATCTGTCACCGACAACAAGCCTCGCTCAATATAGGGCTTGCAAGGTTCCCTCGGCAATCACTATCGACTCAATAAAATCATGGCATTCAAACCAATAGATTAAGCCGTACTTTGCTAAGAGTCGGGTGAAAAGGTGTAGTCGTTTTCTAGCGCTTGTACACACTGCGGTAGCGTGGGTAAGTCTTTAGTGACTCGCCATTTTATCCGGTCTTGTGAATAGCCCGCTTTTGTATCAACTTATTGAGGACAGACTGAACATTGGCTTGTACAAAGATTTGGCTTTTTTCTGTTTGCTTAAGTAACTCAAGGCGAGGCTTTAAGATTACCTCTGCACCACAGGTGTGCTCAGACACAAAACCAGATTGATATCAAATAAAGTCCCAGTGAAATACGTTGATATTGCATCTGGTGACTCAATTTCAAACGTGAGCATATTGCCGACAAGTAACTCATCAGCCAGGTCAAATTGGGATTCTAGGTTCGCTTTGAGTAAAAGCCGCTATTGATACAGGTCGTGAGTTCAAAATCGACGACATGTACAGGATGGTTAGTACCATACACCACAATCCTTGTTTGCATTTTTATGTCCACTGTTGTTGGTTAAAGCCGTGCCACCAATACGCGGTACTACTTCCTAGTGTGCTGCGATTGGTTTTTATTTGCGCGCTATTGTTACATAAAAGGCAAGCATTTTTAACTCATTTTTTTATTCAGCATTCGAATGGTTATCTTTTGGCATAACGGATGGTTTTGAAAACGCCTCCCCGAAATCACACCGAATCCTCAAATCCAAGTCGATATATAATATAGCGTTGTGGGAGGCGGTTTACCCGCCGAGAAGTATGTTTTTCGAGTGAAGTATTGCCTCTTCTTTAGGCATCAAAGAAAAGTAAGTTTTAGTCTATGGATGGGCGTCGAAATCGGTCAGGAGGACGGGCTGACTTTACGGTAAATTTCGAGCTACCAGCCGTTAGCAACATAAACCTCCATGTTTAATATCAAAGCGCATCCATGCGCTCTCGTTCATTCTTTTAAACGACGAAAAGAACGAACCAAGAAAACGTCGTTCCAGCATCACACTTAATCTCAAATCCTAAGCCGATATAGTGCAACCGTCTTGTAAGGCACATCCATGATGCCAGACAAGACTTAGCCGACATCCTGTCGGCATATTGCATATCGACTTATGCTTTTCGGGTGTGATGGAGGGGAAATAAGTTGCTTGTGAGATCGTCTACGATTTTACGATTAAGCCGTTTGCAAGGGTTACAAAACTATCAGCGTAGCCTCCAAGCTCACAGTGTAAATAGTTTTGTGGGAGGCGGTTCACCCGCCGAGAAGTATGTTTTCGGTTGCGGTAAAGGGATTAGTATTGACTGCGAGTTCTAGTTTTTCTCTTAAAAGTAGCTAAGTAGTTTGCAAGCACCACAAGAATTTATCAGCGCCTTGTGTCTCCCTCATCACACCCAAAGTAAATTGCCAATGAGTCATTTCAACGCATGGATGCGTGAAAGCGGTGACAGGGCCAAGGATGGCCCTTACACAGCGGTGACGTTCATATTGGTAATTTACTTGAGGAGTCAGTGTGGTGTTGGGAGTGCCTTTTGCTACCTTTTCTTTGGGCAAGCAAAGAAAGGTAGTCGTAGCCCATGGATGGGCGTCGAAATCGGTCAGGAGGACGAGCTGGCTTTACGACACATTTCGAGTTATCAGCCGTTAGTAACATAAACCTCCATGTTTAATATCAAAGCGCATCCATGCGCTCCTCGTTCATTCTTTCTAAACGACGAAAAGAACGAACCAAGAAAACGTCGCCCCAACATCACACTCAATTCTCAAATCCTAAGCCGATATATAATACCAATTGCACTAAGTCTCCAATCAATTTGAAGGGTGAAATACCATATTAGCGTCGTTAAAAATTTCTCATTTAGAACAACTAAATAGCAAAATTTTGCCTAGCTACTAAAGCTATTTCTCCGCTTCAAATTGCTCATTTACCTAATACAATTGGTATCGCAACCGTCTTGTAAGGCACGTCCATGTGCCAGACAAGACTTAGCCGACATCCTGTCGGCACATTGCATATCGGCTTATGCTTTTCGGGTGTGATGGAGGGGGGAATAAGTTGCTTGTGAGATCTTCCAAGGTTTTAGCCGTAAAGCTGCTGAAAGTATTGTAAAAACTATCAGCGTAGCCTCCAAGCTCACAGTCTAAATAGTTTTGTGGGAGGCGGTTCACCCGCCGAGCAGTTATGTTTTTCGGGTGATGAGGGAGTGCCTTGTCATTAGGCATCAAAGAAGTCCATGGATGGGCGTAGAAACCTGTCAAGAGGACGATCTGATTTTACACATAGTCTCGAGTTAATGTTGAACTTTACTGACTGTGGAGCAATCGTATATTGCTCCACATTTAAGTCATTCAGCTAGTCATCTAGCTTTACGGCTCCCGCTATCCTGTCTATTTTCACCGAGCCTGAGCCTGACTCGGTAATGGTCAGAGAACCTGCATCTACCACACGGATATTTCCAGCACCGTCTTCTATTTGAACATGGCCCTTCACTGCTTCGATATCCGTATTGCCCGAACCATCAACGATAGTGACATCGCCTTGGGCGTGACGCACACGAATGTTACCGGATTCATCATCGATTTTAATATTATGTCCGCCTTCAACAACTAGTGAGCCAGAGCCATCGGTGATATCAGCGTTGCCGCTAAAACCGCGAAGGGTTAGATCGCCAGACTCATCTTCTATTTTGATATCCGTGCCGCCAGCCACATTAATATTACCCGAGCCATCCTCCAACCCCAGTGTATCGATCAACCCCTTTATGGTTATGTCGCCAGAACCATCGTCGATAACGAGTTGCTGGACGTTAGTGACATGGATATTGCCACTGCCGTCATCAATTTCAGCACCTTGAATATCTTCTAATGTGATATTGCCAGAGCCATCATCTAGCTTGATAAAACCTTTGATATTTTTGATGGTTATATCACCCGAACTGTCATCAAGTGTTAGTGCGAGCTGACTTGGCATGGTGATGATTAGGTCAATTCTAGGGCTGTTATTACGATACCATTGTACACCAGAACTTGTATCAGAATCGGCTACCAATATGGCGGTATCACCTGACTTTTCAAGGGTAAGTCGATAGTTCTCCGTTTCTGTGGTTAACACTGAAGCTTCCACTTGGATCTCTTGTTGGTTGTCGTATCCAATGATTTGGATATTACCCGAGGTGGTATTTGCATCAAGTTTGCTTATCTCTGCAGCGCTGAGCTGTAGAGATTTATGGAGTGTTTTGGTTGCCGCTGCGCTTGGAGAGATATGTACGACACAGCCAGATAAAAGGCTAAGGGCGGCTAAACTGGTGAAAAGCTTTTTCATTTTTGTTATTTTCCGTAGTGATGATGACATAATGTTGTCATTCAGCAATAGTTATACCATAAATAGTGTCTATATAAATCAATGAGTTAATAAATATTGATACTCAAGGTTGGTCAAAATAGCGAAATCACATAGTGAGCTGAGCCAAAAGTTTGCAGATATGACTGTCATGTGGTTGTAAATTCGACAGTGTAGTCTGGCGCTATTGCTTGCTTATTTTTCTGACAGTGCAATGAAAGACATGACCAAGAAGACCGAGCTACACGCTGTCAATCCGAAATCATTCGTTGATAGTCACTGTAAACCAGACGCTGCAGTCTTTTTAGGAGTTGGAAGTGCCGCCAGCGCTGCAACTCTTGGGTGTTCTACCTGCGTATTGACCCATAAAGGCTTACCTTGGTTATTGATAGATTGTGGCTTTAATACGGTGTCACGCTATAAAAGCCATTTTGCATCATTACCCGATGCTGTGTTTATTACTCACCTTCACTATGATCATGTTGGTGGATTGGAGCAGCTTTACTTTCAGGCTGCATTGAGTCAGCACCAAGTCACATTATACGCTCCAGCAGAGTTAATCGTTGGGTTGTGTAACATGCTCGCCTACACCGGACTAAGCGAGGGTAACTGTGGTGTTTGGCAGGTCTTTCGTTTATTTCCAGTTTCTGAAAGCTTTCTTCATCGTGGGCAGCGTATACACAGTTATGCCGTTCGTCATCATGAGCCCAACAGTGCTTTTTCGTTACACCTCCCTGGTAGCTTGTTTTACAGTGGTGATACTAAGGCTATTCCTGAGCTACTCCATCACCATGTCAGTAACGGCGAGGTTATTTTTCATGATTGCGGTCTTGCAAACAACCCCAGCCATTGCTCCCTTGATGAGTTGTTGACGAGCTATCGCGAAGACATCATTAAAAATATTTGGGTCTATCATTACCAGCATCAAGAAGATGTTGTGAAGTTTGAACACGCAGGACTCAAAGCAGCGATTGCTGAGCAGTCGATTACGCTTTAAGTTTGCGACTGAGAAGTTAAATAGGCTTTTAATTCTCGAACAAACTCGCTACCGATCTCATGGTGTATCGCTTTTATTATTTCGGCGCACTCCGTAGTGTTGTTATCAAGTGCTGAATATTCTAACGCCTGTAGATGCTCAGCTAGTACCTCTGCCCCCACTGCTTTGGCGGAGGTTTTGAGGTAATGGGCTTCGTCTTTTAACGCTTGAAAAGCACGTGTTTGGTATGCCTCTTTAAACTTTGCGCAGCTCGATTTCGATTGCACCAGAAAGTCGGTGTAAAACTTTTTTGCTGTGGCAAAGTCATCACCAATTAAGTCGATAAGTACCTGAGGGTTGAGAGTTTGACTCATTGTGTAAAGTCCATATCTAACCATTTACCTAAAGTGTTTTTGAGCTCTTGTAGCCGCACAGGTTTGCTAACATAATCGTTCATGCCACTGTCTAAGCAAAGCTCTTTATCCCCTTTCATCGCAGCGCCAGTAACAGCAACAATAGGAATTGCACTGCGCTCTTCTTTGGACTCAAATGCGCGAATTAATTTAGCCAATTCATATCCATCTATCTCTGGCATATGACAATCGGTTAGTAAAAGCTGATATTGTTGGCTTTTATACATCGCCAAAGCCTCTTTGCCGTTATTAGCGATATCGCAGGAAACCCCGAGTTTAGAAAGTTGTTTGACAATGAGCTTTTGGTTAAAAGGATTGTCCTCCGCAAGGAGTATATGCTGCTTACCATTAGTATTCGTTTTGTCATCGCTTGGGCTGGAAGCTTTATCGTCTAGTGAAAGTAGCGCGTCCAGCTCACTGAGATCGTTTAACTCACCTAAATCAGTCTCATCATCTTGTTGGCTGGCTTTAAGTTTACTTAGTAATTGGCCGATTGAGTATTGAGTCTGTGGTGTAATTGGTTTTGATTTTTGCGTCGTTAACGCTTTGCTGGTCAAGTTAGCAAACGCGCTTTCATCAAAAAACATTAATTCTGGAATAGGTGAGAGTATTTGTTTTGTAGAGGCTTCGGCTTGCGTTGTGAAAACGCGAATAAGTGCAGCGCCGTCAGTTTCTTTGATTTCATTAGGTGATTCGACGATTTTGAGCTCGCTGCAAAAATGCGTGCAGGCATTATACAGTTGTGTCAGTGCCAACGAACTTTGCCAACAGGCATCACTAAGCCAATAGAGTGTATTAAATGGCATGTTGGGCTGCTGTTGCGTCCTCGGACACCAAACGGGAATGGTAATGGTAAAAGTTGAGCCTTCTCCAGATTTACTTTTTAAAGCGACCTTGCCACCCATAAGGTCAATAAGCTTGCCGCATATTGCAAGGCCTAACCCCGTGCCGCCATACTTTCTGGTAATAGAGCGTTCGGCTTGTGTAAAGGGGGTAAACAGTTTCTTTTGTACTTCCGGTGCAATGCCAATTCCATTGTCTTCTATCTTAAATATCAGGTGAGATAAAGCAACGCCCTCGGATGCCCAATGCACAGTGATGGTCACTTTCGCACCGCCTTCACGATCTGCAACGCTAAATTTGATCGCATTACTGACAACATTAAAGATAATTTGTCGCACTCTATTTTCATCGCCAATCACTTCTAATGGCAGCTTTATGTCCTCATGCACCGTTAATTTTACCGATTTATCTCGTGCGTGGGCTTCGAACGTTTTGATGATGTTATTAAGCATTTTAGAAGGAGAGAAAGGATAACTTTCAAGCTCCATTTTCCCTTGCTCAACTTTGGCTAAGTCTAAAATATCATTCAATATTGAGACTAAATTATTGGCTGAAATAGACGCGGTTTCTAAGAGTTCTTGGTTGTCTTCATCAAGCTCAGATAGCGACATGAGATCCAATGAGCCGATAATACCATTCATTGGCGTTCTAAGTTCATGGCTCATCATAGACAAAAAGTCTGACTTGGTGCGACTTGCTTGCTCAGCTTTAATAATAGCAGCCTCAAGATCAGCAGTGCGTTCAGCGACGCGTTGTTCTAGCTCTTGATTAATATGCTGGAGCTTTTTTTGGGCAATATAGACGTCGGTTTGATCGATAACAACACCATCAATACGTGATGGTCGGCCATATTCATCTAGTCCGACAACACCTTTAGCATAAACGACAACAATATCCTTGTCGTTGAGCAGACCGCGATAGCGCTGCTCAAAGATCTCGCCTGAGCTTAATGATGCTTCTAGCGCTTGAATAACCCGAGCTTTATCGTCGGGATGAAGGCTAGCCTCCCAAAGATGCAGATTGCCTATATCATCTTCCGAAAGCTTAAAAATTTCATTCGCTTGATGATCCCAATTCCAAATCCATTGATTCGCTACTCGTATTGCTCGCCAAGTGCCTATTTTCCCAGCTTGCATAGCAAGTTCTTTGCTTTCTTCTGCATCATGTAATGCGACTAACATGTCTTTTTCGTGAGTACAGTCAGCCAAAATCCCATACACACTGTGTGTTCGGATACAATATTTAACTTGCTCGCCTTTGAGCTCAAACCAATGGATTGAGCCCCTAACCTCTAGTCGGAACTCAAAATGCAGCATAAGTCCTTGTTCAATGTGATGGGAGAGCAGTTCGGAAAATAGCGGCTGGTCCTCTTGGTAAATCATACTTTTTAAGGTTTCCCAGTCGAGCTCGGCCGAGGCCGGAAGGCCTATAAGAGATTTAAATTTGGGAGAAAAATATGCTGTCTTGTTTAGCAGGTCGTAACACCAAACGCCGAGGTTTGCGCTGTTGACGGCGTGACGTAAAATTCGGGTTTGTTCGTCCTCTAAAGGATTTTGACAATAATAAGTAGAAAGCTCGGCAATATGCACAAATATTTCATTGCTGTGGACATCATAAAAGGAAAGTAAAAATTGTACGTTTGGCGATGTGCGCAACGAAACTTGTATCAAAGAACCATCTGCAATCGTCTTTTGTTGCTCTTCTACACATGAGGGAAAGGTAAATAGGTCTTCAAGGTGCTTATTAACGATATTATTTTCAGGTACGAGCAGTTTTTCCGCAGCAGTGGTTGTATGACTGACATACCACTCAGATGTAACAATCAAAATTGGCATACTGTCTTTTAGTGCTGTTAGCATCACATTCCCCAATCGTATCCTCATAAAACAATATAGCAGTTCATGATTAACTTGCTGTATTTATGGTCTATCTAGTAATTGTTGAGGAGGATGAGCAAAGCCTGTAAATTGTCGATGCTGAGGGGGAGAATTTTTGTCTAATGTGTGATGGTTAGGAATGTAGATCAGAGTACAAGGCCATTGCTACCTATGAAGTCGTCGAAGGTTTATCACAAGAGCCTTATCTACAAGTCAGCAGTGCAAAGCGAGATTGTGCTTTCCCCTACCATTAGTACCATATTACGCGGCGGTTTATACCGCCTCTACATTGAGTCTTTCTGCGAGTAGCTGGCGCTCAGTATTTAATCCTCTATAGTCTCTAAGTCCAGCGAGAAGCGCCCTGATTAATACTGTATCAGGGTTTTTACTTTGTAGTTGAGCTTCCAATAGAGTGATTGTGTGGTCTACGATCTCACGCTTTTGTGGTGTAAGTTTTAGCTTATGAGACTTCTCCTGGAGCTGTAAAAAAGCTTGTTGGACTTTTTGTTCGTGGAGTTGTTGTTTTTTGGCTTCGATCTCTTTTTGAGATGGGAAATCCTGCTCGGTTAACACCGGCGAAAGGGCTTGATTTGGTAGCGCTGTACAAATTGAGTCCATACACGACACTACCCAATTAACCAGCTTTTCAGTGTCGAAATCAATACCTTCAATCACGGGAAGCGAAAGGTAGTTAGCTATAATGCCATCAAGCGTCATCGCAAGGTCGGTTTTCCATGGACGAACTTGCTCGCCATAGTTTTCAAGTAAAAAACCTTCCTGTAGCGTAAGCCACGTTAAGCGAAATTCTTGATAGAACATAATTAAGTTATTTGAAAAGCTCAGTGACTCCTCCTGCAATAAGAGTTGAAACATCGCTTGGTACTGCTGTAAATCTTCGTGCTGGAAGCGGATTTGTTGTTTTAGCTTGGCAATTGGAGTCAAGTCATCACTTTCTAATATTGCTCTTATTTTATCTAGCAGATCCGCTGTTTGACGCTCAAAAACGGCTAATAGTAGTTCGTCTTTTGATTTAAAGTGTAGGTAGATAGCACCTTTCGAAATGCCCACTTTATTGGCGATGGTTTGCATGCTAAAGGCAATATCGCCCTCAGCTAAAAGTAACTGCTCCGCGCATGTGAGTATTAATTTCCGCTTATCAGACATAGCTCCTCCTGTTCACATTGCAGTATACAGTCAATTTAAAAATGACCAATAGGTCATTTTTAAATTGACTAAGTCCAAAAATAGGTCAATTATTATATTGTCTATTCAACGGGGACATCATAATTATGAACAATACATCATCTTTAATACAATTAGTCAGGCGCACGCGGCCAAGTCGACTATTACTATCAACTCTGATTTTGTTTACGCTCATTTCTAGTATTTTAGGTTTGTTGGTGCCTTTGCAAACGAAAAGATTGCTTGAAGAACTCGGAGAAAAAGGTCATTTTTCAAATGAACAGGTAGTCATATTAATTATGGTATTAGTATTTTCCGCTGTGCTAACAGGGTTGATGACTTACATCATGGGTAAAATTGGCAATGAGCAAAAGCTTAAGTTACGCGGAGACCTTTTTCAGCACCTCATTCGTTTGCCAGTTTCCTTCTTTGATAATACAAGGGCTGGGGAGCCCGCGAATCGTATAGTAAAAGACACTGAAATTATTGAAAACCTCGTGAGCGAGCAGTCTGTGTCTTTTATATCTGGTGTAGTTTCATTATTTGGTTCTTTTATTATTCTATGGTTTTTAGACTGGCAAATGACACTTGTAATGCTCGGTGCAGTGACGGCTAGTTTTCTGATCATCCTACCGTTTTCTGTCAGGCTGACGGATCTGTCTAAGTCATTACAAGACACTGAGGCCTCTATGTTAGGAAGGTTAACCGAGCTGTTTGCCAATATCCGCTTACTAAGAGCGCAAGGTGCAGAGAAAATAGAAGCTAAAAAGAATAACAATGAATTGAAATCACTGTATAAAACCGCAATGTCAGAACATACGCTTTTAGCTACCATGGGCGCATTGGTGAATTTAGTGATCATGGCTTCGATAGTGTTAGTACTGGGATTTGGTGCATCAAGGGTTGCCAACGGTGCGATGACGCTAGGCGCTTTTGTTGCGTTTATTATGTTTTTACTGAACATCGTGTTGCCGATGGGGCAGTTAAGTATGGTGGTAGCCGCGTTTAATAAAGCAAAAGGAGCGGCCGTTCGTATTAACGAGATCTTAGCTACAACACCAGTAAATGAGAGTGGTCATACGATTAACGTGACTGATAAGTCAATTTATGTTCGCAATTTATCTTTTAGCTATGCTGATGATAAACCAGTATTTAAAAGCTTGAGCTGTGAATTCTTAAGTGGAAAAACGACCGCTATTGTTGGGCCATCAGGAGTTGGTAAGTCTACACTCTTCGCTTTGTTGCAGGGCTTTTACCAAGCGCAGCGTGGTTACATTGAAATTGCTGGGCTTAATGTTGAAGAGCTAGACCGAGCCAATTTAAGAGCGCAAATTGGTTATGTTGCGCAAGAGAGCCCGCTGTTGTGCGGCACCTTATATGAAAACTTGGTCTACGGTACTGATGAGGCAATAGATGATGAACAATTACAGCATGCCATTGCCACGGCCGATTTAGCTGAGTTCATCGCGACACTACCTGATGGATTGAATACTCAAATTGGTGAGCGTGGTATTACTCTGTCTGGCGGACAAAGGCAAAGAGTTGCATTGGCGCGAGCACTATTAAAAGACCCAGCATTGCTGCTGTTGGATGAAGCAACGGCAAGCCTTGATTCGCAAAGTGAAGCCGCTATTCAAATTGCCCTGAAAAATGCAAAAAAAGGTCGTACTACAATTATTGCCGCGCATCGACTCAGTACGGTTATGGATGCTGATACTATTATCGTCATTAACAAAGGTGAGATTGAGTCACATGGAGATCACCAGTATCTGATGCAACACTCTTCGCTTTACCAAAGCTTAGTGAATAAACAGTTCAGCCTTCAAGCGGTAAGCTAATAACTTTGGTTGGGGTCCGCCAGTTGGATAGGTGGAAAGTGAATGAACAGTAATGTCATTAGTAAACGAAGCAATACTTTTTGATGTTTTTTTAAAATAATATAGCACTAAAAGTTTAGCTGTGATAAAAGTAGTTATATTTAACTAAGTGCTATTTTAGTTATTGGTTAAAAAGGATTGGTTTTTAGGGAAGACAAATTCAATTTCGTAGGTTTGTTTATGCCCCATAGAGTATCACACACAAGTTCGCATACCTCTATCCCGCTTATTATAGTGCTAACAAGCGTGTTGTTATTACTGACTTTACTGAGCTTTCCAAGCAAGAGCAAACAGTCTGAAGCAACCAATGTAGCAATACACAAGAGCGGCGCGATAAAGCATGATGTTCGCGCAAAAAAAATCAGAATGAAAAATTCTTAGTTACCTAAAGGTATCTAATGCACACCATCACCTTACACTTTGTAACAGTTCAGGGTTACAATTTTTTATCTATATAAAACAAATGTTTAATCATTTAAACTAATGCCGTTGTAAAAGTTCCACACGTATTCAGCTCATCATCTTACCTCTATAATTTGCTTATTATTTCTAACTCGGTATAGTTTGGCGTTGGCCAGAATAGTAATAATATTGCTCAGTCTATGAGCTCGGGACAAATTGGCCTTATTTCTCAGAGGCAGGTATGCAATTAATTCAGTTAAAGTCAGATGACCCACAAGTAGTCGCGGTGTTTTCTGAAATCGATAAGCTTATGAACAGCTTATATCCAATCGCAAGTGCACAGTCTTTATCAATAGAAGAAATTAACCAACCTAACGTGTATGCCGTTGGCTTACAAAATGAAGAGGGCATTGTAGCGTGTGGTGCGATTGTAAAGCAGTTTGATAAAACCTTATACGGTGAAATTAAGCGCTTATACGTAAAACCTAGCTATCGAGGTAAAGGGCTTTCTAAACGTATTATGCAAATTTTGCTTCACTATGCGGGTGAAGCGCAGATCCCGCTGATCCGGCTGGAAACCGGCTCTAAGCAAGCCAGTGCGATAAGTCTTTATGAGAGCTTGGGGTTTGAGCGGTGTGAGCGCTTTGGGATGTACCGCGACAACCCGTTAAGTGTCTTTATGGCGTTATCACTGAAATCTTAATGTTGTAAAGTAGGGATTATCAGTATCGGCAGAGATGCTTGTAATCTCTGCAAGCATCACAGTGACAGCTTGGCTTTCTTGTTCTAAAACTAAACACTCCTGTTTGTCGACTATGGCCGTGTTTTCGCACCTGCCACGCACAACGTCACCATCTTTCATCTCAATAGTAACCTTTAGGCGTTTTAGGCACGCTAGTTCAATATAATCATACTGTTGGCAACTGATCATAGATACGTCCTTATTGAGTAAAGCCACCTGCTTGTACAGGTGGCTTTTCAAACTAGGCTTATGCTTAAAGGGACTTAATTCCCATATTGTAAAGCGTAAAGCCATAAATATCGGCATACTGTTCAATCGTTTTGCTTATTGGTGTGCCTGCGCCGTGCCCGGCATTGGTTTCGATACGAATAAGCGTCGGATTTGGACCTGTGTGTTTGCTTTGTAGCTCAGCTGCAAACTTGTAAGAGTGTGCAGGTACTACGCGGTCGTCATGGTCACCTGTTGTGATCATGGTTGCCGGATAATTTACACCAGCCTTTACGTTATGCACAGGTGAATAACCTTTCAGGTATTCAAACATCTCTTTGTTGTCTTCCGCTGTACCGTAGTCGTAAGCCCAGCCAGCTCCAGCAGTAAAGGTGTGATAACGCAGCATATCAAGTACCCCAACCGCTGGCACTGCAACTTTGAATAGGTCTGGACGTTGCAACATCGTTGCACCTACTAACAAGCCACCGTTTGAACCGCCGTTAATTGCAAGCTTTTCACTTGAAGTATAGTTTTCGGATACTAAATATTCGCCTGCAGCAATAAAGTCATCAAAGACGTTTTGCTTCTGCATTTGAGTCCCTGCTTTGTGCCACTTTTTACCATACTCACCACCGCCACGTAAGTTTGCTACGGCATAAACACCACCCAGCTCTAACCAAGCTGCACGTGTCGGGCTAAAGTAAGGCTTAAGACTGACATTAAATCCACCGTAACCGTATAGTAGCGTTGGGTTATTACCATCTAACTTCAGCCCTTTTTTATGGGTGATGATCATCGGTACGCGGGTGCCATCTTTTGAGGTGTAAAAAACTTGCTTAGACACGTAAGCATCTGAATCAAAGTCTACTTTATCTGAGCTATATAATTCGCTGGTGCCTGACTTTGCATTGAAAGCAAAAATCGATCTTGGCGTTTTGTAGTTGGTGAATGAGTAATAGAGTACTTCGTCTTCTTCCTCACCACTAAAGCCACTCGCTGTACCTACTCCTGGAAGGGTGATATCACGGATCAGTTTACCTGTGAAATCATATTGTTTTACCAATGAAATTGCATCTTTGATGTAAGTTGCAAATAGGTAGCCAGAGCCAGTTGATACTGAAAGCACATTGTCGGTTTCCGGGATCACATCTTGCCAATTTTCTGGTTGTGGTTGCTTTGCATTGACTTTAACGATACGGCGATTCGGCGCATCTAAATTCGTGCTCAAGAACAATGTATCGCCTTCACTGTGGATAACGCTGGTATCAGAGTTGGTATGATCTAAAATCGTTACCCATTCACTATTGGGTTTGCTCAAATCACGAATAAATAGTTTGTTACCTGATGTCGACACTGCAGCAGAGATCACTAAGTACTTTTTGTCGTCTGTCACACCACCATAAATGTAGCGGTGCTTTTGCGCGTCAGTAGCACCAAAAATGACTTTGTCTTGAGCCTGGGGTGTTCCAATCTTGTGGTAATACACCTTATGTTGGTCAGTTTTTGCAGAAAGTTCGCTGCCTTTAGGCTTATCATAACTTGAGTAGTAAAAGCCTTCATTACCAAACCATGAGATACCGCTAAACTTCACGTCGACTAGAGTTTCACCGACCTGCTCCTTAGTTTCAGTGTTTAGTACAATTACTTTACGCCAGTCACTGCCACCTTCGGAAATTTGATAAGCGACTAATGAAGCATCTTTACTAAAACTTAAACCTGCAAGCGATGTTGTGCCATCGTCACTCATGGTGTTTGGATCTAAAAATACCTCAGTCTCACCACCTTCTTTTTGGCGGTACAAAACACTTTGGTTTTGCAGCCCATCATTTTTGTAGAAATAGGTATAGTTACCGTGCTTAAATGGTTGAGAAACACGCTCGTAATCAAGTAATTCAGTGAGGCGTTTTTCGATATCTTTACGATACGGAATTTGCGATAAATATGCTTGTGTTGCTTCGTTTTGTGCTTTTACCCAAGCTGCGGTTTCTGAACTTTTATCATCTTCTAACCAGCGGTATGGATCTGCCACTTGTGTACCAAAGTAACTGTCAACAACTTTGCCCATCTTAGTTGTTGGATATTTTACGGATTGCATTGAGGCTACATTATTCGATTGTTCGTTTTCTGTATTTACGCAGCCGACAAGTGCAAGGGCAATTGCTCCTGCTAGTATCTTTTTAATCATTACTGGGATCCCTATAAGTTATTTGAGCAGCAGCGCAGGTGTTTTTTCTTGCGTTTTACTCAGTAATAACACTTATCTATATAATACTTTTACTTTGTGCTCTCAGTATACAATTACTGTTCTGCACCACTATAATGGCTATTGATTGTAGTAGAGCCGTCATGTTTGTCTACAAATTGTAGACAAACACACGGGTTAGAAGGGTAAGCGGATGTTGACTTAGGCTCGTTGCTATTGTCTTTGCATAAAGATTGTGACTTCAGCCATTACAATGCCGAACTTTTCGATATAAGAGCGGTTGATTAGAGTGGTTTGATCAAAAGACCACATCCAATCATCAAAGTGTACTTCATAGCTGGTATCATCAACGGGTAAGTCCATTCTATACTGCCAATTCATTGCATTACCGAAGGTTTCACCCGATGCTGAATCGAGAATATCGTCGGCGCGGCCAGAATACTGATTGTTAGCTGCTTTTGTAATAGTCCAAATTCGTGTTTTCACGCCGTCACCGAGCAAATAGTTGAAGGTCTCATCTAAAACAAGCTCAGACTGGTCGTTGATTGAGCCTTTAATATCGACAGTAAATTGTTGGACTAAGTTACCATCTCTGTCTTGGACTATCCCCCATGCTTTTATGTCACCAACAAAAAACTCGTATGGATCGAACTGTGGTCTGAGCGTAGAGTATTTATTACCATCAATGCCGGAACTACAAGCAGATAATAAAAATAGGGTGAGTAACATCAAGATAGTACGCATTGTTTCTCCTTAGATTTGAAAAGTGTTCGAGTGCTGTTGCTGCCGGTATGTCTCGCTGAACAAAATAGCGAACTTAAAATTGAGAAAAAGACCATTAGTGATCATCGTATTAGGCCCAAAAGCTCGGATCGCATTGTCGGCTCGGAGGTTTTCTCACTAAGCCAAATGTCGAAAAATCGTGTAGTAAATTCCGAGTCTTTCACTTCACCAATGAGCTTGTCACCTTCATAAAACTGGGTATAACCGTCAAGTGTTCTTAAACCATATAGCACGGTACCTTCAGAAACGTCGGGAAATATTTTCACCATTTTTGTTAGCCATTGCTCACCTAGGCTTGAATTACTGAACCCTTGCTTTTGCATCTCTTTTAACGAGCGTTTTGCTATCTCTTTGCCATCAAGCGCGCGTAGATAATGTAATGCCAATACAAAAGGCTGTTCTTTAGAGTACACCCCTTGTGGAGCATAAAGGCTGGCGTCATAAACATCCCAAAACAGGTAGGTCATTCGACTTGTTTTGCCGACCTGTTGAGGGTTTTCTATAAATTGATTTACAACATCACTGGTACTTGCGAAACCCTGAGTGCTTAAAAACAACACCAAAAAGGCAAAGATGATCCTTTGCATATTAACCTCTTCCTGTATAAAAAACTGTTAGCCTTATATACGAACGAGCCGGAGTGTTTGTTCACTTTACTGCTGCCTGAAAGGTGCTGTCATCCCCCTTTACAATTTGCTAAGCTGGCTAAAACCTTCAACTAGGAGCCATTATGAGCCTTTCAATTCGCCCTGCAGAAGTGGCTGATGCTGCAACGATACTGCACTTTATCAACGAACTTGCAATTTATGAGAAAGAGCCGGATGCCGTGCTCAATACCGTAGAAGAAATAGAGCAAAAACTGTTCGGTAAAGAAGCCAGAGCACACAGCGTTATTTGTGAATTAGATGGTGAAGCAATCGGATTCGCAGTGTATTTCTTTAATTATTCTACTTGGCTTGGCAAGCATGGACTTTATCTTGAAGACTTATATGTGTCACAAGACAAACGCGGTGTTGGTGCAGGTAAAGGGATCATGAAGTACCTAGCAAGACTTGCACTACAAAAGGACTGCGGTCGCTTTGAGTGGGTGGTACTTGACTGGAACAAACCATCAATCGATTTTTATGAAAGCATCGGTGCTAAAGCACAAAATGAATGGATTATTTATCGCCTAACAGGGCAAGAGCTCATCGATTTTGCTGAGTAAGTATAGGGAAGTTTATTGGTTTGTTGGCTATACATTATTTGAAGAGAAACCCCCGTTCTTTAACAATTGAGCCGAGTAAACATACGTAGAATTTGTACCCAATATTTTTGGTGAACATTGCAATGGTGATTTTTGCCAATAGAAACAATGAGATATTTTTAGAGTGTTCCCCGCAGACGCGGGGCTAAACCGCACTGCATAGCTGTTTGAAATATTCATCTGGAGTGTTCCCCGCAGACGCGGGGCTAAACCGAGCTGCTTGCTTTATTACGTAAATCACTCGGTGTGTTCCCCGCAGACGCGGGGCTAAACCGTATTATTTCTATGTTTAGTATTGGGAGTCCGACGTGTTCCCCGCAGACGCGGGGCTAAACCGGCTTAAAATAATTAAAAGCCAACTCTACGAAAGTGTTCCCCGCAGACGCGGGGCTAAACCGGTAATGTTTTATAATCAATTGCATTCAAAATAGTGTTCCCCGCAGACGCGGGGCTAAACCGTTGAGGCTAATTATTGAGTCAGAGCTTGAGGCGTGTTCCCCGCAGACGCGGGGCTAAACCGTTGAGGCTAATTATTGAGTCAGAGCTTGAGGCGTGTTCCCCGCAGACGCGGGGCTAAACCGACTTGAGGCCAAGCGCCAACGCAAAGCCAAGGGTGTTCCCCGCAGACGCGGGGCTAAACCGTGATAAATAAAATCACAAACTGATATAATTTAGTGTTCCCCGCAGACGCGGGGCTAAACCGTACCACGGCCTCAGCAATCTAGTTGCGCCATAGTGTTCCCCGCAGACGCGGGGCTAAACCGGATCTCAACTGGATATTTTTTCAGTTCAACTTGTGTTCCCCGCAGACGCGGGGCTAAACCGAGTGTACAATGAGCTTGTATATCTTATCTTGCGTGTTCCCCGCAGACGCGGGGCTAAACCGCAGGCGGGGGTTCAGGTTACGTATGATCTGGAATGTTCCCCGCAGACGCGGGGCTAAACCGAAATAACCAATGCACAGAGTGACCACAACCACGTGTTCCCCGCAGACGCGGGGCTAAACCGGTAATTTTACCGCAGAAAACGGCAGAGTTTACGTGTTCCCCGCAGACGCGGGGCTAAACCGTTAGTCAACACATCGAGCAATTATGAAAGTTGGTGTTCCCCGCAGACGCGGGGCTAAACCGCCGTTATAGTTCACCCCAATTTCTGCGCGGGCGTGTTCCCCGCAGACGCGGGGCTAAACCTTGTTCTCACTCATTAGTAAACTCCACAATTTCGTGTTCCCCGCAGACGCGGGGCTAAACCGCGACTACTCCAACGGTATTCTATTGGCAACTCGTGTTCCCCGCAGACGCGGGGCTAAACCGTGCGTCATCCGTATCGATTTAGATTTTGTTAAGTGTTCCCCGCAGACGCGGGGCTAACCAGTAGAACATTTTAGTAGGAAAGCTGTGGTGAGTAGCTTGGCTGGAAGTGGCGGCAGGGCGAGACTCGAACTCACATCATATATAAACTGCATATAACCGTTACCCATTGGAAACACTGCCGCCATAGTTGGTTATTAATCAACCATCAAAAAAGTGCTAGCGTGATCTCACTGTTAGTTTGTCTCAGGTCAATGACTTACTTTGTTTGTTTTGATACATTTATTTTACGAAATTTTTACCAGAGTGTTTTATGCAGGCTAAGGAAGAGCTGTATTTTAGATATATTGAAGCGGCATTGTTTTGGCAGGGAGAAATCCAGACCGGTACTTTCCAGAGTAAATTTAAGCTTTCACGGCCCAGCGCGCGACGTTATGTCACCGACTTTATTGAGCGTTATCAGATTGCCGCAAGCTACAATGAGTCTGAGAAAGCTTATGTGCTGGCAAGCCCCTTTACACCTAACTACATCTCTCAGGATTTTACTGAGTATACTAGTCTCACCGGGGAACAGTACGTCCACAACTTGAGCTCTTTCACCATCACAGCGCTGGCACTACCACACAGAAAGCTCAATCCAACCATTTTGCGGCCCATATTGAATGCCTGTCGGCGGCAAAGTGTGCTGGATATTCGCTATCAGTCTATAAAAGAAGGCGGTGAAACCGAGCGCGTGATCCACCCTCATACCTTGATCAACTCTGGGCTGCGGTATCACCTGAGAGCCTACAGTGAGAAAGTCGAAGGCTTCAGAGACTTTTCATTATCGCGTATCGTCTCAGCCTCCCCAGAATTTATCAGCAAAGCACAAAAATACAAAAAAGACGACGAAGCCTGGCTGCAGGAAGTCACTTTAACCATAATCCCCGATCCAAGACTCAGCGAGTATGCCCAGCAAGTTATCGCCCACGACTTTGATATGCACAACCACCAAAAGCAAATTAAAACCAACGCTGCATTGATCAATTACCTGATCAGCATTTTGAGGTTAGATGTTCAGCACCCACATCCAGAAGCGCAGCAAATTGTGATGGAACCGGCTTGCTATCGGGAACTGAGGGCTAGGGGGTTGCTATGGAATGGTTGAAGGTGCTGGCCGAGCAATTCGACCAGCGGCCCCGTATAACGGGGAACTACTGAAGTGTCTTAACTTCTACGGTTCATCCCTAAAATCAAGGGAAGTCATTATTATACATGAGTTTGACAAGAATCCCACTCTCACATGAATTTTATAAAGTGAGTTAATTTCTACTTGTTTTTTTTCTTCTTGGCTGTAAATTGTACATCTGAGGTAACTCACACTGAACTAAAGGAGATATCATTGAATTTTCGGTACCTTGCAAAACTAGTTACGGCGTTAAGTAATTCTGATTCAAAAACAAAAGTTATATTTGGTTTAATTGCCACTGCTTTTGTGTTTGGCTCCGCAGGCTACTTCTTGAATACCGTAAGCCAAATATTTCTGTAGAAAACATAGTTGCCAGTATGTAGTCGGCAACTTTCAACTCGACCTATAAAATTTTTTACTGGTTGCAATCGCAGGATTGTCGGTATTTTATTTGCGTCGTAAGCTGAGTGTATTGAAAACAAGGAAGTAACAGTGTGAGTGATTTTAATAGCGAGATTTTTCAGTTCTGGGGCAAGGCCGACGAACAAAATACTTTACCCGCAGTGTGTCATATGCTGGATGTTGCCTTTGTGGCCCGGGCGATTATTCTCAAGCTGGCAGCTCAGGAGCGGGCTATTTTACTCAAACCGTTTTTAGCTATTGAAGGCGTTGATGAAGATACGGCGATTGCTATGGTAGTACTGCTTATTGCCCTGCATGATATTGGTAAGATCACACCGGGTTTTCAGTTTAAGTTGCAGGACCGGGTAAAGGGCTTGTTTGACATTAACACATTCAAGGTGTGTGGAGACGCGGAGACCAAACATGGCAATTCAGGATTTGTTATTTTACATGACTACTTTAGTGGACAGTATGATGTAGATAAGAGTGTTGCGAGAGTAATATTTTCTGCGGTTGCCAGTCACCATGGTGTATTTGTAGCGAATAAAAAACAATGTGGTTTGTGCGGCAGTGAGCAATGGAGTGAAGTGCAGATCAATGCGATAGAATGGTTAGCCGACTACTTTTCCATTGACCTTTATCTATTTAACCAGCTTGCAGCTCAAACCTTAACGCCAGCCTGGTATTCATATATGGCTGGACTTTGTTCGGTTGCTGATTGGATTGGTTCAGATGAATCACAGTTTAGGTATTGCAAAGCAACAGAATACAATGCTGTGCAAAGAATGGATATTGCCAATGCGCTTGTTGGCTTTTTAAATATTAAGCATGTCACAGCTTCAAATAACAAAGCAGATTTCATAGATGTTTTTGGTTTTAAGCCTAATGCTTTGCAATTAAAGGTATTAGAGCTTATCAAGCTAAATGAGCTGCCATGGCTCTCGATTATTGAAAGCGGTATGGGGAGTGGTAAAACAGAAGCGGCGCAGGTTTTAGCCGATCATTTCATACGCCACCTAGGCCACTCGGGTTTGTATGTGGCCATGCCATCACAAGCGACAGCAAATCAGTTATTCAAACGGACTTTAAGGTTACTCAAAAAAGATGTGCTTGGGTATCAGAATATAGAAACCCACTTAAAACACAGCAACGCAGATTTTGAGCCGCAATATGAAGCATTAAAGTTAAAAAGTATCGACTATCAGCATCAACAAAACACCACTTCCTCAGTGGTAGCAAATCAATGGTTCACATCAAAAAAGCATGGCTTACTGGCTGGTGCATGTGTAGGGACTATTGACCAGTTGCTAATGGCTGCAATGCGCTATAAGCATAATTTTGTCAGACTATTTGGACTCTCAAATAAAGTTCTGATACTGGACGAGGTGCATTCATTACAGAGCTTTCAGATAGATTTGCTTAAAAATACGCTGCACTGGATGGCCAAGCTTAATGTCAGAGTTATCATACTTTCTGCAACTTTGCCCCGAACTATGTTGGTTGAGCTGGTTCAGGCGTATGGGCAAGCATCTGAAACAGAAATTGAAGTAGAAGATAAACCCTATCCAAGGATCACTACTTATAGTTCAGGTGCTTTGGCGAAGTCTCACACAATTATAGAAACTGAGAGTGATAGTAAAAAAGAAGACCTAACCAGCCCTCCCAGAACATACAAGATAAAGCTGCACTCAACGTCTCCAAAGTTGTGTATCAGTAATATGGCAAATGATGTTCTAACGACAGCCAATAATGCAGGTTGTGGTGTGTTTGTTTGTATTTTGAATACTGTTGATAAAGTTCAGGAAATGTCCAGGCTCATTGCAAGACATTGCAGCGAAAGTGGTGGTCGTGTTGAGTATCTAACTTTTCATGCAAAGTATCCATTAGCCACACGTTTGTCCATTGAGGAGATGATTGAATATCAGGTTGGCAAACATCCTGCGGACCATCGTAGCATCAACCCTAACCGACCAGTAAAGAATAAATGTTTGATCCTAATAGGGAGTCAGGTCCTGGAACAAAGTTTGGATTATGATGCATGCGAGATGTTTACCCAAATTGCACCAATTGATCTGCTCTTGCAAAGAGTTGGCCGTGTTTGGCGTCATCAAATTAATAACACTGCTCGCTCTAAGTTTATCAAAACACCCACGTTAAATATCTACCTGCCATCAATGGATAAAACTCCCGAGGACTATGGAGAATGGTTTGGTCACGGTGAAGTGTTTATCTACCCCTCACATCTACTGGCTGTAACAACTCGCTTGCTTTGGGAGAAGAATGAGCCAGTTGGTGGGGGCGGCTTTGACATTAATATTAATAGCGATATGGATTCATGGATCAATAAAGCCTATGCCGATGTCGACCAACAAATAACCTGGCTCGAGCAGGAATACGACAAGGCATTTGAATTCAGGCTGGATAAGCGGACGCAATATACTTTGGCTAAAGAGATGATGTTTGATGCGGATAAGTCGAGCGTCAGGGCTCTATTAAAGTACACGAATAGTGAAATTGAAAACGATGACATTGTCCTCAGTACACGTTTAACCAGTGTCAGCGTTCAATTGATTTTTCTTGTTGATAACGGAGAAAGTGTGCTTGTTCCGGTCACAGAGTTTTCGCCCTATACACAAAATGTGCAAGCGTTTAACAAAGGGGCAAAGGAATATGCAGAATCAGAAGCGATTGATTGGCAAGCTGGAGAAAGGCTTAAAAAAGCAGATATTGCTCGTTTAAAGCAGGCACAAATATCACTGAGCCACGCCAAGTGGGTGGCGCACTTTAAGGAGCAAGAAGAGTGCTGGCCGTTTGGTTTTATTGCTAAAGAAACCTGGCGACGTTCGCCAACACTGTTTAACTGTATTCCAGTTGTGTTGGGTCAAGACTTATCTTACTCCAATAGTGAGTTGGGAGTGCTCAGGTTAGATCCTAAATTTGGGCTTAAAGTGGATAGAAGAAAAGTTTAAAAGTGGAGTTTCCGGTTTTGTTAAAGGTGGCAGTAACACTGCGAAGCTTTGTCCAAAATTAATTAAATTGGTAAGCAATAATTGGTTTACTTACAGAGAGTGAGGGAATATGAAATACGATTTATTAACTGAAAGCTGGATACCAGCCCTAGATTTACAGGGGGTAACCAACGAATACTCAATACTATCTTTGTTTGAGGCAGCCCCAAAGTTAAAGCGGATAGTGCACGAAAAGCCGCTTGTAGTGGCATCGGTACAACGCTTATTACTGGCAATCTTGTATCGCAGTTATGGCTACCTGGAACCGGACGAGTGGGATGAGGTTTTTGCAGCTGGAGAGTTCGATGAGCAAATCTCCAGCTATCTTGGCTCGCCTAAGTGCGTAGAGCGGTTTGACCTTTTTTCAGAAACAAACCCCTTCTTTCAAACAGCAAACTTCACGAAAGAAAAGGGCGTAACAACATCGGTCAAAAAGCTCTCTCCTGATCTGGCGAGCGGTAACAATAAAACCCTATTCAATCATATTGCTGATAATCATGAGTTCTCACTACCGGCAAATGAAGCCGCACTTCAGCTACTTGTTTGTCAATATTTTAGCTTGGGCGGTGGGGTGAGTGGCAGTTCGGTACAGTTTGGTAAGCACCCAAACCTGACCAGTGCCCCATTAGTTGGCGGTGCAGTTGTAATGGTGGAGGGCGAAAACCTGTTCCAAACTTTGATGCTCAATTTACATATGCCAAAAAATGAAGAGTGGCTTGAGCGCAAAACGGACCTGCCTATATGGGAGCAAAATGAGCCTGAGCAGCCTCAGGCTCGTGAAATGCGAGGGTTGAGCGATTACCTTACTTGGCGTGCTCGTCATGTGCGTTTACTGCCCCAGAAAGATGGCAGCGTTGCCCGCATGTTCATAGCACAGGGATTACCTAATCCAAAAGAAATGGAGCAGGAGCCTTACTTCGCTTACCGTCTTAATAAAGAGCAAAAGAAATTGCCGATTAGATTGAGTTTTGAGCGAGCCTGTTGGCGAGATACGGCTAATTTATTGCAATATGCCAGGTCGACTAAAGTGGGTATAGAGCCCACAGATTTAAGGCCCGCTGGTATCCAATTGCTTGCTGCGGAAGATAATGAACTAATTGATAAGCTTCGTCTTAATTGTCAGTTAATTGGTTTAGATAATAACAAAGCCAACCCCTTATGTTGGTTTGAAGAGCGTTTGCCACTTGCGATTAATTTGATCGAAAAAGACCAAGTACAAAAGAACAAGTACAGTGCGCATCTGGTTAAAGGCCTGGAAATCGCAGAGGCCATTCATAGTCAGCTTATGAGTGCAGTAAGAACTTTTGCTTCTCATCTGCTACCAGATGGCGCCAGGACACAAGATATTTCAACAAAGGTTGAGTCGATCAACCCTGCACGTTTCTACTGGCCCAAGCTCAATGAGTCGTTTGAACAATTTATTTGGGCATTAAGTAATAACAGTGAAGAGGCCAAATCTAGTTGGCGTAAAGTGTGCCAGGAAATTGCCTTTGCTGCATTCGAAGGTGCAACACATAGCTGGTGCTATGGTGGAGTTAGAGCGCAAAAGGGCTTGAGTATCGCTAAGCAACAGCTAGAAGAATCGCTATACGGAAGAACGTGGCGGCGTCACGTTTACTGGAGTCAGGATACTCAGGAAATCATCAGGCAGTTATATCAGTGGGGTAATCCAGATTACCCGAAAAGGGATATTCTGGCTGCGCTTAGGAAGTCTCTGGATCTGCAAAAAGGCTCTCAACTGCCGGCGATATCTTACTTAGGGCCATTACTTTCCAGTGAAGATGAGCGCTCCAAAGTGCAGGCTTTTGTTGCTGGTTTATTTGCAAGTCACGCCACAGTGTATCAAGAAGCACAACATAGCAGTTTTGGTCACATTTGGTATCAGGTGGATAAAGATCAACGCCCTGGCATGAGCTTTCGCTTTGAGTGCCTGCTGGAGGCCAAAGGCGAGCAATTAAAACAAACGCTGCGCCAGATGGTCCAGATCCTGAAAAGCAAAGATATTGCCATTGATTACAGCACCTTGATGGAAGATCTCTATCACTGGGATAGCGACGACAAACGCATTCAACTTAAATGGGCCAGAGATTACTGGGCCAAACCAACTCAATCCGATGAGTCTACAGACTCAGCAGACGCGACAAATTAAAAAGGAGTTACCTTATGTCTTTTATCGAATTTCATGTATTACAGAACTTTGCCCCAAGCAACTTAAACCGCGACGATACCAACACCCCTAAATCTTGTGTGTTTGGTGGTTCACAACGGGCGCGGATCTCAAGCCAGTGTCAGAAGCGCGCAATTCGTACGCATGGGGCATTTAACGATGCAGTGGTAGAGCATCAGGGCGACCGCGCGGTACGCACTCGTAAGCTAGCTTTTAAGATTAGAGAGTTCTTGGTTGCCAATGGCAAACCTGAAGAGGCAAGTAATATAGTCTGTGAAAATTTACTTGGCCTTGCTGAGCTGAAGTTGGTGCAAAAAGAAGAAAAACATAAGTTCAAAACTGAATACTTGCTTTACCTAGGGTTGAATGAAGTAGAAGCGCTTAAGAATATTGCGCTTGATAATTTCGATGAGCTAAACCAGAAGGACAAAAAGAAGCTAGATAAAAAGATCGCAAAATTAGTGGGTGAAGTATTTGGTAAGCATCAACAGGCTTTCGCCGCAGATATCGCACTATTCGGCCGTATGGTCGCGGACAACAACAATATCAATGTTGACGCAGCGTGCCAGGTGGCTCATGCAATTTCAACTAATATTGTTACACCAGCCATGGACTTTTTTACTGCTGTGGATGACGAATTGCAGGCAGGTGAGCAAGGCTCCGGCATGATGGGTGGCGTTTACTTTAACAGTGCCTGTTATTACCGCTATGCCCAGATCAATGTAGATAAACTAGCGGCCAATCTTGGGCAGGATAAGGAACAGGTGACTGGCGCGGTAAAAGGGTTTTTCCGGGCGTTAGTTCAGGCGGTGCCTTCGGGTAAACAAAACAGTTTTGCGGCGCAGAATCCGCCAAGCTATATCAAAGTGAATGTACGCAAAGATGGTGCGCCCTGGTCTCTGAGCAACGCATTTACTCAGGCGGTAATGATAGACAAGCCTGATGAAGCGGAGCTTGAGCACCAGTCGGCACAAAAGCTGGAAATGTTCGCCAAGAAGCTGGCTTCTATGTATGGTGAATCGGGCTTTATTTTTGAGGGTCGCAGCACTTACATCGACAATCTGGAAGAGTATCAGGACAAAGACAGTGGCACCATTGCCCAACTGGAAGCCCAGATGCTTGATGCACTGCAAGGTGCTTTGGAGTGTCAATGAGCACTTTGTTGATCCGACTAGCCGGACCAATGCAGTCATGGGGGCTAAAAAGTGCCTTTGAACTGCGCAATACTCAGCTTGATCCGACAAAAAGTGGTGTGATCGGTTTGCTGTGCGCATCGCTAGGACGTGAGCGAAATGAGCCTCTGAATGATCTTACAGCATTGCGAATGGGCGTGCGCATAGATAAACCAGGCGATCTGGCATTTGATTACCAAACGGCGCTGAATGTGGCAAAGGCTGACGGCGGCAAGCCGGATACGCAGCTATCACACCGAGCATATCTGGCAGATGCCGCCTTTTGGGTAGGCTTTGAAGGCGACGCGGTTTTGCTTAAAAAACTGCATCATGCTTTGTTAAACCCGGTTTGGCCGCAGTTTTTAGGGCGTAAGTCATATTTACCGGGCATTCCTTTAGTTGATCCCCATAGTGCGTGTATAGAGTTACCTTTAGAGCAGGCGTTGCAACAAGCGCCAAGAATGCAAGCCGAGCATGAAAAGGTAGCCGGAACACCGGTGAAATACATCATAGACAGCGAGGCACAAGAAGGCACTGAGCAACGGCATGACGTGCCACTGAGCTTTGAGATAAACCACAGAGCTTTTACATTCAGAAGTGTTAAAAGTAGCTGGGGGTTGGTGGATACGGAGGAAGTGCTATATGTCTGACAATCTATGGTATGAAAGCCGATTGTATTTTGATCCTGACCAGGAAGGAGAAGATCTTGGTTTTTTACATTCTGATGATCTTTACAAGCAGCATCAGTGGGTGTGGCGTTGTTTTGTTGAAAGCGAGCTGACTCAGGCTGACTTTATGTTTCGTGTGGATATGGCGTTGCCAGTGCCAACAGTATTTATTCGCTCAAAACGTCAGTTAAAAGATGCGATTAAAAGCTGGAAAATAGTCACTCAAACACAGCCGGAACAGCTCAAAGAAGCAGGGCTGGTTCAGTTCTCATTGCGAGCTAACCCCACGGTAGATATAACGCCAAAAGGAGAGAAAACTCGCCGTCACGATGTTTTGATGCATGCCAAAAAACAGGCTCAAAAAGCAAATAGCGATGTAAATGAAGTTGTTGATATTGCTGCAAAAATCTGGCTTGACAAAAAACTTCAAAAGGGTGGCCTGGAGTTGCTGACTCAGTGTATTGAGTTTAGCAATTACAAGCAGCACAAAGTGGTTAAAAAAGGCGGGGCCAAGCCCATCCAGTTGAGTACGCTCGATTATTTTGGCGTGGCGAAAATCACCGATGTGCAAAAACTGGAGCAGGCATTATTCAACGGCATCGGTCGTTCCAAAGCTTTTGGCTGCGGGCTGATGTTGATTAAACCGTTGTAACCAAATTTGTAAGGCGGGGCGACTCGCCTTTTTCTTAGCTAATTTTTTATTCAATTTAGGAGTGCAGGGAATGGCATTTCTTCCTTTAAAGCCTATTCCAATCAAAGATCGTAACTCAATGATTTTCATCGGTATGGGGCGTATTGATGTGCGCGATGGCGCGTTTGCTGTGATTGATGAAGTAAACGGTGAGCGGATGCTCATTCCGGTGGGCTCTGTGGTGTGCATTATGCTGGAACCGGGTACCCGGGTGAGCCATGCGGCGGTCAAGTTGGCTGCGACCACGGGCACTTTGCTTATCTGGGTGGGCGAAGCGGGAGTACGGCTTTATTCGGCAGGTCAGCCCGGTGGTGCACGCTCCGATAAGCTGCTCTATCAGGCCAAGCTGGCGCTTGATGAAAACCTGCGGCTCAAAGTGGTGCGCAAAATGTTTGAACTACGCTTTGGCGAACCGGCACCTGAACGACGTTCGGTTGATCAGCTGCGGGGCATTGAAGGCACGCGTGTACGCAAAACCTATGAATTGCTTGCCAAGCAGTACCCGGTCAGCTGGCAGGGCCGACGCTACGATCCCAAAGACTGGGCGAAGGGTGATGTGATTAATCAGTGTATCAGCGCCGCTACGTCTTGCCTGTATGGTGTTACCGAAGCCGCTGTTTTGGCCGCTGGCTATGCCCCGGCTATTGGCTTTTTACACACGGGTAAACCATTATCCTTTGTATATGATATTGCAGACATTATTAAATTCGATACCGTTGTACCTGTGGCGTTTAAAATTGCCAAACGGCGGCCGCAATCCCCCGATCGGGAGGTACGAATTGCTTGCCGCGAAGCGTTCCGTAAAGACAAGGTATTACCACGTCTCATCCCGCTGATTGAAGAAGTATTGGCCGCAGGGGAGGTAACACCGCCCGAACCCTATGCCGATGCACAACCGCCCGCTATCCCGGAACCCGAATCCATTGGCGATGAAGGTCATCGCAGCGGAGGCCCACTATGAGTATGTGTATGGTTGTGACGGAGGCTGTACCGCCAAGATTGAGAGGTCGTCTGGCAGTATGGCTGCTGGAGATCCGTGCAGGCGTGTACGTAGGTGACGTAAGTAAACGCATTCGCGAAATGATCTGGTTTCAGGTAAGTGAGCTGGCAGAAGACGGCAATGCCGTCATGGCCTGGGCAACCAACACCGAGTCGGGTTTTGATTTTATTACCTATGGTGAAAATGCTCGAATGCCGGTGGATTTTCAGGGGCTAAGGCTGGTGAAGTACACCCCAAGAGCCGATGACAATCAGGGAGAGGATTAGCGAATTATTCCTTCATTCTACCTATGATTTATTGCTCTTTAACAAGTTGGATATTGAGATTTAAAGGCTCAATAATAGATATGTTTGTACCCAAAAATTTCGGTAGATTTTAAAGTGTGTTTTTTCTTTATAAAAAACAAGTATATAATTTTAGAGTGTTCCCCGTACACACGGGGCTAAACCGTCGTTCGCCTGATTCTGCATGTTCGTTTGCTCGTGTTCCCCGTACACACGGGGCTAAACCGCTATTTTGCTTGCGGCAGTGATAGTCGCAATTGTGTTCCCCGTACACACGGGGCTAAACCGGTCAAAATTGGTCGGATTTAGTTACGGCGTTAGTGTTCCCCGTACACACGGGGCTAAACCGAACCGAGTAATAAACTCGGGTACGTCCGTATCGTGTTCCCCGTACACACGGGGCTAAACCGCAAATGATTGAGTTTTTGATTGAACATCGCGAGTGTTCCCCGTACACACGGGGCTAAACCGCCAGCCAATATGTTTAGCATACAAAGCTAGATGTGTTCCCCGTACACACGGGGCTAAACCGGTTACGGGCTTTACTGGTACTGCATAGAGCTTGTGTTCCCCGTACACACGGGGCTAAACCGCGATATCTAGATAGACTGCAACTTCCTTGTCTTCGTGTTCCCCGTACACACGGGGCTAAACCGTGGGAACTGATGAGGTCATATTGTTTGAGCACGTGTTCCCCGTACACACGGGGCTAAACCGCCCCAGTCTGATTGTCAGCATGGACAATGTAAGTGTTCCCCGTACACACGGGGCTAAACCGGAATAAACGCAAAGCCTCCACTTTATCTCTAGGTGTTCCCCGTACACACGGGGCTAAACCGAGCTTCTTCTTCCTTACCTTGCGCCCTAAGAAGTGTTCCCCGTACGCTCGGGGCTAAACCGCTGGTTAACAGAAACGGCAAATGCAAATGGTGGTGTTTCCCGTACGCACGGGGCTAAACCGCCTATGCCCTTGGTTGTCAATGGGGTTTTTTAGTGTTCCCCGTACGCACGGGGCTAAACCGAACGTGCGAAGTTGCAGCTGGAGTTGAATGAGGTGTTCCCCGTACGCACGGGGCTAAACCGTATATATAAAATACTTAGAATGTACATTTGTTGTGTTCCCCGTACGCACGGGGCTAAACCGCCATTGAACAGACCGAGGAGTGGATGGCCGTTCGTGTTCCCCGTACGCACGGGGCTAAACCGCCACCATCTATTACACTGCATACGGCGTATTGGTGTTCCCCGTACGCACGGGGCTAAACCGTACAAATCTGACCGAATACCCCATGATGCAAGGTGTTCCCCGTACGCACGGGGCTAAACCAGTATGAGTAGCTATCAAAAGTACCTCTACTTTGTGTTCCCCGTACGCACGGGGCTAAACCGGCAGGGTGGTGCTCAGGTTGTACATCAATACGGTGTTCCCCGTACGCACGGGGCTAAACCGTTGCCAGTGCCAAACGTAATCCCACACGCTCAGTGTTCCCCGTACGCACGGGGCTAAACCGTCCATTACGCTTCCTTGGTTTTTAGTTTGATTGTGTTCCCCGTACGCTCGGGGCTAAACCGATTAAAAAATCTGGTGATTTCTCAATAAAAGGGTGTTCCCCGTATGCACGGGGCTAAACCGAACGCTCTATGGCGTAGTACAGAAAAAGAAAGCGTGCACGGGGCTAAACCTGAGCTATTCAGTTCTGAATCATGTGCTGTAATTCGTCCGTGAAGCAGCATCCTTCACGCATCCATGTGCTCGCCTCAGCAGGCTGCAAGACAGTGGTGACTCCAGGTTTCCATTCGGGCCAGTGGAGCTGTTCACAATATTCCAGATATTTTTGCCCTTGCCTGTACTCTCGGAATTAAGCTGCTTCGATCCCCCTCTGCTGGTTATTTATCTACATGACCTAAATCACGCTCAGGATCTAATAAGTCTCTTACTCTTCTTTTTAGCACTTTGGCTTCTGGGAAACCATCATCAGCTTTGCGGCACCAAATTAACGTATCATTGTAGTAGATTTCGAATACACCTTTACTGGCTGGTGCAAGTGCAACTTGTTGTAGGTCATCGGAGAAAGTTGAAAGCAACTCTTGTGCAAGCCATGAGGCTCTCAGCATCCACTGGCATAACACGCAATAACGAATTGTGATGATGGGTTTTTGCATAGGATAGATTGTTACAATTTGAGAAACGAGTGTTGATTCTAGCATTGGGGTTTATAAAGTGGCTAGATAAGGAGAAAAAAACGGGGGTCACCCCCCGAAATTATCCAGGGAGACCTCAATGTTAAGGTCAGATTTTAGATTACGGGTTATTTACAAACTAACAACCTATTTGTGGCAAGTTGAGTGGTAATGGTGATAACATTTATGAATTCTGTGACCGGTTTGTATATTTAATGAGTTTTTCTCGTAAACTGTTAATCCATTCTTGCCTATATTTAAATTCTGATTGGATTGCCTGACGATGAGATAAAGTCAAATTTGGATGCCAAATTGAAAAAATAAGCACAACTCTGTCCCTATCTCCGCCGTTATGCGCCATATGCAAATATGAATCATCGAAAACAGTTAATTCGTTTTCTTGCCATAGCGTTCGTTCTCCGTTGACCTCCAAGTAACAATTTGGGGGAATATCTATCGCTAAATGTACGGTAAGGCTGTGGTTTGATAAGCCGTAATGAGGGGGGATCGTTTGGCCTTTGGCGAGTTTGGAGAAAAAGACCTCATAAGGTGCGTCAGTTAACCCATAGCATGGCACGCTTTTTAAGGCATTTATTAAAACGGGGAAGTGTGTAGTAACAGATGTATCTTCAAGCCCTTCTTTAAATAAGGAAAGAGCCTGCCACCTATCATTATTAGCAAGAGTGGGGAATGCAGTTTCATATTCCTTGCCCGACAAATAAGGAGCTAAGTGTGAAGCTGCAGAATCAAAATTGTGATAGAACTCATTAATGATCTCAGGAATAGCAGCTTTAAACGCTTGCACCCAGTCAAGTGTCTCAGCTTGCCATATTGGCATTGCGTTGAGCTCTGACACATAAAAAAGGTGGGGAGCCTGAGCTGTTTTAAAAGGTTTGCTACTATATTGAACCCAGCGTGCTGTTTCGATATTTTTTGCGTTGGCTAAATTTCGCTCCATACATCGCCAAGCTTGTTGAAAGCGTTCAAGTGTTTGTGAAGCTGTTGTGCTTGCAAGCTGGAGCTGTTTAAAATTGCCAGTCAACATTTCACAAAGCGCGTAGCAAACTAACGCGATTTCCTCGTTACCTGTATTTTCGAGCAAATGACCAAGATAAAGGTAAATCAAATAGTTGTTGGGTGCTAGCTTCAAGCAGTGGATATAGGCTTGTTCGCTCGCTAAAAAAGCACCTATTTGTTCTAAAATCACCGCGATGCGGTAGCTGAGTTCGGCGTTATCAGGGTGGGTGAGTCGTAGATTGGATAATAGTATTGGCCAGTTACTTTTAGGCTCTGAGTGGAGAATTGGCTGTATTAGAGCGTCAATATTTAGTGGCTGTTTTTCTTCTTTTGTCATTGTGCTCTCGCCTCTGATTCATTTTTTACAATGCCGATATCAAGTGGTAATGTCATTCTGTAGCTATTTTCTGTCGCCGTAAATGGCTGAGTACCATGCCAAAAGTAGGATGGAAAGATAACGATTTGGCCGCGTTTGGGTTTTACGGTTCTAAATGGTTGAAAATCGTAAGGCGGGGCTAGAGGAGGTCTGCCGAATTCGATAACGCCGTTTTCCGTGTCGTCTTCTGGTGTATTAATGTAGAGCACCACACTTATCCAACCAGCGGGATGAATATGGCTCACATGAAAACCTTGTTCGGTTAATTTTACAGACCAGGAGCCAGTTATTTGTCGCTGTGTGTTTAAGTGTGCAAGAAAAGGGTGTTCAGAGGTGGCGTTTAACTGTTTGAGAGATTGCTCAATATCATGAAGTAATTGAACTTTGGTTTTAGTGATTATCTCTATGTCCCGGTTTAACAAGCCGCCAGAAACTTGAGAGCCGTTAACCAAAGTCTGTTCGCTGGGCGCCTGCTTACCTTGGTGCAGTGTGAGTAAGCAAGACTCTAGCTCTGAGATGAACTCTTCGCGGTTTGTGTAGCCATCAGGCGTTTGTAACTCGGTTGTAAGAATAAACTCAGGGTTGCACAATTCACGATGCTTTTTTTCATCGGTAGCTTGATAAACCACGCTTAACCAAGCCAGCGCAAGTTGTGAGTTGGGGTTAGTGTGTAGCACTTTCTCAAGCAGTGCACTTGCGTTGTCAAACTTACCAAGTTGAATGGCAAACTTTGCTTGTTCACACATTCTATCTTGCTCCGCAACAATCTTATTTGCTTTGTCTAGGTACTCAAAGGCTATGTCAAAATCACTTTTAGTTGCTGCTAGGCGACCTTGTAAAGTCAACATAACGGCGGATGAATCCGCATAATTAGACTGTAAAATACATTGTTTGCACGCCTCGTATTGACCCGTATTCCAGTATAGCTCAGCAAGGCACTCAATTAATGGTAGTTTGTTATTTGCAGTTTCTAAAGCAGATAAAAGGCTTTTGGCGAAGCGCTGTTGTTGGCCATTTTGCCAGTAGAGTTCATTAAGGCTTTGGTGAATTGTGGTGTTATATGGCGCTCGCTTTAATGCAAGTTGATAAGCCTCTTGAGCTTGTTCAAACTGACCTTTTGCAAAAAAACAGTCACCAAGGTTATACAAAGGTTCATATTGTTCAGGGCTTTGCCTATGAACTAAATGAAAGCATTGAATTGCTTGATCAAATTTAGCTTGTAACTTATAACAAACCCCTAAATTATGGACTGCTCTATATGCAATTGGTGAGTGCTTGGGGACTGATAAGTAAAGTTCAATGGCTTTGTCTAGGTGGCCTTGGGCTTTTTCGATGTCTCCAAGAAGCTTAGTAAATTGGCCTGAACTATCTTTAGTATGTCCTTTCGATGACCATGATGCAGCGGATTCAAAGTGATTCTGTTCAAGATGCAACAGCGCTAAATTTTTAAATACTTCAATATGTTGAGGCTCTACTTCCAAGATTGCTAAATAGAGATCCTCAGCTTGCTTAAAATCCCCTAATTGCCAGTAACACTTTGCTAAGTGGCTTTGTACTTCTACTCGTGGCGCAAGGTTGTTTGCTTGTTGTAAAGCTGTTATTGCACTCGACCAATTATTTAGGGCTTTATGGCAAATGCCAGTTAAATATTGTAAGTCTGGGTGCTGTACATGAGTAAAAGGTTGAAGTAACTCTAAGGCACTTTGTTCCCGTTTTTGTTGGATAAGCCTGAAAGCACTTTGAATAGCGTCGTTTATTTCATGCGTTTGCTTCATATTGTTATTTTACTTAAACGTTTACAGGTAAAAGCAGAGCTGTTGATTTTATAATCAGGCTCTGTCTGCGGTATTTATCTTTCTTAATCTTAGTCAAACTATATAAAACAGCGAGTAGAGTTATTGTTATTTTCTCACACTCTTAGCCTTTCCCCATCTATTGATAGTTCTATTTAACAACCAAAATGCTTGGTTGTTAGTTCAACGCTAGCAGGGTTTTAGCTATGCCTCAGTTCGAGGAGTTATGGTTGACTCTTTTAGGTTATGACCTTACGTATTGTCATCAAAAAAACAAAAAAGGGAGCCGAGGCTCCCTATTAATTTAGAATCAGCTGATTAGAAGGTATAAACAGCACTTACAAAGTAGCGAGGACCAATTACGTCGTATAGTTCTGGGAACGTATTAGCTTGTTGTTGAGCATCACCTAGCGGTGTTGGTTCAGTATCTAACACATTCTTAATACCAAACGTTGCTTCAACGTGGTCAGTAAAGTGATAGCTAGCGCTTAGATCAAGATACCACTCAGCTTTAGAAATCGGAGCGATTTCGTTTTCTCCAGTGTCATCATCCACTTCACTCATATAGCGAACTAGCGCTGAAAGTGTCAAATCACCTGAAGTCCATGTAAAGCGGTTGTTACTTTGGAATTCTGGGCGAGGTGTTCCACAGGTATTACCAAACTTACCTTCACAATAATTAGTCTCAGTAAAGCCAACGCTCGGTGTTTCAAAGTACTCATCTAAAATAGTGTTCTTTGAACTAATATTCAGTGTCGAACCATTTCCGCCGATACCAAAGCCAAGTTCGGTCGTCCAGTTGAAATTGATGTCATAACCTTTAGTACCTAATTCCGCAATGTTTGCATTAAGTGCAGTTACAAGGTCTACGTTACCGTCCGGACGGCGGGTGATCGCTTGACAAAACTCAGAGTTAGGATCTTTTAATTGGTTATAACAAATATCAAGAATATTATTTACACCACCACCTAATACATCGATAGCATCATCAATTTGAATGTCGAAATAATCAATTGTAACGTCGAAGTTTTCAGTTGGTGTGATAACAAGACCAAGCGTTATTGCTTCAGAGGTTTCTTCTTTCAGGTCTGGATTACCGCCAAAACTACCTTCGATTTGAGCATTCGCTTGCTCAAATACACCAACCTGAGAAGCTGCAACACCATGCGCCTCACATAGAGCTCGATCCGTTTGACCTTCTACAAAACCAGCCACACTACATGGATCGGTTGCGCTTGGGAAGCCATTTGCTGCACCTTGGAATAGCTCTGAAATATTAGGCGCACGCACTGATTCTTGATAACCAGCACGGAACGATACATACTCGTTCACTTTCCAGTTGATTGTCGTTGCGAAAGAAGAAGCGTTACCAATGTTTGAGTAGTCAGACAGACGACCCGCGAACCATAACGTGATATCTTCTGCAAATGCCGCATCTGTCACTAATGGAATGTCGATTTCCGTGAAGATTTCATCAACACTGTAACTACCAACAGTTGGTTCACCAGCGTTAAAGCCAAGTACATCACCAGATGCTAAGAACTCGTCAGGGCGGAAGCTTGAGTCATCGAAGCGGCTTTCGTAACCGATTACAAAGCCTACTGGCATATCAGCAGAAGGAACAGTAAACGGCAGTTCTCCAGCAAAATCAATGTGGAAAATCTCTTGTTTGATATTCGTTACGTTCGATGCACCAACGTTAATAAAGTCGATAGCTGCTTGTGAAATATTACCTTCACCAAAAATGTTTAGTGGCGCACAACCACCAGAGGTATCCTGACATGCAGTGCCATCGTCGTTAACCAAGATTGCTTGTCTGAAACGTGTTTCAGAAACATCGTTATTTAGTAGGTTTGAGCGATCTAGCTCTGAACGGCTGTAGTAAGCATTGTATGCCCAATCACCAATAAAACCATCAACCCCTACCAGTAATCGCATAGCGTTTCGAGTGTCGACTACTTGGCGAGGGCCATTTTCAACCATACGGCGACCGATGAATGGTAAAACATAATTGCCGTCAGCGTTAAGTGCGCTGATCATATTACCTGTTGGCTCACCATCAGCGTCAAGTTCAGGTACTAACGCATTCATTGCTGCTTGAACATCAGCACCAAAGAATGGGCTATTAGGGTTCACTTCTAAATTGCCCACAAACGCAGGAGTTGGAGCCAATTGCTGTGGTACTTCATTGCGAATGAATGATAACTCGCTATATAAGCGGGTATCATCATTAATGTAATAATGTGCAAAGGAGTTAAGTGTTAATCGCTCTTGTGGCAATTGAAGGTAGTTATCCGGCGCATAGTTAAATGCATCTGCTGATGTGTAAGGTAGGCCTTCACCATTAGGACCAAAACGACCTAATGTAGTGCCGTTAGGCAGTGTTGGGCCAGCAAAAACACGAGTGCCTGGTATACCAGAAGAACCACCTGGGACTAGGCTATTTTCGCCTTCAGTTAATGTTACGCTCGTAAAGTCCCTATCGCCTTGGAAGATGGACTCGCGCTTAGCATAACCTATATACACCGTAGCGTTACCTTTATCATCTGCAAAGTTACCGCCCAGAGTAAGATCGGTGTTGAACTTCTCACCATCACCTTCTTCGGTGATATCATATAGTGCTGAAATTTCTGCACCTTCAAAGTCATCTTTCAGACGGAAGTTTACAACACCCGCTAATGCATCTGAACCGTATACCGCACCTGCACCACCAGTGATAATATCTACACCTTCGATAAGCGAAGCTGGAATTGTGTTAAGGTCGACAACACCTGTTTGCGTTGCTGGTACCCAACGACGGCCGTTTACAAGTACAAGAGTACGCTCATTTCCCAAACCACGTAAGTCAACACGCGCTGTACCATCACCTGGGTTGTTTGAACTAGGGCCAAAAGAAGGCACTGTTAATGGAAGCTCTGCGAGTTTCTGCTCAACGTTTAAATTACCAGACATCGCAAATTCTGCGCCATCTAGTTCAATAACTGGTGTTTTAGCCGTTAAAGCCACACGCTGGATACGAGAACCTGTAATAGAAATTCTTTCTACTTCTTCAGTAGCCCCGTCTGTGGTTTCTTCAGCTGATGCTTGTAGTCCTATACTTCCGCCGATTAGGCATGCAGAAGTGATAAGCATACTTAACTTAGAACGCTTAAATTGTTTCATGATATCCCCTGATTGGTACATTTTATTTGGATACCTTTGATGATGAACATAATTTTTCATCACAAAGGCTTATTAGTATCACTGCGAGGCTATGACGGAAGTTAAGAATAAGCTAGGCGAGATACACAAGAAGATAGAAATGAGTGACGAAAGGAGAGAAAAAAAAGATCAAAATTAATTTGCACATTACATTGTGACAATCTATAACAATAATATGTTAACTATTGTGAAATGAAGAACAAGGTATTAGTATCTCTAAATACCTTATAGTTGTGTTCAAGGTGATAAATGAAAAACGTTACAATCCTTACCCCTTCAAGCGCTGTGAGCTTTGGGGCTGAAATAAGTACAAAGCTAAAAGAGTCACTTATTTGTCCCCGGTTTGTTTACTATGAAACAATTGTTGATATTTTAGAAACTATAGAGCGTGGGGGAATAGACTGTTTGTTAATAGATTCAGAATTGGCCGAGCTGGAGAAGTCACTCTTTTTAACATCAAAGCTATCTGCGGTGTCGATGATCAAAATCAGTAAGAATATAGATACTACAGACCAAACAAACTTGAGTTTTAAAGAGTTAGAGAGAAGAGATACACTACTGGCGAATCTTGTTTATGCAACATATATGATGGCTAATGAGAAAGATCAAACAGAATCACAATCCAATTACATACCAGAGCAACGTTTGATTGTTAAAGACTCAGGGCATATACATGTGATAAAGGTCGAAGACTTGGCATGGGTTGGTGGTGCTGGTAATTATGTAGAACTTCATATGATTAATCGAGAGCGTTCCATTTTGCACAGGGATACCATGTCTTCGATGGAGAAAAGTTTAAAGACGTTTGGCTTTTCTAGGATCCATAAATCATCGTTAGTTAATTTGAACGCAATTAGCGAACTCAAAACAAGAGATAACGGTGACTATGATGTTATTCTCGAAAATGGAGACTCTTTGCATTTATCAAGACGATATAAGCAAAACTTGTCATCATTATTACAGGCCAGTGCTAATTGAGCTATCCGTTAGCGAACGCCTTTGGCAAAATTTACAAATTCACTAAATATTGAATCCTTAATAAGCCTATCGGGCGTAAAAGCGTAGTAGTTTTGGTAAGTGCCTTCAATAACGCCAATTAGACTTACATCGTAATGGCGATGTAGTTCTGATTTTATTGATAAAGGTGCAGGGAAAATACCAAACTCTTGCTGTCCCAAAGCCTTCATTAAAGCACTGTCGTCAACATGACCTGCAACCTTAACTTCAATACCCTGTTCCTGAAACCAAAACTGAATGGAATTGTTAACTGGGCTATTTTTTGCTGGAAGAATAATAGGTTCGTCCTGCAAAGAATGTGGATAAGTTGGGCGAAGGCGTAGAGCACTTGAAGCTGAACCATAGAAGCCAATTTGACTTTTGCCAATCTCATGGCAGAACACTTTAAACGGTAAGTTACTGTCTAGTGGCTTATCAGCAAGAACAATATCGAGTTTATGCATGGCCATTTGAGCTAGCAGCTCTGATTGTTGCCCGTCAATGCAATGTAGATTAGCGATCTGTTCGTTTTCAATTAACGGCGCGAGCCATTTAGACACCAATGATTTGGGAATGGCGTCGGAAATACCAACCTTCAGTGTGCGGTGTATGGCTGAGGACCCATCTTGTGTTGTTTCTAGCCATTCTTTGGCTATCGAAAACATATCGTCCGCATACTGCTTAGTCAAAATGCCGAAGTCAGTTAATCTGAGTCCTCTTCCTTCTCTTACAAATAGAGGCTTTCCTAGTCTTTCCTCAAGACTAGACAACTGAGCACTAATGGTTTGAGGAGTCAGATGCAGTATTTTACTCGCACCTGCAATACTACCTTCATTACTAACTTGCCAAAAATAATACAGGTGATTAAAGTTTATGTTCATATGGTTCGTAAAAAACTTATAGTTAGTTAGATATAATCAGCTTTTATCTTTTTTTGAACATTAGTAGATTTAGACTTACAGCGCAAGTATTAGTTGGCTGACTGTTTAGACTAAGCTGAGCTTTCAGTTATTTGAAGTTTCCAAATTCGCAAAGCGTGTTGCGATAGATTGAGGTAACAATGAAATTGAATCTTGTTGGTGTGCATGAACCTATAACGGTGGCAAGTAAGGTTGCTTTTTCAAAAGCAGTAAATAGTGCATTAAGCTGTTATGCAACTAATATCCGCAAAATAAATGTGCGAGTCGAAAAGCTAGCCGACAGGCGAAAAGGCAAGCTGGCTCAATGTCAGGTAGAGTTGCAATTGCCTGGCTTACCAACTTTGAGAGTTAAAACAAAAGGTAAAACGCTTTTGCAAGCACTAAACAGAGCGTTGAATAATTGCAAACAGATTTTAAAGCAGAAGTATTTCAAACTCAGTTAGCTGAGTGATTCCATTCCCAAGCACTTGTAGCGGCAAGGAAGCCGCACAATTTTTTTAAAGATCTTCGATAAATTACCGATATGTTGGTCAAAGGAAGTCATATTGGTCAAAATTAATGAACGTTAACTTTTTAATTCATTCTCCAACTCAACTAGTCACTAGTCACAAAGAGCAGGAAACAAAAGCTGAAAAGGTGGAAGAGTTAAAACCACTTAGACTATCGGAAGAAGATCTGTCTAAACTGTCTGGGGAAGAAGTCAGAGAGGAACAAGAGGAAGCTGCATTACCTCCACATATTCAGCAAATGGTCGAAAAGCTTAAAGAGTTAAGAGAAAAAATAAAGGAAGAGCAAAAGTTACTCGAAGAGCTAAAAGCAAGTGATCAATACGCTGATGAAATGAAAGCTGAGCTAATTACTCAGAAGCTTGAATATATTTTACGTATGCAAAGTCAAGTCATAGAGTTGACCAAAAATATTCAAGAAGCAATGAAAGAAGCTGGCATTAGCGATCCCGGTGTATTGTTAAAAGCCTTAGCTTAGGAATCCGACCAGTAAGATATTGCCCTGTGCCATATTTGGACGTTGGCAGCATAAATCAATTCGCATATTGGCCGCCGATTTATAAAGCCGCTTTACTTTATTCAGCGGCTTTGTGATTAGCTGCAATGACTTTACTCTCAGGCTTCTTCTTGTTATTCCATCAAGGAAGGCATAAGAAGTAGAGTTTAATGCTGAGTGGCAGGCACTTAGCATCTGCTCTGTTATTAAGTTTTGATGTATTGCTTCATAACCTGCTTGCTCGGTCAACTCTCCCTTCGAAGCAGCTAACACACACACTGCATAAACATCAAATATGCCAATTGCTCGCACTTTTTGGCTGCTTGGATCCTCATACGCGACCATGACGCAAGGGAGGTTGTCCGGGTTATATTCCATTTGGTGGGTTTGATAGAGCCTAAGTTCCGTGTCTATGTGTTTGATCATTAACTTTTCTAACTGTCCGACCTGAGGCAAAGGGACGCCTTTGTGGATGGTGTGAATTTGTCGAGTTTTAGCGTTCTCTTCGGCGGCAACTACCAAAGGCATAATTTTGGTATGAAGATCGTCATCAGCAAATGGTTTAGATAATACAAACTCCGCTCCATGATCTAGCGCAAGCTTTATTTGCTCCCGATCATCAACCGTCGTCACCATGGCCATAGTAACATCAAGTTGCTTTTGCTTTATGGCTTTAACCAGAGCGAGTCCTGAAATATCAGGCATGTGCCAATCAGTCAGTACGATATCTGGATGCCAAGAACCAATAATTTTTAGTGCCTCTTTTGCACTTTGTGCTTTTTTTATCAACAGTTTACGATATCTGAAGCGGACTAAGCCGCGACGAATAATTTCAAGTGTTGCTGCACTGTCATCCACGAGCAATATCTTCACACATTACCACTTTATTGAAAAATATAGATTTATTATAGGCATGATTTTTAACCAATACTAAAATGAAAGTAAGAAATTAACGAGTGCATAATATGTTTTTAGGCAAATTACCAGTCGATGTATTTATCTATATGGCGGTGAATATCGGACTACTGATATTAGCTTTTTGGTTTTATATTCTGTTGTTAATTCTGCGAGAGTTTAGGCTGTTTGCAAAGCAAACCGGTGGAGCCGGGACGTCAAACCCAGATCAGCAGTATTTACTTCAGCATTGTCGCGACGCAATTGATAAAGCGATGAAGTTTGTCGAAGACAATCAACACACCATACAGGATTTGGCTACCTTACAAGTCCATTTAGAGCAGCAGCTATCTGAGATCAAGCGAGCAACGCAGGAGCAGCTATCTCCGGAAGAGCAAGTAAAGATGGATGATCTGAATAGTAAGCTAATTAAATCTCATCGTTTAATAAAGAAACTTCGAGGTGATTTGTCGAAAAGCCTAGATCGACTTAAGCAAACAAGAAGAAAACTATATGATCAATATGAGTCTACGGAGGAATTACAAAAAGAAAATGACACACTAAAGCAGCAGCTAGAAGCTTCTAAATCTATGGGAGGTCCGTCCGAGCAAGAAGTAGAGCAATTAGTCGCAACTTTTGAAAAGGAGCGTCAAGACATGTCTAAAACAATTGACGAATATAAGAAGCAAATCGCAGAACAAAGTCAGGCTTTGCAACAATTAATGGTGCAAGAGCAAGAAGTAGAAGATGGTCCGAAGCTTCAAGCTATCCAGAAAGAGCTAGAGCAAACGCGAGATGCGTTAGCGCATTTATCCAAAGAGAAGAAGTTTATAGAAAGTCGCTACTTGGAAGTTGTCAAAAATCAGAATCAATAGTTAACAAAATGTTTTATTTTGTCGTGACATTGCACTTCGCTTTGTGTAAGGTTTATTCACTCACATTACCCGCTTTGCAACTAGTTTTTTGAAATTTACGTTACTTTAAATGAGTAATTAAGACAATCGGCAACGATTTTTATGCTTCTACAAAGCGACGTAGTGTACAAATACCAAACAGTTTATGTTCAACATCATGAAGTGGCACAGTTTCAAAAACTAAGGCAGTGGTAAAAGGATTATTTCATGGCCTATATTCCAGATACGAGCGCTCAAGACTCGGTGGTTGAAAGACCAAAAAAAAACAAGTTGGTGATTTTAGCAATAGGCATTGTTGCTCTCATTTCTATCTACTTTATGTTACCCATAGCCACTCAATGGCTTAGCGGTCAAACCGCTGTTTCCAGTGATAAGATCCATGTTTCATCGGTGAAGCGCGGTGATTTCGTTCGTGATATATCTGTTCAAGGAAAAGTCGTTGCTGCAAGACGTCCCACCATTTACAGTCCGGCTCAAGGTACCGTTACCTATCTAGTTGAATCCGGTGATAGCGTTGTTGAGGGACAGGCGCTTGCTGTTTTAGATAGCCCTGAACTAAAAAGTGAATTTGCACAACACCAAGCTGAGCTAAGTCGGTTAGAAACAGAGCTTCAGCGACAAATTATTCAAGCTAAAAAGCAAGATTTAGCCCAAGAAAACTATTTGGGTAAAGCAACGGTGGTGTTAAATGCGGCAAAGCGTGAAATGCGCCGCTCTGAAAATGGACTGCAAACACAGGTGGTTAGCGATATTGACTATCAAAAAGCGAAAGATGACCTTGAAAATGCAGAACGAGAATATCGCTTAGCAATCAAAGAGGTTGAGTTACTAAAAGAAAGTCAAAAATTTGAGATCCGCACTAAAGAGCTTGAATTTGAAGCGCAAAAGGTGAAGGTTGCTGAGCTTGAAAGACAGGTGGATGCTTTAAAAATAGCCTCACCAGTCAGTGGATTAGTTGGTAACTTAGCGGTAGAGCAGAAAAATACCGTAGCAAAAAATCAACCGTTGTTAAGTGTAGTTGATCTCTCTAAATATGAGATAGAAGTGCAAATACCAGAAAGTTACTCAGATGATTTAGCCCTAGGAATGTTAGCTGAGGTGAACCTCAATGGTGATGTCTACACTGGTGAAATAGTTGCTATCTCCCCTGAAATTGAAAATGGTCGTGTTGCAGGGAAAATTCGATTTAAAGATGAGTCAATCCAGGGGCTAAGACAAAACCAGAGATTAACTAGCCGGATTGTAATTGAGCAAAAACAAAATATCGCCTATCTACCGCATGGGCAATATCTAGATGCTTACAATGGACAGTTTGCATACGTAGTCAAAGAAGGCTCGGCAATAAAAACACCAATACAAATCGGGCTAAGAAGTATTGGACAAGTAGAAGTACTATCGGGGTTAAATGTTGGCGATCAGGTTATTACCTCTGACGCACGAATTTTTAAAGACGCTCCCAGTGTGAAAATCATTCAATAAGGAGTAGCAATATGCTATCCATGCGCCATCTATCAAAAGCGTATTATACAGATACAATAAAAACTCAAGCCTTGCAGCCATTTGATTTAAGCATAGAGCAGGGAGAGTTTGTTGCTGTGATTGGACCTTCAGGTTCAGGAAAGACAACTTTTTTAAACATTACCGGGCTGCTAGAGAATTTCTGTGATGGTAGTTACGAATTGGATGGCGTCAATGTTGAGAAGTTAAGCGATAAAGCTAAATCTAAACTACGCAATGAAAAAATAGGTTTTATCTTTCAAAGCTTTAACTTAATTCCTGAGCTGAATATTTACGATAATGTGGACATGCCACTACGTTATCGTAAATTATCTACAAAAGAACGTCATCAGCGGATCATGGATGCACTGGATAAAGTAGGGCTAGGGTCTCGTAAAAATCACTACCCGTCGCAGCTTTCTGGTGGTCAACAACAACGAGTCGCAATTGCTCGTGCTATTGCGGGCAAACCCTCTTTTCTACTTGCCGATGAACCTACGGGTAACCTAGACAGTAAAATGGCTGACGGTATTATGGAACTACTCAAAGAGATCAATGCGCAAGGCACGAGCGTTGTGATGGTAACGCATGATCCACAACAAGCAGCAAAAGCACAGCGTGTTATAGAGATCCGTGACGGCGTGATAATTGAGCGGAGCCAATGTAATAAGGCGATAGCTTAGGGATAAATTATGTTCAGTTATTACCTTAAATTAGCGCTCATCTCACTGCGGAAAACGCCGTTTTTATCATTTTTAATGATAGCAACTATCGCAATAGGTATTGGCGCTGCAATGACCACCTATACAGTTAGCTATTTGCTGGAAAAAGACCCTATTCCATCAAAAAGTGACAAGTTATTTAATGTTCGTCTAAATAGTTATGGGCCGGATAAGCCTTTCAATATCTCTCAGGGCAAGGAAGTGCCGCCTTATATCCTAACTTACCAAGATGCAATCAATTTGCAAAATGCCAAGCGAGGCGTACAACAAACACCCTTAGGAAACTTCAAGATGATGACCCGCTCTACGGAGCAACCTATTACTGATGCAAAAATGACGTCAATTAGAACCGCTTATAGAGATATGTTTAGTATGTTCGAGGTACCATTTAAATTTGGTGGTGCTTGGGATGAATCAGCGGATAAAGACGGTCTAGAAGTGGCAGTAATAAGTAGCGATTTAAACGATGAGTTGTTTAACGGAGAAAACTCAATCGGTAAATTGTTACTGATAGGTGATCTGCAATATCGCGTTGTGGGAGTGACTGATGACTGGTATCCAGTCCCTAAGTTCTTTGACTATAGGACGCGAGCGTTCAATAAGCCAAGAGATATCATCATTCCATTTCAGGCTCAGATAAATAATCAACACTGGACTAGTTCGGATATCTCTTTTCAATGTTGGAAGGATCCTGAGGACGAATCTTTTACCGCAGTTTTAGCCTCTGAATGCGTTTGGGTCTCATACTGGGTTGAATTGAGCTCGGCAGCAGAGCGCGATAGTTACATGGACTTCTTGGTCAATTATTCAATGGAGCAAAGACAGTATGGTCGCTTTTTACGGGAGCCATTTCATCGTCTTTTTGACGTGAAGGAGCAATTAGTAGAAAGAAAGATTATAAAAGACGATGGTAATGTAGCTGTATGGCTGGCCTTTGCATTTCTTATCGTGTGTTTGCTTAACTGTATGGCCATGATGGTGGCAAAGTTCCATAGCAAAGCCGGTGAAGTTGGGCTCCGCAGAGCGGTTGGTGCTTCTAAGCAAGATATTTTTGCTCAATTTACCGTTGAAACCTGCATTATCGGGTTGCTTGGTGGGATACTTGGATTGGTGTTGGCTCAAATTGGGCTGAGTGTGACAGCTCAGCTTTATAGTCACCTATATGCTGAGATGTTAGAGATGACGTACAGTATTGTAATGATGACGATTGTATTGGCTGTAGTCAGTGCGGTTATTTTTGGTTTACTACCGACTTTACATGCGGCAAAAGTGCAGCCATCTAGTCAGCTGAAAAGTCTGTAGGAGCATAACAATGAGAGATTTATTGCCGATTTTAAAAATCTTGAACAACAACAAAGCATCTCCATTACTGCTCGCAGTACAGATTGCACTAACATTTACGATTTTGGTTAATGCGATTTATATGATGGTGCTAAAAGAGCAAGAGTTAGTGCAACCAACAGGGCTCACAGAGCAGCAACTGTTCAGCTTCAGCACGAACCTTGAAGGTACTGATGACGAAAAGAATGCGGCACTTGATACCGACCTTGCGGATATCCGAGCTCTAGCTAGCGTTGAAAGTGCAAGCACAATTACCAGCATGCCGCTAACCAATTGGGGACGCTCTCTCTATGTTGGTTTAACACCCGATGAAAAAGAAAGGATTATTCACGCTGGTTATTATGGCGCTGATGAAACGATTGTCGATACGCTTGGGTTGCGCGTAGTAGCTGGAAGAAACTTTCAACATAACGACGTGATTCACAGATACTATGACGGTCATTCAGAGTCTGCAAGTGTTTTAATTTCCCAAGATTTAGCGGGTAAGATCCGGCCTAACGATTGGCGCAGTGTCGTTGGAGAGACCATTTATGTTCAGTCAGTACCGCAGAAGGTTGTGGGTATCGTTGAAACCATGAAGTCTCCTTGGCGATTTTGGTATGCCTACGATATGACGGTGATCGGATCTGTTAGAGAGCATTATATCGAAACCATCATTGTAGTCAGATCGAAACCAAATCAGCGAGACGCTGCAATGGCAGAAGTTCAGGCGTTATTGCTTAACAAGCCTGGCCGTCAAGTGGATGCATTTAAATCATTTGAGGAAATAAAGACGGAGAATTTGCAAGCTGATTACGCGGTGAGCCAAACACTGAAGGCTGTGATTGGGGCATTGGCATGTGTGACTATGCTGGGTATATTTGGTCAGGCCAGATACACCGTCTATAAACGCAGAAAGCATATAGGTACTCGTCGTGCACTGGGGGCGACTCAGGCTGATATTCTACGTTACTTTATGATTGAAAATGCAGTCGTGTCACTATTTGGTATTGTACTTGGGGTGATTATCGCAGTTGTTGTGAATGTTTACTTAGTCAACTATTTTGGTCTTACCAGCGTACCTGGTGATTATTTGATTGCAGGTGCTGTACTGATGCTAATTGCTGGTCAGTTGGCAGTTATTTACCCCGCTCTGATTGCTGCTAAAGTGCCACCAGCTATCGCAACTCGCACTGCATAGCTACTATTTCAAGCCTTCAGTTACTTTGCTAAAATGGTGGCTGGAGGCTTGAAATTATTATGCTTAAAATCTCAAATAACGTCACACTAGCTGAGTGGGAAATCGATATTTCCGCAATTCGCGCGCAGGGTGCGGGTGGACAAAACGTCAATAAAGTCTCCAGCGCTATCCATCTTAGGTTTGATATTAATCGCTCAACACTGCCCGATTTTTACAAGACACGCCTGCTTGCACTTAAAGACTCAAGAGTGACAAAAGAAGGGGTAATTGTGCTCAAAGCACAAAGCTTCCGTACCCAAGAGCAAAATAAAGAAGATGCCTTGGAGCGGCTAAAAACACTGATCCTAGCGGCCACCAAAGTTGAAAAAGCACGCAGAGCAACCAAACCAACAAAAAGCTCGCAAAAAAAGCGCTTGAATCAAAAGACGAAACGTGGCCAAACCAAATCACTAAGGGGCTCGGTTAATTGGTAATGAGCTTAGCCGTTGATAACTTTGTATCCTGTATTCGCCCACCTGAACTGTGAATATAAAGTTTATTCGATTCAAAACCGGCATTAATAAGGAGTTGATCGGATATATGAATTTAGTTCACCTGATCTTAGGATAATTAACGTCTTTCTCGCTGCTATTTTTAATCGCAATTTAGCCATGTTAGTTGGTCATGCAAGGTCTAAATCTGCTTAGTCGACTTTCCTGCAAAATAAGTTTCTTTTAGCCGGGTAATGACCTCAGTGCTTACCCAATAAATGTTTGATACATCACCGGGTTCATTATATCTGCCGAAAAACAGATATTTACCATCAGGTGTAATTCTTGGGACGGTTTCTGAATAAGGGGTATTGACCCCTTCACCTAAATTTATAGGACGAGACCAAGTGCCATCCTGCTCCTTAAAATAGACATATAGGTCGTTATCTTTTCGACTTTTATCGCCTCTGTGACGACTATTAACCAATAGGTAATCGTTAGCGGGCGAAATAAAACCATGAAATCCAAACTCAATATCAATGGCTTTGGGAGTCGTAAGCGCGCCGTTTTTATTTTCTGCGGTATACATTTTGCGTTCTGACATATTGGAAAAAACAGTGTCGCCATTCGCGCTTTGGTTGAAGTCTGAAAACTTACCCGTATTTATTGCCGAATCGAACCTTTTAGCCTCACTCCAGCCATCTTTGCTACGGGTAACGTACCAAATTCCGGACGCTTTGGGGTCATCTGAACGCGCGGTAAAGTAAATCCGATTGCCGTTCAAACTTACATGGGGGACCAGTTCATAACTCATTCTTCCACGAGTAAAATTTGCGGCTTGAGGTTGAGTCCACTGTGCATTTTCTATTTTTGAATACATGATCCGTGGGCTTGAATCGACATTTTCTTGCTCTTCGAAGGCGGTAAAATACACCTCTGTAAGGTCGGGAGAGAACGACACGCCGAATTCATAACGACCGTTAATCGAGATGATATCGGGGGCAAAAAGCTGCGCGGTTAACCCCGGAGGTGTCTGGCCGAGCCAAGGACCTTTTAGCGCAGGAAAGGCTTCGTTAGCATGGGCATGATTGGTGAGCATGGCGGCTGCAAAAAGTAAGGGGGTGGCGGGTTTTATCATATTCATCCTGTTCTCCTTCGGCGCTAGATAAACCTGCTTAAAGTTGCTGGTATTATACCAATTGAATTAATTCTCTAATCAATTTGAAGGGTGAAATAGCATATTAGCTTCGTTAAAAATTTCTCATTTAGAACAACTAAATAGCAAAATTTTTGCCTTGCCTATATGGATATAGGTACCTTAGCGGTAGCAGGACGCGAGAGCGGTGCTACTAAGCGATTTCCCCGCTTCAAGATAGATCATTTACTTAATACAACTGGTATTAGCGCTTCACATTATTATTTTTAACAGAAAGCAGTGTATCAGCAAAGAGGGGAAACCGTGTGTAAAGTAATGTAAAACAATGACTAATTAGTTCTCAACTTTCATTGTGAATGTTGCTACACAGCGGTTATCATTACCAGTATTAAATACAGCTATATCCATGCTCAATTTTCGATGGCTTTAGCTGTATTTGTCGTTAGGATGTCGTCTTTTTAACCACAAACACTAGCTCGGTGTTAGCGCACTAGACTTTTTGCCAAGTTTTCAATCAGTAAAAATTGCTTGGCGATATCTTCAGCCCAGCTGGGATCGTATTCCTTTGCCAATTTTTTTGGGCTGAATAAGTTGGCTCCATAGTCAAGAGAGATCAGTATATCGCTACCCTCTATAAACATTTGGGCTTTTACTTCGGGGATTTTTAACCCTTTTGGTAGGTTACCAGATGAGAAGAACGTTTTGACTTGCGACAATTTCGCCATATATTCTGGCGTGAGTACTTCGCGGCAAGTTTCTTCGTCTTTAGCATAGACTTGATACTCTTTTTCAAAGTCTTCTTTTTCAAATTTAACTCGCTGTAATCCTTTTAGAGATTGACGTCGACTTATCAGCATGTTCCAAAGTCCCGCATCTTGTAATACCACGATTGGAGTATCTACAGGTTCAGGCATACTCAATTTTATAACTGCACCATTAAACAAACGTTTACTGTCATTGTTCTGATGAAGCGTGCGTACATGCACTTCAGTAAAGTAAAAATGAATGCCATTTACTTTGCCGTTAAATCCATCCTCAGCTACAGCTCGTCCTCCTTTGGTTAATATACCTGCACTGATAGCTTCCTCGCAGATAAGTAAATTACCACCGACTGAATATTCTAAGTTAAGCGCCGAAGCAATTGGCGCCACCATATAAGCTCTAGTTAACACCCCCTTAGTGAAAGACTTAAGAGAGCGTTTTAACAAAAAGTAGATAGGAATTATTGAGATTAGGAGAAAAGGCGCAAGAAATAGTAAGGGGATTGCAATACCAATCGCCCACCATTTATAGCGTTTAAACGACTTCTCCTTGTTGTCGAGTTCTGTATCAAAGCCAGAATTTGTTTTGTCTAAATTGTAATAGGCCTCTTTTAACTGCATCTCAACGCCAGCTAGACGCTGATCAATATGATGGAGAGACCTTTGTTCTAATAATGGCATAAACTTTCCTTGTAAGTCGCAATGGTAATGGAGAAAAATTGTACCTTGTAATAAATTATAAAGTAAGAGGTATAGAGTAGGGAATATTATAAAAGGCGAATACAGCTTTCTGCGTGACGCCTTTTGCTAATTTAGGGAATTGTTTACTCTTGAATCGCGTACTTAATATTAGCCTTGAATGCTTCTGCTTCGAGTGGTGCATTTTCGTATCCGTACTTTTGCATATCCGAGATGTGTTGGCGAAGTACATCTGCAAAATTAGCGCGTTCGATTTGCAGGACGTGAACCAGTTCGTGCGCAAGTTTTGGCCTATTTAACTCAAATCCATGGCGAACGTAAATTGAGTACCCGAATACCTGAGCGTTGTTTACTATTCCTTCGCCAATAAAGCCCAGAGACTCACCCATTGCCTTTAGTGCTTTGTTTTCAATAGGAAATGGAACAGTATCAAGATAAATGATGCGAACTTTTTCTGGGTGCTTAATCCCGATTTCTTTTGCCAATGCAATGCCATTGGCGTCAAGCGGTATACCTACCTCTCTACCTTGCGACTCAATTTGTTGAGCCCAAGAAATGTATTCTCCCAGTAATGTCTGCATATCCATGGGGGGTTCTTTTGCTAACGTGATGGTGCTAAGCAAGATGGTCGTGCTCAAGCATAAAGACTTTATAGTCATTTTTTAATACCTTTTTATTATTATCAATGGTCAAGTAAGATTTGATTTTGTATTGCGTTATAGGCAACGAAGTTTATGATCACAAAAGTATCGAAAAAAGTCACCATTTTACATTTGTATACGAGTTCTAAGATCATTATTTTTCTTGCTAATTATTGTTAAAATCGCACTGATTTTAATCTTTTATGATTTATAGAAACGTCGTGGTAAATGGCCAAAAATTCATATTGAGATATTAAAAGTTCGCATAATTTTAGGCGTGTCTGGCTTTTAGCTTATTTAGGTAAATTGAATATTGTTAAGAATGATAACTGACAGGTACCTTGGTGTCACTAGCACTATTATCAAGGCGATGGTGTCGCTCGAATACTAGAGTAGTACCTGTGAAAAATACTGCGCAGCATCCCACTTTGACTTGGATATGCTACTTATTTATCAAGATCGGCTGCCAAATTATCGCTTATTGGACAGATGTGCTGAGCATTTCAGTCTGAATAGCTCCTGCTGTGGATAACGAACTCATTTATAGCCGCCTATTATGGACAAACATCGAAGTTTGCAATACCTCAGATGAGTTCCCGAGACTGTGACTGAACGCCAGAGCGAAGCTATGCCTGGTGTAAATATCAGGTCGAAAATTGTAGTTTTTAGAATTTTTTATTGAGAATGATTTTTATTAGTGTTAACTTCTTGGGGAACATTACTCAGAATTTGTTTTTATTACCCTCAATTTATTAATTGTTAGGATGTTGAGGGTTTAGAGTGGGTTTGTCCGTGAAATTGTAATTAACCTGCCAGGTTTATGTGGAGTATCTGCAAGATAAATAGCGCGGTACTGACTGAGGTTAACCGGATCATTACTAACAAAATTTAAAAGCAACTTTTGAACGCATTCTATATTTCACTTGAATTGAACACTTAGCTTTTCTGAAGCGGCTAATAATGAGTAGTGAAATGCATAGCCAGATACAACTGAATAAAACATGCGCAATACAGGCGAAAACCATGCTCGCTTGGTTGGTATGGTAAAGCTTATATTCTTTATAGGCATGTTGAAGTTGTGTCTAAAGGAAGTATAGCTACAGATGCCAGAGTGATACGGGGATTGGAAGGGGGTTAAAAAATGACTGTGTGTAGTGACATTGGGATAAGTACAGCGAATAAACAGCAACAGATCGACAACGTGGTTGGGCAGAATTTTGTGCAGTTGATGCCCGGTCTTTCTGTGAGCATATCTTCAGCGCAAGATATGGGTGCTGCAGATACTAAACACATATTTCCTGGCGATGATCAATACATCCACATCAATAATGTTCTTGCGGGAAAGTTTGAAGCGACGGTTGGTAATACGCTGTTACAATGTGAGTGCGGAGACTTCAATATTGGTTTTTCGGGTGGGGAGAATTTCTGTGCTTATCATAGTAATGATTTTAGTAACCTAGAGATCATGATAAAGCCCGAAGTGCTTAATGAGCTTGCTGGTGAAGAGCTCAGCGGCGTAGATCTTGGGAAAAGTATGTCGTTCTTTGTGAAGCAAAGTGGCCCCAGTAGAAAAGTCAGCACATGTGCGAATCGTATTCATAAGCTGATAAAAGATCAAGAAGCCAACCCTCTGCTGCTACATTCCGCTACATTAGACTATTTATATTGGCATCTTACTGCACTGAAATCAGTTGATACTGGTAGCCAACTCCCGCTTCGAGAGAAAAAGCAGCTTATGGCAGCAAGAGATTTTCTATTATCCGATCTTAGTTGCCCACCTACCATTTCAGATGTCGCTAAGGTGGTTGGATTGAACCAGTGTAAGTTAAAAAAAGGCTTCAAGGTGCTGTTTAACAATACAGTTTATGGCTGTTTTCAAGAAGAAAGAATGCACAAAGCAATGAACCTATTAAAAGACAATAACGTAACTGAAACAGCCATTTCGCTGGGTTATAGCAATGTGAGCCATTTTAGCGTAGCTTTTAGAAAACAATTTGGGGTGCTGCCTAAAGAGGCGAGACTGAACCTAGCTCCTAGTATTGTTTGTGGTTAATCACTTTTGAGAGTATGCCCTGCGGGCCTAGCCCGCAACACATAAATCTTTCTTCGTCGTCTTTTTCTGCTAGCCCACGGCCTGAAGCGTTAGCGCTTTATTCAAAGTGATGTCAACAACACCCTCACCTTTAAAGTTCCAAGTTATGTTCAAATTACTCTGACTGGCTAAAAAGGTTAGTGCTTCTTGCTCCATCTCTCTAACCATGTCAGCAAGCTCAGGACAACCGAGCTCTTTAAACATAGCTGCATACGCACAGTCGGTGATAGAAATGCAAATTGTTGAGGCATCAACCTTTGATTCGCTTAGTGTAAATAGGCCAAGTTTGGCGTAGTTTCTAAGCCAAGTGAGCCAGTACTCTAAAATCACATCTTCTTTGTTTTCAAACATATTAAAGGATTCGGGATTAGGCCATAGCCAGCGCATTTCCATTTTGCCTGTCTCTAGAAACATGTCACGATATAATCGGTAGGCTTTATCCTGCCCTAGTAGCTTCCTCGCGTTGCCATAACCTGAGCTAAACATACTCATGTCTTTAGTGATGGATCTCCAAATTTCGGTATATTCTCCTTGGTGCCTATCGCGCCAGTGCTGTAAACTTTTATTATCTCGACGCCATGCTAACAGCGTAGTAATTACAAACTTTGTGAAGCTATACCTATTAGTGGCCCCTTTTAGTTCTCGCCATATCTCTGATTTATAAAGATATTCTTGTTGCCTTTTTGCCATTTTTGGGTGTTGCTTTGTTACTGTGTACCAATTTAGCCCCAAGTTTCTGAGACTATTAATGTCTGATGATACGCTGTCTACCCAGCCAAACTCTTGATCTGCTCTATGTGTGTTCTGAGTGTTTGCTGGTTTTGCCGTGACACCATATAAAGCCAATGTTTGCAGTAGCTTTTGGCGCGTTTTATAAGACAAATGCTCTACGGCTTTGACACCATAGCTGTCAAAAAACACATTGTTCAGCCAACACTCAACTACAACACATGCCATCTTGGCGGTAAGTTCATAAGAAGAAATAACCCCATGTAACATTAGTCCTGATTGCGGGTTATTGTCTGGGTAAACCCATAAACAAGTATCGGGATCTGACTCTTTTTTGGTTTTGAGCTTTTGCCCATTGTTAAAAAACATCTTGGAGAAAAATGTATTTTTACGCTCGCCTAAGCGATATTTACTCATAAACTTTGCAAATCCAAGCGTCAGGTGTTGGATATGATAACGACTATCTAGGTGCTTTATGTCAAGGTCTTCAGCAACATACTCACAACTAAGTCCTGCGACTTCGGGTGTTGCAAATGGAATAAGGTCAGCTGGCTTTTTCAATGCAGGAAAAGCAAACTGGTGTTGTGCGTCTTGCCAAGGAGTGTCAATTTGCTTGCGAGTTCCTTCTCGCCAGCAGGTTAAGGTATTGGTGAAGCTTGCTAAAATCGCTTGTGGACTGGTCTCGCCACCACCATAGGCTGCGCCCATATACAAACGGCATTGATAATGGCCGGTTGCAGATGCTTTTTTATGCGCAAGCTCAGTTAATAGTAATGTTGAAATACCAGGGGAGAAGCCCATACCTGTGAGCAGCAAACATTGTTTTGATTGGGCCTCAGTATTCAGTGCGTGTATTTGATCTGCAGCCTGTAGGCTGTCATTAATGTCGAGGGCATCTATATTCGCGTTCAAGCACAGTTGATGCGCCTGTAGGGCAAACTTATCCATTGGGCCTAACGCAATCACTGCTAAGTCAAACTTTTTGAGTGTTTCAATGCTTTTGGCTTTGTCATTTATATCAAAAGGAACAAAGTTAATATGCTTTGGCAATATACCTGCTTTTGGTGTTCTCCTTGCCGCACAGCTTATTTTTAAATCTGAGAGTCGTTCACTGAGCAAGTTGATAATGCGCCTGCCCGACTCACCAGTACCTCCCAAGACGATGATATTTTTACTCATGCAGCCTCCTGCTTGGTGTTGTTGTCTGATTTAGAAAGAATAAGCCCTGCAACGACACCTGCTTGTTCGAGATCTTTTATAAAATTATTGGCATCAACAGCTTCATGTAGCATCATTGGACCTGTTTTGGTGATTTGATTGTTTAATAATTGCTTAGCCGCTATACCGATGATAAAGCCTGTAGCCTGATAGGTATCTTCTAGAATGATTTGGCCATGGTGTACGCGGTTGTCAGCACATTTAATTTGGGCATCGACGGCGTAAATTGGGTCAAGCTTACGCATATCTTTAGCTGAGGCCTTACATAACCACCGCGCCGCACGAGCGATAGTTTTATGATTTTTGTACATCTTGAATATCTTGGCAATCATGCAAACAAACATAGCGCGGGGCCCGAGATTAGCACCGTAGACTTTAGCTGTTTGTATGTCATGTTCGTTGGCGAGTTGCACTATTTCTTCTGCGTAAATCAACATAGTAGATGCGGTGCCTATAGGAGCGGGAAAGTGTGCTTTAGTACCAGCCTTTGAGAACTTTTCACGTTTAACTTGCTGGTTTTCCAAGTAGCAAAAACCACGCTCGTGACCAAAGTCTCCCAACCCATTTATGATGTCCCATGCCGAATTGTAGCTCCAAGCGTCTCGGCCAACGTATTGCACTTCTAAGGATTTGATGTCCGCTCCACAACTACATTGTTGAATAAGATAGGCAGGGAATACGCCAGATAAGCCCGGTAGCAAACCGACGTTGATGATGAGCGGTACTTTACTACTATACTGCTTTTCATGCTCGTGTAGGGATGCGTAAACTGGATCGTAGCCACCGGCATCAATAATTGGTACGCCTAACTCTTTACAGGTCAATACTATTTGATCGCCGATAATGCCCGAGGGGCCAACACAGGCGACGACCAGATCTGTATTCTTTAACTGGGCTTTTAAATCGTCGGTGTTTTGGACATCTAGTTGTACAGTATTTATTCGGTCCTGATGTTGCAAAATTGCACTGGGCAATGAGGCTTTTCTACGTGAAGCAAACGTAAGTGCGGCTTGTGTATGCTCAAGTAAATACTCGGCTGCTTTTAAGCCTACTTGACCTGTACCACCGAGCAATAACACGGATTGAGCTTGCATGGTAACTCCCTTAATAAGCGTATCAACGCATTGATATTATTTATACAATGTCATAGTGGCGCTTGATGCGTGCGCCACTTTCCACTCGTTATTGGTTTAGAAATTAGTACCTATGGTGAGGCCTATGGTTCTCGGGTTTCCTGCTTCTGCCGTAACACCGAAACCAAAGTTAAATGCAACTTTTGAGTAATATTCATCGAGCGCATTCTTCACCCATAGGTGCGCGTACCAGTTTTCGCTTTCAAGGCCTATTTTGGCATTTAAAAGGTGATATGCTGATTGCTTCATTTGGTTACCTGCATCAAAGTAGTGATCACCCATATAAATGTTTTCTAACTGCGTGAATAAGATGAAGTCGCTGTTGAGTTCTGTACGATTGCTAATGGACAGGTTGGCGCTGATCTTAGGTGTATTTGGTAAACGATTATCGGAATAGTCTTCTATTGCACCAGTTGCAAAGTTCACACTTTCATACTCACTATAAGTGGCGTCAACATAACTACTTGAGAAGCCAATGGTCCAATCCGGGTGAGGCTGGTAGCGCGACTCAAACTCAATACCCCGACTGGTACTTTCGCCAGCGTTATCTGTGATAATGGTGGTGTTTTCTAACATCTGTTGCACTTGTTGGTCGTCTAAAGAAACGTAAAATGCAGTGATTGAAAAGCTCAGTTGGTTTTCTAGCGCTAGTGCTTTATAGGCAATTTCATAGTTATTACTGTATTCAGGCTCAAAGCTAGGCTTGCTTAAGTTGGGATATAATGTGTCAAATCCTCCCGCTCGGTAACCTTTACTCCAAGACGCATAAACAAGGTCATTATTGTTCGTTTGATAAGAGAGGGCTAGTTTGGGTAGAACTTCGCTGAATTCTTCCTTGCCACCGTATTGCGAGGTAACTCCAGTGGATTGAGAATCGATATTAATATCAGCTTCTCGCTGCTCTTTATGGTAGCGTAAACCTGCAATGACGGTAATATCCTGAGTGATTGCGTAATCAACCTGACCAAATACCGCCCAAGCTTGGTCATCTTTCCCGATAATCGAACGATCAACCATGGGTCCACTACCTGGGTACATAGAGGAGAAGTTTAAATCATTTCTTGTCGTATTCTGGGTATCTGATTGGTAGCCATAAAACCCGACTAGCCAGTGGTAGTCTTCAGTATTTTTAGAGCTCCAACGCATTTCATGAGAGAGCTGATCAAAATCTTCCTGAGAGTGACTATGGAACTGATATCCTGCGTCATTGCCTGTATCTTGATCCGCGGTGTTCAGGTTATCCCAGTCACGCCAACTTGTGATCGAGATGAAGTTTACATTATCACCGCTATAATCCAGTGTAACCGAAGCCCCAAGTGCGTCGCGATCGTCAACTCCTTCAAAGTCATGTTCTATGTGATCTGGATTGGCTTTGATACGCTCAAGTTGCCCCATCGCATACGAGTCTCCACGAAAACGTTCATAATCTACTACAAAATTGGCTTCAAGATTGTCTGACGCGACCCATCTAAGTTTAGCTCTCGCACTCAGATCGTCGCGAGCACCAAAGTCCTTGTCTAAGTAGGTATTTTCAAGATGTCCATCGGTGTTGTATGCCGAAGCTGATAAGCCGAGAAATAGATTATCTGCAGTTAAGGGGGTATTTACACCTAATCTAACTCGCTTTGAGCCAAAGTTATCTGCAGAAAAGGTGCCTTTGAACTCCGGCATTTCGTCTGGTTGTTTGGTGATGATATTAATAACACCAGCCAGAGAATTACCCCCGTATAGTGTGCCTTGAGGGCCCCTTAGGACCTCAACACGCTCTATATCCACAAGGTCCAAATCAAAAATACTATTGCTACTATAATTCACGCCATCGACGTAAAAACCTATGGTGGGTTCGGTGAATAAACCCGGGCCTATGCCACGAATAAATACATTGCTGTCTCTTCGGCCACCCCAGCTATAAACGTGAACGCTCGGGATCGCTTGTCCAAGATCTGTGATGGAATAGGCTTCAGAGTCGGCAAGTTCTTGTCCAAAAATAGCAGTTACGCTAGAAGCAACTTCCATAATATTCACGGTACGCTTTTCAGAAGTGACTTCGATTCGTTCCAAGTCGATATGTTTGGCTTGATCATCTGCAAATACTGCTGAAGAGGAAACACCTAGACTCATTGCTAACAAGGTACGTGAAATATAATAGTTGAGTTTAGAGGTGGAGAAGAGAGGGTTGGCCGCAGACGTCAGCTTATAACGAAACATAGTAAATTAGCTCCTAGTAACAACGAATAGTAGAGTAGTTGGGCATTGAGTTATGCTGCGCTAGAAATGTGTTTTTAGGCTTACTTCTTGTCAGCGTTGACCATTTGGTCGGCCCTGTTTTTATTGTTCGTTATTGTCTGAATATGCAAGGAGAGCCACTACCCGAAAGCGGCCATTACCCCTCTGTGCGGTTTTTTTTAAAGGTAGAGAGCAAGGCTGGTAGTAATTAGGGCGCTTATGTGGCAGCCCTAATCGTTTGTAATGGGGGTTTACAGAGGTAGATTTTGCACGTTTGCGTCACGCAGCGTCATTTGGTGAAATAATATATTTAGTTGTTTTTCATGTTTAGGCTGATTTACGGCTTGCAACAGCTTCAGGTACAACTGTTGTGCCGATATGGGCTGTGAAGCACTCTGTACTCGATAATGCGCTAGGGTATCATTGATCACATTGCTAAATTGCTCATTATCAATGAGCTGTGACACTTCATAAACAACAAGCTGCGATTTACTTTTAGCGTATGGTTGGTGCGTCAATGCTAAGGCGTTTTTCTCCACACCGGACTCTTTAGTACGTGCTAATAAGTAGTCATTTTTAATGTTAGCCAATAGTTGTTGTGTTGCTTCGCTACTCAATCTTGATTTGGTCAGCGCAAACCAAGTTGGCACTCCCTCAGACAGTATGGGATAACCTGCGGTGTTTGCGATTGCGATATTCTGCCACCAAACCTGAGCAACTGCATCGTGTACGGTGTATTCTAACCAATCGGAACTGGATGGATCATGATAATTGTGTTGCCAAGCGGACATTTCGGGGATAAGCACCAAATTTGCGCTAACCGTTTGTTCTCCCATACCCTGAGGTAACGCTGCTATTTTTAAGCTGTTGTATGGGTAGGCTCCAAATGTTGCTTCGCCTTGTTCAAGTGCATGTTTTGCTCGTTGTATCATGGAACTTAGGATTACTTCATCGGTGTTAAGATAAAACAGTTCTATGGAAATTTCTTTGCCGGTTTTTGCGCTTGTCCATGTAGACTGGTGAATTTTGTATCCGGCGCTCACAATGACAGGATCCCAATGACTCGCTGTCATTGTTTGAAATTCATAGCTGTGGCGCTGTCCTTGTGTTTGCTGTTTCAGCAGCTCCCCCGGCGCCACAACTATTTGATTGCTCGGGGCGTCAATTTTTAGTTTATAGGTGAGCAGATCTGCATCATCGTGTTGATACAAGTCTAGTGTTTGTGACTGACTGAAAAAGTCTGGTGCCAGCGGATCGAGTTTAAACTTCTCTCGTAGCGCGTTGTCTTTGATGATGTTGTTTTTCTCGAACCCAATGGAGGGCCAAAAACTTGCATCAATATAGCTGGCATTTTTTGTCACTTTGCCAATGTAATCAGTTGCATGATTACTATAGCCCTGATATTTGACTGAAGCCGCAAAACTGAGCTGACTTTGTTGCTCATGAGTGAGAGGTGTATTCAAGCCCCAAACCGAGGCATGATGCGCTTTGTCTAAAGCGATCTGTGAAAGCGCTTGACCAGAAAGTAAGATTTCATCAACAGCGGTGTAGTGATTGGTGTTGAGCAGCAACTGCTCGATTGCATTCTGGTGTGAATTAACCAATGTTAAGTTGGCCATGTATTTTATAGCGCGCTGATTTGGGTAAAGCGATATGGCAATTTCAGCGTGGCGAATTTTAGGCTGTGGTTGTGTATCGAATTGCCGGTATTGCTTTTCATAGTCGGCTTGCACAGCATAACCATCGGCTTGTGTTTCAAATTGACCGTTAACGATCATCTCTTGATGAATTGAGTTGGCTTGGTAGCCAAAAATTGTCCCTGACAACAGCATAATTGCCAGCGATCGCGGTTTAATCTTTTTTGGCAAAGCGGCGAATCTTTCCTTAAAAGACGCAATCATACCTCGTGTCCACAGCCAACTGCTCAATACAAGCAACACACAATAAAAACTGAGCCAGTAGAGCATAAGGTTGAGATCTCTGATGATAAATTGCTCTGTAGATGCAATTTCGGAAAGCTGAGCAATAGATGGCCATGCCCATAAATACATAAAGTTCTCTATCGCATGAGTTTCATTGAATATCGCGGGAGAAATACAGAGCACCACGGCACATATCTGTGCGGCAATTTTAGACTGCAATAGCCCGTAACTAATGATGGCTATAAACACATAAGCGAGCATTAATGGCAGCAAAACAAGCATGCTCAAATGCAATAAACTTTGCCAATCGGGGTCAAGATAACCTTGTATTAATTGTGTACCCAATAAGCCTGAAATAGGCACTAACATTAATACGACTGCAACAAGAGTAGCGCAGATTATATGGCTTAGAGGGGGTTGCCAATCTGGCGTTGGGCACACAGCAACCAGCTGTGCGGTATTTAGCTGGTGGTCTTTGTGGCACTGATCAACTATAAAAAAAGCGGCGGCAAGCATGGTAAAAATCAAACTGGGATAAATCAATACAGGAAGCAGCGTGTGCGTTCTTGGCAAAATAGCTGCGCTGCCCTCCATGCCTGGTAAACGGTAGCTTAAACCGGCGATGATCAGCATTAACGAAAGCGTCAACATTGATAGGTAAAACGCCTTATTAGTAATGATCTGGCGAGCCTGAAGGTAACCGGAATAGACGCTGAATTTAAGCCAATAGACTGTGTCTTCGTTGGTTATCAAGGTTAATGGGTTCATATTTAGTTTGCTTGAACTGTGCGTATGTTGTTGCACTTTTGCAACGGGCCTTGCTGAGGCTTTTTTGCTGTTACTGGTTCTAAATTGCATTAAATCGAAGCGCCACCATGCAAATGCCAGCAAAGACAATGCGAGCGTTAAGTAGAGCAAACGATTGTAGAGTAACGCTCCATCTAAACTTAAAAACTGGGTCATTCTTTGCTGTGCTGTCCAGTAGAAAATTTGCCCTTCAACTGTAACCTTACCTAGCGGGTCAACAATTTGTAGCCAAGTAGCTTGTGGTGCGCCGTCACCAAACAAAGCGGTGATAATGACGAACGAGCCAACGGCTATCATCATCGCTGCATAAGCTGGTGTAGCGCGTCCAGTAAGTGCTGTGAGCGCAAACGGAATAGCGGTATAAACTATGCAAGCTGGGAGTACCCAAAGCAGTATAGCGTGTAAAATATGGGGCCATGAAGTTGCGATAAAATCACTATCTGGGTAGAGTCCAAAGAGGCTTGAGATCAGGGGTAAAGTCACCATAGCGATGACAACTGAGCTCATTACTAACAGCACGATAGCTAAACTCGCTAAATATTTACCGATAAAATAGTGTTTGCTATTGATATTAAAACTATATAAATAGTCTGCAGTTTTAGAATTAAGATCCCTGAGTAATGTTGGGACTACCAGTGCGCTACCCACCGTGGCAGCCCAAAATGTGTAGTACATAAACAAGTAGTAGATTGCATATGGCGAGTTGCGTGCAACCCTGCCACTTTGCATCAGTGCATCCCACTCACCGCCTAACATTTCTCGGTAGCCCATGGCAATCATGGCTATTAAACAACCCCATGTGGCTACGGAGCGTAGTCGATATTTTAACTCAAACAAAAAACTTGTGAAAAACATACATGCTCCTTAAACCGCAAGTTCAGGGACGTAGCTGAAGTAAAAGTCTTCTAGGTCCGCTGTGCTTTGAATAAAGCTTGCGGTGGGTGCGGTTTCGCTTTGAATAGTGGCTTGGATGTTACCTTTGACGATGCGCGTTGAAATCACTTTGTAATTGTCTCGTAGTGTTTTCAACTCATTTCTTGATACTGATTTGTGCCAAATCTGGTGCTTTATTGAGGCGACGAGCTCATCGGGCTTGCCGCGTGAAAGTAGCGTTCCTTGGTTGAGGATCCCCATATCATCACAAAGGTTAGTGACGTCTCCTACAATATGTGTGGAGAGGATCACGATGGCACTGTCAGTGAGTTGGTGCAAAATACTATAAAAGCGGTTGCGCTCCGCAGGGTCTAGTCCCGCGGTTGGTTCATCAACAATGATGACCTTAGGGTTGGTCAATAAAACTTGTGCTATACCAAAACGCTGCCGCATACCACCTGAGTATGTATCTACCGCCTTATGACAATGCTCTGTGAGGTTAACTAGTTCCAACAATTCATTAATTCTATTTTTTCGTTCCTTGGCATTGTGAATACCCTTTAAACGAGCGAAATAGTCCAGCATATCGGTGGCGGATGCATTAGCATAAACACCAAAATCCTGAGGCAAGTAGCCCAGCTGGCGACGAAACTCAGCAGGGGTTGCGAAGATATCTTGTCCATCAAAATATATTTTGCCACTGTCGGGCGTTTGTAGGGTGGCAATGGTGCGCATAATGCTGCTTTTACCAGCTCCGTTGGGACCAAGCAGGCCGAACATACCCTTGCTTATGGTTAAATTGATATCTTTTAGTGCATGAACACCGTTTGCATACGTTTTTGATACGTCACGAATTTCTAATTCCATTTCACTAGCTTCTGTTGTTGATTTTAGATTGCGGCACTGCGCAGTGGCGCCGCTGAGTTAGAGGTAAATTGATCCACTGTTCCAATTGGCAAGCACAGCGGCTTAGTTATCTGGCCATAGCACTGAGACACAATTGCAACATCAATATTGAACAGCCGTTTAATGATTGGCTCTGTGACGACTTGTTGCGGTGTGCCATCAGCTATTATCGAGCCATTTTTAAGAGCGATAATTCGGTCACTGAATTGACTGGCTTGATTGATATCGTGTAGCACCATCACAATGGTTTTGTGTTCATGAATTTGTAGCTGTTTGAGTAAGTCTAAAAGCTGAAACTGATGACCTAAGTCTAGATAAGTCGTGGGTTCGTCTAGGAGTAAAATTTCAGATTGCTGTGCCAAGGCCATTGCTAACCATGCTCTTTGGCGCTCACCACCAGATAAATGCTGTAACGGCTTATGTTGCAACGCTTCAAGTTTGGTCTTTTTGAGCGCCCAAGTAATGGCATCCTGATCATGTTGCGATAATGTCTTGAACATTCCTAAATAGGGAAACCGACCATGACCAACAAGCTGTTTAACGAGCATACCACTTGGAGCTTGTGGACTTTGGCCAAGTAATGCGAGTTTCTTTGCTAGCGTTTTAGGGGACCATTGGTGAAGCGGCTGTTGCTCCAAAGAGATAGTCCCTTGCTGCGGTTGAATGAGTCCGCCAAGTAGTTTAAGTAAGGTGGACTTACCACTGCCATTTGGACCGACAATTGCGGTGATCTGATGACGTGCAATAGAGACCGACAAGTCTTTTAGCACCGGCCTATGTTGATAATGTAAGGTTATTTGATCTGCATTTAACATGATAAATCCTAATTTTGGCGGCGGATCAATAACAGCAAGATGGGAATGCCCATCAAGGTGGTTAGCGTGCCTGTGGGGATCTCCAAAGGAGAGATAAGCGTTCGGCTTGCAATATCTGCCGCCAGCGTTAACGAGGCTCCAGCTAACATGCAGACTGCCATCAGGTGGGGGAGGCTGGTACCCAAGCCGAATCGGTTAAGAAGCACTTTGGCGAAATGGGGTACAATTAAACCAACGAATCCGAGTGGGCCCGAGATAGCGGTGGCGCTGGCCGCCAATGCCACCGCTATCAATAAGCTAATTAAACGCCACCTAGTGACGTTTAGCCCTAAAGTTCGTGCGGCATCGCTATCTAATTGCAGTATCGACAAGTACTTTAATAATGCGAAGCAACCAAGTACGCCGATAAATGTCCAAGGAAGAAGCAAAAACACGTGGCTAAAGTCTCTGCCGTACAGACTACCTGCTAACCAAATCAAACTGGTTTCTGTACGATTTCCTCCCCATGCCAAAATGGCCCACATAACTAGAGCATTTAGCACCGCGCCTATTGCGACCCCGTTAAGTGCCAATTGATTCGGCTGTAGTTGCTGTCGCCAACTAAGTTTCAAAACCAAAGCAGTGGCCAACACCCCACCGAGCAATGCTACAACGGGAAGCCAAGCAAAGTTAAAAATGAAATCACTGAAGCCGAATACATGAAGTTGAATATAATCCACCACAAGTAAACAAAGTACGATGGCTAGACTCGCGCCACCATTGACCCCTAAGATACTTGGGTCGGCAAGAGGATTGCGGATCACGGCTTGTAAAATTAGTCCAGCCAGCGCGAAATGGATCCCAACCAACATGGCTAATAGTGAGCGGGGTAAACGTAATTGCCATAGGATGTTCGAATCAGTACTTTGTGGTATTGAGGTGATCAGTATCTGCCAAACAGATTGTATCGATAGTGGTACAGACCCCATACATAGCGCGGTAAAAAATAAGCAAATAAGTAGCGCGATGAGTGAGGTTAATAGACCATAAAAAGGCCAAGGCTTAATTTCTCGGCAAGCGTATATCGTCATTGTTCGATTCATATAGACGCCTGCTGATAGCGAGATTGGATAAGCCAAACTAAGCTTGGTCCGCCAAACAGCACGCATAGTATACCCACAGGGATCTCCTGATAATTTGCCAATAAGTCGGAAAGACTGACAAGCACAGCGCCGCTTAGTGCGCTGCCAAATAAGACATAGCGGTACTCATAAGCCAGGTGTTTGGGCAGTAAAGTGCGGCACAGGTGAGGGGCAACCAGCCCTACAAAAGCGATGGGGCCTGTAACAGCCACGGTCGCAGAAGTTAGCACTACGGCAACAGTGAGCGTTTGAATACGCCAGCGCTTTACATTTCCCCCAATACTTTTTACGACATCGCTATCGAGTTGTAAAATGGTGAGCGGGCGGGCTAACAGTGCACATAAAATAACACCGAGTAATGCGATAGGAGCCAATAACGACACATGCTGCCAAGTGCGATTTGCAACGCTGCCAAGCAACCAATAAAACAACCCTCTAGTGTCAGTGCTTACCGAGATTAGTAGCAAAGTTGTTGCGGCGGCGCAAAACAGAGAAACGCATAAACCAGATAGAATAAGATTCACAGGCTCTAGTTTCTGTTTCCAAGAAAGCCATAATGTGACTGACATCGCCAAAGCACCGCCAAATATACCCGCTATAAATTGGAAGTAGGTACTTAAACCGGTAAAAGTGAGAACCAGTACAATAGCCAATGCGGCACCAGAGGAGACGCCAACGAGGCTTGGGGATGCGAGCTCATTTTGTGTTACTGCCTGAATAATGGCTCCTGCTATGCCAAGTGTTATACCTGCAATGATGGCCAATGTTAAACGAGGTAGTCTCAGCTCCCAAACGACAAAACTAGCCTGTGACTTTGATGGGTCAATAAGTACTGACCAAACTTCCTGTAATGTGAGCTGATAGTCGCCGATTGTTAAAGACAGCAGTAGACTGAGTAGTAACATACACACACCGAATAGAAATAAGCCAGTGGGCGTTGTAGCGACGCGAAGTCTTTCTAAGTAAATCATAGCGTGCTTACATTACCTGCTATAAATGACCAAATTGCATTGGTGTGGCCCGTGCTTTATTGGCCAGATCGCTTGGGGGGGCAAATTGCTCAGGGTGCAATAGGTGCGCTAATTCTTGTAAGATGAGCTTTCTTGCAATTGGGCCATGGGGCATCACGTAATGGTCTGCAACTCGGTAGGCGCGGCCATTGGTAACGGCTTTGAGTTGCTTCCAAACTGGATGTGATTTAAAGGGCCCAGGTTCGCCTTTGAAGGAAATAATTACATCAGGGTTAAGCTTTAATAACGACTCCATCGAAATCGGTGCGGAATCAAGCTTTTTTAAGTCCGGCAGTGGAGAGGTGCCGACGCTATTTTTACCTTTGAGAGTCGCCATCATTTCAACGGTAAAATGATGGTCGTAAAATGCATAAGGTACATCTGACCAATGCCACAAAAACACCACAGATTGTGCTTTTAGAGGTGCAGCTGCAAAATGCTTGAGCTGCTCTGCAAATACTCGATTTAATTCAGCACCTTCTGCTTCCTTGCCCAGCGCTTTAGCCGCAGAGATTATTGCCCGATCTGAGTCGGATTTGGTGACCAAGTCATAAGCTAAAAAGGGACTGATCTCCTCAAATTTGGCTTCAAATGGTTCGGTGTAGGTACGCAGTCCGATGGTGAGATCGGGTTTTAGCGCAGTCAACACTTCCAAGTTCGTCTCATGAATTTCACCAAGATCTAGCATATGTTTAGTTTGCTCACCGAGGTAGGGTGACATCTGATGATTGAGTGTTGAGATCGCTACAGCCTGCATACCTAGAGCACTGAGTAAATCAGCACCAAATACTGAGACAGCGGCGACCTTTTTGGGTGAAGTGTTAATAGTAACAAGTTTGTCGCGGTCATCTTTCACTACGACAGGAAACTGAGCATTAACGCTGAGAGACGATAATGTTGATAAACATGCACAAAATAGCAATATGAAGCGACGCATTAGCGTTTCCTTGCGAATAATTGAGTTGGTTTAATAGGTACATTTTGCAATGCTTAAAAACCCAGCACTACCCAAATCGGATTTGTAACCCCCAAAAGAGATAATTTTTAACAGCGCTGGAAGAAGGAGCTGGGGGGCAGCTCCTAGTTTGAACAAACTTTACCCTCAAGGGGGATTGGTTACTAAGGAGCACACAACCATGTTTTTTGCACTGGGAACAGCGTGCCCAAATGGGTCAAAATAGCCTCAACATGATTGGCTAAGTAGAAATGGCCACCTTCGTAGACCTTAATATTGATGGGCTGACTACTCACTTGTTGCCAAGCTTGGGCTTCTTCATAGGTGAGTTCGGTATCAGTTGACCCGAGCATCACGGTGATTGGGTATTGCAATTTTGGTGCATTGAGGTTTGGTTTATAAGTCTCAATTAACTGGTAATCATTGCGCAGCAACGGCAACATCATTTCTAGCAGCTCTGGAAGGGCATTGAGATCAACCTCCGTACCATTAAGACGTTTAAGCTCATTAAGCATGACTTCATCAGGGGCTTTGTGTACTTCGGTCGCATGGTGGCAACTAGGCCCTTCAACAGCAGACACCACCAGTTGAGTTGGAGGCGGGTAGCGATAGGCCTGAATGCGCATGGCAAGTTCGTAAGCGATACCGCCGCCCATACTATGTCCAAACAAGATATAAGGCTTGTTGAGTATTGCTTTAAGACCTGTGGCCAAGTTGCTGACCAAACGATCCATGTTCGAAATCAAAGGCTCAGCCATGCGGTTTTCACGACCTGGGTATTGTACAACCACGACTTCTAAATCTGAGTCGGCGATATTAGCCCACTGACGAAAGTAGCTTGCACTCCCCCCTGCATGAGGCAAAATGATTAACCGTTTAGAGGCATTGGGGCGTGCTTTAAAAATGCGGTAACACGCACTGTTGTTGGTGTATGTGGTATTAAGCATTGTTGTACTTCTGTGTAAGTGGCTTGAGGTAATCGCGGCTGACCGCAAAGTTTGGGAGACTGAATTGGGCCAATATGGATTTTAGGTTATCTGTGGCGTACTGGTGGTGACCACCTGAGTCCATACCTTGCTTGAAGTAAAGCTCAACAAAGCTGCGCACAAAGTTGTCATTGAGTTTGTCTTTCCATGTTATAAAATCAAGTGGTTGAATATCGCAACCGAGTTCGTTAAACCAATTATAGATCTGTGCAACATCGGTACTTTGGTCTGACACTAAGTGGAAGTTACTGTTTTGGCCCGTCGCACCTTTCACTATGGCCGTGATGCAGGTTGCCACATAGTCTACGGGAACAATGTTTACCGCCAGCTCGGACGCAGGATAGGCGTGAATATTCAAGCAAGCACGATAAAATTTTAAGAATGCATCATCATTAATAAAGGGTGTTTCTGTGGTTGCCCAAGTGATGGTTCCGGGACGTAAAATATTGACTGGTACGCCGTGTCTTCTCGCTTCAGTAAATAAGGTTTCAGCCATAATTTTTGACTGCTCATACGTTAACTCCACTTCACGCCATGGCACCACCTGGGTATGTTCTACCACAGGCTGAGGTACATCACTTGGTAACGCGTGGTGTACTCCGATAGTAGAAATATAATGCACTGGCTTCACTTGATGCGAGCTTGCTAAGCGGATAATTTCACGGGCGCCTTCGACGTTGGTTGGGTAAAGAGCAGAAAGCGGATCCATGAGGTTAATGATCGATGCATTGTGAACTATCACATCCACTTGTGCACTTAGAGCTTGATAGTCTGTATTGCTTAAACCAAAGTAAGGCTCGGACATCGTACCGCTGATTATCTGAATACGCTCGTGAGGTATAGCTGTAGGCAGGCCTTTTTCTGCTGCGGCCTGCTCCAAGCGCGAGAATCCATGCTGAATATCATCACAGCGCATCAAGCATAGAATACGATAATCCGTAGTATCCAATATTTCGCGCAAAACATAGCTACCCAAATACCCCGTGCTGCCAGTCAATAATAGGGTTTTTGGCTCGGAATTCGAATCATACGGTAGGGCATCAGCAAGGCCTTCGAGTGCTTCAGTAGCCATGCTGTTTAAATCAATGCTCTCAAGCCATGCTTGTTTTGCTTCATTTGCTTTTGCCAGTGCTTCGGACATTTCGCTGAATACGGCGTGATTGAAAATCAGGTCAATATCTGCATCAAAGCCTGCTGCTAGAAATGCGCTTAGCAGGTTGATGGCATTTAAGCTGGTACCACCAAGTTGGAAAAAATCATCGTGGCGCGATACCTCCGTCACGTTGAGTAAATCACGCCAGATTTGCGCCACAGTTCGCTCAACATGATTGTCAAATGGTGCTTCATATTGTGTTGTCAGTTGCTGCTGTAATTGCGTCAATTGTACTTTAAGCTGTTTTCTATCAACTTTACTGTTCTGACTAAGAGGAAGTGTGTCTAAGGTAAAGAAATGCGTCGGTAACATGTATTTAGGCAACTTGTCATTAAGTAAGGTGCCCAACTCACTGAAGATGATTTCGCTATTGGTTACTTCTTTGACAACCAGTGCCGCAGCTAAGTTACCATCAGTAGATAGATTGACCACCGCGACGTCTTTTACAGCTGGGTGTGCGGCAATAGTTGACTCTATTTCGCCCAACTCAATACGATGACCATTGATTTTGACTTGGCCATCTTCGCGCCCTTGAATGGCAATGATGCCGTCATCCATAATGCAGCCTAAATCGCCAGAGCGATAAAGCCTTTCACCTGTTTGTGGATGTTTAATAAATAGCTCAGCAGTTTTTTGTTTATCGTTTAAATACCCTAATGCCAAACCATCACCTGCAATATACATTTCGCCGGTGACCCAAGTTGGGCAAGGCTCTAGTCGGTCATTTAAAATGTGAATTTGGTGGTTCGCTAGTGGCTTACCATATGGTACTGAAGCAGCATCATCCGCGATGTCTTTGACAGTGTGCTGGACACACCAAATCGCAGTTTCTGTAGGGCCACCTTGGCTGTTCAGGTCAATATGAGGCAGTTGTTGGATTACTTGCTTTGCAAGTTGGACAGGGATCCAATCGCCAGAAAGCATGGCCAGCCTAAGTGTACTGAGCGTCTGATCTTCCGCCCATGGCAAACTGGTCATCAGCATTTGCATTTGCGCAGGCACCGAATTCCACAGACTGACTTGGTGCTTGGCGATCACTTGATGCCAGTGGTTTGGATCTCCCCGTAGCTCTTGAGCTGGTAATACCAGAGTCGCCCCTGCTGAGAGAGTGCCAAAGATATCCCAAACTGAGAGATCAAAGCCGTAGCTCACCAGTCCTAAGGTTTTATCTTTCGGGTTGACATCATACAGGCGATTAATTTCCAGCACGGTATTCAGTGCTGCGCCGTGCGATAGCTGCACCCCTTTTGGCTGACCTGTCGTACCGGAGGTGTATATTACATAAGCTGGCGCTTCGACAAAAATTTGCTGCTGTCGACGTTGCGTGAATATTTCCAATAAACCTTGAAGGTCCTGCTGCGGAATAGCCGGTAGTAATTGATCAAATGCAATAACAGTGACATCAGAGCCAAAGTCTAGGTTAGCATATTGCAACTCTGTGAGTACGATTTTGGCACCTGAGTTAGCGATGATTGATTGCTGGCGAGCAAGCGGGTGTTTTGCCTCAATAGGCACATACACACAATCGGCAAACAATACTGCAAACACTGCTGCAATTTGTTGTGTGCTTTTGTCTGATACGATTGCAATATGGTCGTTCGGTTTTACCGAGTCGACAAAGGTGAGCCTGATTTGAAGTGCCAACTGTGCAAGTTGTTGGTAACTCATTTCGCCGTTTTGGTCGATCACCGCAATTTGATCTGGGGTATCTAGAACATGTCGTGCAAATCCAGAGTGCAAATATCCTCTAGCTTGTTCTGTTTTGGTGTCGTTTAGCGCGGTGATGTGTACTTGCGTTTGCTTTGGTAAACTCACCGGGCTGGTGGACTGCCATAGTGCTTCATTATTAGCCAGCTCGTGTAATAGTTCACAAAATGCTTGATGTGCTTGCTCAATCACACCGGCTTGGAAAATCCCTTGACGGATATCCCAATCTACGATCAGCTCTCCATTGCGCTCCGTTGCTTGACAATCAAGCCAGACTTGCGGCGTTTGAGTAATTCCGTAACGCAACTGTGCATCATGCATAAATTGGTTGCTGTCTAACTCATCACCTGATAAACCAAGGGTGCTAGTATAGACAATTGGTACTATGGTATTGCTTTGCTGTATTTGGTTCATAGCTCGTAATACTTCAACGCCAGTAAAGTCACTGTGTTCCAAATCACGCCAAAGTTGTTGCTGTAACTGACTTGCCCGCTTGGCGAAACCCGCTTGCGGATCTGGCGATACCCCTAGCACGTTTACTGCGATAAAGTCGCCAACCACGCCACGGACATCTGGGTGCACATTGGCGCGATTCAACATAGTGAGGTTTAAACAAAAATTAGGATGGCGAGACCAGCGTCCAATTACTTCTGTAAATGCGGCTAATACAAGGCTAGAAGGTGTTAGTTTGTGTCTTGCTGCTCGCTCGCCAAGGCGCTGCCAAAGGGTGGGATCTAACTTAAAATTCAAGCGAGAAAATGCGACGCTTTCCTCGTTGCCCGTACTTTTTGCTCTCGGTAGTTCGGGAGGGGCTGGTAGCGTTTTAATGCGCTCTAGCCAATAGGCTTTGTGCTGTTCATAGCGCTGTGCTGTTTTAGGGTGCTCTAACAAGGCTTTGCGTGCAATGACAATATCTCGGTACGAAACCCCCAAAGGCGCAAGAGCACGCTCTGGATGGTTATATAATTCACCGAGTTCGGCGAGCATAATTTGAATGCTAGCAAAATCGGCGATAAGTAAGTCGATAGAAAAATGTAGAATTGACCCTTCACCGGTGTGGCTAAGGTGTAAATCATATTGTGGCCATTTATCCGGTTGATAGTGGCGGTGAGCCAACTGTTCACGCAGGTCTAATAGTTTTTGCTGACGAGTTTGCTGGTCAAGCGCTGCAAACTCATGCACGCGGATCGCTTTTGGCGTAACCTGTGCGATAATTTGTTGAGTACCATCAAAGTTGATAATAGCGCGCAGCATATCGTGGCGCTCAACTAACTTGTGCCAAGCCGTTTGCAGGCGTTTTGCATCAATATTCGGTAGGTCCAACTCAATGTAACTATGACAGCCAACACCACCATACTCAACGGCATTGTTACGGCCTACTAAGTAAGCAACCTGTAAATCGGTTAGCGGAAACGGCTGATAGCGGTCTGCATAGTTAGGCTCTATAGCTGCCATTACAGGGTCGCTTAAATAGTCGATAAGCGCTGCCTTATTGTCTTGTAATTGTGTTTTTAGTGCTGGTGTCAATACTCCAGCAGGGGCCTTAAATTTTAAGTTGCCTTGATCGGCCCACAGGTAAACGCCGCGGCTTTCAAAGTCAGCGATAATACTGGCGATGGTCATATTGTACCCTCTTCAAATAGTTCATCGGTATCACAGGTTGTGTCGCCTAGATCACGCCAAGCTTGAGTTATAGCAGCAGCGAAGCTGGCAATACTTGGGGCGCTAAATAGTGCTGTAAGTGACACAGATGTTGGAATAATGTGTTGTTGTTGCAGTGTTTGGATAAGCTGTGTTGCGCTTAAGCTATCACCACCGATGGCAAAAAAGTCGTCGTGACGAGAGAGCTGAGGGCGCTTTAAAAGTGATTGCCAGATTTTTGCAAGTTGTTCTTCAAGCTCACCTTCAGGCGCCTCGAACTCAGCTTGCATTAGCTCCAATGCCATAAATTCATTGAGCAATTGCTTTCGGTCAATTTTACCGTTGGCGCTTAGCGGTAATGTCTCAAGTTCTACTAAATGGCTGGGCACCATGTATTCTGGAAGTTGCTGTTCCAGTTGTGCAGTAATTACCTGTGTATCTAGCGTGGCTTGGGCTTCCTTAACAAAGGCGGCAACGAGCTTTTTCGGCTCACCAATTGTTAGTGCAACACCGCGACTTAAGCCTTTAACCTGAGCCAAGGCGGCGTCGATTTCACCGAGCTCAATGCGATGTCCGCGCACCTTAACTTGGTGATCAATTCGGCCTAAGAACTCGAGGTTGCCGTCCGGCCAGTAACGACCGCGGTCACCAGTGCGGTACCAACGCTTACCATCGGCCATCACAAAGCGCTGATCCGTTAATTTTTTATCTCCTCGATAGGCAGTGGCAAGGCCCACGCCTCCGATCCATAGTTCACCTGCAACCCAATCTGGACAATCACGGCCACATGGGTCTACCACACGATATGTTTGGTTCGGGAGCGGTTTACCGTATGGAATAGATGACCAATGTTCTGGCAGCTCACCTTTTACCTCACAGCTGTTTGACCAAATGGCTGCTTCAGTGGCACCACCCATGGCAATTAATGGGATCTGTGAGTGAGTCTTGGCTTGTAATCTTGGCGGTAAATCTAGGCCAATCCAATCACCCGATAGCATCACTTGCGAAAATGGTAGTGGGCGTGCATCGTTTTCAGCGACGACCAGTAGCATATCGAGCAATATCGGCACTGAGTTCCAAGTAGTGACATGATGTTGATGCACTAGTTCAAGCCACGTAGCTGCGTCTCTGCGGCTCGCCTCATTGAGTAATACAACACTGCCACCAACGCTCAACAAGCCAAATAGATCGTATACCGAGAGATCAAAATCTAATGCAGAAACAGCAAGTACACGGCTATTACTGTTGATAGCATAGTGGCGATTAAGCTGGTCAATGGTATTTGCAGTCGCTTGATGACACATTTCGACCCCTTTGGGTTCACCTGTAGAACCTGAGGTAAAGATCACATATGCGGGTGCATCTGTTGCCACTGTCAAGGGGGTTGCCAGTGGCGTAAAGCCCTCTGCATCCGCCACATTGAGACGAGTGACACCCTGCTCAACGTCTTGGTTGATGTGTGCTTCGTTCGTAAGTACCCAACGGATCCCCGCAGTGCGATGAATTTTCGCTTGACGGCTGGTGGGTTGATGAATACCAATTGGCACATAGCAGCCTCCGGCGGCCATAATGCCAAATACGGCAGCAACCTGATCTACCCCCCTTGGCAAGCTCACTGCCACCGCTTCACTCAGCGATAATCCTTGTTGAGTAAGTAAGTGGGCGATACGCAGTGCTTTGTCTGCCAATTGGCCATAGGTTACTATTTGCTCATCAGCGATCAGCGCAACGGTATCGGGGTGTTGACGGGCATAGTCAAACATCGCCTGATGTAAAGTACGAGGCGTTTGTTCAGCGTAGGTGCTGTTTACTCGGTCTCGCACCAACTGTTGAGATTTAGGTAATGCGTGGCTAAATGCTGTATCCGTTGAAATGGATACTTCGTCCAGTAATGTTAAGAAACGGCTAAACATATTGTCTAGCAACTCAGCTGGAAACAGTGCATCGACGGCATCCCAAGATAGAATTAGCTCGCCTTTAAATTCATACATTTGATGATCTAGCCAAACCTGTGGAGTTGCCGACAATCCGCCATCGGTAAATTGTGGTAAATCTTCATTGAAAGCGTCTGCCAGTAAGTCGTCAGCCATTCCTAATGTACTGGTAAAGACAATGGGCAATGCAGCTGCGGTGCGCCCCATAGTTCGGCTGCGCTCCCTTTGCACCCAGACAGATGAGACTGCTCGATGATCAAGTACATCAGCAAGTTGCTCTTGCAGTTGCTTTGCATGTTGAGCAATTGTGATGTGCTCGTCAGGGTGGTAAGCAAGGGGAGCCAAAGACGTAAAATCACCAACAATACTGCCAACTTCTGGGTGTACATTTTGGCGATCAAATAGGGTCAAATTTAAGGTATGTGGATGGCCACCACTATACTGACTGAGTACTTCCGCATAGGCACTCAGCACTAAAATACTTGGTGTTACATTTTGTGAGCGAGCCGCTTGTTTAATGGCTTGCCACTTGGCTTTTGGTAATCTTGCACTGCGACGAGAGAATTCGCTGTGTTCAATTTGCAGTGGATCTTGTGCCAGTGGTAGTGCTGCAGCATCCGGTAAGGTAGGCAAACGTTCTTGCCAGTATGCTTGGGCTTCATCTATTGCTTGCTGGCTATGTTGAACTTGGGTGACATAGTCTCTAAAGGTTAAGGAAAGTGGCGTTAGCTCAATATCTGGTGCTTGATATAAAGCAGCGAATTCGCGCAATAACAGCATGATGCTATAGCCGTCTAGTGTCATGTAATTAAACATCAAAGCAAGACGCGTACGCTCACTTTCACCCGCTTGATATCTCGCGACTTTAATCGTTATCGCATCATGTAAATGTTGGCTATTTTTAGTTTGCCACCATGCGTGAATTTGCGTTCGTGCTTGGTCTAAACAGGTGTAAGTCATTGGATCGATATCCAATTTTGGTATGCCGCTTTGCTGCAACACAACCTGTTGGTTACTATCGCTCACCTGGGCGCGCAACATGTCATGGCGTGCATACAGCTTTTTCCATGCAAGCATCATTCGCTCAGTATCAAGCGTTAAACTATCGAGTTCGAGTAAGTAGTGAGTGCCGCAATTAAGCGGGAAGCCCGGGGTTTGGCCTAACCAATAAGCACTTTGTACTTCAGTCAGTGCAAATGGTTCAAACTGATGTTCGGGTCTAGCTACAATTTGCTTGCACTGTGTGGCTTCATGCATCTCAAGTGTTGCTGCAAATGCACCAAGCGTTGGGTTGGCAAACAAAGTGCGTAAAGGTTGCTTGGTCGACAACCCACGGTGGGCGAGCTGAGTCAGGAATTGGGTCGCCAGGAGCGAATCGCCACCGAGTGCAAAAAAGCTGCTTTCTAGGCCAACATTGGCAACCCCCAGTAAGTCTTTCCAAAGCTGCGCAACTTGAAGTTCGTTATCTGTTTGTGGCGCTGTTACAGCCACTTCAACGCTAATTTGGTCGTCAAATTGGGTAGCAAGTTGTTTTCTATCTACCTTTCCATTAGCGCTTAGCGGCAGTGCAGCTAAGGCTAAAAAGTGACTCGGTACCATATAATCTGGCAAAGAAAGAGCAAGTTCTGTTTTTATTGCATCGAGATCCAGTTCCGTGCTTTCATCCATTACTAGTGCAGCAACCAACATTTTAGGCTCGCCAATGGTCAATGCCACTCCACGAGAAATACCTTCGATACGGGCGAGAGCCGTATCAATTTCACCCAGTTCAATACGATGACCGCGTACTTTCACTTGGTGATCTATACGCCCTAAGAACTCAAGGTTGCCATCTGGCCAGTATCTACCTCTATCGCCGGTGCGATACCAACGAGTACCTTCGTGGCTGACAAAGCGCTCAGCTGTGAGCTTTTGATCACCCCGATACGCGCTAGCAAGACCAACACCGCCTATCCAAAGCTCACCTGCAACCCAATCTGGGCAGTCGCGTCCGTAGGCATCGACGACACGGTAGGTTTGGTTCGGTAGTGGTTTACCGTAAGGAATGGAGTTCCAGTGAGCTGGAATGTCGCCCTTTACCTCACAGAAATTCGACCAAATAGCTGCTTCTGTTGCGCCACCCATAGCGATAAGTGGAACTTCGGCTTTATTTTTGGCTTGTAAACGCGGTGGAATATCTAGGCCAATCCAATCACCTGACAACATCACTTGTTTGAAAGGCAATTGCCTGTCATCTTGCTCTGCAACGATGAGCAACATATCCAGCAGGACGGGTACAGAGTTCCAGACATTGATATTATGTTGGTGCACGAGCTTTAACCATTCGCTGGCATCGCGGCGGTTCTCATCACTGAGCAACACAACTTGGCCCCCCACATTGAGTAAGCCAAAGATATCGTATACCGACAAGTCGAAATCCACTGCAGACACCGCTAGTACGCAGCTACGTTGATCAATTTTATAGAGTTGATTGAGTTGATCTATGGTGTTTGCGGTTGCCTGATGGCACATTTCCACCCCTTTTGGTTCACCGGTCGAGCCCGAGGTAAAAATAATGTATGCGGGTTGTTCTGGTGACACTTCTATAGGCTTAGCTTGTGGTGTACTTGCTGTAGCGACGTCCAACCTTATCACTGACTCGATGGATTCGACTTCTAAGTGATCACTGTTAGTAAGCACTAATCGGATCCCTGCTATACGATGTATTTTTGCCTGACGACTCGCAGGCTGATGGATCCCGATTGGCACGTAACAACCGCCCGCAGCCATAACTCCCAATATAGCTGCAATTTGATTTATGCCACGTGGCAAAGTGACTGCAACAGGTTCTGCTGGTGCGAGCTGATGTTGCTGCAATAGCGCTGCAATACAGAGCGCTTGCTCACATAGCTGTGCATAACTGACATGCGAGTTTTCAAATACCAGTGCCGTGTCGCCGGGGTTTTGCTGTGCGTGCGCAAAAATAGCATGGTGCAAAGTGCGTGGTGTTTGTGGGCATTCGGTGGTATTTACTGCGAGACGTGTATGCGCTTGTGCATCAGGTAATGGTAAGGACATCTCCTCTTCCCAGCTGCTATGACACAGCCTTTCAAGTGCACTAACATAGCTGTTGAACATGTCATCAATCATACCGGCTGGGAAAAGTGCATCCACCGCATCCCAAGATAGAATAAGTGAACCATCAAATTCGTATAATTGATGGTCAAGCCAAACTTGCGGTGTTTGTGATAAACCTCCAGGTACAATCTTGGGGAAATCGCCGTTTGAGTTTTCAAACAAGCCGCCGCCAAGGCCCAAGGTACTGGTAAACACCACAGGTAGCGCTGCTGATGTGAGTGTGCTTTGGCGAGCTTGCTCGCGCTGGATCCAAATAGAGGAAATTGCTTTGTGTTCAATAGCCTGTGCAATTTGCAGTTGCGCTTCCTGTGCTTGTACCAGTAAAGAGTCACCAATATTTTTACGAAATGCAATGGGGGTTAATGTGGTGAAGTCACCAAACACTTTATTGATATCCTCGTGCACATCTTGGCGATCAAACAGGGTTAAATTGAGCGTGTGATCACCTTCGCTCCAGCGCCTCAGGACATTGCTGTAGGCCGTTAATAGTAGTACTGAAGGGGTAATGCCATAGGATCTCGCTTTATTCTTAAGTGCTTGCCAAGTACCTGTATCGAGTTGTGCTTCGCGGCGCACAAATTCAGGCTTAGTAATACTTTGCGGGTCTTGTGCTAGTGGTAGCTGTGGCGCAGGTGGTAAGGTATTAATCTGTTCTCGCCAGTATGCTTGTGCTGCTAAATGCTCCGCATCATTGTGTTGCACTTGGACTACGTAGTCTCTAAACGAAACATTAATCTCCGGCAAGTGATAAGCGGGATCGTTATAAAGGCTTGCAAGCTGATCGAGCAGCAATTTAATACTAAATCCATCGAGTGTTAAGTAATCAAAAATGATCCCTAAACGGGTCTTATTAGCACCATAATTTACGGCGCAAATACGGTGATTAGGTAATGTCGTTGACTCATTTTGGTCGTGGCTTTGTAGCGCTTGTTGACAAATTCTACGCCAAAATTGGTGGAGATGATCCCTCGCGGCATTGGCGTGATTATTGGTTTCTGATTTCAAGCTCACTTGTGCAATAGACACCGCAGGTAAATGAGACAGCAGTTGTTGCTGACCGTCTGGTGTGATCACTGCACGCAGCATCTCATGGTGCTCAACCAGTTGGTCCCAAGCTTTTGCTATACGTTGAATATCGACATTTTCTCCCTCCAACTCTAGCAAATACAAAGTGCTGCAGTTAAGCGGTAATCCCGGTGTTTGGCCCATCCAATAAGCGCGTTGTACCTCGGTGAGCGGGAATGGCGCAAAACGATTATCTAGATCTGGCACTATTTCGAGTTTTATTACCGGTTCGGTGCTTTCTAAGCGCGCTGCGTAGGCGCTTAATTGAGGAGATGAGAATAAGTCAGGTAGTGGTTTTGGAGATGCCAAACCTTGTTGTTTAAGTTTTGCGATAAGCTGAGTCGCAATTAAGCTGTCTCCACCTAACTCGAAGAAGTGACTTTGCTGACCGATTTGCTCAACCCCCAGTAAAGACCGCCATATATTGGCAAGGCATTTTTCATTGTCTGTTTGCGGCGCGGTTAAACTCAACGCACACTGCTGCTTGGCAGCTAGCTGGTCGACTAGTGTCTTTCGGTCTATTTTACCATTGCTACTGAGTGGCAGCTGCGGTGCAAATTCGATATGGCTTGGCACCATATAATCTGGCAGTAGCTTGTGTAATTGGCGTTGTATGGCGGCGCTATCTAACGTGCTTTGAGCAGCTAAGACTACAACACTCGCTAGGCTTTTGGGCTCGCCAATCGTCACGGTAACGGCACGCTGAACACCATTAATATTGGCAAGGGCTGTATCAATTTCACCCAACTCAATACGATGCCCGCGTATTTTGACTTGATGATCGATGCGTCCTAAAAACTCGAGGTTGCCATCAGGCCAGTAACGGCCTTGGTCGCCAGTGCGATACCAACGCTCGCCATGTTGCTCAACGAAGCGTGCTGCCGTTTGTGTGCTATCACCACGATAACAAGTTGCTAGACCAATACCGCCAATCCACAGCTCACCAGGAACCCAGTCTGGGCAATCTTGCCCGTGTTTATCAACAACGCGATACTTTTGGTTTGGTAGAGGTTTACCGTATGGGATTGAGTGCCAATGCAGTGGCAGTGGTGAGCGAACCTCACAACGGTTTGACCAAATAGCTGCTTCCGTTGCGCCGCCCATTGCAATGATAGGTGGGTTGGTGGCGCTGATATGTTGTAGCCGAGGAGGAAGGTCCAAGCCTATCCAATCACCAGATAACATCACCTGCTCAAAGTGCAGCTGACGGCTATCTTGTTCCGCTGTGGTCAAAAGCATATCTAGTAATATCGGAACAGAGTTCCAAATAGTTACCTTGTGTTGGTGTACCAGCTCAAGCCATGCTTGTGCATCACGGCGTTGCTGCTCATCAATAACGACTAGTTGCCCGCCAACACTTAACAAACCAAAAATATCATATACAGAAAGGTCAAAATCAAGCGCTGAAACCCCGAGCACACAGCTATCTTGGTCAATTTGGTAGTCTTTATTGAGCTGATAAATGGTATTAGCAGTGGCCTGATGACTCATTTCAACCCCTTTGGGTTCACCTGTAGAGCCAGAGGTGAATATGATATAGGCGGGATTTGCAGGGTCTGTGATAACAGCTGATTCTAGTGGCTCAGCTAAAAGCGCTTGTTGAATATCAATACATTTTACTGCTGGGTCATGTTCTGGATCGTCACCAATAGCAATTGCTAGCTTGACCTCTGCGGTTCGATGGATCTTTTCTCGCCGTGATTGAGGCTGGTGAGGTCCTATAGGCACATAACAGCCTCCGGCTGCCAGTACTCCAAGTATCGCCATGATCTGCTCAGCGCTTCTGGGTAATGTTACGGCTACAGGTTCTGCACCCTTCAGCCCTTGTTGCTTCAAATAAGCGGCTATACGTAGCGCTTTTTCAGCGACGGTACGATAGCTTAACCGTTCGGTGTTGAATATTAACGCAGTCTTATCAGGGTGTACCTGAGCACCTCTAAAAAATGCTTCATGCAATGTATGTGGGGTATAAGGTGCACCGGTGTTATTCGCTGCTTTGCGTTGGATTTGCTGATACTCTGGCAGGTCAATAAGATGTGATGCGTGCCATGCACTGCTATTTGTCGCTAGGTTTTCAAGTAATGCAACATAGCTTGCAAACATGGTATCAATCAGCAACTCTGGGAAAATCTCATCCACAGCATCCCATGCTAGCATCAAACCTTCATCGACTTCATACACTTGATGGTCTAACCAAACTTGTGGTGTTTGCGAGATCATGTAGTTAAATTGACCCAATACCGTGTCTTGTTGCGACAGAAGTGGGGTGCCTAAGTTACAGGCAAATACGATAGGTGCGCTTACACCCTGTGCATAACCGTGTTTTACTAAATCGCGTTGGATTTGAACTGCGGAATAATCACAGTGTGCGACGTTTTGGTGAAATTGGCTTTGTATTGTTTTCGCATGATCAATAAAACCTTTTTCTTCACTAAAATCACAATCTAAAAGCAATAGATTGGTGAAGTCTGCGACTACGTTTTCAATACCTGGGTGCTGAGTTTTGCGATCAAAAAGTGGTAAGTTCAGCGTGAATTTCTTCTCGCCACTAAATTTGGCAAGTACGTACGCATAACTAGTAACGAGCAACATAGCGGGTGTCACTTGATACTGTTGTGCGGTATTTTTAAGCGTCTTCCACTGGTTTTGGCTCAAGGTGTGCAAACGGCGAGAAAATGTTGGTCGAGTGATGGTTCGAGGGTCGCAACGAAGGGGAAGCTGTGGACCAGAGGGGAGGGTTGCTAAACGCGTTTGCCAATAAGCTTTGTCTGCTTCAAACTTATCTTTATTTTGCGCATTTTCAAACGCTAAGTACTTTGCGAAGCTCCAGTTTGGATCAGTGTTGAGTGTACCGCCATGATAAAGCACGGCAAGATCTTTTAATAAGATATTTAAGCTCTGTACGTCAGCGATCAGTAGGTCTACATCAAAGTGGATCCGACATTTTCCTTCGGGGAGTAAACTCAATTCCAGCCCTAGGGTTTGACCATACTCAATACCTAATTTTCGATGTGATAGGCGGCTGCGAATTTGCTCTACCGCTTGAGTTGCCTCATCAAGAGTTAGTGACCTAAAGTCGTTAATTGCAAGCCCTGGTGTGGGTAGCTGTGAATGCACTTGCTGGGTACCAGACTCAGTAAACTGTGCACGTAGCATGGGATGATAGTGATAAAGTGCATGCCATGCTTGTTCGAGCCTTAAAGGATCGATATCTTTGTTGTCTACCTCCAGATAGGCGTGACAACCGACGCCACCCAGCTCTTGCTCATCTTGGCGACCAATCCAATAGGCATATTGCACGTCAGTAAGCTCAAACTCTGCGTAGGGGTCTATATCGGGTAGTTTAGGGGCTCCAATAACTTCGACATCAGTATCTGTTTGCATGCATAAAAGTGTTATCCAGTCGCTAAGAACTGGTTGTTCAATCAGTTTTGAGAAGGTTACTTTTGCGCCTTGTTTTCGCCACTGGTTGACCAAACGCATCATATGCATTGAGTCTAAGCCAAGCTCAATAAGGTTGGCATCTAGCTTGTCTTCAAGCGGTGTTTTCACAAACGCTTGTACATGTTTTAACAGCTGTTTCTTATTTAGGGGGATCTTTACCTGTGTCATGTGTTAGCTCTGCGCCTCTTCTAACGTTTTTTCATCAATTAGGTAGTTGGCGATGCAACTGAGTTTTTCGATGGTTTCTGTCAATTCACGCTCAGGCTTAGATTGGTCAATGACACCAGCGCCAGCTTGCAGCCATGTAAGGTTATTGGCGCGATAAATTGAACGCAGTACCAAAGCTGAGTCCATAAACCCGTCATTATCTACAATCATTACACAGCCGCTGTACCAATCTCTGCTATTTGGTTCAAGGCGCAATATGGCTTCTATGGCTTCGCGTTTTGGGATCCCTGACGCCGTAACTGCTGGGAAAAGCGCTTGAAATGCATGCCATGGGTTTTTACCATTACTTAGTTGACCACAAACGCGAGAGGCTAGATGTTGTACACTGCCGCGACGGCGCACAGCCATAAATTCACTTACCGCAATTGAACTGGGTTCACATATTTGCTCCAATTCTTCTTGGGCTAATTTTACTGATACAGCGTGCTCCGCTATTTCTTTAGTATCGTTAAGAAGTTCTTCTCGTAGCTGCTGCTCTTCTTGTGGCGAGTTACCAAGTGAGCGAGTACCAGCTAGGGGTTGTGTGCTGATATATCCCTTGTTGCTGGCTTCAAGTAGGGTTTCTGGGCTGAAACCTGCAATTGAAAAGTCGTTTAACTGGTAGAGGAATGAGCGTGCAGGCGAATTATGTAAACGGCCGTAGCGGAAGCTCTTATTCAAACAAATGCTGTCTGGCACATGAATACGGCGAGACAAGATCACTTTTTGATATTGCCTGTTGCAAATTTCTTCGATGGCTTTAGCAACCGATGTTTTGTATTCATCTTTATATTGCGTGTTGATCTGTGGTGTTTGTAGAGGCTTAAGTGCAGCCGCACTTTCCGTTTGTACGCATGATGTATCTGCTTTTAAAACTAATGTTTCAAGCGCTTTGAGGTCAGCCTCAGTTAACGCGCGCAGTATCGCTTTATTTGCTTCAAGGCGTACCTCTAATTCTGGCACAAATAATTGTAAAGACTTTTCATGCTCAGTGCGTGTTTGAATACCGTGAAATACGCTAGCTAGTTCAAACTTGGCTACGCCATATAACCGCCAGTTTTCGAATTGAATACTTTGCAGTGCTTGCGCCATTAGCTCAGGAAAAGGTTTGCCATTAAACTGTTTTGTTTTTTCACCTTGTTGTAAGGTTATTTCGCTGCCGTTGGAATATAGTTCAGCTACTTTGCCAAGGCCAACAGACCAAGCAGACTTACACTCGTATATGGCTTTAAATGGATGGCTGCTGAGCTCAGAAATCCTCGGTGCTAACTGCATTGAAGTTGACTGGACAGAGATGGTTTTTTCAATATAGGGTATTGGTTTTAATTGGTTCATATTGGGCTCTACATACTCATCTTCAGCACGTTTTATCAGTGCTTTTTTATTGATCTTTCCTATCGCGGTGAGTGGCCAAAAACTGAGTGAAATGATTTGATCTGGATATTTGAAGCGTGCAACTTGCTGTTCTTGCAACAGCTGATAGACCTCACTGAGGGAAACGGGCTGACTAGAAATAATGCAGGCACAACTACGTTCGCCAAGATATGCGTCTGGTACGGGTACTAATATGGCTTCATCAATATAGGGGTGGGAGAGCAGTCGTTGTTCTATTTCTGCGACAGCGATTTTTTCTCCTGCTCGGTTAATCTGTTCTTTGATCCGCCCTTCAACAATTAGGTTACCAGCTTGGTTCACACGCACTAAATCACCCGTACGGTAAAAGCCATCGGTGGTAAAGGCTGTTTGGTTATGTGCTTGTGCTTTGTAGTAACCTGCGATGGTATAAGGACCTTTGGTTTGTAGCTCACCAACGTCACCTTGCGCTACGGGGTTATCTTGTTCGTCAACAATGCGTACTTTATCAAAGTCACAAAGTGGGCGGCCTTGGGTATGCACCACTTCATTTAACGGGTCATCCAAGCGGGTGAAGCACAGTAACCCCTCGGCCATACCAAACACCTGTTGTAGTTGACAACCAAGTACATCGGGCACTTGTATCGCTTGCTCGGCGGTGAACTTAGCACCACCCACTTGTAGCAGTTGCAGGCTACTTATATCGGTGTCATCCCATTGTTTAGCCTCAAGCCATAGTTTTGTTAAAGCGGGTACCAAAGCGGTGTGAGTAACTTTGTGTTGTTCTATAAGTGGAAACGCTTCGTCTGGCCCAGGCGTTGGACATAGCACCACCGTTCCACCCTGACAAAGTGTGCCAATGATCCCGGGGCATGCTAAAGGGAAATTATGGGCGATTGGTAAAACCGCTAAATAAGTGGTTTGCTCATTAAATTGACATAGCTCGGCAGAAGCCTTGGCATTGAAGTAATAATCATTGTGGCTGCGTGGAATAAGTTTAGGTGTACCTGTGGTGCCACCAGAAAGCAACATGAGAGCTGTGGATGTTGGATCGATATTAGAAACCTGCATGTACTCGGTACTGTCTAACTGAGAAAGGGATGTATATGGAGTGGAGGTTGGTGTATCACTCGCGACCAAGATATGCTCAATACTTGAACATGCGGACACAATACGTTGGGCCATAGCAATATAGTCGTGCCCCAAATAACTGCTTGGTACTATGTATGCCACAGGGTTACTGAGCTCACACAACGCTGCAATATCGGACTCTCGCTGCGCAGGCATGGCCAAAATTGGAATGACACCTAATTGGAACAGTGCGAAGCAACTAATTATAAAATCGAGAGAATTGGGCAGTTGCATCATAACGTGGTCGCCCGCTTTTAAGCCTATATTGCGAAACCCAGCGCTGCGCGTTATCACGCGTTGCTCAAACTGAGCGTATGTGAGTTCCGTTTCATCTTCTATCAGGGCGACGTTATCTGAAAATTGAGACCGCCAATCGGCGACAAGGGAACCGAGACTTTGTTGCTGCCAAATATTCTCTTCAATATAGAGGTCTTGCTCAGCCTTCGGCCGGACTGGCGTATCAATTGTTGTTTTCACTATTATTCTCCGGTTATGAAGCACGATCGCGGTTGGTCTTTGAGCCTTAGTAACTGCGAGTGTTATTTGTCATGAAATTTTCTTGCCCAAAAAATATGTTTTTGGACAATTTGTTCCCACCCCAAAAAGTTGTTGTATGCCCCTATCGGTAATTTTTTCGGGGAAATTTGCTTGCATATCAGAGAACTTATACTTACTTCCGATCTGGGGGATATTGAACGGATATGGGGAGAGTTGCTTGGATTGCTGCAGTAGGCTTATCGCTATTTTTTATTGTGATTAGATAAATCACCGTGTGGTAAAAGTTGACGGCATAAACCAGAGATACAAACAAGGAATTTGTTCCGGCCTTTAATGGCTGACTCTGTTGTTCAAGTTTCACGTTTGGTTGATTTAAATCTGATATCTCGAAAAGCTAGCGGATTGGCAAGAGCATATTTGTTTGGTTGCTCGGTGTTAATGTCGCTTCGGGTTAGTTTATACGACCTATTTTTAACCGCATTTAACGGAGTAGGTATATGCGTGTTGAGTCGCATGAAACCGACGGGCATTGCAGTCCTTGGTCTATCATTTTTACTATCTGCGCACCTTATAAAGGCAAGATGTTGATAGCTTTTAGCTTAATGGTGTTTGTCACTTTGCTTGAAATCGTGCCTGTGTATTTGTTATTTCTTTCTATCCAAGCCTTACTTAACCCTTTATCGACCTCCATGGACCTATTGTTGTGGATTGCAGCAGGTACTTTTGGCGCGATTTTATTGAAGTCTGGGTGTGCTATGGGCGCCTATTACTTCAGTCACCAAGTCTCTTTTAAAGCGCTCACTGAAGTTAGAATGACACTCGCAAGTCAATTGGCAAATATGTCGTTAATATGGTTCAGTGCTCAAAACCCCGCCGTTTTAAAACAAAATATATTGCAAGATGTTGAGCATATTGAAAACTTTATAGCCCATCAAAGTGTAGAGTTGTTTAACGCAATCCTTACTCCTTTTGTGGTCTTTACGGTGATCGCTTTTATAGACTGGCGGCTTGCTCTCAGCACGGTTGCAGTTGTGCCGTTAGCATTTTTTATTAGTAGTTTATTTATGTATAAAACAGCTGGTCAGTATGAGCGTTTTAGCCTTGTGTCAGAGGATTTGACCACGACACTAAGTGACTATGTTAAAAATATGCCATTGATGAAGCTATATAATTTAGACAGTGAACGATTTGCCGTTTTAAATCGAAAGTTGGGTCAATACCAGAAGTTGGTGCTCGAACTCACCGGCCAAACGGTGCCAGGCTGGACGTTATACACCGCATTGCTGAGTGCATCTTTTGTTTGCTTGTTACCTGCTGCGATTAGTTTACATAGTGCGCAAAGTGTTACTACTGAGCAGGTTGTTTTAAGTATATTACTGGCTGTTGGGATGCTTAATCCAATCATCAAAGTGAGTCGCTTTTTTATGGAGGCAAATGAGCTACTAGCTGGTGTTAAACGGATCACACCTATCTATATGGCGCGCTTTTCTAATTCATCTAGCGCACCTGTTAAAGCCGATAAAAAGTTGCCTCTAATGCAGTTTCATAATGTGGATTTTGCTTACCATTCTCATCAGGTTTTAGCTGATGTGCACTTTAAGCTAGTGCCTAATTCATTGAATATTATAGTCGGTGCATCTGGTAACGGTAAATCTACGCTTGCTATGTTGGCATGTGGTTTATTGTCTCCTTCATCAGGTAAAGTGCAACTATTCGGGCAGGATGTGAATTTACTAAGTGATAGTGTCCGATCGCAGTTTATGAGTGTGGTAACGCAAGAATGCTACTTATTTGAGGGCACGTTACGAGATAATATTTTGTTTGGTCGCAGCCATGTTAGCCCCGATGGACTAGAGCGTGCCATTATGGCTGCTCAAATAAAGCACTGGATAAGCCAACTACCTGAAGGTCTCGAAACACAGGTACAAGTGCGTGGACAAAATTTGTCTGGGGGAGAAAAACAACGTATTGCTATTGCACGTGCTTTGTTGGCCGCTCCCCCTTTGGTGATTTTAGATGAAGCTGCGGCGGCAATGGACAATGTGACACAATCCAAATTCTATCAGGCTATTCAAACGTATTATCCAAGCACTACTTTCTTGGTGATCACCCACAAGTATCTTGGCCTTGAAAGTATCGGTCAGATCCTTGTCTTGAAAGAGGGGAAAATTGTCTCACAGGGAACTCATGACGAGTTGTTATCGAGTTGCGACTATTATCGCCGCAGTTGGTTGCTGCAACACAGCGAAGGAGAGCAACAACAACTGGTAAAAGGCTCGTCAGATTTCCAATCTATAAACTATGAGGCTTAAATGGACAGACAAGCATTATTGAGTATTGCTCGAGTATTAGGACATGCAAGCTCTGGTAAGTGGCGCTTTTATACTGGCGTTGTTTTTCGAGTGTTAGAACGTAGTGTAGCAATTGCACCGCTGCTATTATGTTTCCACTGGCTACAACAGCAGTTTTTAACCACGTCAAAAGTGGTGCCCTGGCTTTCGACACCAATGGATTATTTTATGGCTTTAGGTGGTTGCTTTGTAATGCAACTGCTATGTGCATATATAGGCCAATATCAAAGCTTTGTAGGCAGTTATCAGGTTGTCCATGCGTATCGTATTAAATTGATCAATCATGTGCGACAACTGCCTCTCGGACGTATGCGGCGTACTCACAGTAGCGAGTTTTTAGAAATACTCACTGAGGATATAAAAAAAATTGAGAGTATTTTTTCCCATATCGCTCCCGATTTGATTTCTGCTTTGGTGACACCTGTGATTGGTCTGGTGGTGATGTTATTTATCAATCCTATTTATGCCATTAGTACATTGATACTATTGCCTTTGGCATTTTGGGTGATGGAAGTGTCGAAACGAAAGTTTGTGCAAGTTGCTATGGCTAAGCAGCAATCATATCGCCAAAGTGCCAGCGCCATTACCGATTATATTGAAGCACTAAAAACCCTCAAGTTATATGACCAAGCACAAGTATGGCTGTCCCACCTCGCCAAGCAGTTAGAGAAAACAAAGCAGCATAGCCTACAAGTGGAAATGTGGGGAGCCGGTCCCGTATTAACCTATCGCATCGTGCTAAATATGGCGCTCAGTATGTTTGTGATAATGTTAGCCATAACCTTACCAGAGCACCGTTTTTCAGGTATAGATTTCACCACTATTCTATTTGCCCTGCTGCTAATAAAACTACTCGAGCCCCTTCAAGAAGTTGGCGAATATCTAACGGTTTTACGTCTGGCTATGCAGTCTGAGCGCAAGCTTGAGTCTATTCTAAATGAGCCTGTGCTGGCTGAGCCAGATAATCCCCAATTACCAAGCAATTTTGATATAGAGTTTGAGCGAGTATCGTTTCAACATGGGTCTAAAAAGGTCATAGATGATGTGAGTTTTTGTGTGCCACAAGGCACTACAATGGCCATTGTAGGCGCATCTGGTAGTGGTAAATCAACATTATTAAATTTGTGCGCACGCTTTTTTGACCCTAATTCAGGTTGTGTGAAAATCGGTGGCCTAGATCTTAAAAACATTGGCTCAAAGGGTGTGCATCAGTTAGTTGGTATGGTGTTTCAAGATATCCAGTTAATCGATGCCAGTATTGTTGAAAACATTCGTATTGGTCGGCTTGATGCCAGCGATGAAGAAGTGATAGAGGCGTGTAAAACGGCTAATTGCTTAGAGTTTATCGATAATTTACCAAGTGGCATAAATACCCGAGTTGGCGATGGGGGCTTATTGCTGTCTGGTGGCCAAAGGCAGCGTATTGCGATTGCTCGAGCGCTATTAAAAAATGCGCCTATTGTACTGCTTGATGAAGCCACAGCCTCACTCGATCCTATTACTCAATCAGAGGTAATCATCGCCATGAAAAACCTGTTGCAAAATCGTACCGTGGTCACCATTGCACATCGGCTTTCTAGTATAGAAGGGGCTGATAACATTATCGTACTTGAGCAAGGTAAAATAGTGGAGTCGGGGTGTCACCATCGCCTGTTAGCGCATGGAGGGCACTACACGCACCTTTGGAATACACAGTCTATGCAACTTGTGTAAATGGAATACGTACTGGCATTATTAACAGGAAAGTAAATGAATAATTTAGTCAACAATGAGAGGGTGCAAGAGGCGGGTGATGCATTTAGTCTGAAGCCGCTGATGTTTGAGACATTTGTTTGTACTATGGCTGTAATGGGGTTTACTGCGTTAGCAGGTCCTATTGCTCATGTGATTGGGCTCAAAGCTTGGCAAATTGGCGCGGCGATGACAGTTGCTGGGATTGCTTGGGTTATTATGGCACGGTTCTGGGGAAGCCTTAGTGACCGAAAAGGTCGGCGCCCGGTGATACTCTTTGGACTGGCAGGTTTTGTCATTAGCTATGCATCGTTAGCAGTCTTTATCGACTTTGCGATGCAGACCGCAATAGTGCCCGTGCTTGCATTTGCAGGCATAGTGGTTGGACGTGGATTCGCTGGGATGTTTTATGCTGCGGTACCGGCGACCTGTGCTGCTTTAGTCGCGGATCATGTTGTGCCTAAACAACGTGCGGCAGCGATGGCGGGGATTGGTGCGTCAAGTGCGGCTGGTATGGTGATTGGTCCTGGGTTTGTTGGACTGCTTGGGCCTTTTAGCTTAAGCATGCCTTTGTATATTTCAGCAATGTTGCCCCTCATTGCTCTGATTGTTCTTTGGTGGGTACTGCCAAAGTACGAACGGCATGTGAAACCCAGCAACAACCGGGTTCGTTTAACGGATGCAAGGTTACGTAGACCTGTTACTGTGGCTTTTATTGCCGCTTTTAGCGTGGCTGTTGCGCAGATCACGGTTGGCTTTTTTGTCCTTGATAGGCTTCAGCTTGATCCTGCTGAAACTGCGCGCGCTGCAGGTATTGCACTCGCGACTGTTGGTGTGGCACTGATTATCGCGCAAGTGGCACTACAGAAGCTTGAATGGCAGCCTGCGCGACTAATTCAATTCGGCGGAGTCATCGCTGCCGCTGGATTTGTTTCTGCGATTTTCGCATCAGCGCCCATCTTGCTCTGGGTTTGCTATGGTGTCGCTGGCTTTGGTATGGGATGGATATATCCGTCTGTCTCTGCTTTGGCTGCCAATTCGGTGGAGGCTGATGAGCAAGGTGCGGCTGCCGGAACGATATCAGCGGCGCAAGGAATGGGTATTGTTATGGGCCCGATTGTTGGAACTGCTATTTATGAAATAGAGATTGGGTTGCCGTATGGACTAATAGCAGGAATGTTATTGGTAGCAGCTCTGACATCAGCTCGTATCCGCACTTAATCTTCCAAAAATTGGGATAGCAACTGTAACTTGCTCTTTAGCCGTTGTTATCCCTTAGGGCTGCGTCCGTCAACTTCTATATGCTTTGAATACACGCACATAGGTCACCAGGTGTGCGTGTGATCAGAGTTTCAAGATGAAGCGCGGGGCAAAGTTAGCGTGAACTTTGCTCCACCAAGTTCGGAAAACCCAACATGGCAGCTGCCGCGATGCCAAGTGGCAATTTTACGTACGATAGCCAGTCCCAGGCCATAACCACCATTATCTTTGCTGCGACTTTCATCTAAGCGAGAGAAGGGAATAAAAACCGATTCCCACTGAGACTTAGGGATCCCATCGCCATCATCCTCGATATGAAGATAAGCGCTGCTTTTGTCACATTCAAGACTAATTTCGATGTTTGAGCGACCGTACTTATCGGCGTTTTGTACAATATTTTGAATGGCTCGAGAGAGGTAGTGAGCGTTACCAGGGACGATAACCTGCGTGCTCTTTTTATTAAGAGTTATTTGTTTATCGGTGAGCTTACTAAGTTTGTTTATCTGGTCGTCGACAAGCGCGCAAAGATCCAGTGATGTTACTTCAAGTTTATCTACTTCAAATTCAAGGCGTGCGTAAGCCAGCATTTCATCTATCATGGCTTCCATTTCGACCACATCATCTGCCATATCGTTTGCTTGTTCACGGCTTTGCTCCGGCAGCATAGCTAAAGCAAATTTGAGTCTGGCAAGTGGCGTGCGTAGGTCATGGGAAACGGCATTGACGAGTAACTTTTGGTTTTCAATTAACCTTGCTACTTGAGACGCTAAATCGCGGATCTGCTCGGTTAAATTTGAAATAGCAGAAAACCGGGAATGCCGGGCCGCATTGGGTAGCTGACCTTGAGTGAGGTTTTCGGTGATATATCTCAGTTGCAATAAATCGAGCCACAACGGCCTTATCCACAGCATAAGTAAAAACGCGAGCACGGCATACGAAAGCAGTTTGATAACCCATTCTTTATTAGCAGCGGAAGCCGCTGGCGCTAGTGGCCCTAATTGTAGCAATGAGGTTGAATTTGGTACTTTGAAAGTGAGCCATGCACTACCTTCATCATCAAAACTCGTCAAAATTCCCCCTTGCATTAATGTGCTGGCTTGCTCAGGTAGCCAAGCGACATCATCCATGTCGAGTACTTTCAGGGTTTCCGACTCTTGGGGTAAGTTGTGTGAGGAAATACTCGCTTTGAGCGTGTTGGCGACCGCTTTTGCGTGTCGCAACTCATCGGGCGCAGAATGCACCCAATGAGACCAGATGGCTTCGCTCACTTGATTGATCACGACGATGCTGGTAAACACAGCCAAATAAAGGCTGAGTAATAGCTTTAGCACGAATTCACTAATCCCAAGCAGACTTCGAGCAGAGGTAACCCTTGCCCCACACGGTGATAAGCCTTGCGGGTTGCTCAAGATTGTCGCCAAGTTTTTTTCGCAAACGGCTAATACGTACGTCAACGCTTCTGTCTAATCCGTCGTACTCGCGACCAACAACGTGTTTATAGATATAGTCTCGGCTAAGTGTTTCACCAGCGTGGCCAGCAAGCGTTTTTAGTAAGTCAAATTCATAACTAGTTAGTTCAACTTCATCGCCTGCTAAATAGACCTTACGGTCCGATTTATCTATTTGTAATTCGCCCAAGGTGATCGAATCTGATTGTACCTCATCATTTTGTGTGCGCCTTATAAGTGCGTTCAATCGAGCAAGTAGCACGTAGGGTTCAACAGGTTTGATGATATAGTCGTCAGCGCCAATTTCGAGCCCTTTTACATGGTCGAAGTCGCTATCTTTGGCGGTAAGGAATAGAATCGGCCCTTTAAACTCACCGCGTGCCGCTTTACAAATAGAGAAGCCGTCAAGGCCAGGAAGCATAATATCTAAAATTAAAATATCAGGTTTCTCGGCTTCTATTGCCTTAATGGCGTTTATACCATTGTGCAATTGAACAACTTCAAAACCGTTATGGATTAAGAACTTTGCGGTTAACTCCGCTAATTTTACATCATCTTCGACAAGTAACACCTTAGCCATTAAAACACACTCCAATCGCTTCTAAGTTTACGTCTATATTGTTGATTGACGCTTGTGTGTACTTCAATATTTTGTTTTGCAACAACGTTATTTTTAGCATCTTTTAGGGTAAAGAGCATGGATTTTGAGAGGTGGATAATTTGTGTTGATTTTGCCTCCTTGGCGTGCTCCCAGCATTGCAATTTTTGTTGCTCTTGAAACAAGCATAAGCTCATTGAGGTCGGCGCGTACCAAGCAAATTTTGCGGTCATTTCACAACGTTGCCCAGCCTGTTTTACCATGCATGTAATCGGTTTTATTTCAAGACTGACATCATTGTTTTTTTTGGTTAAAGCTTGGCTAGACGTGCTGAAAATTATAATTATTATTGAATACAGCCTAAAATTCATATTTTCCCCCGACAAACACCGTCGCGGTATAACTGTCCTCGACAATCGGGCTATCTGTCATTGCATTATCTAGTTGTTGATACTTAGCGTTAAACTTGAATGTCCAAGATTTACTGACAGGGTAAGAGTAGGCAAAACTGATATAAGGTTGAAAGCTTGAACTACCTTTATACCACAGCGTACTATTTGCAATGTCTGCTTTGTCTATGCCGTAATAGTAGTCTATTAATTGTCGGCTCTTCCATTTTAGCCCACCTTTAATAAAGACATAAGTATTTGGGGAGCTGTCAAAACGAAAACGGTAGCTAACGCCAATATCCGCATTGTAGCCCTGATAAGTATTGGTTATATCGGTAAGCCATGATGCACTGACTTTTACTCTATCGTTTACCACCCAATGGGCTAAAACACCACCATCAACGGCCCATTTTCTCGACTCGATTTCATCCAAAGAAATAGCGGTTTGCTCTGCGGCAAATTCACCACCTGGTAATTGCTCGCTGGCGTCAAACCCCATTTTTTGTACGAAGATGTTACTCGGGTGGAACTTCTCAAAATAGGCTTGCTCAGTGTTAAAAGTCCCGATCAGACTGAGATCAAACTTATCGGAGTAATAAAAGGTGTAGCCCAAGGTACCATTATCTAAAAAGAGATGCTCGCCATAGTAACTAACGTAGGGAACGATGACTAAAGGGATATTCTCACCATCGTGAAGTGGGTTTGAGATCGCCCCACCGCCAAGTGCAATGCCAAACCGCCATTTGTCGACTGGCGTGCATTCGCTGTCATTTGCATCACATGGCACCGCTGTGGCATTTACCTGAGTGGTAACCAACAAGGCTAAGGCCATTAAAAACTTATTCAACTGGAACTCCGGTATTGGGGTTGGGCTTTGCACTTTTTTTGCAGATATTTTTCTTTGACCAAACGTCTGTCAATTAAAGCACAACATCGCTACTAGTCTAATTTACCAGCCGTCGTACAAATTACCAGAAAGGGTAACATTAAATAACAAAACAAGTTGCGAAGATAACAGAAATTTTTAACTGAAAGTTTAGGCTTAGTTTGCACTTAACTTACAAGGAAACAGATCATGAAATGCAAGATGTGGCTCAGTCTTCCGCTTGCCGCTAGCCTATGCGCATGCGGTGGTAGTAGTGACAACAATGAAGACAAATTACCAGAACTTAACGCCCTGAATAATAGTTCGGCTCCGTTAAAAACGGCCTCTTCAGCTCAGTTTAGTCAGTTTATCAAAAACGGTATTTTCGTTGCCAGTGGTGGATTGAGTAATAGTGATGACTTGGAAAACCCATCAACAACGGATAGTGAGCCTTATTCCGGTACAAACCAACTGGTTGACGGTGTGTCAGAAAGTGATCGAATTAAATTTGATGGCCGATATCTATTTATTGCAGGCTCAACGGGTGTCGCATATCAAGATGCTGACAATAAGACCTTTGTGCGTATCTTGGACACCAATGCTGGCGATGTTCCTACCCAAGTTAATGAGTTAACAGTGTCAGACTCTGAATTTGCCAGCCAAAACCTTTACCTTCAAGACAATCAGCTTGTTAGTGTATTAATGGATTATGAGTATGATTTTGCTGATGATATGTCTGAGCTAGACGTTCAACCTGAGATAAATTATCAAGGAGTGATTGAACTTGCCTTTAGTGACGTTGCATTACCAGCGCAAGCGGAAGTTGAAAAACGTTTTCAAATCGATGGCTCATTAGTTGGTAGTAGGTTAATTGGTGACAAACTTTACGTTATCGCAGACCATACGCTGAGCTATAGTGATTTTAATCCTGCTGATAAAGTAGCAAGTTACAATCGTTTAATGAACACCAACGTTAACGATTTATTACCTAAATTTAGAAACTTAACGCAAGGAAGTGCGGAGCCATTAGTGGCTGCAGATGGCTGTTTTTTACCAGCCGATGCCACTGCAAAAGATGGCTATAATGGCCTAACAACAGTCACCGAAATTGACATTCGTAACCCTGATGATGTGAAGACAACTTGCGTCAGTACTCGAGTCTTTGGTTTTTATATGTCAGCGACCGCCGTGTACCTATACAATTATGCATTTAACGATAGCGATGATGATGTGAAAACTTCACTCTGGGATCCCTCTGGTATGGTATTACATAAATTGCTGTTAACGGATGAAGGGGTAACATATCAAGCAACAGGCGAGGTTGACGGCCAACTTTCGCGTGTCAGCGATTCTATGGCTGCCACGCGCTTTGATGAAAAAGATGGCGTGTTACGTGTGGTAACGAGTCAGTATGATACGGAGATTGGTAATAGCCATAAATTATATGTACTTAAACCAGAAGGTACAGAACTCAAAACTGTGGCTACGCTACCAAATAGTCAAAACCCAACACCTATTGGTAAAGTTAACCCGGATACTGGGCTTGTGGATGAAGACGTTTATGCAGTGCGTTATTTCAATGATACGGCTTACGTCGTAACCTTTAGGCAGGTTGATCCACTCTATGTCTTAGATTTATCTGATGTATTGCAGCCTAGAATGGTGGGAAGCTTGGAGGTCCCGGGTTTTTCTTCTTATCTGCACCCAGTTGGTGAAGGCTTATTACTGGGGGTAGGCCAGCACATTGGCGACCCTGATGGAAACGTGCAGCCGGGTACCAAAGTCAGTTTGTTTGACGTAGCAAATCCTGCCGAGCCAAAGTTACTCAAAGATCATACTTTTGCAGGGGGGTTTACGCCGCTAGAATACGACTACCGTACATTAGCCATGCTGAAAGACAATGAGTCCGTAACCAGATTCACATTGCCAGTTGTTTACTGGAATACGGAGCAAACGAGCGATAGCGATTACAGTTGGTTTGCGCAAAATGAGCTTGCTGCGTTTGAAATTATCCAAGGTATAGATTCAACGCTCACTTACCGTGGCAGTAGTCGCGCAGCTGTAGCAACTCCTATAGACAATGATAAAGCACTCGGATATACCGAGGCCGATAGAGGGTTAATCCAAGCTGATAAACTACTTTATATCCATGGTAACTATGTCTGGCAGAGCAACTGGTTGACACCAGCCGACAACAGCGGACCACATTAACCTAACTCCCTTTAAATATTAGGTTGTTGTACACTGTTTCGTTGCCAAGCGGTGAACTGTAGCACTGCTTAACACAGCTTCAGAGTTAACGTTACTTTTGCTGAGCCTGTATCAGCGAAACAGTGATTTTGGCCCCGCCTAGCGCGGGGCTTTTTTCATTTAAAGATAAGGGGCTACTCAGTGGTAGCCCCTCGGATCAATGCAGAAGTCTAAAACTGGTATTTTGCGCCTATAAATGCAAAGCGACCAACACCTGAGCCATAGGCACTATCAAAATTACCCGTGCCGCCAACGATAAATGGTCCTTTTTCATCGAATAAGTTGTTCACACCACCATAAAGTGAAAGTGTACGATTACCGTTTAGCGCCATACTATAGTTAACGCTCAAACTGTGAGTGGTAACTGACGGCAGCGCGCCTTGCCATAGCGGTTCTGGGTTGGTTATACAGGTTGTTTCGCCTTTTGCACAGCGCTCATTGTTCTTGGCGATAGCTGTTTGCCAGTCTTCGTATCTCGAGCGGCTCGCTTCGACTGCACCTTTATATTTTGTGCTCCAGCGTACACGCCAATCATCTTTATACCAAGTTAGTGAAATAGCACCTTTGTCTTCGAAAATATCTTCGTTTAAGTAGCCTTCATAAAGGTCTTCGTATTGTCCATCGGGACCCGTACTGGTGATTGAGTATTCGATCACGTGTGTCCAATCGGCTTTTACCTTAAAGCTACCGTAATCGCTAGCGTCATACACATATTCTAGTGCGATATCGTAACCTTTAGTGCGGATCTCATCCGTGTTGATGACACGTTGATTAACTTCAAAAATCTGCCCTTCTTCATCGCGTTTAATATCACGACAAAACTCGTTACTGTCACCGAACTCCATCGATGAAGCGTAACAAAACTTTATGATATCTTCATTAGCAAGCGAACTCACCGCATCATCGATTTTGATGTCGTAATAATCTAGCGCAATTCTAAAGTCAGGTGCAAAGGAGGGCGCTAAGGATAAACCAATGGTGATGGTATCTGCGGTTTCCTCAAACAGCTCACTATTCCCTGAGTTAGGTGAGTAGCCGTTATTTTCGTCTTCAAAAGTACCTTCAGCGGCAATAGCAGCTTGTATTCCCGCATCTTTACGGCAATTGTCGTGGCCTGCATCAGTTGATGTTGCAGTAACACCATCGCAGATATCATCAAAGCTATCATAGTCGCCGCGAGGTGGTGACATCAGCTCTGTTATTGTTGGTGCTCTCATGGCTCGAGCCCAGTTAGCACGAATGGAGTAACCTTCGATTGGCTCGTAAATGAAGCCTGCTTTATAGCTTTGGATTAAGCCTGTATTTGCCCAGCTATAATCAGCGATGCGAGCAGAGATCTCGGCGTTAAGCGATTTTGCCATTGGCGCATCTTTTAATAGTGGCAGCGACAATTCGCCGAAGATTTCATTAACACTTACATCACCTTCAAATGTGGGTACGTAGTTAAATGTTACGCCACCATTTGGTACGTTAGTTGATACGCTTTGTGTGTCCTTTCTATATTCAAAACCAAATGCCGAACCAACGGGGCCGGCTGGAAGTTCAAATAAATCACCAGTAATAAAGCCAGATACGGTCACTTGGTCTATATCAGTCGTAATGGAAGGGTTAGCGCGAATATAATTCGCCGCTTCGGGCGTGATTGAACCTTCACCGAACAAATTAATTGGTACACAGCCTTCAGCCCGAGCTTGTTCGTCTTTACACTGAACCGTACCATCAACAAGGCGCTCAGCATGCAGAGCCTGCTTGACTCGCGCAACGTAAATTTCGTTGCTACGGCTCTGTTCTTGTTTGAATTTTCCGTAACCTACAGAAACATCCCACTCCCAGTCATCCCAGATGTAGCCGCGTAAGCCACCCCAAGATCTGATAGTCGTTCTTTCATTGCTATTGATGATGTTACCAACCTCGGTGAATAGCCTATCCCATTTTACGCCTTTTGAGCTTGCCTCTGCACGGATCGCTTCTGGCATATATGGATTATCATAAGGGATACGGCCCATGCAGTCTGAACCAAATTTATTACTGTTTGGGTCATAGGTCACAATCGCATCGCACTCATCCTCACTTTCTGGTGATTTAATATTCCGAGAGGTATTACGGCTGTATTGCAGCTGGAAATAAGCTTCTATACCAGAATCAAATTCGTACTCTGTTTTAACTGCTGCGGAGAGGTCTTTGTCGGGCACCTTAAGCATAGTAAATTGGTTGAAGTGGATACCATGAAGCTCTTCTTGCCAATCGTTACGTAAAGTTGTGCCGTCATACCAAAAGCCGGAGTTAGGTTTGGTACTGCTTGATTCATCAAATACACCACCGGGAATTGAGTCGCTCAAGCTAGCCCACTGTGACTTATCAATATCTCTCATGCAATGGTAAGCACTTTTTGTATCAGGATCGTAGTTGGCAGTGAGCATCACGTTACACATACGGTCGTTATCGTAATCCCAGCTGTCTTGCTGCTGAGCACGCTCTCTATCCCAGTAGCTTAGTCCCTTTTCTTCGTCGTAAGTGGCACTGACGAATAGGTAACCTTTGCCATTGTGGTAAGTCGTACCGTAGTCAGCACTTACTGTATATTCCTGAGCGCCGCCTTCGGTACTTTCACCACCTCTGACACTAAAAGTGGCACCCTCTTGGTCTTGCTGTGTAATTATATTTACGACTCCGGCTACGGCATCGGAACCATAGGCTGCTGATGCGCCACCGGTAATGATTTCTATTCTATCAACCATGCCTTTAGGAATGGTTGATAGGCTAACATAGTTGCCTGAATAGCTGTTTGATACTACTCTTCTGCCATCAATTAAAGTCAATGTTCTGCTTACGCCTAATTCGCGTAAGTCTATAGTTGAAAGTCCGGTATTTTGAACACTACCTTGTGAGTTACCGTTCCCCGTTCCTTCACTTACTTGAGGCATTTCTTCATAGAGAATTTCTGAAAGTGAACCAAAGCCTGAATCATTGAGCGATTCAGCCCCCATAGTTGCGATAGGTGTTGACACTGAAAAACTGTCGCGCTTGATACGAGATCCTGTAACGACAATCTTTTCCAATGACTGATCCTCACTTTGCAATTTAGCAACTGTATCACTTTGTTCAACCTGCTGAAGATCGATTTGTTGTTCGTTTGCAGCAGCCGTATTGCTGCAAGCGAGCGCGATAGATAGGGCGAGTAATTTAATATTATTGTTAGGTGACACGGGAGTCCCTCTTTTCTGATTGTTGTTGGTTTTTAGGGCTGACTGAGAAAGATAAATAACCTTGTTTGTTATTTATAATATTTGAGCAACAAAGAAAGCTACTCTTCACTCAGTACACTCTCACTAGAGCTGCAACTGATGCAATAAGTTAGATATCTATTCTTTGACGTTTTTAACTCTATTTAATATCTTTGTGAAAATAAGTAATAAATACAGATTGTTATGATGATTTTTGTCGTGTGTGTAATTTATATCAAGGCGTCTATCGCGTTACTTTTGTCTTTTGGTGACTATTTTAGGTATGATTTACAATGTATTTACTCTTGGTTGGAAAAATGCGTCAAGGCACAACTTATAAGTTATTAGAAGTAAACGTTGATACAATCGGCCACCTGTTATCAAGCGGTAGGCAAACTTGTTGTGTTCAGCCGAAATTTATTGAAGTGCTCACTGTATTGGCGCGTGCTTATCCAAGGGTTGTAACTCGAGAAGAGATTATTGAGCAAGTTTGGGACGGTAACTTGTTTGTTGGAGAAAAGGCCCTTACTAACGCGATTTGGCACCTTCGCAAAACCTTTAAAACACTACTTGCTATTAGTGAAGAGGAGAGAGAGGCGTCCGAGCTAGAGATAATTGAGACGATAAGAAAATCGGGATACAGATTAAAAGTAGCACCAACTTTTACAAACGCTAGGATTAATTCAGATCCACACGATATGCAACGCCCCTCCTTAAAGGCCAAAATAATGGCTGTAGTGACTATCTTACTGTTTGTATTATTTGCTTTTTTTTATTTTTTTGTCGGCCAATCAGCACTTAAACCAACGCCTCAACTTGAAGAGGTAACCGACTACCCAGGGCGGGAGCTTTTTCCTAGTGTTTCACCGAACGAACAGTTTTTGGTGTTTGCTTGGCGCAAGCTCGGTAGTCATTCGGGGCTCTATCTAAAGCATTTAGCGCAGCCAGAATTACCCATTAAAGAGTTGACCAATGGCCCCGGAAACGCTTCAGTTTCGGTGTGGAGCCGAGATAATCGCACGCTTTTTTATATCGAGAAGCGAGCAGGCCAGTGTGAGATAAAATCATTGGATGTTATCACTAAGGTGCAGTCATACATTGCAAATTGCGTTTCGGATACGACAACGACGTTGACTTATTCGGTAAGAAATAATGTGTTGGGATTTATTGCGAACAAAGACCAAACAGGTGAGGCTCGGGTTACGCTATTAAATTTGAACGATCGAACGTCAACGGAGCTCGGTTGTGAAATAGACTGTGAAGGAAGTGAACTCGAAAGTGTAGAGTTTGCACCGAATGCAGCCCAAATTGCAATCACTCGTAACTTACCTAATGGACTTGAAAATCTATACTTAAAAGATTTAGAAACAGGCAAAGAAATCAAAATACTAAATGGGCTTGATGATTTAAGGGGAATTAGTTGGCATCCTTCTGGCGATTATTTGGTTATCTCGTCTATTGAGCATGGTACACGTAGCGCATATAAAATTAGTCCTGAAGGCAAAACATTGGGCATCTTGCCTTTTGATGGGTTAAGTTATCCGAGTTTTAGCCGTTCTGGTCGATTGTATTTCCACGATTGGAATATCAAAACTTCTATTATGAAGTTAGATTTAAATGCACAGGTTGCTAGCTCCCCTTTTCCATTGTTACAGTCTCCAGTTAGTTTTCGATACCCTAATTACTCGCCTCTTTCCGAACGTATTGTCTTTGTATCTAACCAATCTGGCTTTGACGAAATCTGGACTTCCAGCTTGACTGGCGATAAACGTGAACAAATGACGACGTTGTCGTTGCAAGCCCTTCATCCTATCTGGTCGCCAGATGGTACAAAAATTATTTTTTTAACAAAGTCTCAGCAAGGAAGCCAACTTCAGCTTTTGGATGTCAATTCTAAGCAGGTTACTCAAATCGATACTGGACTTGAATATCATGGTAAGCCAAGTTGGTCTTCAGATGGAAGCGGTGTCTATGTTTCTGATGGCCGTGACTTGTATCATTTACCACTTAGTTCTGAGAGTGCTCCTGTTAAGCTCACCAAAGGCGATGTTGCTTATGAGCAAGAAGGATTGCTTTACGTGTATCGCGGCGAATTGCAAGAAATGTGGTATATGGATCTGGCAACGGGAGTAGAAACGCTATTATTTAAAAATGCACATTTGGCTTCCAGTGCGAGTTGGTCGGTGTCACACTCTGGTATTTACTACTTATATGTGTGGCGAGGGGACTTTCGCATCAGCTATTTTGACTTTGCTAGTAAAGTGCATAAAGATATCATCCGTGTGCCAGAACGCAGCTTTAGCCGTAGTCGTGGCCTTGCCTTTATTGCGGAAAAACAGTGGTTACTTTTTACAGGCTATGAAACCCCGCAAGTTGACATTAAACAAGTCGAAATGTAGTCACTGATAATAGTTTTTTGGGTGATGTACTACTATAACAAAGGGCCTTGAAGGCGCTTAACTCTTAAATGAAGGAATTAAACAATGATTGAAGTTGGACAAAAATTACCACAAGTCGAATTGAGCGAACTCACCTCTGACGGTATGGTTAATCATGACGTAACAACGTTGTTCGCTGGTAAAAAAGTGGTGCTTTTTGCGGTTCCTGGTGCGTTTACACCAACTTGTTCTGCATCTCATTTACCTGGCTTTGTTGCAAATGCAGATAAATTTGCCGAAAAAGGCATTGATATCATCGCATGTGTATCGGTAAACGATGCTTTTGTAATGAAAGCTTGGGGTGATGCGCAAAACGCAGAAGCAATTATGATGCTTGGAGATGGCGATGCAAGCTTTACCAAGGCGCTAGGACTTGAAATGGATACTGGACCTTTTGGCGGTGTGCGTTCGCAGCGTTACGCTATGGTTATTGAGGATGGTATCGTGACATCACTCAATGTAGAACAACCTAAACAATTTGAAGTAAGTAAGGCGGAAGCCCTGTTAGACGCCCTATGAACGTTTAGGGAAGCTACACCAGTTCGCTTTGGTTCGCCAAAGAGGCGTTTACCTTAGCGAATGGGTATGAAAAAGAGCGACGACTTTTCTTGTCAAAGGCTAGGGCCAAATGGGTCGCATCAAAAATATACGTTATTGTTGGAGCCGAATACTTTTCGACTCTATTTCAAAACTGTATGGAATCAATTTAGTTACAGGAGCTTGACCGGCAATGCCAGAGGCCAATATGTGATGGTAAAATCAGCACATAATTTTGATAAGTATGGTTATCTAGTAAAGCCTAGTTTTATATCGCCCCGCGAGCTTAACAAAGTCAAGCAAGTCGTTTTAGCATTTCATCATGCGTGGCTGGCTGACAATTATGACTTTTACCAGAGTCGAGCAATCAATTCTGCCTACCTTACTGCACCAAAGTACCTTGATGAACAGCAAAGGCTTACCCTTTTCCAATTCATTGCGTCAGGTTCTCTTGTATCACTAGCTTCGTCCATATTTTCGCGTGAGTTTCGATTTATGAATACTCAGCTATTTTTTAACCCCGCGAACACCACTCAACTCAATTACTGGCACCGAGATCCACAATATCATTTAACCATTGAAGAGCAAAAACAAGCATTGTTGTTAGGGCCTGAAGTTATTCACTTTCGATTGGCACTGGAAGATGAGCCCGGAATAGAATTGATCCCAGGCACTCACAAACGGTGGGACTCACCTCAAGAGTTAAACGTTAGGTTAGAGCAATCAGGACATAATAACCATGAATGTTTGCCGGGAAGTAAAGTCATTCCCTTGGTCGCAGGTGATCTCCTTGCATTTTCAGCCAATATGATACATCGCGGTATTTATGGTAAAAATCGTCTAGCATTGGATGTATTATTGTGTGAGAAACGCTCTGAACTTGCACGCTTTGTGAGAGAAGATTGTTTGCCAAGTAACATAATGCTTGCTGAACTGGATTGTTCTGATTTATTTTTTTAGTCTGTGCATATTAAATGAGAAAGAAGCTTTGCAGTGATACCAAAGCTTCTTCCCATACTACGACCTAATCTGCCTTGCCGTACAAGATAAGATTTGAATACATATCTTTGATATTGTTCCAAGTTTTGTATTTCTATACAATCCTTAGACTTTTACCCTGAGCTAACGGTAAGCGTGACGAATGCTTTGATCGCGATAAGCTTTAGAGTACTGATATCAAACTTTATATACACCAAATTCTTAGAATGGATTGCTAGATTGTTTCGAGTAATGTCCCGTGGCACAGTGTTTGGTATTTTCCCATGTGCCATCTTTGTAAAGTACCCTTGTTACACAAGCTGATGCATCATAAAACACGTCGTGATTTTGTCTGCCACTATCACGAAAGTGGCAGTATGAACCGTTCCCGCATTCCCAGTTCCCGGTAGCTGATGCACTATATGACCAAACCACATCGGCAACATCTTTATCTGCAATAAATCTAAATGCAACTGAAGGGCGGTTTGTGTTAGTCATTGCTGAGCAGAAGTCGGGCTCAAAAAACTGTTGTGTACTGGTTCCGCCAATCAAACACTCGACGTGTGCTGCTTCAGCTTGCTGTGAGTAGGTAGTGGTAGCGAGTACAAGTAGTGCACTTGAAATTATTGCTTTTTTCATTTTTATATTCCTTATATTACAAGTTGTTATTGGTTTGTGATGAGCTCTAGAACCTAGAACCTAAGTTATAAATTGCAGTTGCACATTCGTTCATACTTTTCCATGTACCATCTTTGTAAAGTACTCTTTTTACACAGGCTGTAGCGTCGCGAAAAGATGAATTATTTTCCCCATCGTCATAAAAAACACACTCTGTACGATGTGCACCACAATCCCATCTACCAGACAGTGGTGTGCTGAATTGCCATGTCACATGCTCTATGGGTTTGGATGGTTTAAATTGAAAACTTACGTAGGGTTTTGAGGACGTTACTCTTTGACTCCCGCAAAAATCAGGTTTCATTTCCTGGGGTGTACTTGTGGGGCTCACAGCGCACAGTACTTGATCTGCTAGTGCATTAGTCGAACAAATCGCTAATCCGAATAGAGTGGAAGTAAGTAATAACTGTTTTATCATTTTTCTCTCCTTGTTTTTGTTTTGTTACATTTATTTTATTTTGTGCGCAATTGTCAATTTAACTTTAATTTAATAGGTTTGGGCTGGTTGCTTTTTGTACTGGGAAACGGGATTTTAGGTTGAGAAATATCCAATTTAGAGGTGGAGATAAATGTTATTGTGCCTCTTACTTAAATAGTAAATGATTGTAAATAGTCTGCGTTTTTTCTAACGATAAATGGACGGTCTTAATAAAAGTGATTAGCTAAGATAACTAATGTTTGTCAAGCAGGTAGCTTTAGTACATTTACTATATGCAATGTGGTTATATTGAGTTTTTGCTTTAAATTTCAGTATTTTATTTTTTCTAAGGGCTCTGACTAGACAAGAGTAAATGATGGGCCTGTTGTGTAGGCCCATATTTGAATTAAGCTGACGTTAGAAGTCGCATTCGTAGGATTGGAAAAGGCTTTCCCATATCGTCAGTTGGTGAGCGTTCATATACCTTAAAGCCTTTTGCTTCATAAAAGCCTACGGCTTCTGGGTTTTGCTCATTGACATCAACAAACTGCACATTTTGTGCTTCAAGTGCAAAGCGAAGCAGCTTAGTACCGACACCTTGTCTTCTGTTCTTATCGAGTACAAATAACATTTCGATTTTTCGGTCATGCACGCCAATAAAACCGACAATCTTTGCGTCGCTATTTTTTACACAGTGTAGCGTAACGTTTGGAAACGCCTGTTCAATAATAATAGGTTTAAAATAAGCGATATCCGCGTCAGTGATAAAATCATGAGTGGCTCGCACAGAGTCTTCCCAAACGGCCAGTAATTCCTGATAATTGTTTGGTGTAACTGGACTTATCATCATTTTTCCTTTTGTCTAATAAAACTGTCCAAATGGGGTAAAGCGATAAACAAAAGGGAGACTAGCCAGTCGAACGAGCTTAACATACCCGATGCATTAAGGGTACAGCGGGCATACTCAGATAAATTACTTATATGTGGTTGTGTAGATAGTAAATCCTTAACTATTCATCTAGTTGAAAAAATGCAACTTGATCGGTAAGGAGCTTGGCTTGATTTTCCATATTTCTACCTGAACGAGATGTTGTTTCAACTAGAGTAACGTTCTGCTGAGTAATATTATCCATTTGTGCGATGGTGGTGGAAACCGCAGCGATCCCTTCAGCTTGCTCTTTCCCCGCGTTATCTATGTCTGCCACCATTTTGCTCACCTCGGCAATTGATTGCATTAGCTCATCGAAAGTCGTACCAGACTCGTATACAAGTTTGCTGCCTTGCGCCACTGCATCAACGCTATTTTTGATCAGTGCTTTGATTTCACGTGCCGCTGATGCGCTACGTTGAGCAAGGTTTCTCACCTCTCCGGCAACCACGGCAAATCCGCGTCCAGCCTCACCAGCCCGGGCTGCTTCAACGGAAGCATTGAGTGCTAAGAGGTTGGTTTGGAAAGCGATTTCGTCAATGACACTGATAATATCAGAGATTTTCGTGCTGTAAGATTCGATTCTACCTACTGCGGTAATGGCATCATCAATCGATGCTTTACCTGAGTGTGCTTTTTCTCTAACAATAGTCGCTTTCTCAGCGGCATTACTTGCGCTACTCGCATTCTTTTTAACCGTAGCGGTAAGCTCTTCCATAGTGGCGGCAGTTTCTTCTAAGCTCGCCGCTTGATTTTCAATGCGGCTATTGAGTTCTTCGTTGTTATTCGCGATTTGTTTAGCCACATCAAACACTTGCTCTGCACCATTGTTTATGGTGTTAACTAAGTCGCTTAATTTATCGAATAAGCCGTTCATTGCTTGTTGTAGCACCGAGAACTCGCCACCTATGTGGTGGGTGATCCTATGCCTTAAATCACCTTGCTCCATTGCCAAGATAGCATCTTTAATATGTTCAACCGCTTGTTTTTGTTCTGTGATATCCGTTGCATATTTAACGACTTTAAAGGGGCGACCTTGTTGATCGAGAATAGGGTTATAAGATGCTTGGATCCATACCTCTTGACCTTGTTTTGCCAGCCTCAAGTATTGTCCTGAGTCGAACTCACCTCGGTTGAGCTTTTGCCAAAATTGCTGGTATTCAGAACTAGTGGCTTGTTCGTGTGTAGCAAAAATACGGTGATGTTTACCTTTGATTTCGTCAAGTGAGTACCCCATCGTATCTAGGAATGGCTCGTTGGCCCATAAAATAGTACCATCCATTGCAAACTCAATGACGGCTTGTGATTTACGAATGGCTTGAAGCTGACCATCAAAATCAGCAGCAATGGCTTTTTGTTCGGTAATATCTGTCGCAAATTTCACGACTTTTAGCGGTTTCCCTTGCTCATCTAAAATTGGGTTGTAAGTGGCACGAATCCAAATTTCTTTGTCACCTTTCCCTCTGCGTTGAAACTCACCTGTTTCAAATTGGCCTTGTTTTAAACGCTGCCAGAATGCTTTGTATTCGCTGCTTTGCGCGTAAAAACTGTCAACGAACATGCTGTGATGTTTGCCAATGACTTCTTCTTTCTTGTAGCCCATTACAGATAAAAAGTTTTCATTTGCTTTTAAAATATTACCTTGCAAATCAAACTCGATAACGGCTTGCGAGCGATTGATGGCTTTGAGTTGCCCGGCAAAGTCGAAAGACGCCAGCTTTGCTTGAGTAATATCCGAGGCATATTTGACGATTTTGCCCAACTGGCCATTTTCGTCATAGATGGGAGTATAGGTTGCTTGAATCCACAGAGTGTTTCCTGATTTCGTTAGGCGTTTAAACTCACCGGATTGATGTTTACCTTGTCGTAAAGCGTGCCAAAAGTCTTGATATTCGCTGCTCTCAGCCTCTTCTTGTGCCACGAATAATCGATGGTGTTGACCTTGTATTTCACTTAATGTGTAACCAACCGCATTTAAAAATAGCCTGTTTGCAGTCTTTATGTTGCCGTAAGGGTCAAACTCAATAACGGCTTGAGTTTGTTTGATAGCATCAACTTGCCCTTGAAAGTCAGCGGCTTTCGATTTTTGTGCGGTGATATCTGAGGCATATTTTACGACTTTGATAGGCCTATTCTGTTCATCAAAAATTGGATTATAAGTGGCTTGGATCCATATCGTTTTACCTGATTTTGTTTGCCTTGCGAATTCACCTTCAAAAAATTCGCCATTATTTAGGCGTTGCCAAAATGCTTCATACTCCGCGCTTGCAGCGTAGTCATCGCTAACGAATAAGCTATGATGCTTACCTTGTATTTCCTCCAAGTCATAACCCATAACTGACAAAAAGTTTTCATTGGCGTCCAGTACTTTACCGTGCATGTCGAATTCGATAACCGCAAAGGACGCTGATAACGCACGTAAATTTGCACTCATGTTGGCGATAGTTGTGAGGTAATCATCGATGTCTGTCGCAATAACTAAAATTCTACCTTCTTGAGTACGCGATAGCTCCAGTAATAACTTCTTCGGCTTGTTGTCACTCGCTGTATTGAGAGAGACTTCTACCTTTACATGTGCTTGGTGCTCAAGTTGAGCGAGCCCACGCTTGAGTGTGGCTGCATCCGTTGAAGTATGACATAGAAAACTTAGAGATTTCAGCTCGTGGCTCGTCGGGTGTCCGAGTAAGCGATTGAAAGCCGAACTACCCTGAACAATATCTGTTTGATAATCCACTTCTAAGTAAGGGGTTGTAGCCTTAAAGTGTTGAAAGAGCGCAGCATCTTGTCCATTTTGCTTTTTTGCTTTTCCCAAGCCAAACATGATCATACGTAAGCCACCCATAGCGGTAAATTTAAACAGTATTAACTATAGTAAAGTTGTTTAGGTTCGCCACAAAATAGTTGCAGAACAAGTATATAATCTTGTTGCTTGAAGCAAATTATCATCACGGATAATAAGGGTATAGCCGTAACTCAAATGTCTTGGTAAAATCTTCGCCAATTTTTATAAAAACGAGCATTAAGATGGGCAGAGCATTTGAAGTCCGCAAAAACGCCATGGCAAAAACGGCGGCGGCAAAAACAAAAGTAAACTCAAAATACGGAAAAGAGATTTACGTTGTTGCTAAAAATGGCGGCGCAGATCCTGAAACGAACTTGTCATTACGTCGTTTAATCGACAAGGCAAAGAAAGATCAAGTTCCTGCACACGTTATTGATAAAGCAATCGAAAAAGCGGCAGGCGGTGCGGGCGAAGATTACACTCCTGCGCGTTACGAAGGTTACGGTCCAGGTAACAGCATGATCATCGTTGACTGTTTAACAGACAACATGAATCGTACTATCAAAGATGTTCGCTTACCGTTTACCAAAACTGGTTCAAACTTAGGTAATCCTGGCTGTGTGGCACATATGTTTGACCACTTTGCGATCTTAGGATTTGCAGGTGATGACGACGAGTCAGTTTTGGAAGCGCTAATGATGGCTGATGTTGATGTTACTGACGTAGAAGTTGAAGACGGCCAAGTTTCTGTTTTCGCACCTCACACTGAGTACTTCAAGGCTAAAACTGCATTGACAGAAGCGTTTGAGGGGATCACTTTTGAGGTCGACGAGATCACTTGGGTTCCGCAAACTCACGTAGAAATCGAAGATCCAGAAGCAATTGAGACATTCGAAAAGCTAATCAACATGCTTGAAGATGTGGATGACGTACAAAACGTTTACCACAATGCGATTGTCAAAAGATAAGCCGCTTATCGATATAGCGCATAAATAGTTAAGGCCGACATCGTTCGGCCTTTTTGTTGCCTAAGCCTTAGGTGTAATAACATTAGTTTTTATCATGGCAACAGGAAACAATAATAGTAACGTTTGCGAGCCAATATAGATGACCCAATTAACATGCCTCGCAATAGGGAAGTAACCATTCCCTTGGTTTGCGAACAGCCAAAATTGACCGATGATAGCATCCGCTAACATAGCTAGGATAAAGCCGATGGCAACTGCGTAGTTGGTTTGTTCATTGAGTTTAATGTTTTGAATAATAAGCCAAAAACCAAAAACACCAAGCAAGGTCACTATTAAGCTATAACTTGCGCTCAACAGCAGAGAGTATTGGCTTATCGTAGGTAGGTACATCATTTGATAGCTAAACAACGATAACGCCATAGACACAACAACCAACACAGTCGCGGTTGCTAATGTTAATGAGAATTCTCGCCTTAAAAACCGAATAAGCAGTCCAAATAAAAGCCCATAACCAAGGGCAAAAAACCAAATAGAGTCGATTAGGTAGTCATGCTTTATGGTTTGATCTTGGCGATGGTAAAGCTCGAAGAGATTGAAGTTGACGATATCTCCGCCAGTACATAAGAGCAGAGCAACCCAACAGAGTTTTATGTCTGTGTGTAAAGTACAGGGACTTACTGCCAGGCTTGTTTGGCGAACATGCCACCCTAATCGCAACACAAGAAGTAGTGAGGCTGAGGGCAAAATCCATTGAAATAAGGCTTGGTGACTTTGCCAAAGTAGGCTGCTGCCAAGCAAAGACGTCACTGTCGCAATACCAAGTAAAAGCAATGTGATGGGTTTATAGTGGACAGTTTGCAGTATATTATTCACGGTCATTCCTTGTTGGCAATCATTTCAATCTGTTTGGAAGCTAGTTTTGGCTACCCTGTGCAAAGTGTAATAATTCTTGACGTAATTGCCTCTTGCTGTATCAATTTACAGTACAATCATTTACAGTATTTGTCTTGCAGATCTATTACATTGCTACTTTTTATAAGGGTAACTCGTTCATGTCTAATCTTAAACTCAATATAGCGCTTTCATGCTCAGTTCTTGCATTGGCTTTTTCTGGGTTTAATGTCATTCAAACCAAATTAGCAACCTCTCCTGTAGCACCACATGCGTATCAGAGCCCTACTCAACAGCCTCACTATAATGCAACTCAATATACGCAGGACACTCAGATTTCAACTGACGAGCCTGAACAAATCGCTAAGTTAATGGCTCGGATCAATAAACTTGAAACGAGGTTACAGGCATTGTCGATGGAAAAGTCAGACTTACTCTCTGAGCAGGCGCCGGATGAGTTTGAGTCTCTAATCTTCTCGTTGATAGAAAAACGTGAACAACAAAAAATCGATGAGATGAAAGCTGAAAACCCAATTTATGGCTTTTATGAAGACTTACCCGAAGACTACGAAATGCGGATCAAGACCGATCCTGAGTACGCGAGTCAAATCAGCAACGATTTAAAGCAGAAAATTCTGAATAGCAGTTTACCAGCGGCGGAACGTTTAGCGGCGATGAGCCAGCTACAAATGAACATGTTTATGCTAAATCGCAATGAATTAGAGCAATATGATTATCAAGCGGTAGAATCTATCCTCAATATGACGCATAACATGAGTGATGAAAAGTTGAGGCTACAGGCGCTTGAGCTCGTGTCGCGCACACCTATCGTTGATGAGCGTTTGTCACAGTCGTTTGTGAAAATGTTAGAACAAGAGCCCAATGATTACGTGAAAAGCCTCGCAGCAGAAGGACTGATGTCACAGTATTTCCAGTCAGGCACGGATCCAAAACAGCAACAACGGATTGCGCAAGATTTGCTTTCTCTCTACGAAAATGCCTCGGATCCCAAGGTTAAAGCCATCCTTAAAAACTTGATGGGTGATGAACGTATGCTAGAAGAGCTAAAACGCCAGTCTAATGGCTGACGTACATGGAGTTAAAACTTGGAAAATAAGCAGTTAGATATCGAATATCAAGTAATCAAGGAACATATCAATGAGTTTCCGACCCCCATCACGTTTAAACAAGGTGCCAGATTGACCGTTGGTGAAGAGTATGATGGCGAAGAGGGGTGGGACAATTGGTTTTTCTGCGAAACTGAGGAGCAAGTGTCTGGTTGGGTACCTGCTCAAGTGTTTCGCTTAGTCAATCCCAAACAAGGTGTTGCATTAATGGACTATACTGCTCAGGAGTTATCGGTAGTTCAAGGTGAACACTTATTGGGGCATAACCAACTCAATGGTTGGGTGTGGTGCTCAAGTAAAAAGTCAGCGCTGCAAGGTTGGGTACCGCTCCGTAATCTAATACAAATCTAGCGTGTGTTGCTTTTTAGCAACACACCTCTCTTTTCTCTGCTACTTTTTTAAAATACTTCTGTTTTTCGTCAGCTTACTGCCCACTCAGCCACTTCTATAGCAATTTTCCCAAGATGAAATTTGATTTTAATATACTGATTATTAAAGTGTTTTATCGATTTTCTGATTTTCTAGGAAAGATAAGAAAAAATTTTCGATATTTTTATAAAAATTTTTTCTGACTACTCCACTCCATACTGAATGTGAATGCTTTTTGCACGAAACTTAACCGCTTTGGGCGGCACTTACATCCTAGTTTTTTATGGTGTTGCTTTTATGCGACAGTTTAACTTATTGAAAATAAATAAGTTTTAATTTTATCTCCAAATCACCTGTTGCTAAATGGCAACAATCTCACTGAATCCATCCTTAATAAAAATCCACTTTGGTTTTTAACTTGTTGATTTTTATATTCTTTTAAACTTTGGCATCAAAGTTGGAATAGTTATCTCGAAAGCAAAAAACATTCGCTTCAACGCAAACCAACGCAGAGAAGCAGAAACGACAAGTTATATGAGAGGAACTGATTATGAAAACTTTAGCAATCGCACTATCAGCAGCTGTACTTTCTTTCGCATCAGTAGGTGCTCACGCAGACTCTGAGTTTGATAAATACGATGTTGATGGAGATGGCTACATCTCATTAGGCGAATCAAAAGCGAATCCAAATTTAATGGCGCAGTTTAAAGACCTTGACGCCGACCAAGACGGCCAATTAAGCCAGTCTGAGTTTGATAACTTTGAAGGCTAATAACGAGCCGATAACGTAATAGCAGATTTTTAAATATACCCCAAGTTAAGGAAAAGATTATGAAAAACGTACTAGCAGCACTATCAATCGCAGGTTTATCAATGGTTTCAGCATCAGCACTTGCTGGTGATGACTTCGCAAAATTGGATACTGATGGCAACGGCTCAATCAGTGTAACTGAAGCGAGCGTAAGCGCGTCATTGAGTGAGCAATTCGCGGACTTAGACGTTAATGCCGACGGCGAGCTAAGCAAGTCTGAATACGCAAATTACGAAGGCTAATTTGGCACTGGATCGAGTAATGAGTTAAGGAGCTGGGCCGCATGCCTAGCTCATCAGAACAAAATGACACAATTGAAGGGTTAGATTATGAAAAATGTACTAGCAGCACTATCAATCGCAGGGTTATCAATGGTTTCAGCATCAGCATTTGCTGGTGGCGATTTCGAGAAACTAGATACTGATGGCAACGGTTCAATCAGCGTTACTGAAGCAAGCGTAAGCACTTCGTTAACTGAACAGTTTGCAGACTTAGACACGAACGCCGATGGCGAGCTAAGCAAATCTGAGTACGCGAACTACGAAGGTTAATCGCTAGGTGGGCTTAGCGCCCACTGCCTTTGACGCCATAACGAACACGACAGAAGGATTGGACTATCATGAAAAACGTATTAGCAGCACTTTCAATTGCAGGTTTAACATTCGCTTCAGCTTCTGCATTAGCTGGTGAAGATTTCACTAAATATGATACTGACGGTAACGGCACCATCAGCATGACTGAGGCAAAAGTAAATCAGTCGCTTGCAGAGCAATTTACGCAACTAGACAGCAATGCCGACGGTGAGTTAAGCGAGTCTGAATTCGCAAATTACCAAGGCTAATCAAGCCGCCCAAAAGCAAATCATATTTAGGAAATTTTAGGAGCAGAATGATGAAAAATGTACTTATCGCACTATCAATCACAGGTCTAACATTGGCTTCAGCAAATACTATTGCTGGTGAAGATTTCGCAAGCTATGACACAGATGGCAATGGTGCTATTAGCATGAGCGAAGCAAAAGTAAATACAGCGCTTATCGAGCAGTTTAAAGACTTAGATGTAAACGCTGACGGAGAACTAAACGAAACTGAGTTCTCTAACTTTAAAGGTTAATTTGCGACTAGAGCCGCAATGAGAGACGGGCATAGTGAGGAGAATGGCTATGAAACTTAGAACGGTATGTGCAACGACCATAGGTGTATTGGTGAGTACGATGGCACTGGCAGCAACCTTGTCATTTCAAGATGTAGACAAGGACAAAGACGGGCAGATCAGCCAGCAAGAAGCATCAGTATCATCAACACTACTTGGTCAGTTCGAGAAGCTAGATGCAGACAAAAATGGTCAGCTAAGCGCTTCTGAATTCTCTAACTTTAAAGGCTAGGAGGTCACAATGAAAAAGTTAGCAACAGCAATTACAGCCGCCACAGTACTTTTTGCCGGCTCAGCAATGGCAGCAGAATTTAACGATTTTGATTTAGACAAAGATGGCTTTATCTCTAAAAGCGAAGCGTCACTGTCAGAATCTCTTGCTTCAATCTTTGATAAGCTAGACAGCGACGGAGACGGCAAACTGTCTGAGAAAGAATTTAATCAGTAAGCAAGTGGCAATCCAAAGCGCCACGCCTCCCCAAGCTCGACTTTGTAGTCGGGCTTTTTTATTTCGAGCTGCTAGGCTGCTTAAGGTTTAAATGGGGAATGAGCTAACTTAATTCATTGATCCAGCGATGCGTTCTTATCCATTTTTGCATCTTGGGGAAGCCTTCTCTTGGACAAGTCATATCCCAAGCGGTAAGCAGGGGTTGACCAAAAAGGCCACCAGTATTAAAGGCGTCAATCAATGACTCTCTGGCATTTTTGTAGGCTTTTTCATGGAATACAACTTCAATGGGCAAGTTGAGATAGCTAGTAGCAGCAACTGACCAAGCCGTCGCTGCTATTTCTTCACCATGCATTGCCTGTTTTTCGCGCCCATTTTTGAGGCCATTTTTGTACACATCACCATTAAGCTGAGGGCGAAAAATAGGCTCACAAACTGCAATATGTCCGGCTTCATGCAGAATATCCCCCGGGTAAAGCAGCTTTTCATTATCAATGTATAGGGTGCCATTCACTGTTTTTAAACCGGGTAAGAAGGAGTCAGTTTCTACGTCTTTAAACCGAAAAGGTAGATTGATTTCGGTAAGAAAATCACAAATGCGCTTTGTATGCTCATGCATGTTAATTCGGATTCCTTTGAGCAGCTTAACTTACATTGTCAGTAAGTGTAACCTACGTTTCCATTTGCGCAAATTACCGAAGATTACAACTTGTTATAAAGGAAGTTTGATCACCGCTAGCATCTCACCATCCTCTTTATCGATTCCAACTTCTTCAAAGCCAAAGCTCGCGTAAAACGATTTTGCAACGGGGTTGCTCGGTATATAACAGATTTCTATGGTGGTAAGGTTTGGTGTCTGCTTGATTTCTTCGAGTGCGAGGGTGAGTGCTTTACGCCCAATTCCTTGTTGCTGAAATTGTTGATCAACCATAAAGCGCCAAATGGAAATACGTTCTATACTCTCTTGTACCCACATTAGCATCCCAACAGCTTCATCATCGTGATAAATTGCGCGTGTGGTATAGCCATCGTTATTCACCGTTACACCTTAAACTTTTTAATTATTGAGAAAGCTTATATTTCATAACGCCTGTGGCCAATTTATAACATTCATAACACATTTAAGTAAAAAGTTGAGAATTCTGTTAAGTATATTCGGAAATTCTCAACTTTGTTAAAGCCCTTGCCATTCGCTAGTACTTAACCTTTAATAACCGCATGTTATCGAACAGTGAGCGGACTTTACCTCATTAGTTCATGCTCATGCTGGGCGTTATGTTTTTAACCGGGAGCTTACCAGTGGGAAAAAATAGGGATGAATTTACACCAAACACTAAGAGAGTTATGGCAGAAAGAGTCGCTTGGCGTTGCTCCTTTCCTGGTTGTGGAAAAAATACTGTTGGGCCTGATTCGGCAGACCCATCTAAAAAAATTAATAATGGAACTGCTGCACATATTTGTGCTGCCGCAGAACGAGGGCCTCGCTATGACTCAAATATGTCAACTGAAGAAAGGCGCGCAATCACCAATGGCATATGGATGTGTAAAGACCATGGAGCACTTATAGATAGTGATTTTTCCGTATATTCCGTTGAAACCTTGAGAAACTGGAAGCAAGAAGCTGAGCATCGAGCTGCCGCAAGTCTAAGAGACCCTACGCTAGAGAAAGTTGCTCAAAGCACCACTTTTCTTCAACTTGGGCATAATTTAGTCCTCAACGTTCGGTGGAAATCGATCGATTCTAACTATTGGCACTTTGAACTAGTCAGTGTCCAAATAGGTTCTCAAGAACAGCTTGAAAAATATATATTAGAGTTCCATAGACTTGATGAACATGACAGATTTACCGTGATTGAGTCACAAGGTGATGCTCGAGAATTGTTGGGAATACATCTTGAAACAGGTAATGAAAATTACGTAGTACTGACTGTGGCTAAAAAATTACCGGTGGAAGACCCAAACAAAGTTGGTATGGATATAAAATTGGGTCCAGATGGGGACTTATGCATTGAGAATGGCATTCAGCGTGTGAAAGGTAAGGACGCCGCAATTCAAAAGGTTAGTACTTCTATGGGGATAGTTAAGGGTGAGATGAAAGAGTCCCCTTGGTTAGGCTCTAAATTAAGTTCCTATTATGAGCATTATGCTGACAATTTAGAGTTATTAGCGCGTTTAACCAAAATGGAGTTGATCCGCTTATCTCTAGTTCCAATGAAAAAGCACATACAGGAAGGTAAAGCTAGAGCATTACCATTTGTCAAAAGGTTTAATAAAGTGTCAATTGATTCAAATATATTAAAACACTCTAGGCTTCTAATTTATGTCGAACTGGAATGGGGGGATGACAGCTACTGGAAAGGTTCTATTCCTGCGTTCATTTCGCAAGACATATAAAAAATAATTGGAGTGGGGCAAGTTATTAGCTGGCGGGTATTGCTTCATTCGCGAGTAGCAATGGCTATTATGAGCAATAGACTGCATTGCAATAGTGAGCTGTACTAGGCTGGGTGGAGTTACACTAATACGGCGCTGCTGTTGGACAAATTTTCCGCTGCGCCCCAAATTTGCCGCAAAGCGCGGCCTTACGGTTTTAGGTGAGATATTTGAGTTTAGGTCACTGGAACAACACGGTAAGCTTGGTTGTCTCAAAGTAAATTAGTAATGTTTGTCGGATGGCGGCGCTGCGCGCCTTGTCCCGATCTACGTCAAAGGGTTAGCTAAGCCGAAGGTGCTACCCGACAGAGTTTCAGATTCACGCCGTGAAGGTCTGCTTCACAGAGCCGCAGGTCGGCTCTCATTGCCAAAAGCAGACATCTGTAACGCTCGCAATAATTTGCTCCGCGTAATTGTGTTTATTAAATTCCTAGAACTCGAACTTGCAGTATTGTGGAGTACAACCATAGTATTAGTTGGGCGCTTCGTTTTTCTGTATTAAATTCTAAATCGCTACCATGAAGTATTTTATTTCTTGTTTTTGGAATCGTTTCTTCAGGGTCACCCGCAACAAGTTCGTAGGTTTTTATTTTTGAGTAATATGATTGAAGTTTATCTTGCCGGGTTATTGCGTGCTTAAGCTTTGGAACTAGGCCCGTGAGATTAGATTCATTATTTACGGAACCATCATTTTTTACCGGATTTATTTTGTTCTGATTGATAATTATGTAATTCGCCTTTTCAAACGATTCGGTTAGCACTCCTTCAATCTGACCATAAAGCAGGCAAATGCTACCAGCATACTTCTCGCTGTTGTGTAAATCTAAAGCCTCTTTTATCAACGGCAGTCGATCTGCATCCAAACTCATGCTACTGTAAAAGTCGACAAGAGAATTTTGAAACGCTTCACTAGAAATAACATCAAGAATGGATGCAGCACTCGGATCTTTTTGTAAATCAATAGCTGCGAAGATATGAGCCAACTCTATTACATCGTTTGCAATTTCAAAGTCCGGATCATTGAGCCCAGAGGAAATGCTATCTATATAGGGTTCCAGTTGAGGGTAAATTTTGGCAAACAGAGACCAAAGTTCAATGCTCTCCCTATGCTCTTTGAGAAACTCATTCAATGCGTTGTTTACAGCTAGTTCAATTTGACGCCACTGCTGAATATGGGGCTCTATGACTTTTCGAGTTTCCATCAGCGCCGGCCCAAAATCCTCTTTCCACCATGTCAAAAAATCTTTATCCTCTGGTTGATTACTCAACATAGCCTCCTCTAGAATTCAACGCTCGCTTAACAGGCGCATAAATGCTTGGTTAAAATTAGGAACAAAGAGACTCAAACCAAGCTCTTTGTGTCCTTTATTGAAGCGTTCGTTATGTGCCACTGTAACTCCAGTGATTTTGGATATGTTTGCTTACTTCATCAGACAAATTAAACCAATATGCATCGTTATTTTTTGCATCAACAACAATTAATGAGTCATTGTTATCCATTACAGACCATATTGATTTGGCCGCCAGCTCAGGGGTAAAGCTAGAACTTACGAACCATAATGATTTTTGAACTTTTGCCCAACTACCAAGAGACTTTATTTTTTCTATTACTTTTTCATAATCTTGACCAGGACTATTTAGATCATATGAAATAAAAAGATTATTCGACATACACTTTCCTAATTTAAAGTTGAATCTGTTTTTATGTACAGTTAAAAGCTAAATAAGGTCGTTTGTTTTTTATTCAAGGTAAGGTTTATAAATAATCAGAAAAAATTACGGAACTAGCTGTCAATTACATCGCTAATTGAAAATACACATCGTTATAATATAATTACATTGATAATGTGTTTCAATGTAAGGAAACTACACACCTAGATTTGTGTTTAGTTGTAAGCCGTTACTTTGCATTTAACTCGCTCTATAGTTCACTTAAAAAGTTGACAATGAATTTAGCTACATGGTCTTCTCTTGACTAATATTTGTAGTGACCGAAGAACACAAAGCTAAAAACAATGAATCGATTGGAAAACGAGCTTTATCATAAAGTAATGACAAACAGGCATATTTTTAATTTCATTCAAGAGTCGTCTTTGGATGGCCTCTGGTACTGGAATTTAGAGCAGCCCGAAGAGGAGTGGATGAGTCCGAAGTTCTGGACTACACTCGGCTACGACCCATCAACTAAACAACATTGTTCTTCAGAGTGGCAAGATATCATTAACCAAGATGATCTTAAGTCAGCTCTTGATAATTATGATAAGCACCTAAAAGACCCAAGTTACCCTTATGATCAAATCGTTAGATATCGCCACGCGTTAGGTCATACTGTTTGGATCCGCTGCCGTGGACTTATTATTCGTGATGATAATGGCAAACCGACAAGAATGATTGGTGCTCATACTGACGTGACAGAGTTAAAGTTAAACGAGCAAAAAGCCATTGATGCGTTATCAGCCAGAGATAACTTTTTCGCTCGAATGTCTCATGAGATTCGAACTCCTTTATTCGGAATGTTAGGTGTTACGGAGTCTCTTTTGGCGGATACGACCAATGAGAATATAAAAGAGGATTTGAATACAATATTAAATTGTGGCGAGCAGCTTCAGCGCATTCTCAATGACATATTAACATTAGCTAAAATTGATGCCGGTAAATTAGCGCTAAGTATAGAAGTTGTATCACTTTCAAGTGTACTAAGCCATCTTCATTTTCTGTTTGCCAAAACAGCGAAAGCTAAAAACCTGACTTTATCTGTGAACACTAAAGACTGCCTAAATATGGTTGTTGACACGGATAGAGTGAGATTACTTCAAGTACTAAGCAATATCGTAAGCAATGCTATCAAATATACTAATGAAGGTTGTGTAACAATATCAACAGTTCAATCTGACGCTTTTTGTTTAATCTTAATCCAAGACACCGGTGTAGGGATTGAAGACGTAAATAATGTTTTGCAGCCTTTTGAGCAAGAAACAAAAAACCGTTCTCATGATTTAAACAGCACGGGGTTAGGTCTAGATGTTGTTTCACACCTATGTGAACTCCTCAATTTAGAGTTTTCCATTAGGTCCACTGTCGGTCAGGGAACAGAGGTGGCTGTGAGAATACCGGCTCGGGTTGCAAAGCCTACAGAAGAGATTTTCTCAAAAGAGCGTACAAGCATTTCAAATGTTGAGCTTGGTCGAGTTTTGCTAGTTGATGACAATGCCATCAACTTGATTGTGGGTGAAAAGATGCTGGAGCCCTGTTGTACAAGTTTGCACAAAGCAAAAGATGGATTAGAGGCATTAAAGCTTATTAAGCAAAATTCCTATGATATTATTTTATTGGATATCAATATGCCACGAATGGATGGTTTAGAGGTACTAAAGCAGTTAAAGCAACTTAGTTTACCTTATCGACCTAAGGTTTTTATGCTCTCTGCTGATGCCTATGAGACAACGAAGCGAAAATGTCTAGTGTTAGGCTGTGATGGTTTCCTTACTAAACCATTTACTAAAGAGCAGTTATTATTACTTCTACAGCGCTAAAGCCATGCGACTCTGTTTTTCCCCGCGATTTTAGCACTCAGTAATGCATTGTCCGCTGACATGAGCAATTCATCAGCTGAGGATACAGCTATTGCGGTGTCCAGTGTCACCCCTCCAATGCTAGCCGTCACATAGTGTTCGGGTGAATTTTTATGCTCTATTTGGGATGAAAACAGAGACTGTAGAAGTTTGTTTGCCAAAACTCGGCCATTTGCTTTGTTGGTGTTTGGTGCCACCAGTGCAAATGTATTTGTGTCATAACGGTATAGTGCGTCATAAGGCCGCCTAATTTGCATTTGCATACTCTGAATGCAGATACGTATCGTATCATCTCCCTTTTTATATCCGTACGCGGCATTAAACTGACAAAAATAATCAAAGTTTAATAGCATAACACTAATCGGCTTGTTACTACTGCGATGGTAAAGTATGGCTCTATCAATGTCTTTGTCGAATACTGCCCGATTAAAAGCCCCCGTCATGTCATCTAAGTATGAACAAGGTGCAATCAATTCTGGTGGTAGCTTGTGATGTAATAAATTGACAACCTTCTGCTTTAATATTTTGCTAGATACAACATCACTTACCACATCAACCAATCCTGCGTGCCAACCAAGCGCCCCCTTTACCTTTTCAACTTTAGGAGTGATAAGAACTGTTGGTGTAACAAGCGGACAGAGGTGCTTTTGTAATAATCGATATAATGTAATTTCACAAGATGTGTTACGCACGATAATGACGTCTGGATGGTGCTTTTTCATAAAGTTAACTGCCCACAAATGATTTGTGAAACGGTGCACTCGCCCTAGCTGATATATTTCGGCTTCCAATAAGTGAAACGATTGGTGGTTGCTGCCGATGATGACAATGGTGCAACCTTTTAATAAGGGTATATCTGATGGGAATTCTTTCATTCTATCTTTCCTTGGCTGGGACGAATATAAGCCAAACTTAATTCACGCACAGAGCTTAGTAAGAAAGTATTGAATTGCGAGTTTCACACAAAACTATTTCACCTAACGGACTAATGCAGACTATAAATAAATAGTAGTTCACATAAAAATATTGAAAAGTAGGCTGTTCCGATGACCATCCTAGCTTTGGTTATTAGTGAAAAACAAAACATCACTCCAGAATAAATATAGTCTATGCTGCGCTAAGGATATTCAATGAAAATTTTGCTAGTTGACGATGATAAAGTAGATCGTATGGCAGTGAGTCGGTCATTAAAAAAAAGCAATCTGCAATATCAGCTAGTAGAAGTCGAGACTGTAGACGAAGCTGTAGACGCTCTTAACGAAACCCAGTTTGACTTATTGTTGTTAGACTATTACTTGCCAGTTAAAAATGGAACAGAGCTGTTATTGGAAATAAAGAAAGTACAGGCTGTATGTAATTTAACCATCATAATGATAAGTAACCACCACAATGAAGATTTGTTACTTCAATGTCTGGATTTAGGAGTGCAGGAGTTTCTGTGCAAAAATGAAGTGACTGCGGGTCAGCTCAAGCGCGCTATTGTCCAAGCTGAACGACGCAAAGAGCTTGAAACAGAGCTGTATCACAATTACATAAAGATTAAATCCATGGCGGAGCGGGACAAATTGACTGGCATGTTTAACCGCCACTATTTTGAAGATGCTTGTCACAGAGTTGTAACGGCAGGACCAGGGCGGTACAAGTGTGCGGGTATTGCCTTTTTCGATATTGCAAACTTTAAGAGTATTAATGATCTACTTGGGCACGACACTGGCGATAAGCTATTGCAATTATTCAGTGCGCGTCTACAAACGGAAATGGCACAAGAAGATGTTGTAAGCCGCTCTGGTGGAGACGAATTTGCCTGCCTCATCGTGTCACAAAAAAGTCCCCTTCAGCTTAAACTGGAAATAGAGAGAATACTGAGAAAGCTTAAAGAAGCTTACTTTATTGACGAAAAAGCACAGACTTGCGATGTCAATGTTGGAGTCTCTCTTTTCCCCGCTCATGGCAAAACAGCAGAGTCATTAATACGCTTTGCTGATATTGCACTTTTTAGAGCGAAAGCCATGTCAGATAGTGCAGTGTGTATATTTCAATCAGATATGGAAACAACATTCCAGCGCAAGTTTAAGATAGAGCACGAGCTTACTGTTGCACTCAGTTCAAATGCATTTCAATTGGCCTTTCAGCCTGTTGTTGATACTGAAAGTTTACGGGTTGTTATGCTAGAAGCATTGATCAGATGGCCATCTGGTGAAACTTCGTGTGATCCAAACGAATTTATCCCTATTGCGGAAGAATCCAAGTTAATTAACCCACTAGGTCGATGGATAATCTCACAAGCTATGGCACAGTTTGCAAGATTTAAAGCAGGACTCGGCGTAGACGTAGGGCTTTCAATTAACCTTTCGCCAGTTCAACTCAGAGACAAAGCGCTTGTTAAATTTATTTCAGCTACACTAGAACAGGAAAACTTATGGGCTAACGCACTTACCTTTGAGATCACTGAAACGGCACTGTTAGAAAACGAGCCTCAGATCATTAAGACACTCACTGAAATACATCAGTTGGGGTGCAATATTGCGTTAGATGACTTTGGAACTGGGTACTCTTCTATTTCTCATTTACTTCATTTTCCAATAGATATCGTAAAAATAGACAAATCAATCACTTCTCAAGTTACAGAAAGTGGTAAGGGGGCTGCAATTTTTCGGGGTTTGGTCCGGATGCTAAATACATTATGCGTCGAGGTTGTTGCTGAGGGGGTTGAGAATCACCAGCAGTATCTCGAGTGTAAATCTGTAAAAGTCGCTAAGATACAAGGGTATTACTTTTCTAGTGCCGTATCTGAAAGTGTCATCGTTAATACAGTAAAGTCACTTAATCGAGAAATGTTTGAAAAGAAAATGGTTGGGTATTCCACTTGAGCAGTTAACCCCTATCGCTATACTGTTAATTACACTTATCGTTTCATTTAAAATACCTTTAATCAGATCAGAAAAATTACATGGTTCTGTCGACTAGATTGCAACGCAAAAAGAACCTATTGTTGTGTATAGGTAGTCGAACAGTATTGAATCTACTCTTAGTCAATGTGGAGTATTATCGGTAAGTTGTTTGACCTTTCTAACCGTGTTAACTGATCTTTTCATCTCGCGAGCAACTTGCCTGATTGGAAGCCCTATTGATAAAGCCTCAACTATATTTTTATGTTTATTTAAAAAGTCCTCTTTGGATTCAGCCCTTCGTTTAGCTACTTTTCTTTGCTTACGTTGATTCAAAGTCCCAGCAATTCGTCTGTTTGTTCCAAACCTTTCAAGCCGAGATAGTTCTGATAAAACGCTACAAACTAAGCTAGTGCTCGGGAAATGAAAATACTCGGTTAAAGAGCCGATTGGATGCTTATATGCTCTATACTTATGCTTGAAGTATTGTTCAATCCCACCACGGCCTGGTAAAAGAAATTCAACAGTTACGCTTTGTACAGATACACGCAGCATTGAGAGCTCTTTTTCTATCTCTTTTAGTCTTGTCTCTATATCTCTGGCTGTAATCCCAATTTTGTAGATGCATGTGCCACTGGCTAGTTTTAGTTTTAAAAAGTACAATGAGCTTGTCGTCAATCGGTACACATGATGTCGAAATAGCGCTTCCCAGCTTGGTTGCGATGTTTTTTTGATATCATGTAATTTTTGGGTAATTGATTCCTCTTGGCAAACAAAAAAATCTTTCAGGGTAAGTCTGCCTTCGATTGCCAATAATATTGCCGTCTTAGCGTATAGAGCAGGTTCCTCCTTAATCTCAACTAGTCCTTTTTCAATTGCTATGTTTAGCCCTTTTTGCCAGTGAAAGCGTTCCTTGGCAGACCTGAGCCTAATATCTGATTCAATATTGAATGATTTTTTTGTACTAATACACGATATAAAAAACTTTAAATCCGGGTCATTTAATGAAGGAAGTGATACATCGTTGAAAAAGGCTAATCCGGCCGAATTTAATTCCAAGTTTGATTGTGCACAGGAATGCTTGATATGAGCAAAGTGGTGCCTCTTTATTTTGCCTTTTTTCCCAACCACTAATTGCAAGCAAAAAGGACACTTTGCAAAGTGTCCAAGTTTACTTTCACTGATGTGTTGCAGTTTGCCACTATCAAGTAAGCAGTATTCCAGCAAGACACGCTCTCCATTCTAAACCGTTACCTCAATTTTGATACAGTTTACGGAGTTTTGCCACCTTGTTACCTCATTTTTGATACACTACTAATAGACCTCAACGTAATCTTCAATAGCCCCAGACGCAAGATGTATCGGCGATGGCTGTATTGTTTTTTGATCCCCCAACCAAGACAAGCTTTGAAAGCATAGCTTGCTGGCACTCAAAGCTAATTCATTATCAGGACAAATATTATTGGCTAGTATCACTAATTCAGTGAGTGTTTGCGCATGTCGATCATCTTTCAGCTGCACCGGTTTACTAGCAAATCGAGTTATATTTCTAGCAAAATCCTTGCTTGCGGTCGTTGAAGGCTGTGTACAATAGTAGACTCGTTCTGAACCGCTCTTTTCTGCGTGGAAAATACCAAACCTCATACCAGGATTGACTAGTAGTTCAGAGCTTGAGTTATCACACTCAAGCTTTCCTGCTGGGCGAGGGATAATGTCATTTTGGGTTCTATAACGCACAATTGCTATATCAGGATCATCCGGATTCACAGGCAATTTGCTTGTTCCTAGTTTAGTGTCTTGCAATCCGGACCAAAATCGACGTGTTGTTATTCCATCTAGCAGAATCACAAATGCATCTTCAGGGTGTTCATCTCGCCAAGCCCTGATCCCAGAAGTAATAAATAGTTCTACCTCTTCAGGAGTTTTGTATCTAAGTGGCTTGGACCACTGCCTGACGACAGATTCATGATAAGGAGCCCACTTTTTATCATAACTATACATATAAGTTTCGTGTTCACCTGCAAGGCAGGCTGTTAGCCCAATGTGAAACTCTGCTGACGAGCGAGAGTTTCGCCTACTTTTACTCTTTTGAGTAAAAACACCAATTAAGCATCACTCATTAAAGATGTAGATTTCAAACAAATACATTACATTGTTGTAGATATTATTCGCAAGCTATGTAGAACTTGAGAAAGTTCTTTAATATTAAGTATGTATATCTTTCTTACTCTCTCACAATGAAAGAGGCCTGTTTAAGCCTCTTTTGTGTACTAGCGTCAAAATCGCTTGGTATTTATACCGCCAGTATACCTTGGCAATCACACTAATTCAGCTAATCTCATCAATCAATGCAAAAAAGGATATTCTTTCACTTTAATATTTTGTCGGTAGTCGCTACTTGGAAGTTAACAACATTGCGTAACTTCTCTCGCTCTTGTAGTTCATATAGTCGGAACATCAATGAACAATTTTGCGCTTCAAGTTCTTTGTTTATGGTGAGCATGTTATCACGCTCTTGGCGGTATTGCTTCTTAAGTGCAGTCTCTTTCTTTATTTTAAGTTTAAGCTTGTCTATATCAGAGAGTTCATTATTGTTTAAATGTAGTTTTGCTTTAACGGGATCATAATTTGTGTTAAATGCTTCAATGGCTGGTTTTGCTTCTTGCTCAACAAAATCTTCAAATTTGTATATGTAGCTATGCCCAAGTCCAGCTTCATTATTTATTCTATTTAGAGTTAACTTCCCCGAACGTGAAACCTTTTCTGGCTTACCTGCAATTAAGCGCTCTAAAGCTGCCCTCAATCTTGCTAAGGTTGTTTGTGTTTTTTTCATACCTAACCTCTAGTAGTTACTACTGTACCTTTGACATTATCTTCAAAGGTCGAGAGCTTGATTCTGTGCTTAATAATCAAAGATTCGTTCCTTTTTATCTTTTGCTTGATTCCAATAAGTATGCTATTCATCATAGGATCGCCAGTGTTTAAATCACGAAATGTCTTTATTAGTCGCATGTTCTGTTGCTGAATTCTGTTTGCTTCTTTATCAGTGATTACCTGATGTTCACAGGGTTTGATTTCGGCGGAAAACTCCCCTATGCCGCAAACTCTGCTACATTTAGAGTTCATGCAGTATCCGCCTGTTGGAAGCTGAACGACAGAAAGAGTGCCGTTGCGAACTAGGGATGCAATTTCATTCTTTGTCATGTAAATTCGCTCCCCAGTTCGTAGTTTTTCGAATTTATCTCTGGCTATTCTCTCTCCTCCTGAACCACTTAGAGTTTCGGACTCGTTGTATATTTCATTAAATATATCTATCCCTAAGTTAACCCCTTCTTCATGCAGTAGCTGGATTAAATCAGTATCTAGCAATATATCTTCCATGTGCTGAAGCTGGGCATTTTTACCATAATAATCAGACATATTTATATTTTTATGCTTGTATTGAAATTTGATAGTTGCTGTTGTGCCAAATCCATAGCGCTTAAAGAATACTGCGAATGTTCGTCTAAAGTCATGAGCACTAATTTTAGGCAATGACTTGGCTTCTAAAAGCTCACCTTGCCTTGAAGGGTTTAAAGTATTGAATGATTCAACGTCTTCTTTCGTTGCCATAATGTTTAAGCGTTGGGTATGCGACTTAAGGCTTTTTGAGCCAGCAACCACTGATTTGTAGTTTGTTTTGTTTACTCCTTCTATTGTTACGGGCAAAAAAGCAGACTCTAGCGCTCGCTGCGCTCTTTTGTATTCATCTGAGTTAGTCTCGTTTTTAAAGTGTTTTTTATTAACCTCATCAATAAATATTGTGCGAAGATATTCTGTGCAATCATAGGCTAATTCAAGTGCGTCTTTAGAAATAGGGTGGGTTTGCCACACTTCTTTTTTAGGTATGCCGTTGACTGTTTTGGTGGTCTCACCTTTTAAAAAGCTTATGATGCTGCCGTTTTCCCCTTTTCTCTCTTCGTAACTATCTTTAGTGAAGCTGGTTAGTTCGCCAACTCTAACACCGCTAAATGCTAATAGAACAATTGCACACGGAGTTAAAATGCGTGTAATATTTGTTCCGTCACGAGTAAGTGTAAAGTTAGGTATACCGTGATGTATTTTCTGAACCCTAGAGGCAGTCCTGTCGTTTATCTTACCTCTAGAAGAAGAGCCGTCTGCTCGATTCCTTTCCTCATCATATATGCTCTGAACTTGATTCATGAGTCTTGAAATTTCATGACGATAAGGATGGAGTGTCTCAATAGTTGATATTGCATCACTTAGTATTCGTTGATAAATGTTCGCTGGAATTGCAATATGTTGCTTTACTATTCTTGCACTTTTGACACTTAAATTATCTATCGTTACATCACGACAGCAGAATTTGCACTTATTAAGGAGGTTTATAGTGGTTACCACTCTGTTAACTGACGATTGGGAAAGCTCTCTTTTGATGACGATTTCCCTATACGACTTGATGAATTGATTAAAGTTTTTATCGTCTGAGAGTAATCCCCAATTACAATCTTCTAGACTTTGTGCGATGAAGTTGAGCCCGCTCTTCCAGTGCTCAATCTGACCGATAGTAGGGTGTGTTTTGTTTATCTGCTTATATTTATCAATGACGTAAGCCAGCGTTGACTGAATATATTTACGATATCTGATGTCAATTCTTGTAAATGCAACTGATATTGACTTGCCGACACCTGTTCGGATAGAGCCACTAAAACTCCATCTTAGGTCGAAAATGTAACTTTCAACGCTACCATCGCTGTATGTGCTAACTGGTATTTTTTCATTGTACTCTGGTACGGAAATCAAATTAACTTTTACTGCCCCGATCATGAAAACACCTCATGTAGGTCGTTTAAGCTGTATGAGCTAGAATATAACGGGTGCGAGGATTGCTTTTGAAGCTCAGATGCTTGCCTATAATTATCTGGAGATTTTTCTCTAAATTCTCTCAGAATAGCTTCAATAGTGTTCAAAAGAGCGTTTATTTTCACTGGTGGCATTGAGTTGATTGCGGGTGTTATTTCAAGTTCTTGTAACGTCTCTTCGAATGACATCATCAACCATATATCTGTTACGTCTGATACTAGTGAATGATGTTCACATTTAAAGCAATCTAGAAAGCTAGTACAAGCTTCTTCATTTGAATCTAAGTCAACATCAATACACTCAAGCACTCTATTGATGGTTTTTAATGCTCCTTGTTTATTATCATTACAACGTATCCCTAAAGGAGTCCTAGCCTCATTAGTTCTGTTAGCTCCCTGTCGGAGTGATTCATATTCATAATGGTCTAGAATGTTTGAATGTCTGTATTTAGCCTCTTCAACGGCGGTGTTGATATCAATTCCTTTAGCATTAGAGAACTTAGCATCCATCGCAGCATTTAATCTGCTCTGGTGTTCACCTGGCGTACCATGTAAATACTGTGAGGAAATAGCCTTAATGCTGTTATTTGCTGACATCGACACTAGATAAACTGACTCGGACACCTGAAACAGAGCATCCATTTTGGTTTTTCTTAATATTGAAGGAGTTATTTTCGGAAACCCTAGCCTCACCAATAAAGTGTTGATACTTTGATGTGGTGAACGTCCTATTTCAGAATAAGACTTTATCTCGCCGTTTTTAGTATAGTAAGGGAAGAGAAGGCTGTCGCTATCTCCGTTTGACATACTTTTGGCAACATGTATCCAGCTTTCCATAAAGTTCTTTGCGTGTTTACTAAAACCGAGCGCGTTATCTTGTTCTTGGTGGTTGGCTCTACCTTTAATGGAATCTAAAATGTACTTCCCGCCTTGTATCTCTTTGAAATTTACATCTGAAATTCGCATTCGGGCTAAAGGAGTGGTGTTTATCCCCGTAAACAAATAACACAGCATCATGGCAACCTTTATAATGGCGTTATTTGAGTGTCCAATGTTGGTGTTTACTGCTTTAGAAAAGGCGTTAAAGTGACTGGCCTTGCTACTGCCTGTTAACCCATTAGCCTTAGCTATCTGTTCAAGTAGCTCTTTATCGTAAAGTGGATGTCTATCTGGAGTAGTGCCGGATTTGTAATGTTCTAGCAGCTTAAAGTATGCGTTAAACAATCTTTTAGTGATTGGCTTTAATTCTTGTTCTATATCAAGGCTTTTATGGGATGTTGTGTAGCTTAAGACATTTGTTACTTTAGGAAGCTTTTTTGCATCCTGATTTCTATTTAATTGCTTTAAAATCCATGATATGTTGGTTCTGAATCTCCCCCAAACAGGCCGAGAAAGTAAGCCTTTACTGTTTTGATGTCCACACCAAGTCATGAATCCATCTATTAGGTCCCAGTGAAACATATCTCCATTAATTGGGTTGAGTTTGTCGTTGTCATCCACCCATCTGACGTATTTTATTAGTGTTTCATATCTTGAGGCTGTGGTAGAGGTGATATTTTCGCTTAGTAATGAGTAAATTTGACGAACAAAGCTACTTCTTCTCATATCTGTAAACTTACTAGTATCAATTTTTCTTGGGCCATGAAAAAGTGAGGGGCAGGACTTAAAAGCAAATCTTTCAAAGCGAAGTTTGCTGCCGTTTGCTGATATAACCATATCGGCGACTTGTAAGGTTTTAACCTCGGCTTTGGCTTTTATTAGGTTCCGTTCCGGTAGTAGAGACTTTCTCTTATTCGTAATTCCTTTTGGCATTATTGATTCTCCGTAACGCTTGTATCTGTCTCTTCAAATACACCTATGAACTCTAGGATGTCTTCATAAATTTCATCACCTGATGGTTCGTCTTGAGCGATCTTAAGGTACATTAAAGTTACTGATTCTTCTCCGTGCCCGAGGCACTCAGAAACTAAAGCGAGTGCTTTGTCAGGAGTCACATTCCTCAAAAGGAGTCTAAAAAGTGAAACAGCAAATGTAGCTCGAAGGTTATGTATAGTTCCTGTTAGGTCAAGTCCAGACGATACATTAGCCGTGGTTCTTATTTCATTCCATCTAGCATTTGCTTCGGATAATTTGGTAAAAAATGGCACTCCGGTCTGGCTAATAAATAAATACTCTTTTGACTCATCGACTCCATCATCCCCGTAAAAATATCCTAACTCGCCTTTTTGACGCTTAATTTTACAATGCTCTTTGAATTTAGAGATGCGCTTTTTATATCTACCGCTTCTTGTGTATTCGTACAAAAGCTGCATGATGCGTTTCGGGATAATTGTTTGCCTAGGTTTATTACCTGCTCCAGAAGTTTTAGTTAATGAGCCGTATTGACTGCCTACACCAAACCTCATTGCTTTTTTGCGTTCGTCAGGTTTTACTACTTGGCCTTTGTGAAGGCTTGCCACTTCTTCTTTTCTTAGTCCTGTATATCGTGCAACAAGAAAGAACAAACAGTATTCAATAGATAAGCTGGATGTAGTCGTTTCACCCGCCACGTTTTTGATTACTCTACGTGTATTAGTGAGAATGTCTTCTACGACCTGCCATTCTTTATTTGTTAAGGGGTTCAGATTTCTGCGGCTTGAAGATAGCGAGCCGCCCTCGTTGCGTCTAGACTTTCCTAAATTCAGTCGTAAATCTGTTGTGTGTACATCTTTAGTTAGGTAGGCGCCGATGCTTGCACTATCCCCTTGAAATTGTATTGAAACAACCTCGTGTTCAAAAGGAGGGTTGTTAAATTTGTAACCATTTCTGATATGGAAAGAATAAAACTTCACCACTGCACTCATGTATGCAGTTGCTGTAGTTCGGGCTATTGCCTGATTAGGTCTAATTGGCTCAAGTACAGCCTTTATTAGAGCTTCTCGGTACTGGTATGTAGCTTTATCGCTTTTTCTAATCGGGAATGTATCCCAGCTCGGTCTAGGCAAGTCAATCTGTTCGTTGTAAAGCTCTTGGTCGTATTCAGAGTCCCATAATCTTTGTAACTCTATTAAGAATGAAAAGTAGTGAACTAAGCCTTTACTGTATTGTTCAGATTCCTGTCTATTATCATCCAGATGGTGTGCTAATAAAAAGCGATTAACTTGTTTTAGTGGTTCGTAAGAGACGATATCGCCTTTGGCGTTTCTTCCAACCAAATTCAACAAAACAACTTTTTTAATATGCTTTTGCTGTTGTCGGGAGTATTTAATTGAAAGCTCACCATTTTCATCAGGTGTTATTAGAGGGGTTCTATACGTAAATGGTTTTATTTCTGTTGTTCTGATCTCGAATGTGATTGCCATTTAGTGATATTAAATTAATTAAGCTTGTAGATACAATAAAGAGCATTCTCACTTTGTCAAAAGTGTATTGTAAGAAAGTGGTAAAAAAAGTGTGTGGGTGATTAAATTTTGATTCCACGATGGAAAACATGTTGCAGGCTACCAAATCTTGCTGTCCAGGGCTGACATCTAAATCGCAAATGGCTTCGTAGTTGTGTTTATCAATGGCTCTTAGAGAAATATTCATCATGGCGTCCTTGTATTGTTATAAAAACACTATTTCAAACATGGTTGTTTTGGCAAGAGAAAGTTTGCTTTATTAAACGCACAATCATTGACCGTTAAGCGCTTATTCCTCACACTGGAAAACACCTTCGGCTTTATGTCGTTTTGCCTAAAACAAGGACCTTGTGATGCAGCTCACCGAATTACTTAATATTTCTATACCTATGATCCAAGCGCCGATGGCAGGCGTGCAAAATTGGCGCTTAGCGGCCGCAGCAACAAATGCCGGAATACTCGGTTCAATCCCTTGCGGTATGTTAAGTAAAGAGCAGGTTGTTGCAGAAATTGAACATTTCAAAGTACATGCTTCAGGCTCATATAACCTTAACTTTTTTTGCCATAAAATGCCGGAACTTGACCCTTATCAACAAGGTAATTGGAAGAAAAAGCTGGCTCCATATTACGATGAGCTGGAGTTAACACCTAGCGATGATATGGGAGTCTTAAGACGCCCATTTGATAGGGAAATGGCCGAGGCCATTGCCCCTTATAAACCTCCCGTGATCAGTTTTCATTTTGGTCTTCCTGATGCCGAATTGGTCGAGTTGGTAAAATCGTGGGGGACGACTATTTTATCTTCAGCAACGACCTTGGAAGAGGGGATATGGTTAGCTGAAAATGGTGCTGACATCGTGATAGCACAAGGGATTGAAGCGGGTGGGCATAGAGCAACCTTCACCGAGACAAAACTTGAGTCTCAGCTGCATACTCGTCAATTGGTAACGATCCTCGCTGATGCGTTATCCGTACCTGTAGTGGCTGCAGGTGGTATTGCTTCTCATCATGATGTCACTATGATGCATGAACTGGGTGCATGTGGAACGCAAATAGGCACTTGTTTCTTACTATGTGATGAAGCTAACACTTCTCAGGTACATCGAGAGGCACTCAAATCACTGGCTGAGCCGTCCGCCGTAACCAATGTGTTTTCTGGTCGCCCTGCACGTGGGATTGAAAATCGGTTAATGATAGAGCTGAATTTCATTAATGAAGATGTACCTACTTTCCCATATGCATCAGCCGCTTTGACACCATTACGCGCCGTAGCTGAAAAGCGAGGAAGCGGCGATTTTAGCCCCCTATGGTCTGGGGTTAATCGCCAAGGCTGTATGGAGGTAAGCACTCAAAAAATGGTAGATAATTTATGGAATGTTAAATAATAACTCTTTGATTAACAAATTTGACACATTCTGAGTTTATGCTCTAGCGTTTTATGACAAGGCCAGTTCGTTGCGCCTTGTCCCTTGTTGCCTGAACATGCGTATTTTTATGTTTAGGTGACGTATTCGCTATTGAAAATAATAAACACGGAGTCGTGCATGAGACATTCTATTTTAACAGCAGCGTTATTCGCTTCTTTTTCTTCGCTGGCAACCCCTACTTGCCCAAGTATTACCGCATTAGAAACCCAGTATGCAGCACCAAATATGGTCAAGCGTAGCTTTTCTAGCTCGTTTAACAAATACTTATCTTGGCTACCAAGTTACCATATGGTGCATGATCAAGTAACCGCTGCTGGAGCTGTCACTCAGATCACTGCTAAATTTGACTACGGTAGCATCACCCATAAAGACTTGGAATTCGAGTCGGTGGAGTTTTACTACCGTTCTGAGTCGGACACAAATTGGCAGTATCTTGGTGAGCAAACAACCAATGGCGATGGTAAGGCGTTTATCACCTTGCCTGAACTGCCGGCAGGTCAGTATCGTGTATACGCAGGCGTGCCAGCTGATGGCACTGGTGCACAAGGTTATGTCACAGTCGTTGAGCCAGGTACTCAAGCGGTCCTGTTTGATATCGACGGCACGCTAACCGAATCTGATGCCGAGCAAATTGGCGACTATACAGGAATAGATCATGCCGACCCCAAAGATGGCGCTTATGATTTAGTTCGTCACTATCTTGATTTGGGCTATCAACCCGTATTCTTAACAGCCAGAGTGTATTGGTATGCTAAAGGGACGCGCGGTTGGTTGAGTTGGATGGGTTTACCACAAGGCTTTTTACGCACATCACTTAGCAATGAAACCAGCCTGTTTAAAACGGCAGAATATAAAACTGCGGAAATTAATCGCTTAAAAGCGCAGGGTATTGAAGTCGTTCGTGCTTATGGCAATGCCAAAACAGATGCTGAAGCCTTTATCAAAGCAGGGATCCCAGCTTCTGAGGCGTTTACTATTGGTTCTGATGCCGGGCATTACGGTACCACAGCTATTACCGGCAATAGTTATCAAGTGCATTTAGGTGAACTCACAACTTACCCTCACGCTGACTGCTTGTAGACCTTACCTTCGATTGATTCTAATTTTTTAGGAGTTCGCAAAAGGAGCCGTATTTTGGCTTCTTTTGGGGCATTCTGTGTGTACTAACCTCTGGGCCTAGGTACTAACTTACACTCCCATTATTTACGTTTGTTTACGTAATATTCATTAAAATTTCATTTTTTACATTATTCTGGCTTGACCTCTGACCATTGTAATCTAAAGTTTGTTTGTTACTAAATTGTAATAATTGGAGCAAGTACATGAAAAGGTTAATTCTCAGCGCCCTGCTTGGGTTGCTATCGATCGTTACCTCTCCCGCCCACAGCGGTGAGGAATTAGAGTATCCCGTGGTATTAGTTCACGGTCTATTTGGTTTTGATAATCTGCTCGGAGTAGATTATTTTTATCGCGTACCACAAGTGATCCATGATGAAGGTGGGCTGGTTTATGTTGCAGAAGTATCATCAGCCCATAATTCAGAATTGCGTGGTGAGCAACTACTAGAGCAAGTTGCGTTGGTTCGAGCATTAACGGGTAAAGACAAAGTTAATTTAATTGGTCACAGCCAAGGCGCGCAAACTATTCGCTATGTCGCCTCAGTTAAACCTGAGTGGGTGGCCTCAGCGACTAGTATTGGTGGCGTAAACTGGGGGAGCCGTTTTGCTGATGTTGTTCGCGGTGGAGTAGACAGTGGTTCATTTTCGGAGCAGTTTTTAGCATCGCTTGCTAACGGCCTTGCGGGATTGATTGATTTGTTATCTGGTAAAGCAACCGCACCAAAAGACGCACTCGAAGCGCTAAGTGCTTTGACCACGGCTGGCACATTAGCATTTAACCAAAAATACCCAGAGGGTATACCAAGCAGTTATTGTGGCGAAACCCAAAGTCTAGCAAGCAATGGTGTGCATTATTTTTCATGGAGTGGCAGCAAAGCATGGACCAACGTATTTGACCCTGCTGATAATGCACTCGCACTGTTCTCTCAAGTTTTTGATGAGGCCAACGACGGCCTAGTCTCAGCTTGTTCTAGTAATTTAGGTCAGGTGATCAACAACCAATTCAAAATGAACCATTTAGATCAGGTAAACCATACTATTGGGATTCATCACTTGTTCGAAACAGATCCATTAACCGTTTATCGCCAGCATATTCGCCGCTTAAAAGGTCTGGCGCTATGAAAAAGTGGGGCCTTTTGCTAATCATTTTGACTATGCTGTCGCTGGTTTATATCGAGAGTGAACAGCAAGAGATGCCGCGTCATCTTCCCCGGTTCGCGGTGGTATCAGAGCAGCAAAGTGATGCGCATAAGGTCCCACAACCCACAAGGAGTGCATCTGCAAGCGTACGTTGTGAGACTATTAATAAACAGCATAAGCATCAAATCGACGATTGGCTTTTTGATCTACAAAACAATAACCAAGCCGAGCAGTGGCAAGCTTATCTGGAATTATTACCACAATGCCTTCACGAAGTTGCAGATCTCTACGTGCAATTTAAGCAGGCCTTAATTGATGTGGATACGCATCTTAACTTACAAGAACGTGTTGAGCTGCTACACGCACTGCAGCGGCAATTTTTTACAGATGAAGTGATCGCTGTTTGGTTTGAAGGTGATAATGCGTGGGATATGCAAGCTTTGATTCGCTGGCAAATTTTGTCAGACGCATCTATATCTGAGTCGCAAAAGCAGCAATTAATTGAGACGCATGTCAGTGGGCTTCCAAAGCGTGAACAAGTGTTATTTCACACCTCAGCTCAGTTACACACCCTAAACGCAAACTGGCAGCAAAAACACTATAATGAACTAAGTGCCGAATTTGGTGATGAAGCGGCAACTCGTATTCTTGAAGTCCAGAAGCAACAAAATCATTGGCAGCAAAAACTACAAAGCTTTATGCTGCAAAAACAAAATATTTTAGCCGAGCTTGGTGATAGCCAAATCGCAAAAGAAAAAGTCGAGTCACTACTCAAACAAACCTTTACGGAGAACGAGCAAAAGCGAGTCGCTGTATTGGTTAAGTGATAATTTTTAGTTATTGATAAGATTTACAGGCCGGTTACATGGAGCAGCCAAACTTTCAGCCATGAGCCCATCTTGGCAACTGGTAAATACAATCAAACAAGCAGTAAAACATGAAAATTGAACCAAACCTGTGGCAGCTTTATTTACAAGTATATTTTCAACCATTACAGCAAATCGGCTTTGATTCTCGGGGCGCAGTCTTAAGTCTGTGGAATCCACATGGAAAGGTACTCTGTGAAGATAAAAATCAACGCTTATCACGATTTTGGCAAGGGGCTTTACAGCGCGCAAATGTGCCTTATCAGTTGCTATGGGGCGGTGATCAGCAAATGCAATATCGAGAGTTAAGTGTTTATATAAAGTGTGATTTAGCATCGGGATATCGATGGGCGACACGATTAAATCAACTGGGATTTTATTTCGTCGAAGATAATCAATTGCACCTCTATAACAGTAGCGATAAAGCGCAAAGCGATGTGGTGACGGATAACTTCGTATCTCGGTTTTGCTTTGCCAAAATACCAAAGCAGAACCAAGCCATACAACCAAAAAACAGGGCCTAAACTAGGCCCTGTTTGCTGTACTTCATTGGTTTATTTTAAGTCAAAGCGGTCTAGTTGCATTACCTTCACCCAAGCGGCGATAAAATCGTCTACAAACTTCTGTTTGGCATCGTCCGATGCATAGACTTCGGTAATTGCGCGAAGTTCAGAGTTAGAACCAAAGATTAAATCAACCGGGGTTGCCGTCCATTTTATCTCTCCAGTTTTGCGGTCACGGCCTTCGTATAAGCCTTCTTGCCCTTCTACTTTTGACCATTTAGTCGACATATCTAGCAGGTTAACAAAGAAGTCGTTGCTCAATTGACCAGGTTTGTCAGTAAATACACCGTGCTCTGCGCCTTTGTAGTTTGCGTCTAAGCTACGTAGGCCACCTAATAGTACCGTCATCTCAGGTACAGATAAGTCCAGCATATTGGCTTTGTCTACTAACATTTCAGTTGGAGACATAAACGCTTCATCACTGTAATAGTTACGGAACGCGTCTGCCTTTGGCTCCAGATAGCTAAATGATAAGACGTCCGTTTGTGCTTGTGAGGCATCGGTACGGCCCGGCTTAAACGCTACATTTACTTTGTAGCCTGCGTCGTTTGCGGCTTTTTCAACTGCTGCAGAACCACCTAACACAATCAAGTCGGCAATAGAGACTGCTTTTTTGCCAGCACGCTTATTAAAGCGGGTTTGAATATCCGTCAATGTAGCTAGCACTTTGTTGACCTCGTCAGGGTTGTTTACCTCCCAACTTACCTGAGGCTCAAGGCGTAAACGGCCACCGTTTGCACCACCACGCATATCAGTAACTCGGTGGCTAGATGCTGCCGACCATGCCGTTCTGATCAGTTCTTGTTTTGTTAGACCTGAGTTCAAGATTGATTTTTTCAGGGCGCTTATGTCCTTGTTATCAATCATCTTGTAATCCGCTTTTGGAATTGGATCTTGCCAAGTCAGTACTTCGCTTGGTACTTCTGAACCTACATAACGGGCTCTTGGACCCATATCACGGTGAGTCAACTTGAACCAAGCCTTCGCGAACGCCAACTCATATTGCTTTGGATCTTTGCGGAAGCGTTCAATAACCTTACGATATTCAGGGTCAAATTTTAATGCCAAATCCGTGGTGAACATTATTGGTGCGTGGCGTTTACCTTCAATGTGGGCGTCTGGTACTAGGTTTGCCGCAGCTTTGTTATCTGGGATCCACTGGGTCGCACCAGCTGGACTTTTGGTCATTACCCAATTGAAGTTCATTAGGTTGTCGAGATAATTGGTTGACCACTGAGTTGGTGTGACCGTCCAAGCCCCTTCTAAACCACTTGTTGTGGTGTCTGCACCTTTACCCGAGCCGCATTTATTTTTCCAGCCTAGGCCTTGCGCTTCAATTGCTGCAGCGGCTGGTTCTTTACCCACACAATCAGATGGCTTTTTCGCGCCATGTGCTTTACCAAAGGTGTGACCACCCGCGATAAGTGCGACCACTTCTTCGTCGTTCATTGCCATACGGCCAAATGACATGCGAATATCTTTTGCGGCAAGTAGTGGATCTGGTTTACCGTGTGGACCTTCAGGGTTGACATAAATAAGTCCCATTTCTACAGCTGCTAATGGACCTTTTAGCTTACCTTTTTTGTCACGACGCTCGTCTTTTAGGAAAGCATCTTCTGGCCCCCAATAAACTAAATCAGGTTCCCAATCGTCCTGACGGCCACCTGCGAAACCAAAGGTCTTAAAGCCCATTGACTCAAGTGCAACATTGCCTGCTAAGACCATTAAGTCTGCCCACGATAGGCTACGACCGTACTTTTGTTTAATCGGCCACAATAATCGTCTTGCTTTATCTAGGTTTGCGTTATCTGGCCAGCTGTTTAACGGATCGAAACGTTGTTGACCACCTGCAGAGCCACCACGGCCATCGTGTACACGATAAACTCCGGCACTATGCCATGCCATACGGATCATAAATGGACCATAATGACCCCAGTCAGCAGGCCACCAGTCTTGTGAATCGGTGAGTGTTTGCTCGATGTCTTTTTTGACTTGCTTAAGATCTAGTTTGCTAAATTCAGCGGCATAATCAAAGTTTGCGCCGTAAGGATTGGACTCTGGGCTGTGTTGTCTTAATGGGCTTAGGTTTAGTTGTTCTGGCCACCAAAATTGATTAGTTTTTGCTTCACTCATTGCAGCAAAGCTCTGGGCTGATAGCGTTGTTGTTACTGCGAGCGCGACGGCAGACAACATCGTTCTAGATTTTCTATTCATGGGGTTTTCCCTCGTAATTAAAGTGTGTCTCAAACTGCGTGTTAAACTTTAGTTCACAAATTAAAAAGAGAAAATCCAGAAAAACAAATTGGTGTGTTCGGAAAAATAAATCGATAAAAAATCTATTTTATCAAAGTGTTATATTTGTTTTTTATCGCGAGAATATTTTTGAAGTAAAACTTGAATTTAGTATTTTGCAACAATCAACTTAAAACACAAAACTTTTGTAAAAATTCTCGTAATTGTATTGGGTATGGAAAAATATATGGTGGAGTAGTGAGTCCTACTCCGCTTTATTCGCTAATATTGAAAATAGCAATGGTACTTGATGCCCTTTACTCAATAACTGAAAACCGTGTCCGGACACCGCCTCCAAACCTTTAAAGCAGTTATATGGACTGTAAGGGTGCTCATCAAAGTGAGTGATTGTAAGACCTGCTTGCATTAATGACTGCATCACTTCGGCGATTGAGTGCGGCCAAGTCGCAATGGTTTGTTTGGTATCTTGGTGGTTCTCGGTATAGGTTGATTCTTCGCTAATATCCGGCTGAGTTTGTGGGAAGTAAGGGTAGCCCAAATGAAGGTCAATACTTGGGTGAAACTCCACGAGACAAAACTGACCGCCGGGTTTCAATGCGCGGGCAATAGTAGCAGCCCATTGAGATAAATCTTGCAACCAGCAGATGGTGCCATAGGATGCAAAGACAATGTCGAATTGTGTGCTATTCTCAAGCCCAAATTGCGTGATGTCCTGACAGATAAAGCAGGCGTCAAGCCCAGTTTGTTGGGCCAATGTATTTGCTCGGGTAATGGCTTCTGTCGAAAAATCAACGCCAGTCACCTTAGCCCCCAGTCTTGCGAATGACAGGCTATCTAAGCCGAAGTGACATTGTAGGTGAAGCAGACTCTTGCCTGATACATCACCCAGTAGCTCACATTCAATGGGATTGAGTGAAGAGGTACCTTGTAAAAAGCGATCGACGTCATAAAACTCAGAGTCAAAATGTGCCTTGGCTCGTTCTTCCCATGCTGCACGATTGAGAGAGACATAATCCATATTGCATTCCCTATTTTTGTGGATTTGCTTTAATAATAACGAGTAAATAAACCGAGGCAAGACTGCCCCGGCTTGGTTGGGATCCCGTTTATTTCTTCGGGTCGTGTTTGTCGAACCACCACTGAATATAAGCCACTTTGTTTAGTAGGTTGGATGGTCTTTTGGTGATTCCGTGTGAGGCATCTGGAATTCTGACCATAGCTGTTTCTACACCCTGTAGCTTAAGCGCTTGATAATACTGCTCAGTTTCTGAGATTGGCGTACGATAATCCGCTTCACCTGTCAGTAGCATGGTTGGGGTTTTTACATTACCGACATAGCTGATAGGAGAGCGTTTCATATAATGTTCCATATGCTCCCATGGTTTTCCTGGGAACCAGTAGTCCGCAAAAAATGGATAGAAATCTGCAGTTAACACAAAGCTATACCAGTTTATCACCGGCTTTGCTACGACTGCTGCTGCGAATCTATCCGTGTGACCGACCGTCCACGCGGTGAGTACGCCGCCACCTGAACCGCCAGTAACAAACAAGCGGTCTTTGTCTATATAGCCCTCGCCGATCAGATGATCCACACCTGTCATTAGGTCGTCAAAATCATGGCTTGGGTAGTTGTGGTGGATTGTTTGAGCAAACTCTTTGCCGTAGGAGTCGCTACCTCGTGGATTCATGTAAAGCACTACGCTGCCTTGGGCGGCAAAAAGTTGTACCTCGGCGCTAAAATGTGGGCCGTAGTTTGCGACTGGGCCACCGTGGATCTCAAGTACCAGCGGGTACTTTTTAGATTTATCGAACCCGGGAGGGTAGGCGACCCAAGCTTGAATTGGCAGTTGATCGTGCTTCGACTTTAGCCAAACTTCTTCAACTTTTGCCAGTGTTTTATCGCCAAGGGCATCTTCGTTAAGCTTTGTAATTGGTCTTGGCTCGCCGCGTTTTACAATTGCGACATCGGCAGGGCGCTGGGTATCTGCGAGTGTAAAAGCCACTAATCCGCGGTCACTGATGGCATAGTCACCACCTGAATAGGGGCGACCAAAACTCACACTACCAATGGCATCCGTTATCTGCTCAAAACGCCCTTTTAACGGCTGATAGCCAAGTGTGGTTTTCCCTTCACTGTCGTAACTTACATAGACGCCACGGCTGTTGGCGGCCCAAGTGACAGAGGCAAGGCTTCTATCTAAATCGGCTGCATAGGTTTTGGTTTCGCCTGATTTGAGATCTTTGATATAGAGTAGGCTATTCTCGTAATTGGTTTTTTTATCATCATAACCAAGGTAAGCCAGATAGCGGCCATTAGGTGACACCTCTGGGTGAGTATCTGGGCCTACTCGGTCAGTTACCGCTGTGATTTCAAGCGAGTTTAGGTCTAGCTTATAGACTTCGCTGTTGGTTGGGTTTAATTGGTTATCCTTGTGGCGATTAGCCGAAAAATACAGTGCCTTTGCGTCATCAGCAAAACTCAGTTCACCGCCATGATCAAAGTTGCCTGAGGTTAACTGTTTTGCATTGCCACCGTTGGCATCAATTTTGAAAATATGATTAAAGCCCGGTTCGGTGTAACCAGCACCGTCGGCGCGATAATATACCTCATCGATAAATACGGGTGGTTTTGCCCATTCAGCTCCTTTGGGCTTCCCTGCAACAGATACCGGTGGAGCTTTTTGGCTGGGAACAAACTGGCTAAAGTATAGGCTTTTACCATCTGGAGACCAATGTAGTCCCGATGGTCCGTGAGCTAAATTACTGATTTTGGCAATGGCTCCAGTTGCCAACCATTTCACATAAATTTGGCTGCTACCGTCGCGAGTAGAAATAAAAGCGATGCGATCATTACTAGGCGACAGCACAGGAGAATAATCCATGTGTAATCCAGAGGTAACTGGCTGCATTGCATTGGTAGCAAGGTCTACAGACCAGATATTACCGACTTTTCTATCACTTTTGATATCCATGCGATTTCGCACGAAGAAGACTTTGTCACCGTCATTGGTGATGTCAATTTGATTAGCATATTCAAGATTAAATATATCGGTTGGCTCAAGAGGTGCGGCTTGCACAGCGCAAGCTGAGCTTGCAATCGCGACGCCTGCTAGAAAGTATTTCATGACTCATCCTGTTTCTAATTATCATTTCCACTATGCGCCATATTGCAGCTTAATCAACTCTTTGCGGTGAACAAATTAAAAATCCATAAAAAAGTGCTTTACCTCAACTTAACTTGCGGTTTTATCGTTGCCTCCAGTTAGCGGAATTTACAAAGAAGAGGATGATATGTATGTACTTAGAACACGTAAATTTGGTAGTTAGCGACCTAGAAGAGATGCTCCACTTTTATCGCGCCGCATTTCCTCATTGGAAAGTTAGAAGCAAAGGGCAAGGAGAGTGGTACGGCAAAGCACGAACATGGCTGCATTTTGGAGATGACTATCATTATATTGCGCTTAGCGACCACGGTGAGGGCCAAAACAGAGCACTCGAGGGTCACCAAGTCGGCTTGGCACATTTCGCCTATGTGGTTCAAAGTGTCGAGCGTGTTGTTAATCGGCTAACCGAAGCGGGTTACACAGTCGATAAAGTCGGAGCGCAGCATCCATACCGAAAAAACGTTTACTTTATTGATCCTGCGGGATATGAAATTGAGTTTGTGGAATATATGAGTGATCTGTCTTCTGAGCGCAATAGTGATTAACTTGCTAAGAAGCGTGAGTATTGCCCATGTTATAGTTATAGCGAGTGGTTAGAATGAGGGAGATCTAGCGTTTTTAAAAACAAATGATCCGCCCTCATTTGGTGAGCATAGCTCTGTGATTACTTAACCTGAGGTTTGGATAAGGAATGAGCTAACTCATTGTTTTTTAATCACCTTAAACTATCTTCTTATCTAGCCAGAGAGTTTTAGGGATAACTAGGCAAATTTACGCACCAATAGCTGGCTATTGGAAGTGAATTCAACGCAGTTAGCGCTAAAACTGGCTGCTAGAAAGTCATTAATTATCCGAAGCTCAGGTTACTTTAGCAACCCAAACTTCTCGTCATTTACCCACTCGCCGTTAATTTGGAAGTTATGTTTTAGCGTGCCTTCGAGCTCAAATCCTAGTTTCTTGAGTAAATGGTGAGAGGCATGATTTCCTTGGGTAACGGTGGCGATGAGCTTGTGGTAATTACATTCGCGCAAGGCAAAATCAATGACGGCTCTAGAAGCTTCAAAGGCGTAACCCTTTCCTTGAAATTCGGGGGAAAGCATAAAACCTAACTCGGCCTGTTGAAACGGTGTCCACATACTTAAAAATCCGTGTAGCCCGATTGGGGTCGCTGTGGCCGTTTCTTCAATTACTAAGGTGAGCCAAGTGTTATCTTCTTTGTGCCACTGCCCAAGTCCAGCGCTTAAACCACGGTTAAACTTTTCACGCAGCGTAGCTTCATTGGTAATCTCACCGACAAAACGCATGACATCTGGATGTTGATGAAGTTCTACCCAAAGCGGCCAATCTGTATTAAGTATAGGTCTTAAGGTAAGTCTTTCTGTTGTGAGCTGCATGTAAAGTCCTTTCGCTTATTAAGCATGTACGGCCAGACTATCACAAATTATTGATTTATCACGTTTCTTATTTCTTCAATTAAGGCAATGCTCGCCTCATTGTCACCATGAACGCATAAGGTGTCGGCGCGTAAGGAAAGTGACTTCCCACTTGCAGTTGTAACACTACCTTGCTGGTGTAATTGCTTAACTTGTGCAAGTAGCGCTGACTTATCATGCACTGCGCCCGGTTCAGAGCGGGGAGTAAGTAAGCCTTCATCGGTGTAGAGTCTATCGGCAAAGGCTTCAAAAATCAGTGATACATTATGGTGGTCGGCGAGTTGTTGGTGGTTTGCTTGTTGCGCAGTTGCTAGTACCATCAACTTAAGCTCACTTGGGTAGCGTGAGATGGCCTTGATAACACAGCTTAATAACGTTTGTGACTTCATCATATCGTTATAAAGTGCACCGTGTGGTTTCACATAGCTTAGCGTCAAGCCTTGCACCTTTGCCATCCCTTCAATTGCGGCAATTTGGTAATGTAAAGCGTTGGTGATTTCTTGCTCAGAAAGCTGCATTGAGCGGCGGCCAAACCCTTGGCGGTCTGGATAACTTGGATGTGCGCCAAGCGTTACTCGATGCGTGTTGAGCAGCTGTAGTGTTTGCGCGAGTACATCAGGATCTCCTGCGTGAAAACCGCAAGCGACATTAGCCATGTCGATATGTGGCATTACATGTTCGTCTAACCCCATTTTCCAGGCGCCAAAGCTCTCACCCAAGTCGCAATTTAATAACATGCTTATTTCCTACTTCGTTACTGCAAGCTCTAAATCTTGTTTATCTGTCACCAATAAATGGTGTGGACTATTCATAATACAGAACTCAGGTGCCGCTTTTGCTATGGCTAACTGAGCTGTCAGGCTGGAGCCCCAAAAAACCGGAAGCTGTCCCTCTTTACAAGTCAATGGCTCGCCAAAATTAGGTTTGCTAAGATCTTTGATCCCAACCTCACTAGGCTCACCAAAATGAAGTGGCAACGCATAGGGAAGTCGGCTTAGTGTTGCCGCTTGAATGGCACTAATAAGATTTTGCTTTGTTAATGGGCGCATCGCCAGTATTTGATTTGCCTCGTATTTATCTACTGAGTTGCAAGGCAAGTTGCTGATGTAGAGTGGTAAAGGTGTGGTTGGGTTCGCCGATGGTGGATTTATTCCATACTGCGCGAGCAAGTTATCAAAAGAAAGATAACTGGCAAAAGCAAAGGTAACTAAATCGTCGCGCCAGTGCTCTTCTATGTTATGGCATTCTTGGGCGAGCTGGCCATGTTTTAAAATCTGATACTTGGGGAGGTGGTAGCGTATGTCTATATCTTTCCCCAAAGTGTCAAAGTTGAAATTACCCGGCTCGCTGGGCGGAATAATCAGCTTGCAAACGGATTGATTACTCTCACAAAAACGGAAGAATGAATATGCTTCGCTTTGTGGCAAAATAATCACATTACATTGTGTGAACCCAGGCACGAACCCTTTAGTAGGGCCCGTATAATCACCATCCTTGATCATTTTTCTTATTGCATGTGGTGCACTTAAAGAAGCACTGGGATCCATAGATTCCTCCAATTAGTGGTTTACTGTAACAGGCAGTGAACCTTCCGCTTTCGCTATTCCTAAAATCACTTTGGCCAGCGCCGTATAGGCAGGCCCAGTTACTTTTTTATCACGATTTACGTCTACATTATAAGCATAACTTGCTAATACTGCGTTACTAAGAGGTCCAAAGGTACTAATTTCGTATGGTGCTCTTAGGCTGATAAATAGCTGCTTTTTACCCAGTTTTTGACCGTATTGCAGTAATGCTTTCAGCGCCTCTGGTTGCACATTACGCGCCACACCATGCTCTCGTAACTTTTTCACATCGTCCATGCCGCCAATTTCAACCGCGCTTTGCGGTGGCGATGCATGTGCGGCGATTATCACATCGGCCTGTTTAATTGCATCATGTGCAATGTCTGGGTCGTAGGCTTGTAGGCTTGTACAAGAAAGTGTGAGCGAGTTTTTACTGTATGTTTGTAATGCTTGCTCAAGTGCAAAACATTTTTGCCTATCTGGCATGATAAGGTGAACAACTTGTGCGTTATCTCTGAGCGGCAATACACCATCGTTTTTTACTTCAGTAATAGCCGCTAGTGCAAGTTCTGCTTCTAAGCGACGATGGCTTGGATTACCCAGTGTTGAATTGGCAATGGCCAAAGAAGCGCTTGATTGTGGCAGCTTTGTCTTGAGCTTGGCGATACGCGCCATAGAACTGTTAAGTTGCTCTTGGTTTAGTTTATTGGTATCAAGCGCTGCGGTTAGCTCTGCCATATATTGTTCAAAGCGTTTGATGTCTGCACGATTGCGAATAGCAATAGGCATTAGCGCGATATCCACGCCAGCGTTAAACGTTTCAATGGTTGCATCGACTGGATTAAAAAAGTCGCTGATCCCAGCCATATCTAGCGCATCGGTGACGGTCACGCCTTGGTATCCCAATTCGTGTCTTAGTAGTTGTGTCATGATCTGATAAGACATAGTCGCGGGCCTTATCATGCTCTCACCTTGAGAGTTAACAACTTTACTGCTGTCGAGCGCCGGATATTGAATATGGGCGGTCATTACCATGCCAGGAGGTGATGTTTTGATTATCTCGGCAAAGGGCAATAAATCTTGCTGGTTAATTTTGTCGCGGTCGTGATCAACACGAGGTAGTCCCGTGTGGCTATCAACATGTGTATCACCGTGGCCAGGAAAATGCTTTAGCGCAGAAAGTACACCTGCGGCCTCAAATGCTTTTACCTGAGCTAGACCTAATTCGGCGACCACTTTCGGATTTTCCGAGAATGAACGCACATTGATCACCGGATTGTTCGGGTTGCTGTTCACATCTACCGTTGGGGCGAAGTTTACGTTGATCCCTAAGCTATTTAGCTCCTTTCCAATTGCGCTTGCCACTTTGGTTGCGTAAGTATCGCCCTGTTTTGGATAGGTTGCTCCAATACTCATATTGCCGGTAAACGACGTTGCTTGTTCACGATTAATTCGGGCAACACGGCCACCTTCTTGGTCGATGGCAATAAATAAAGGAAGTTGACTTTTACTTTGTTGTGCTGCACTTTGTAACGCATTGGTTAGACTGACTATTTGCGCTGTGTTTTGCACATTTTCGGCAAACAAAATAGCGCCGCCGATGTCGTATTTACTGATCAACTCGGACAGTTCAGGCGGTAAAGTTGTCATCGCTGCTCTACAATCTCCACTTGGCTTTTTGCTTTCACCGCAGTAATAGCGAAAATCGAGCATAAGCTTTTGTCCAAGCATTTGCGAAGTGGTCAGTGGCACTTGTGCTGCTGTTGCGTGAGCTGAAGTGATGAAACTCATGAATGTGATAGTTCCTAAAGTAGTGAGCAGAGATAATAATCGCACAATCAATAATAAACGCTGAATAAAATTGTCTACACTTTAACATTGATTTAGAAGCGACTACAAAGTGCTTTCTATTAGGGCCTGTTGATCTTTCAAGTTTGTTTTTGCAGCAGTTTGATTGGTATTTATACAAGGGAGAGCCAGCGTAGCATAGTCATTCTATGTAAGTCTGGCGATAAAGACTTTGTGCTCCTGCAAAGTCACCTTACCCCACATCCTTGTGGGGTAACACAGTAGGAATGCTAATCAAGCGCTGCCCTTTGGGTTCATCTGAGTGCGCTTTGTTCATTGTTGCTCAACTTTTGCCTAGATTACTAGGCGGCAAGTCGAGCGTCGCGACCAAAACACACTCAGAAGAACAAAAATCAAACAGCAAAGGTCAACATGCCCTAGGCGATAACAGCATAAATTAAACACAGATTTTAAAGGGAATAAAAAATGAACAACCATATAAACTATGTAGAATTAGCAGCAAAAGACTTAGTAGCAACACAAGCTTTCTTCGAGCGGGTGTTTGATTGGCAATTTGAATCTTACGGGCCTGATTATATTGCGTTTGCAAATTCAGGCCTGGACGGCGGCTTTTTCCGAGCCGATGTGTCTTCTAAACAAGCGCAAGGTGGAGTTCTCGTGGTGTTGTACAGCGACGAGTTGGAAGCCGTGCAAAGCAAAGTAGAGCAAGCGGGCGGAGAGATAAGCAAGACTATATTTGAATTTCCTGGCGGTCGTCGCTTTCACTTTATTGAGCCGAGCGGCAATGAGTTTGCGGTATGGTCTAAATAACCTAAGTTTCGATAATTAATGCCTTTCTAGCAGCCAGCTATAGCGCTATCTGCATTGAATTCACTCCCAATAGCCAGCTATTGGTGAGTAGTTCTCCTTACCTATAGGAAATAGGTACCTTAGCGAGAGCGGGGCGCAGAAGCTGCGTTAACCACAAAACTCTCTGGCAAGGTAAGGAAATAATTCAACATGAGTTTAAAAATAATTAGTTGATACATTCCTTATTCAAATCCCAGCTTAAATAACCAAACTGCGTGTTGTAAAGGCCCTTTACAGCACACGTAAACGCAGAGGTTTTACTGCAATCATCTTTCGTTTTCAGATTAGATAAAAACTTGAATTCGTTGCTATTGTGAACAATAGTTATTAAACACTGATGCTAAACTTCTTTGTGTTTGATACCTGCTTACCACGTAATCAACCTACAGATCAATTTAACCGGTCTAGGTTTAGGGCAGTAGTACTGGTGATAAGGGTTGTTATTTAAAAAACACCACTAGACGCATCATCACCATACTTAGGTTTGATTAGGCAATGAGACGGACATTCTTAGTTGTTGGTACTTTACTCTCCTTAACCATGCTTATGGCCGATAAATTGGGCCTATTTTTGCTGTCACCCGTGACTTTTATCATCATCAGCACTTTAGCTTTTTTGTTTGTAGCACTGCTTTGGTGGCAAGCTCAAGATCCTATAAAAATCAACGTTGATGATGGTTCTACCGTGCCACAAATGGTGTTAGATAGTGATGGCGTTATCCTACAAGCTAATGACCAAATGCAATCCATACTGGGTGTTGGCAGCAACGTATTTGGATTAAAAATTGAGGAATTAATCACCGTGAACGGTAGTGTCAACAGTGAAGGGAAGAGCGTGGCAACGAGCAAGTTCGACGCGCTTGTTACACAAAGCTATGGCAACTGCACGGTTGTTCACAGTGGTAAAGTTATTAGCCCAGTTACTTTACCACTAAAAGTCGCTGATACCGTTACGGGATATCTCTGTTATTTTAATACTAGCAATAGAGAAAATCGTCTCGCTCAGGCATTGGAAGAAGAAAAAGAATTGCTTGAAGTGACGTTGAGCTCTATTGGTGATGGCGTGATCTGTACAGATGTAAATGGTGTTATCACTTATATTAATCCGGTCACAGAAGCCATTCTCGCGATGTTAAATGAAGAAGTGGTCGGGCGGCGATTTGATGACGTTATGTCTATGTATCATGAAGAGACCAAAGCTTCGATTAATAAATTCCCTGAACTTTGCCTAAAGCAAGGTCATACTATTTGTTTGCCTGAACTCACTTCAATTACCAATCACCTCGGTCTTACCTTTGCAATTCAAGACTCCTTTTCTCCTATTATTGCTAAAGATGGTAGCTACCTTGGCACTGTAATGGTTTTTCAAGACGTTACTGAGTCGAGATTAATGGCGAAAAAAATGAATCACCTTGCCCATCACGATGCATTAACCGGGTTACCCAATCGCTTATTGCTGCATGACCGTTTAGTGCAGGCTTGTAAACGAGCTAAACGCATGAGTCATCAATTTGCGTTGGTCTTTATTGACGTCAACAAGTTCAAAAAAATCAACGACTCACTGGGGCACGATCACGGCGACTTATTACTCAAAGAGATTGCAAGCCGACTAACTCAGCAAATTCGAGGGTGTGACACCGTTGCTAGAATGGGGGGCGATGAATTTGTGTTACTCATTGATGGTATCCGAGATAAAAAATATGTACGTAAGGTGGTGAGTAAGGTCTTGAACAGCGTTAACGGACAATATTGTTTACGGCAAGTTAGCCTTAAAGTCACGGTGAGTGCAGGCGTTGCAATTTACCCCGACGACGGTGACAACACTGAAGCTTTGTTAAAACATGCTGATACTGCAATGTATCGAGCTAAAAAAGCCACACAAACGGAGTTTCAGTTTTATAACGCGCGTTTAGACCATGAGTCAGAGCAGCGTTTGTTGCAAGAAAGTCGGATCATTCAGGGGTTAGAAAATAGAGAGTTTATTCCTTATTTCCAGCCTATTGTTGACGCACACACGCGTAAGATTAAGAAACTTGAAGTACTTGTAAGGTGGCAACAAGACCAACAAATATTGGAACCTAAAGACTTTTTTGAAACGGCATGTGATGGCGACCTGATAGTAGAAATTGGGCAGCAACTCAGAGCACAGGCTTTCCATGCAATGAAGAGATGGTTTTGTGAATACGATAACCTTGTGGTTAGTTTCAACCTTTCGCTTACTGAGCTTACCAATAAAACAGTAATAAAAAACTTTATGGATCAAGCTGTACAGCACCAGCTGTCACCTAGGCAAATTGAAATAGAAATCAAAGAAGTTGATCTGATAGAATTACTTGATAAAGCACCTGAGGTGATGGCAGAACTGGAGCAGTCAGGCGTGCGGATTTCAATTGATCATTTTGGTGTTGGGCATACCAGCATGTTGTACCTACAAAGGCTCACGTTTGAAACTATTAAAATTCCACCTGCTTTCCTTGCTACCCCTCAGTCAGTTGCCTCACAAAATGATATTGCAAAATTGATTGTACAGATGGCAAAGAGCTTGGACGTAGAATGTGTAGCGGTAGGTGTTGAAAGCGCGTTGCAAGCCAAGTCTCTTAACCTCAACGGTTGCCACCTTATCCAAGGCAACCACCTTTTTGCTCCCGCCACAGAGTCCGAGATAACCCCTATTCTCAGTACCCACATGAGCGTAGATAGGCGCAGATTAGGTCAAAACTAGCACTGATTAATTTATCTAAAAATATTGCTAAAACTTTCCCTTCTTTCGTTTATAGGTGTACAAAGCTCAACTCACTTGCTCTGGCAACAACAAAAGAGAAGGGAATGCCATGAGCAACAACACACCTTGTTATAATACCAATTGAATTAATTCTCTAATCAATTTGAAGGGTGAAATAGCATATTAGCTTCGTTAAAAATTTCTCATTTAGAACAACTAAATAGCAAAATTTTTGCCTTGCCTATATGGATATAGGTACCTTAGCGGTAGCAGGACGCGAGAGCGGTGCTACTAAAGCTATTTCCCCGCTTCAAGATAGATCATTTACTTAATACAACTGGTATATCAAACCACCTTATTGTGCTTGCTATCAGTAGTGCGTTATTCCAAACCGAGTTTGATCCACTCCCGCTCACGGTGTATCACGACGTATTCTCGCGGCTATCTCTTGGTCGCGCCAGCGAACTCTCGCTAAGTTATCAGTTTTAAGCGAAATCGTTATTATCCGAGCAATTCTATTTCTTGACTTAAAGTTAACTTGAAGTTGTATGCTCCTCTTAAACGAATGATAGTGAACAAACGGTAAGAGGTAGAGGTAATGCAAAATAGCTTAGATAAAATCGTCAATGATATAAAAGCCAACTGGAGCGGGCTAAATTCAAGCACCACAGTAGCAGTACGTGAGTTACTCAGTGAGCTTACTCAGTCTCCACCGCACGAGCCTTGGCTTGAGAGCATTATGCGTGAAAGGTTGGCATCAAAAACACTCTACCAAGACCCTGAATATGGTTTTATGCTGCTAGTTCATGCCGAAGAAAAGGGCACGTACCGCCCACCTCATGATCATGGCGCAGGTTGGGTATTTTATGCCGTGCAATCTGGCGAAATGGAAATGACAACTTACAAACCCGTTACTACAGCAAGCGGCGAAACCCATCTCGTATCCCGAGGAACAGACACGCTCAAAGCCGGCGATTGCCGAGTGTTTCTACCCGGCGATATCCACGACACCCGATGCTTAACAGATAACTTCGTTCAATATCGTTTAACCAGTTGTGACTTTAAAGAAGAGAAGCGTTCAGGTCGGATGATTCAGTATCTGAGAGCGGTGTAGTGGTTTGCAAAACTCAAGGCGATAGTTGGTTTAATCGCCGTCGTTTACATCTAATCAAGCCGCTTTGAAGGGGCTATGGCTGCTAAGAGCGAGGAACAGGCGGTCGATCTAACTCATTTTTTGGGGCCAGAGTGTAGGAGCGAAGCGACGGAACGGAGGTCCCAGCCGCAACGCGGCGACAACAGCGCCTTGTTATGGCTTTTACTGTTTATTAGCACGTTTCATTTTATCAAATAGTGAATTCGGTTTGTTTGATGCTTTAATTTCAGCACGGCCTAGATTACCCTCTTTAGGCTTAATGTACTTCATTAACACGACAGGCATATTGCTAACATTATTTGCCAACCTTACGAATTCATTAGAAGCTGACTTTGTCGTAAATTCGTACTTAATAGTTACATCTCCGTCCTTTCGAAGTACATCAATTATCTGTATTGATGATGATTTTTCAGATCGAAGTCGACTTACCCAATCAATGCTCTTGGACTTGAGTGTAATTCTTTCTTCGGCTGCCCCTGCAGTGCATGGTTTATCATAGAAACCAAGTTTTCCGTCTGGTTGTATACACTTATAAATTTCCGCTGAAACAAGAAATGGAAACAGCAATAGTAATGTTGGAAATATGTGCTTCATATTTAGTTACCTATAAATCTGGTTGTAAGCCATAACGCCCGCGTAATGGCGCGAGCTAGCGAGCGCCCAGATTGACGCGTTTGTTAGCTTGTGTTGCACGAATAAATTTAAGATCACTAGTGATCACTCCAATACCCGATGCGACAACGTCATCGTAGGGTTGGGTGATCGATTCATGTCGAGACCAAAGATAAACATCCGAGCCATAGCTCTGTAACCTTGATGCGAGGCGCTCAGGATAGCCCCAAAAAAACTTTGTCATCGAGGGAGGTATAAAAAGAATGGTGTTCCTACAGGACTCAGGAATTAATCCCGCCCATCCAACTAAAAGATAATCTATTCCGCAACTCTTTACACTACCAACGCTTGCTAACCGTAAAGACGAATCCTTGTTTCGAAACCACTCCATACCTTTTGAAGAGGTAATTACAATATGGTTAGATTTTTTTCCAGCTAGATACTCATATAGAGTTTCGAATGAGCGTATGTCGTTATTCTTTAGGTTTAGCCAAAACTCATGCTTTGGATACCGTTCGTAAAACGCCTCTAACTTGGAAATCCTAAAACCTTTTCCTCTAAATGGGAAAGTCGCACCATCATCAAACGTATATCCATATCCTGCATCAATACTTTTCAACTGCTCAAACGATGTTTTATGTACCGGCCCAGACCCGTTTGTAGCACAATCTAACGTCCAGTCATGAAAAACAACCAGTTGATCATCACGTGTTCTGTGAACATTTAGATGAATTACGTTAGCTCCGGCTGCAACGGAAGAAGCCACAGCTTCTAGTGTATTCTCAACTGAATTGACCCTTGATGCGTTTATTGAAAGGGAGGTACAGCCAGTTTTTTTTAATTTTTCATAATTAACTGCGCTTCCGCCTCCTCGATAGGCCACGATCTCGCCATGTCGCTGTAGGTCAGGAACGAACACATAAGCATTAAAAACTCCTAGAGTAATTATGCAAGACAGAGAAACCAAAAATGTCTTAACTATTTTTATAAACATTTATTACCTGAATCCTTGGTCGATGAAAGCTAATATTTTAGTATTTATGCTACATGCTGTTTGTGCTGCATAATCACTGGTTGGACTGAGCCGCTACCTGCTCGGTGTGTCAGAGTTGGTGTTGTTTATGCTAGGGCTTACTTGGAAAAAACAGGCTTGTTGGAGGTTCTCACCTTCCTAGCTAGTGTAATCAGTTTAGCTAGTTTTATGTAAGCTTTCCCTGCATTGCTCAGCGCTTGCTATGTATTCATTACACCTAAACTTTCCTTAATAAGCAATTATATTTTTACGTGTGCAGAGGTCGCTAGCCTGTACAATTAAGTAGGCTAACTACTTGATTTTATAAAGCAGCCCTAATCAAGCATCCCCTCCTTGGCTGATATCAAAGCGCATCCAAGCGCTTCTCGTGCACTCTTTTTAAACGACGCGATCGAGCGAACCAAGAAAACGTCGCCCCAGCATCACACTCAATCCTCAAATCTTAAGCTGATATAGTGCAACCGTCTTGTAAGGCTCGTCCATGATGCCAGATAAGACTTGGCCGACATCCTGTCGGCAAATTGCATATCGACTTATGCTTTTCGGGTGTGATGGGGGGGAATTGCGCTGTCTGTTAGTTCTGGTTTTATCCAGTAAAGTAGATGATTAGCTTATAAGCACCACAAAAACGATCGGTGTGAACTCCTAATTAACAGCCTAAATCGTTTTGTGGGAGGCGGTTCACCCGCCGAGAAGTTATGCTCTTCTGGTGTAGTTAAGGAGAATTAGTATTGACTGCGAGTGCTAGCTTTTCTCTCAAAAGCAGCAAATTTGCCTGCAAGCACCAAAAAAGCTCTTAGCACCGTTTTCCTCCCTCATCACACCCGAAAGTAAAGTGCCAATGAGTCATTTCAACGCATGGATGCGTGAAAAGCGGTGACAGGGCCAAGGATGGCCCTTACACAGCGGTGACGTTCATATTGGCGATTTACTTGAGGAGTCAGTGTGATGTCGGGAGTGCCCTTTCTTTTGCGCAACGATTCTTTGGGCATCAAAGAAAAGTAAGTCGTAGCCCATGGACGGGCGTCGAAACCTGTCAGGAGGACAGGCTGACTTTACACATACTCTCGAGTTATTGGAGAAATCCCCTCCTTGGCTGATATCAAAGCGAATCCTTGCGCTTCTTGTTCATTCTTTTTAAACGACGCGATCGAGCGAACCAAGAAAACTTCGCCCCAGCATCACACTCAATCCTCAAACCCTAAGCCGATATTGTGCAACCGTCTTGTAAGGCACGTCCATGATGCCAGACAAGACTTAGCCGACATCCTGTCGGCACATTGCATATCGGCTTATGTTTTTCGGGTGTGATGGAGGGGGAATACGTTGCTTGTAAGATCTTCTACGATTTTTACGGTGAAGCCGTTTGCAAGGGTTACAAAGGAAAATAACTGACACCCATCACAATAAGCAAGCGGCGAAACCCACCTTGTATCCCGAGGAACAAACATGCTCAAAGCCGGCGATATCCACGACACCCGCTGCTTAACAGATAACTTCGTTTAATATCGTCTAACCAGTGTGACTTTAAAGAAGAGAAGCGTTCAGGACGGATGAGCCAGTATTTGAGTGAGGTAGTAGTAAGTACCTATAGTCGAAGTGTAATGCTAAGGGTTTTGCTGTTGATTTTATTAAAAAAATAAAATAAAAAATTATATCTATTAGTTATATTTCGTTTATAGTAGGTGGCTCAATAAGTTACCTATTAATGTAAAATTTAGTTCAAGTTCTTCTCAGTTTCCTTTCGAACCAGTTTGTCATATATGTTCTGCGATATTTTTTCCTTTATTACATACTTAGTAACTAATATTTTTTAATATATCGAGGTATATATGTCTAACAAGATTTTAGGTTCAGCAAAATGGTTTAATGAGTTAAAAGGTTTTGGCTTTATTACACCTGAAAATGGTAGTCCAGATGTTTTTGTTCACTTTAAATCAATTGTAAGCGAAGGTTTTAAAACACTGAATGAAGGTCAAAAAGTAGCTTTTGATGTTGAGCAAGGGGCTAAAGGTCCAAATGCTGCTAACGTTACTTTGGTATAAGTAGCGAATTGACTGGAGAGGGCTTCCAGTCAATATCCATCTCTCAAAGTAAAAGTCCATTTCAATATTAACACCATAATTTCATAAAACTCCATTTAATTGCTGTGCGCTTTAACTCACATCAATAGGGAGTTTTATGCGTTTCTCGTTCATATTATTTTGTTTTGAGAGGTAGGGTTTTAAATTGAAAAAACAGTTGAAAAAAAGAATGGCGAAGATGTGGCTCTTGATAAAAGTAAGTCAAATAATATTCACGTTGTAAGAAGAAAAATCGAAGATACTCTGTCTGAACGAGAGCGAAGAAAATTATTGAGACTTTGATTTAAAGAGAAGTGAGTTATGGCTAGACCAAGAAGACAAAGTGGTAAAAAAACACGGAAAGAGGATTTTGAAGGTAAACTTGAATAAGTGGTAGGTGAATATCGTCAAGCAAAAGAAGTGCTTGATACTCTTGCGGAAGATTCAGTCGAATATAGCGAGCAGAAAGATAAGTGTGACAAGCTCTTTGCGCGTGCTGAACGTTTCATCAGTAGGCAGCCTTAAGACTGCATAAACTCCAGCATTAAAGTAAAAAAACAAGGCATGTAACCGCCTTTAACCCCGCTTTAAATTTGCTTTTCTGATTGCAAAGTTCAAGGAATGAACCAAAAGCTAATATAGAAAAGTCAGTGACTATCTTAACTGAATTGAATTAATACGCAGACTCTATCCGTATATTTGTTCGCAAAATCCCTGAATTCTGCTAGATGACCGTTCAAAGCATCATAATCGGACCGATTTAATATATTTTTAATATGTTTTGAGCTAAATGGGGTTACTTGTTTTAACAACTCATCAAGCTTTGTCTGAGATGTCAGTTCATATGAATAGTTACTGACGCTATAGTTTCTTGTTATGGTGGTGGTCTGTGGAGCGTATATTCAAAGAAAAGGACGTTGCTGTCGCCACCTATTTGCTCTTCAAAGCCTAATTTTTTTAGTAAATTAGACGATGCTGTATTTGAACTATCCACACCCCCAATGAGTTTCACCCAAGACTCTGACAATAAGGCCGCTTCGATGAAGCCTTTAAGTAATTCAGTTGCGAGCCCTTTCCCCCAGTACTTTTCAGCTATTAAATATCCGATATGAGCTTCTCGTTCATTTTCTACATATACGAATAAAAACCCAATTAGCTCCTGAGTTTCTGACCTTACTTGAAGTAAACGGCTATCCGATAACATTCTCTCGATCCAGATTTCAGCTGCTTGGATAGAGTTGATGTCATGAAAATAAGGAGGAAGGCTCTGGACTACTGAAGGAGTAAGTATCTTAGGGATTTGCTCAAGTAGTGATGTGCGAGCCGAAGAAGAGAAATCATCTTCAACTTCTGCTATGACTAATCTTGAAGTCTCAAATGAAGTTGACATCTCACCTTCCTGTTTCGCTAAAAATCATCACGAGTCTGTAGAGTTACTCGTTTTCAATATATTTTCCATTGTTGTGCCAACCTTAGCCGAGTTCTTTAGTTGATTCAATCATCTACTCTAAATGTCACCGTTATTATTCTGCTGTGAATTATGGATTCATATTAATAGGTATTTTATGTCGTACAATCTGGCGAGATGGAAATGACAACATACAATCTCGTCACCACAGCACGTGGCCACAGTGAAAATCATCTCGCCCCCCGAGGTGCTCAATGGCGCTTATGCGGGGATATCTACGACACCCGTGATAATTTTCACAGAAATTTAAGCACAGATTTTCGGATAATTTATCCTTATGTTCACTTTGGTGAGTGCAGACCCAAGCGATTGCCTTCTGTATCTAAAAATAACGCGAAAAAACCGCTTTCGTCAGCATGTGGGGTTTTGGGGGTCAGTATTTTCCCACCGCTTTCTTCTACTTTTGATAGCACTTGCTGTAAGTCTTCACCCGCGTTTAAATACAGAGTGACGCCAGTGCTGGAAGGAGTGTAACCTTCGCCTTGAACAATCACACCTATGGTAGATTGCCCTTCATACGGGAAGAGTGCCATTGTCATTTCAGGCATATCTATGGTTTCAATGGAGACCGCAAAAATGCGGCTGTAGAACTTTACGGCGCGGGTTAAGTCGGTTGCTGGAATTTCAAAAATTGATGCGAAGCTATGCATGTCGTTGTCCTTATTTTTTATTTAAGTTAGCCAGTACCTCGAGTGACTAGCGTTGTGTCTAGGTGCTCGTTTAGCTTAAACGATAGCAGGTTTAGGGTAGCTCTAGTGGATAATTATCAATTGTAAAAAAGCGACAGTGTTATTTATAGAAAAGTAGTGAAAGCGCCATGCTTTCGTCATTGAGAAAATCTCGCGGGTTTACCCCTGTGAGCGCTTTAAAGTCCTTAATAAAGTGAGATTGATCATAGTAATTGCTTTTGTACGCGATGTTGGTGAGGTTGTCTTCACGATTTATGAGGAGTGTTAACGCGCTTTGCAAGCGCACAAGTTTACTTAAATGTTTTGGACTTATGCCGACAAGGTCTAAAAACTTCCGCTCTAGTTGGCGTCTTTTGTTGGGATTTGATTTGGTGATTGCATTAATAGATATATCGCCATTTTGTGCAAAGATAATATCTACCGTTGTTTTTACAATGTGCTCAATTGTCTGCGGGTCGCTCAGTTTATGAAGAAGGAAGGCCTCTAAAACCTCAATCCTTTGGCGTGTGTTTTGTGCTTGAATGATATCGCTTTCTAGCTTTGTGGCCTCATCGGGCTTAAATAATTCGTAAATCGAAGTTTCCTTATTTTTTAAGTTTTTTATCGGTTTCGAGATAAAGTGGGAAAAGGCATAAGGAAAGAAGCTAGCTGCAAAGGTGCGAACATCTCCAGTTGGTTGAATATAAAAAGGCGAAACCGTTTGTCCAAGTACCATGGCGCGAGGTTGCAGTATGTAGTCATGCTCCGAAGTATAGCGCTTAATGTCATCAGCCAATATAAAGGCCAACTCAATACAGCCATCAGGAACAATGCGTTGCTTTACAGCACTCTTATCCGCAGCAACTTCCAGTGTCCAAAAGCAATTGATAAATGAGGATAAATTTTCACTAGGTAAAAATTTTTTGTAATCCATAAAACCTCCGTATTTAGCTATGGACGGTTGAAAAATAGAGCAAATAAAAACAAAACTACATTAGACGCTGGTAAATTTAGCAACGTTTAATGGCCAGCTTTTTAGGTGCGCTTAACTTGTTCATTGCTTAACAACCGAAGTTTTACCACTGTTTGACATGCCACAAACAACAATCATGCTAATTATCTATCTTTTTTGAAAATGTATTTTAGCAAACTAATTTTTGATCAACGGGTTAGCAGTTTTGAGTCTAGTATCAAATTTACATTAAGGGAATAGTATGTAACTTTTACGAACAGTCCTTATGCGTTATGGCACTTGGTCGGATGATGATTGTATCGCTGCCGTAATTTCCATTATTTGTTGACGCAACCAGTGTACACCTGGATCTGCCTCAGTACGAATATGATATGCCATACTAATTGGGGCTGGCGATACATTAAGCGGTAGAGGTTGGCTCACCAAACTTCCGGTAGCGATCTCTGAGTGTGCTACTAGATAGGGCAGCACACAGAGTAGATCTGTTTGCTTAATCAAATCAATTGCAGCAGAAAAGCTATTGACTGTCACTGCAATACGCCGCTGTAGGTGATGTTTTGCTAATGCCGAGCAGACCACACTGCTCGTATCGCCGGATAGGGATACCATCAGATGATCTGAGTTCGAGAATAGCTTTAGAGACAGGGCTGATTGAGCAAGTGGGTGTTCCGGCCTCATCAGGCAAACAAAATGATTATCAAATAGGTGCTGGCGAATAATTTTGCGGTTCTGGTTTTCATAGTAGTCCACCACCAAGTCAACTTTAGCATCGAGCAACAGTGATTCCCCATTACCACGAAACGGCATTGCGTGCAGATTGATTTTCGGTGCCTGCTGCTCAATCCGTTGACGTAGTGGCAGCCAGAGTATACGGGTCATTCCGTCAGTCAATGCGATACGAAATGTGCGTTCGCTTCTAGTAGGAGCAAATTGTTGTTCGGAGGTCGCTTCGATTAAAGTCTGAATTGCCGGACGGACTTCTCGCCATAGTACTTCGGCTCTCGGTGTTGGTTTGATCCCTCGACCATCACGAACAAACAGAGGGTCTTTCCAGACATAGCGCATCCTTGAAAGAGCTTTTGACACTGATGGTTGGGTCAACGCTAGTCTATCTGCTGCAGCTGTAACCGATTGTTCAGCCATTATGGCGTCAAAAATTACTAGCAGGTTGATATCAAGCTTAGCCATTTTCCCTCATTTATTTTTCTTAGTGCAATTTCCATAACGAGTGTGATTTCGAGGTTTCGACACTCTGACCTTGATCTGTGAATACAACGTATAACTCATTCCTTTATGGAATGATATATATATCAATCATCAATTTTACGACATGACTTTATCAGAACATAATGGCGTAAGCCAAACTAAAATAGGAAAGAAAAGATGAAAGCCATCGTCATTGAGCAATACGGACAAGCAGATCAACTTAATATTATCGAAATCAGCGCTCCGAAACCTGAAAATGGTCAGCTACGAGTTCAAGTTAAAGCCGCCAGTGTGAACCCTGTCGATACAATGATCCGAGCAGGGATGCTGGAAAACTTTTTTTCTTTGCCTCTTGTTGCAGGTTGGGATGTTGCTGGTGTGGTTCTAGAAACTGTGGGTGATAATCAAGGTTTTCAAGTGGGTGATGAAATAATGGCGATGATCCCAATTGGCCAACCAGGTGCTTATGCCGAGCAGGTAATCGTTGATAGCGCGTTAGTTGTGAAAAAGCCTGAAAATATCAGTTTTGAACAAGCCGCGGGGGTGCCGATGGTATCTCTGACAGCGTGGCAGGCAATTCACGACCTAGGTAAAGTTTCTTCTGGACAAACTGTGTTGGTTCATGGAGGGTCCAGTGCTGTCGGTGCTTTTGCAATACAATATGCCAAGCTGGCCGGAGCTTACGTTATCGCCACTGCTTCAGCTCCTAATCATGCGTATCTATATGAATTAGGTGTAGATCAGTGTATTGATTATCGCAATGAGCAGTTTGAAGTAATCGTGCGCAATATCGATCTAGTGTTTGCTGCAATTGGAGAAGAAGGTTTATTGGAGCGTTCACTTAAGGTCATCAAACCTAAAGGTAAGCTAGTTTCTACGCTGAATGAAATTAAGCATGAGGTTGCTTTGTCTTATGGTGTTGAATTTCACCGAGTTTGGGTTGCCCCTGATCGCAGCAAGCTAGCGCATATTGCCAACTTACTTAGTGAGGGACAGATATGGGTAAAAATAGACTCTGTTTTTCCCTTTGAAGAAGTTGTGCAGGCTCATCAGCGAAGTGAATCTAAGCGTGCGGTGGGAAAAATTATTCTTACTATATAGTGTCGCGGCGATTAGGTTATTTAGTCAAGTAACAGCTCTAAATGGACTGGGCTTGACTTGACCACTTAATCTAAAGGGTAACTACCTGAGTGATAATGAGTTATTTCCAATAGATGGCGGGGAAATTTAACCTAGCAATATTCGTATTCAGGCAAAGTTAATTACTATACTCTAGCCTAGCCTGTTTGCCGTTTATGCAATCAAAAGCGAGTTGCTTGCAAGGAGATCTCTGAAAGCTAAACCGCTTTGCGGCAATCACATAAAATAAATTGAAAGGAACAACGCATGATAAGGATGATATTTGCAACTTTTCTATTGCTTTGGGGCACGCAGGTTAGCGCTCAAGAGCTTATCTTATCGAAGGTCGTCAAGTTAAAGGTTGACTCACCAATCACTATTTCGCATGTGTCTGAAACGTTAGTGTTGGCGTTTAAAGACAGTAAACTGCTTCACGAAACGCTAGATCCGCAAAAGTTTGTACCTGCTGTTGATTTATCTGGGCATGAACATCAATTTGTACGGAGTTTGTTTGAGGTCGATTCAAGAATGAAATTGCCTGCTTGGCTCCAGGTACTTTCAGAAGAGGTCGCAAGCGCTTATAAAATACAGAATGTCCAACAAAAATCTATTCAAGAAATTACGATATTTAGTAATTACAACAAAGAGGAAACACACGAGATAGTGTTTGTTCTTGAAGCGCAAGTAATTCATAAAATAGAGGTTTTTGGACAACAATTACAGTTTCAAAATGTGATAAATAACATAGCGACAAGGTTTTAGGGATCTAATAATCAAAGTTCTGTGCCGGAGATCCAATCACTGCTGCTCAGCACATTAAGTTACAGGCAGTCGATTCGCTAAAACTATCTAAGGCTTTGCTGTTGATCCAATTAATCCAATCCAGTTTCAAACCTAATCACGCTTGACCTCAAGTTCACTTGAAGTAGTACAGTTACCTCTTATTAGCATGGCGCAATGGTAGGAGTGGTAACACATGTTAGAAGGTACAGTAAATACAGAGGATAAAACTGCTCTGGGGGCCGGACAAAAGCGAGTGTTGTTCAGCTTAGCTGTGGTACTCATTTTGCCAACGCTTGGCATGAGCAGTATCAATGTCTTATTGCCAACACTTGCGGAGGAATTTGGCGTGGGGCAGGCATTGGTGAATTGGGTCGTTGTGGCTTATTTGCTTTCGCTTACCGCGTTTATTCTTGGTGCTGGCGCTGTTGGAGATAGCGTAGGCCGAAAAAGGGCGCTGCGCATTGGAATCAGCGTCTTTTGTGTAGGCTCCATTGCCGCTGGGCTGAGCGTAAATCTTTGGATGCTGATTGCTGCTAGGCTGTTCCAAGGCATTGGCGCTGCGCTGTTATTATCTCAAGTATTTGCACTGACAAGCGTTGTGATGCCAAAGCGTAAAGTTGGACTTGCAATGGGGCTACTCGGCACTACCGCTGCGATTGGCACGGCTTTGGGGCCATTGCTAAGTGGTGCAATGCTAGAGTGGTTATCATGGCAGTTCACTTTTTGGTTGATGATATTGCTCAGTGGTGCAGCTTACTTTTTAATAGCAAGATTTCTGCCTGATGATGTCGCAAATCCACCTGAGCTACAGCGTTTTGATGTTATTGGAAGCGCGTGGCTGTCGGTGTCATGCCTATTTTATGTGTTGGCTATGCCATCGAGTAGTTCGTTTAGTCTTGTCTTGCATAGCGTATTTTTCTTCTTTTCTGTGGCTTTTATCTACTGTTTTGTACAAAGCCAAAAGCGTGCTCAATTTCCACTTGTGAGTTTAGCTTTTCTGAAACACAAGCTACGCAATACCTCGTTAATCGTGAGCTTTATAGTTGACGCCATCGCAATGTCGACATTAGTTGTCGGGCCTTTTTATCTCACTTATGCGTTAGGGCTGAGCCCGGTCACGGTTGGTCTTATTGTGTCTATTGGACCTTGTATTGCTGCTGTCGCAGGTTATCCATCAGGCGAGGTGGTTGATCATTTTGGTATCGCGTTTGCTATGTTTTTGGGCTTGCTGATGATCCTCATTGGGGCAATTAGCTTTGCAATCCTACCTTCATTATTTGGACTTTATGGCTATGTTGTGGCGTTATTTATGCTAACTCCCGGAAGGCAGTTGTTTCTAGCGGCTCACCATACCTTTGTGATGACGACTGTAGCCGAAAAAGAAAAGGGCATGGGAGCTGGACTCATTAATTTATGTAAAAACTTAGGACTAATGACTGGAGCTTCATTACTTGGTGGTGTATTTAGCTTGTTGCTGCAGACAAAGAGTGCGGCAGTGGCAAGCTCTGCACAACTTAATATGGCATTTTCGCTGACCTTTTTACTCGCTGCACTGTTTATTTTGGTTTCGCTCGTGGCCTTATTTGTGATTAGCCGAAAGCAAGCGTTTTGAAAGCTATTTTTCATCTGACCCTAAGAAAACCAATGTAGCCCTAGTTCCCCAGTCTGTAATTGTAATAAGCTAGCTTTACCTATTTCCGTATCATGTAAGGAAAAGGCTTTGTTATTAGTTGCTTTAAGTGGGAAATCTCTCATCGAGCTAATATACAATTTCATCCCCAAGGTTGATTGGAAGAGCAACTCAATTGCTTTGAAATTACTTTGAGCGTTGCCTAAGACACACCTTGGTGTCACATTGTGACTCCCAGCTAATTACCGCTAGGGAAAAGGGTGATACCGAGCTCATGAAGGCCGCGCTAATACTCATAAGTCAAGTGGTGTTATTAATTCGAGAATTAGCGTTAAAAAAGCCTCCGATGCTTTATGAATATTTTATTGCAATCTCTTGTATTTACTGGAAGTTAGGGAAATATTTTTTTTTAAAATAGGGGGTTAAAAAAGGCGCTAAAAAAATATTGATACTTGTCATTAGCAAGTCATATTGATGATTAAAAATACATTGACTTAGGGCGGAATCCCTATATGATGTTCATAGACAGAATTTGAGTCAGTGTTTTAAAATCTCCATTACGTTGTTGTATAAGTGTTTGCTTGTAGTAGTACCGTCCTGAAGTTTTATCCACTCTACAAATTTAGGTCTATGCGCCCACATGGGCATAGCTCATCAATGCGCAGCATTGGTTTTTGTTTTTATATCAGGATTAGTATTATGTCTAACACTCTTACAGGTACCGTTAAGTGGTTTAACGAGTCTAAAGGTTTTGGTTTCATCGCTCAAGAAAATGGCCCTGACGTGTTCGCACACTTCAGCGCAATCAAAGGTGACGGTTTCCGTACACTTGCTGAAGGCGAGAGAGTTGAATTCACAGTAACTGATGGCCAAAAAGGTCCTCAAGCTGAGAACATCGTTAAGCTTTAATCGCTTAATAGATGAAGAAAAAGCAAGCTAAGGCTTGCTTTTTTTGTGTCTGTAATTTAATGGATATCAACTTATACTCATCCGCTTAATGAAGTGATCTATTTTGAGACGGGAAAATCTTGTCGATAATACCGCTACCATATTCTGCTACTGCCAACGTATCCACGGTCATGTAGGCGATGTAAAAGTTTTGCTACTTATGCTCTAAATGAGAAATTTCTAATTCAGTTAGCATCAGATTTGCTCCCTCAAATTGGTATATTATTTCTGTGTGTCTTGGCGAGATTTTCAAGCGTAGTGATCGCCGAAGCATAAATCTCTCGTGAGGTTTTATTGAGCCCGCCGCTAGCTGCTGAAATTTCAAATGTACGCTTCATATCTCCAAGTAAATCAGTCTTTTCATGTGGGTTTTCAGTCATTGATATCGGCGCGCCGATAGCCATCATCTGACCTGAACCAATAAACCCACCTTCGAATAGTTCTCGGGACATAGTTCGTGCTTCTGCCGCTGAAATATTGTGAACGTTGTATTTAGAGGCAATAGTTTGCCAATTATGTTTGGCATTGTTTGCGGTTTGGCTAATGGAGACTTGAGTGTCTTTCTGTACTGCTTCAGCCTCTTTTGGTTGATTCTGGCTCTGGCTGCTATAAATTGTTGGTGAGCCAACCCCTTGAGTTTGACTAACAAGCATAGGTAATCCTTTATATGATGAAATATAGATTAATAACTAAGCAATTGTCGTGCCGCAACATTTTGGGTAGCTATTCTTAATTCAATAGCGATTTAAAGAAGAATATAGAGGACGCTCTACTCACTTTTACAGTATCATATGCCGATGATACACAGCCTAAAAAGTGATACAGTTAATTATGTCTTTACCTGCTTGCCCCAAGTGCAATTCTGAATATGTTTATCAAGATCAAAGTCAGCTAATATGTCCTGAATGTGCTTACGAATGGGATCCTAACGCGACTGCTACCGAGGACGACATTCAAGTAAAAGATGCCAACGGCACACTATTAGCTGATGGCGATAAAGTCACTGTGATTAAAGATTTAAAAATTAAAGGCAGCTCACAAGTCATTAAGATTGGTACTAAGGCTTTGGTAAGGCGAGTGCTAGATAAAAAAGACCATGAACTTGACTGTAAGGTTGATGGCGTTGGTGAAATGATGGTGACAGCGAAGTTTGTTAAGAAAGCAAATACTTAAGTGGATAAGTGTTCAGAAGTTATGGGGTTTTAAAGCGCTATTGATCTCCAATTATAAGTGAGCAAGATAATCACTCTCAGATTTACCTGAGCAAGTCTGAGAGTGAAATTCACCGGCTTCAATTTACGCCTGATTTGAATAAGTGTGATAAGGGCTACTGTCGGTATAAGCATCACGCGATTTTGACGTAATCACACTGGCTCATGATTGAGCTAGTTCACTTAATCGTTTATTCAATCCAAGCAGGAAAAGGATCGGGTAAGGATTTCCAAATATCTACGCCTAATTGCAATTCCTCATCGGTCAATAAGCATTCATCTAGTTTATTAATTAATTCGCCTTTATCTAAACCTTGACCAATGAAAACCAACTCTTGACGTCTATCGCCATAAGGTTCAACCCACTGCGCTTCAATCGCAGAAACATATTCAGGATCTTCAGGCCACTCTTCACGAGGTACCGCAAACCAGAATAAGCCTGCCTGACCATATCTGGCGATGCCGCCTGCTTGGCTCCAACTACCAGCAAAGTTGGGCCGAGTTGCTAACCAAAAAAAACCTTTAGAGCGCAGTAGCTTACCAGCTTTATCGTTCGCATGTAAAAAATCATAGAAACGTTTCGGATGAAATGGGCGCCTACGACAATAGCTAAAACTAGTTATACCGAACTCTTCTGTTTCAGGCACATGTTCACCACGCATTTCTTTAAGCCAGCCGGGAGCTTGCTGCGCTTTTTCAAAGCTAAAACTGTTGGTATTTAAAATTTGCTTTAATGGAATTTGGCCATGCGTTATAGGGATTTGTGTTGCCTCTGTATTCAAACTCCTTAGAATACTTTGTAGTTGTGTGAGCTCTTCAGCACTCACTAAATCTGTTTTACTGATCACGAGTCTATCTGCAAACTCTACCTGTTCAATCAGTAGATCAGCAACACTTCGTTCGTCCTCCTCACCAAGACTTTCACCAACTTCCTGCAAGGACTTTGCCTGATTATAGTCCTTTAAAAAATTAACAGCATCGACAACCGTAACCATGGTATCTAACTTGGCGACGTTCGATAAGCTAATGCCATCTTCGTCCTTGAAGGTAAACGTTTCGGCAACAGGTAATGGCTCCGAAATACCAGTTGACTCGATAACAAGATAATCATACTTTTCAGATTTAGCTAAACGAGTAACTTCCTCAAGCAAATCCTCTCGAAGAGTACAACAGATACACCCATTGCTCATTTCAACGAGTTTCTCTTCAGCTCGGTTAAGGCTGACTTCGTTTTGTACCGTTGCCACATCAATGTTGATTTCACTCATATCATTCACTATTACAGCGACTCGCAAACCGTCACGATTGTTTAAGATGTAATTGAGTAAAGTTGTTTTACCTGCACCAAGGAATCCTGATAAAACAGTTACAGGTAATAAGTTTGTTGAGTTTAACATTGTAATTTCGCCCCAAGTTACAAGTGTTTTAGTAGGTTAAGATTCTTCTCGAATCTTTGCATAAGCATGCTCTGTAAGTTCTTTTGTTTGTTTTACATCTGCACAATATTCTGCTGTAGGTCTAGCTAAGAGTCTCTCTATACCAATTGGCTCGCCACTTTCTTGGCAGTAGCCGTACTCTCCCAATCTAATGCGCTCTAAAGAGTTTTGGATCTTAGGAAGTAACCGCTGCTCTCTATCTACAATCCGCATCAGAATGGCACATTCTTCTTCCCAAGATGCCCTATCACTGATGTCGGCCAGCTCAGGACGATTAGCTAATTGTGCCTTAGCATCTCTAATGTGTTCTCGCGTTATATCATGAAGTTCAATCAAGTAATTTCGAAAGAATGTGCACTGTTGTTCATTCATATAATCTGACTGAGGTGCCGCTTTTATCTCTTGTATTGATAAAGAACCATACACTTTATTTATATCTTGCATGTTAACCTCCTAAGTAATTGTTGTATTATAACATAACACATGCGGTCTAGATCATCGGCTATTTTCTTAAGCTAACCAATTAGACTGGTTGAGCTGTGCTATTTTCTAAAAAGCAACTGTGATTCTGATGTAAATGAGTGATTTAATGGAAAAAAATAAATTTATCTTTTTTGGGCTATTACTCAAATTGCCAAGAAAACACTTAGTAGCAATTGTCGTTTCGACTATTACGCTTACTTGGTTGATCAGTGTAGAGTCTTCGAAAAGTCACTTAGTCTCAGATAAGCGATTAGATATTAATGAAGTTATAACGGCCAAACCCAACTTGATTACAGATAAAGTTTCTGATCTTAGCTAGCAGGATATTTCAGCTCCATTGAAGGTAAGCCCTGAACCCAAATATCAAAAGACCAAAGTGGTCATTACTAAAGGTGATACACTGAGCACGCTATTTGAGCGCTTAAACATTTCACAACAAACACTTTATGAGGTGCTTAGTGCTGATGAATCTATATTGGCACTAGAGACACTCAAGCCAAATAATGTGCTTATTTTTAAATACTTTACTAAAAGTCATGAATTGCAGGAGTTAGAGTTATTCGTTCATGCTGGTCATCGTGTAATTTATCGTCGTGCTGAAGATGGTGGCATAGAGTATGAAACATTAATTCAAGATGGCGAATGGCGCACTAAACTCATTAGTGGTGAAATAAATGGTAGTTTTTACCTCTCGGCGCAAAAAGCTGGGTTAACTGAAGCAGATGCAGCCGTAGTGACTAAAATATTTAAGGAACAGCTCAATTTTGCTCGCGCTATTCGACAAGGCGATAAGTTTCAAGTAATCAGAAATGAGCAGTTTGTTGATGGAAAACCTACTGGACAAGCCCACATAGTTGGTGCCAGATTTCAACAAAAGACCAATGAATACACTGCTTTTTTATTTGATGATGGGCGTTTTTACGGCAAGCAGGGCCATAGCTTAACAAGAGCATTTAGAAGGTTGCCTTTACAAAAATCGTACAGGGTAAGCTCTCATTTTAATCCCAGAAGAAAACACCCTGTTACAGGTCGTATTAGGCCTCACAACGGGGTAGACTTTGCCACGCCTACAGGTACTAAAATAGTTTCCACTGGCGATGGTATTGTAACAAGAGTGGGCAATCATAAATTTGCTGGTAAATATATAGATATTAGGCACAGTAGTAAGTACAAGGCGAGATATTTACATTTACACAAGATCAATGTCCATCAAGGTCAGCCTATAAAGCGTGGACAGATAATTGCGCTTTCAGGCAACACAGGCCGTTCAACTGGCCCTCATTTGCATTTTGAACTTCACATTAATGGTAGACCAGTTGATCCATTGAAAGCCAAAATTCCACTTACTCGATCATTAACCAAAAGTGACAAAACCGCTTTCTTAAAACTGGTTGCTATGCGTACTAATATGCTAGACAGTGCACTTGAATCTGAGATAAACAAAGCGCACGAAACCATGTTGGCAGATTGAAGTTTAAGGTGAGCTTACTGTTCACCTTAGCTCAATGTTAGACGACAACGCTTTTTTATTAAAGTTAATCCGATAAAGCGAGCTTATCAATCTCCATATGCTTTTTAATAAAGCGGATCAGATGCTTGTCTTTATTTGGGTCCAGCGGTAGATATTACCGTTCTAGATATTTGGCTAATACCCTTTCAAGCAAATAACTATACGCCAATCCACCTTGCTTTGATGTGGGTGAATGTAGTTCACTAGGGTCAACAAAATAACTTACCGCTTTATTAGCCTCTTGCAGTCTCTATACATAGTCATTGACAGCGGAAAAATGGTGACACCCGCTACTATTGCCTTCTTAACGAGCCAATTTATGGCTTGGATAAGTCCCAATTCGTTTTTCAGGTAATTTGCATGTTGAAATGACTAAGCTTGGCTGGTAACTTGCTAAAAATATTAAATACAGTTAGCTTGAATTTTGTGCTCATTTCTTTTGTGGATGAGTGAGATATTCAGGAATTCACGCTAATAAGCTGTTATGAATATTAAGGAAAATTATGTTGAAAGGCCTATATATATGTTTTTTGGTGTTTGCATTAGCTTCATGCAGCTCGACTAAAAATACATCTAGTCAAAACCTAGAGATGAATAACTCAATGGTATCGTCTGACTCCGAGTACGGCTATAGTCCAACCAAACCTATTGAACTTGGTGGTTTTCTCCGCGGAACAAAATACGAAGGAGCTCATATTGAATACTTCCAGAGCTTATTTGGACCCAATGGTGAGCAATTGGAAATAAAGCGCCTAGGTAGTTGTTGTCCATTCGAAGATTCATCTATGCCTTTCGGTGGAGGACTGTTGGATAAATATGAGCTGTCATATGAGGGCCTATCTGAGCCAGTTGTTATTCATGTTAATTTGTACAAATTTAATAAACCGATGGCTCCTAAAGGCTTTACTCTGAATTAGTGTGATTACGTCAAAATCGCTTGATACTTATACTGTCAGTATCCCTTGGTAATCACACTAAATTCTTTTCAACTAATTCAGGTTATCCACCTTTTAGCGCCGAAAGCTCCGCTTTCAGATTTAATATTTCTTGATTAAGTGCAGATATATGGATATCTTTTTGAGCACTCTCTTCTAATAGTAATATTTTACTATTTTCTAGCTCTGTAATTTCTTGCTGCTGATATTGGTTAGTATGAGTGAGTTCCGCAACTGTTTTATGTAAACTGTCATTTTCGCTGACTAATGATGTTACTTTATCCTCTAAAGTGTTAGATAAGTTTCTTAAAGTGAAAACCTGAGTACTAAGACTATTGATACTCAACTTAGCTGAATCTAATTGACTCTCACATAGCTGCAAAGTACTTTTAGCAAAAAGACCATCCTGGCTAAGTCGAGAGATTTCAGTCTCACTAAGCGCTCTACTATATATTTGAACATCATCCAACACTGATGCGCTGTGGCTATATAAAGTGGACTTTTCCCACGTTGCAAACCGTAACCTTCTGCTAGTGTTTGCTATTGAACCATTACCCACATATTCTGTACCTCTTAACTCACCATTTCTATATAACTTTATATATTCACCTTCACGCACACCAGTAATAAAGTACCATTCATTGAGTGTAAGAGCTTCATAATCTCTAACGCTGACGGACTGCTTGTCTACTTCAACTCCAAATGTAAGCCCTTTGGAGCTTCTACCACTACAAATAGATAAATGCCACTCATTTGTTCCCGGTTTATCTCCACTGTGCCACTTATTAACTGCAGCACATCTGTTCCAATTACTAGTTGTGGGTTGGAGCTTTTTAACCCAAAATGCGACTGTAAAATCCCCATTATCAAAGTTTAAGCTTTCACTGTCAGGTATGATAGCTGTATCATTTACACCATCAAATTTTACTCCGAAATTATTCTTTCCCTGCGTAGTTACAGGGCCATTGTAAAATGTACCGTGATTTTCACCAACAGAGTCAATAACAGCTTGAGCATTGTCTAACTTCCACAAACTAACAAGCCCATCTGGGTTTTTATCTAACGCATAAGAAAAGAACGAGAAAAAGAATATTAAAATAATAAGAACTCTTGTAAAATAACCAGTTAAAAGCATAAAAATCCTATATAAAATTTTTATTTAAAATAATACACTTTAAAATTAATGAAAATCAACTAAAAGCTCATCGCAAATTCAAGTCCGAAGCAGCGAAAAATAGTGACGGTAGTGTTTAGAAACCGTAGTCATTTCAGTATTATTAAGAAAACAGGAATAACACATAACTGAATCTTTCGACTTCAACAAAGCATTAGCTGAACTTCAATCTGGTAAAGACTTAACTGGTGAAGATGGCATTTTAACGCCACTCATTAAACAATTAGCAGAAGCAGTCCTACAAGCAGAGCTAGAGCAATACTTAGGAATTGATCTACAACTAAATCGCAAGAACGGCACTAGCAAGAAAACGATTAAATCATCCGTAGGTCAATTTGAGTTTGAAGTGCCAAGAGACCGTACTGACTAGTTTGAGTCACGACTGGTTAAGAAAAATCAACCTGAAATTGACCAAAAAATACTATCCATGTTTACGTTAGGCATGAGCTATCGGGATATTCGAGGCCATGTGCAGAAGGTGTATGGTATTGAAATTCCAGAAGCCACCATTACAGGAGTAACTGACCAGCTAATTCCAGAGCTTAAAGCGTGGCAATCACGAAGTTTTGATACGCTGTATCTGTTTCATCTGGCTTGATGCTAGTCACTATAAAATCAAAGAGAACGGCCGCTACTTTAGCAAGGCGGTTTACACAGTACTTGGAATTAATATCGATAGAGAAAAGTAAGGAGGAAAATAAAGAGAAAATAAGTGACATATATGGACGCTCTGCTGCTGTCAAGTAATACTCATCCAACAAGGTTGTTTTAACAGCCTTGTTGCTTCTTTTATTTATCTCTCATTTACTATTTGTATGTATTGATAAACAGTCACTTTGAGTCACCCTAAATAAGGTGCTGCTCTGACATATATTCGGGCTTAACTGACTTTCAGCGCCCCTAATGAGTTTCGAACCTAGCCACCCAAAAAGTAGAATACACCCACGCGGCATTGAATGCCTTGCCTATAACGGGTTTAACTAGGTAGGTTTGACCTTTTGTTCATCGTTATGTTTACAGCAATGAGAATATGGCTATCAAGGGCTCATAAACACCCACTCGGGCTCGAGGCCCTTGTCACGACCGGGCTCCTTAATAGCCATAATTTGAGTCATGATTGCGCCTCACTTTGTGTATATTGGGCTTTATAAGGTTCATTTCTTTGTAGCAATATCCACATTAAGCGAGCCAATCGGTGGGCCGTGGCCACCACCGCTTTATTTTTACCGCGACGTTCTACCAATGCGTTGATCCATTTGTTTAAATCATCCTGCTTTTTGTGCGCATGATTGACCACTGTACGGGCACCATGAATGAGTTGTTTTCTTAGATAACGATCACCTCGTTTGGTGATCCCTCCCATCTTCTTGGTTTCACCCGAAGCATATTGACGTGGTGTGATCCCAAGCCACACAGCCAACTCCTTTTTATTAGAAAATGCTTGCCCTTTATCTATTGTGGCACTCAATGCCGATGCGTTGATAATCCCAATTCCGGGGATGGATTGGATAATTTGAGCAGCTTGGCTCTGTTCATTAAACTGCTTAAATTGTGCCTCTACATTTTTAATATTGGCGTCTAACTTTTGCATTTCTTCATAAACGTCTCTGAGGAGTAGATTTAAAGCTCCATGTAAATTACGGTTGAGCAGATCAGCAATGGTTGCACGAAAAGACTTTAAGCTCTTCTTGATGACGATGCCAAATTCAAGTAACAAACCACATGTTTGGTTGATGCAGGCAGTTCGATTATGTATGAGCCGTTCCCGATAACGATGTAGTGCTAGGATTGCTTGTTGATGCTCTGTTTTTACAGGAACAAAGCGAATGTTAGGTCGAAGGCTCGCTTCATAAATCGCCATACAATCATTTTTATCGTTTTTATTGCCACGGACAAAAGGGGTAACATGTTGCGCAGGGATAAGCTGAACTTGGTGCCCAGCTTGTAAGCAGCAGCGCCCCCAATAATGAGACGTTGAGCATGATTCCATAACAACATTACAAGCAGGTAATTGGGTCAATGTTTGCAAGAGCTTTGCTCTATCTAACCTTCTGGAAAAACATTTATTACCTTGCTTATCAAACGATAAAAGTTGGAATACATTTTTTGCTAGATCAATTGAAAGCGTGCTAACGTTATTCATGATGGACTCTCCTAATAACTGTGTTTGCAACTATCAGTTTGGCGCATTGACGCCGATTTGGGAGCGTCCATCTCATCACCCACCACTATTAGCATCCAAACTGAGGAAGTGAAGTAAAAAGCATATAAACACTCCAGTAACTTTGGCCAAAAACGTTTATTGATAGGCCAATTTTTAGCGCCTAAGTGTATCTTTACACTAAAACAGGGTTATCGCGCACGACAACGCGCTGCAAATACAGCAGTAAGAAATTCTAGAATTGAGAATGTGAGTTTTACTAAGCCAGCAAGTGCTCGCAGTTTGTTAGGTTTGTCTGTCTTCGTTTTTGCAGTGTTTCACAGTAGGCAGTTATTGTTCGCTCTCAGCCCGCTGCGCCATGTGTTGTGGTTCAATAAACCGGACTCTGCTGCGTCAAATACGGCTGTCAAATTTGATCAATACCTAAAAATCAAATCTGACAGATTAACAGTAAGCCTTGTCTAAACTAGGCTTATATTTTTTAGACTAGACTTCTGCAGCGACCACCGAAATCTCAACAAGCAATGCATCACGAGCCATGCTAGCTTCTACACAAGCGCGAGCTGGCGCATAACCTTCAGGAACCCATGCATCCCACACTTCGTTCATTTCTGCAAAATACTTCATGTCTTTAATATAAATTGTCGCAGAAAGAATGTGTTTGCGGTCGCTGCCTGCTTGAATAAGTAGCTCATCAACTTTCTCAAGCATGGTTTCAGTTTGTTCTTTAATTCCTTGTTCTGCGTCCTTACACACTTGGCCACATAAATAAATGGTACCATTGTGTTTTACAATTCGGCTCATTCGTTGTTTGGTGTCAATTCGTTCAATCACTGTTTTTCCTTTCTAATCGTTACTGTAATCGGCAAGTCTAGGCTGAAATGTTATCTTTTTTTAATAAGATGAGCCACTTGCTTGGTATTGGTTTTTATGAAAAACAACGACGGTTAATACCAGTTGTATTAAGTAAATGATCTATCTTGAAGCGGGGAAATAGCTTTAGTAGCAAGACAAAAATTTTGCTATTTAGTTGTTCTAAATGAGAAATTTTTAATGAAGCTAATATGCTATTTCACCCCTCAAATTGATTAGAGAATTAATTCAATTGGTATAAGTACTACCCATACAAACCAAGATACATGGGAGAATTTTGAATTAAAGCAATTGTTATTAGCTAGAGCTCCAGTACCTTACGATAAGTTTCTGTTTTACTTACTTTCGCAAACGCAATACGTAATCGTTCGACAATGTCGGCTGGTAACTGGTTGTTCGTTGCAAGGTAACCTTTTACCGAGAGTGCTTCCACATCGTATAAAAAGGTAAAGTGGTCGGCAGGGAGGTTAAGCTCTATGGCCATGGTTTTGATATAACGTGGGTCATCAATCACTAAATCAACGCGATTTGCAACGAGTAACTCATATGACTTTTCGATGTCGCTGGTTTGAACAAAGTTAAACCCAAGTGTTTTAAGTGTGCCTTCGGCAATATCACCACGCTGAACTGCTATTTTGTATTGTTTGGCATCCTCAAGTGATTGAATTTTTATGTCCTCACGATAGCGGTTGGTCACAAACCCTAAATGAAACACAGCAACAGGACCAATCCAATGGAAGCTGTCTTCTCTCGCCGGGGTCTTTGCGATGCTATAAATCAAGGTATATTTGTCATGCTGTGCTAATTTAAAAGCTCTAGCCCAAGGGTAAATTGAAAACTGTCCCTCGAGTTCAGCCGCTTTTAAAATCGCTTTGACCAGATCGGTACTTGAGCCTGCAACTTGATGGTTTTCTATGGTTTGATTGGGTGGAGAAAGTTCCGTAACAACCTGTAATTTCGCCTGTAATGGCAACGGGCTAATCAGCAATATAAACAGTAGTAGACGTCCAACAACAGCATTCGTCATTACTAAACAACTCCACACGTTAATGCGTTAATCTATATTTAGCATAGATGGATTTTATTTTTCCGTCATTAACCATTCGTCGCAAAGCGATATTTATTTCCGTTTGTAACTCAGTTAGATGAGGTTGCAAGCGCATATGTACGGGTAATCGGCTTATTTCATAGCAAGACTGAAATTTGCGATACTTTGGTTGTTGTGAAATATAGTAGTCTGCTGTCACCGAACCAATCATGATGTAATCTAAACGATCATGTTCAAGCTGTGCGAGCAGTTCTTTCTCCGATACATTTTCATAAACTACTATTTTGTCTTCGCCTAAGTGCGCTTCAAAATTATCGTAACGATATCCTCTTACTTTGCCGACCAATGCGCCGTAAAACTGCTCAGGCTTATGCTTGCCCACACAGCGAGATTGATATCCAAGCAACACTTCTGTTGAGAAGGCATAGTCGATGCTGTAAATCCCTGGGACGTCTGCTTCGGCCCGCCACGCTTTGTTGATCCCAGGTTCAATATCTATTTTTCCTTGGTCGAAATAGCGCTGTCCTCTGGCGACAGAGAGCGGCATAAACTCAAATTGGTGTGAAGTCAGTTTTGCCAATTCTTGAAAAATGTCGACAAAAATACCTTTGGGCTTTCCCTGCTCTTCAAAATAGTAAGGAGGGTTAGCACCGTGATAGACCAATACGGTATAGGTGTTCGCCTGCGCTAAACCGCTTATTAGCAACAGAGTAAGCATTACTATTTGAAAACACCGCATCGCAATCTTCAGGCTAAAGTAAAGGTATCTTCATAATATGCATGATTTTTAAGCGATGCAATTAATCCTTTCCTGATACCGTAACGAGACAAATACATGAGGCTGATTATTTGCCACAAGCTATAAATATGGTGAATACTGCTTATATTGAAAATTGTCGACAATTTGCGGTCTGGCTGGTTGACGTGCGCGTCAACCAGCACTATATTGTCTACAACTTAAATTACTAAGACTGGCTAACTAATGATGAGCTTTTTTGACGAGCAAGCGGTTACTTCTTCTGATAAAGCATTCTTTCGTATGCGTAAGGAAATTGTAGAAGGGGAAATAGCGGCAGGTTCTAAGCTCAGCGAAATGGAATTGTCGACAAAGTATGAGGTCAGCAGAGCGGTTGTTCGCGAGGCAATTAATCGCTTGGAGTCATGTCACTTAGTTGAACGTAAAGCCAATGTAGGGGCGCGGGTTGTTACTCTCACACCGGAAGGGTTAATGGAGCTTTATCAGATCCGTGAAGCACTAGAAGGGATGGCGGCAAGGCTTGCAGCACAAAACATGACTGACAGTGAAATTCAAGACTTAGAAGGTTTGTTGTCGAGTCAATTCGACGAAGTCAAAAATCAACATTCTTATTATCAAGAAGCGGGTGATCTCGATTTTCATTACCGCATTATTCTTGGCAGTAAAAATGCGAGCCTTATCTCAATGCTAGTCAATGGACTGTACCACTTGGTACGTATGTATCGCGTGCAGTTAGGGATGGCTGGCCCCCGTGTCACTACGGCATTTGACGAGCATAAACATATCGTCCGTGCGATCAGTAATCGCGACCCAGAACTGGCAGAAATACTGATGCGTCGACATATTCAATATTCTAAAAATAATATCGCAACCAAGTTAGCAAGCAATCAATCACACTTTTAAGAGAGAGCATCATCATGAGCGCAGGAAAAAAATTTCGTGAAGCATTAAAAGCCAATAAACCGCTTCAAATCGTAGGCACTATCAACGCATACAGCGCGATGATGGCAAAGAAAATCGGCCATCAAGCTATCTATCTTTCTGGTGGTGGCGTTGCTAATGCATCTTATGGTTTACCTGACTTAGGAATGACATCTCTAAATGATGTAATTGCAGATGTAAGTCGCATTACCTCGGCTTGTGATCTACCTTTAATGGTCGACATTGATACTGGATGGGGCGGCGCATTTAACATTGCAAAAACCATCCGAGATATGGAAAAAGCAGGTGCAGCTGCGGTACATATGGAAGATCAAGTAGCGCAAAAGCGTTGTGGTCACCGTCCAAATAAAGAAATCGTGTCAATAGAAGAAATGGTTGACCGTATTAAAGCAGCAATCGATGCGCGCACCGACCCTGACTTTTTCATTATGGCAAGAACAGATTCGTTCGCACAAGAAGGACTAGAAGCGGCGATTGAGCGTGCGAAAGCCTATGTTGCGGCGGGCGCTGATGGAATTTTTGCAGAAGCGGTACAAACTGAAGAACACTATCGTGCATTTAGCGAAGCACTTGATGTGCCCATCCTCGCGAATATCACTGAGTTTGGTAAAACAGAACTTTGGAACAAAGCTGAGCTGGGTGAGTGGGGCGTAGACATGGTGCTTTACCCATTGAGTGCTTTCAGAGCGATGAACAAAGCGGCGGAGCTGGTATATCAATCTATCTTAGAAAACGGTGATCAGAAAGCGGTACTCGATACCATGCAAACTCGTATGGATTTGTATGATTACCTTGGCTATCACGATTATGAGCAAAAGCTCGATGCATTATTCGCCGAAGGTAAAAATAAGTAAAAAATTAAAGCTGTTGAGGGTTGCTCAGCAGCACAAAATATCAATACCCAGCAGGTAAAAAATTCAGGAGACAATAATATGGCTAAAGTACTAAGTGGCGCGGGCCTTCGTGGTCAAGTGGCAGGAAAAACAGCACTCTCAACGGTAGGTAAGTCGGGCTCAGGTTTGACTTATCGCGGCTACGATGTAAAGGATCTAGCTGAAAATTGTCAGTTTGAAGAGGTGGCTCACCTTATCCTTAAAGGTAACTTACCAAATCAAGCTGAACTAGACGCTTATAAAAGCGAGCTAAAAGCAATGCGCGGTTTACCTCAGGCGTTAAAAGAAGTATTAGAACGTATTCCTGCTGATGCACACCCAATGGACGTATTACGTACGGGTTGTTCAATGCTTGGCAACCTTGAAGGTGAAGCAAGCTTTGATGAACAAGGTAAAGTAACCGATCGTATGTTAGCAAGCTTTCCAAGCATTATTTGTTATTGGTATCGCTTTAGCCATGATGGCGTTCGTATTGATGTGGAGACGGATGACGATTCAATCGGTGCACATTTCTTACACTTATTGCATGGTGAAAAACCAAGTGAGCTACATGAGCGTGTGATGCACGTATCACTTATCCTTTATGCAGAGCATGAGTTTAACGCATCAACCTTTACAGCGCGTGTTTGTGCGTCAACGCTTTCTGATATGCATTCTTGTATTACTGGTGCGATTGGTTCTCTACGTGGCCCACTTCATGGTGGTGCAAACGAAGCAGCAATGGAAATGATTGAGCGCTTTGAATCTGCGGATCACGCAGAGCAAGAAATGATGGGCATGCTTGAGCGTAAAGAAAAGATCATGGGCTTTGGTCACGCTATCTATTCAGAGTCGGACCCTCGTAACGAAATCATCAAACGTTGGTCTGAGAAGCTAGCAGCAGATGTGGGTGACACAGTACTTTACCCTGTATCTGTACGCTGTGAAGAAGTTATGTGGCGCGAGAAAAAACTATTCTGTAATGCCGATTTCTTCCATGCATCAGCTTATAACTTCATGAAGATCCCGACTAAATTGTTCACACCAATCTTCGTTATGTCACGCTTAACAGGTTGGGCTGCACACGTTATGGAGCAGCGCGCAGATAACCGTATCATTCGTCCATCGGCGGAATACACCGGCGAGGAGCTACGCCCAGTTCCTGCCATTTCTGAGCGTTAATCGAACACTGTTCGAATCTATTCTGGCGGTCGCCATGGCCGCCTGTTCTCCGTCACCGATTGTTGGAAGTTGTTATGAATACTCAATTCCGTAAACGTTTACCTGATTCTGAGCTTTACTATTACGATACAAAAGAAGCGGTAGAAGCTATCAAACCTGGTAGCTACGAGACTTTACCTTATACCTCAC